>NZ_BBWZ01000019.1 GCF_001015055.1 Aneurinibacillus tyrosinisolvens | reverse complement strand
AATGGCTGCTTTTTTAAAGACTATATAAGTGAATCAATTTCATAATTACATACGATATCAATGAAAAAAGAGAACTCTCTATACCTGTACCAGTGGCAAATTCGAAAGATATTAAAAAAATAGTGTATGGAAGAGAAAAGCATGAAATCGATTTATTTCTCTAGCTGAATTACTTATAATAAAATTAAATAGTATTGATGGTTATTTGCAGTAGATCTATTTTTGGCAAAAATGCTTCAATGCCTTGATAATAAAGGGGTAACAGAGGTTTTTCGAAAGTTCTAAAAAACACGACTGCCGATGTACTGCAAAACACAAAAGATTGGCATATTACAAACCTTGTTAAATCAAGGTTTTGACAGCGTTAAAATAAGGGTTTTATCTGAACGTAGTGGGATATAAAGTCGGCAATGTCAGCCCAAAGTCTCATACCCGTTTTCGTTTTATCTGAACGTAGTGGGATATAAAGACAATTAAATCATGTGCCGGGACAGTGCCGGGTGCCGTTTTATCTGAACGTAGTGGGATATAAAGTCCACTTATTAAACTCTGTTGAATCGCATAAATGACGTTTTATCTGAACGTAGTGGGATATAAAGACAGTAGACGGAGACATTATCGAGTGGTACAGGAGTCTTTAATCTGAACGTAGTGGGATATAAAGGGCTTTGCCTTATCAATCGTTGCTTCTTTTACAGCATCGTTTTATCTGAACGTAGTGGGATATAAAGTCAATCAGGATTGCCCTTCCTTTGACTCCGCCTAAAGTTTTATCTGAACGTAGTGGGATATAAAGATGGGGAAAGTTCATCCTCAATTGGACAATAGGTTGGGTTTTATCTGAACGTAGTGGGATATAAAGGAAGCTTCTGGTCAATCATTCGAAAACCTTCTTGATTTGTTTTATCTGAACGTAGTGGGATATAAAGCCGCAAAAAAGAACTGGAACAATGCCACAAAGAGCATCGTTTTATCTGAACGCAGTGGGATATAAAGTCAATATCCCTCATGTATGCTACTTTATACTCTAGTGTTTTATCTGAACGTAGTGGGATATAAAGAGAGGTAAATTGTCCTTTGAATCCGTATGAATACTAGTTTTATCTGAACATAGTGGGATATAAAGGTCAATGTCTCAGGAGTGCGGGAAAACATTGTGAATTAGTTTTATCTGAACGTAGTGGGATATAAAGTATTTCCCGATAGAAAGAAAGTCATCGACGTTCTGCGTTTTATCTGAACGTAGTGGGATATAAAGGTTATGCCATGTTGAATTGTTGTAATGGTAATTATGTTTTATCTGAACGTAGTGGGATATAAAGGTTGAATTGATGGGCATGAAAGGGAAAGAAGTTAAGTTTTATCTGAACGTAGTGGGATATAAAGTGAACCAAGATAAATCCCTCCCCTGCATCTATTGTAGTTTTATCTGAACGTAGTGGGATATAAAGCTGAATCAAAAAAACCAATAACGGGATTATTTGCGGTAGTTTTATCTGAACATAAAGGGATATAAATATGAATTAGTCTCGGAAGAATTAATTCATACATTTTACATCAACGTAGCGGAAAAAGGTGCTCTATATTTATGGAGTGCCTCTTTTTGTTTATTTAAAAACATTTCCAACCAGCCATTTTTGTTGGTATTATTTTCTAGGTAAGCTGCATTATAAAAATAAACTAAAAGGAGGTGAGAACATGAAATTACGTTTAACCTTTAAAATCGACAAACTTCCTGTTTCTTATCGCCTTGGAATTCTATCCATTATTAAGGAGTGTATCCGGCGTTCTTCGGAAGATTTTTATACGAATTTCTTCGAGGTCAATAAAGCACAAATCAAGCCCTTTACTTTTTCAACATACTTTAAAAAAATGAGGATGGACGATGAATACATATATGCTGAACAGCTGGATGTAACTATCAGCAGCTCATCTTACGAGTTCATCATGCATCTATTCAACGGAAGTCAGGATGAAAAGACTTTTACCTATAGAGACTTCCAACTTAGATTAATCGGGATTCGTATGCTACAGGACAAGAAGCTCACTCCGCGTACATCGGCAGTTGTTTTCCGCCTTCTATCCCCGCTGCTACTCGAAAATAAGCAGAACAAACCTGTGCTTATCTCATCACCGGACTTTGAGAATGAATTGAATTACATTTGTGAGCTTACTATTAAGCGGATTCAAGGTCGTTCTTTACGAAAGCCCATCCGTATTCAATCATCGAGACTGACAAAACAAGTGGTCAAAGAAGCCTTTCATTTAGAAGATTCCCCTATAAAAACCCTGTACTTTACGGCACAAAAGGGGTGGATTCAACTTGAAGGGCATTACGAAGATTTGCAATGTTTGTATGATTGCGGTATTGGACACCGAACACAATTAGGATTTGGACTAGTTGAAGTAGAGGAGGTGATTACAGGATGATTTCATTACAAATGGGGGAGTGGCATATCTCTCAGGGTCTGGTTGGTTTTTATCGTATTATGAAACAAGCCAATCACAAAGTTCAAGTAAAAGACGATGGGTTACAACTCTCCATTATGGACCTAGAAATGCTTCCAGAATCCTATTTCCACTTCTTTTTAGATAAATATAGCGTTTTGAAGCGTGATGTTTACCGTTTAGAGCAAGCATTATGGCGTTTTCGTTCAGGAAAAAAAGAAGCAAAGAAAGTCATGGACGATATTATAAAATCGTTGAATGACAAAATCGGCAAGTATTTTTCTGACCTAGCAGCAGCGCAGGAGGCTCTTTCTTTAGGTGAACAGATACGCAAGAGTAAAGAATATACCCTAAATTTAGAAGAAGAAGTTTCGCTGTATTGCCAACGGATCGGAACCAAAGTCATCCATGATAAATTAACCTCAAACTATTTTAAAGCGGTCGTACTCGGTCCGTATTTTGGACAGGTTAGTTTCTTAAATGTTGTAAAGAATGATTTGAACATTCCAGAGCAAGTAGAATTATTTCGAAAAGATTATATCGTTCCGGCTATAGAAGAATATCAGTTCACCCAGCTATTGAAGACAGCAGAAACCGAACAGGAAATCACACAATGGTTGGAAGAATGCAATCACACTCATCTGACAAAGTTAAAGCGCCCGTTCAAAAAATTAAACCTTGAACAAATGAGGGAATACATAACCAATCATATTAACCGTTGTAGCTTCTTTGACGGTTTTTATGCGTTTGAAGAATACAATGAGGGCAATTTTTCACCTTTAGCATTAAGCGCAAAAAATGCGATTAATTTCACCTGGGAGGGAAGAGGCAACCTAACCATCCCTATGTCAGCAATAGCAAAACTTATTTTGTTTTGTGCACCCGCTGGAGCGGTGATTTCAGGAAAAAAATCATTATTTGTTCAGCTCGAAGGCACGTTTCATGAGCTTCTTCATGTGAACGAAAGTTACGCCCTTTCAAAAGAGAAAAACAAAGTTTTTGACGAAATTGTCTTTGATATCGTCCGAGAAACACAGCAGAAATCTCATGACACTCTCATTAAGCACTATTTATTTTTAGAATACGAGTCAGACTATTCCTCCAAGAAGACACTTCTAGACTACTTAATACTTACACCCGCTATATGCAAGCTTTTCATGGAACATCACGTTTTATTTACGAAGCTGTCCTATTCGTTACGTGATTCGCTTGTACATGAAATCCTTCGGCATCGAGATCCGAAGCCTCTCTTGATTACATATTTCCGTGAAAACATAGATTCTAATTTTATTTCTTCTGAAGTTTTACACGCTGTTTTGATTCGACATTTCTATCAACGGTATCAAAAAGGAGGGATAAACGTGGCTTTCGATGCGAGAAAAGAAAGTGACAAAGTAAAATCGCTCTACCGAAGCGGGTTTTACGTTCAACAGGAAATCGGAGAAAGAAAGGCAGAGCAAGTTGCTTATCGTCTGCTTAACGCAACACGGGCAGGGGATAAACAAATGTTTATGGATACGGTAATGCGTTTATATATTTCGGCGGAAAAGCGAATGCCGCAACTGTTATTAAATGCGCTGCATGAAGATGAATTAGATTTCCCTACTGTTGCAAACGCCTGGATTGCAGGACTTATCTCAAAAAAGGAGGAAAAGAAAGATGAACAAAAATAAGGCCCTTACCATGACGGTTGTGTTTCAGGCCAGTTCCTTAAATTACGGCGAGGGAACGGGAAACATATCCGAGTTGAAGAAATTTCACCGGGGAAACGGCAATGTTCACTCCTTTGCTTCCCGTCAGAGTATTCGCTACGATATAGTGCGGCTTGGCAACCAGTTTTATGATTGGAATTTAAACGTGGTTGATAAATCACAAGGGGTTGTTCAATTTAAGGCAGACTGTACCATTCAGGATTCCGTGGAAATGGACCTATTCGGTTATATGAAAACAAAATCGAAAGAAGGAGCGGAGAAGCGTTCTGCTGTTTGCCGCCTGAGTCACGCGGTATCCTTAGAGCCATATAAGAGTGATCTTGAGTTTTTAAACAATATGGGCCTTGCCACGCGAATTAATGAAAATGCGAACCTGGCTACCCTTGAACAGCATACAAGTCTGTATACCTACACCATTACGCTTGATTTAAGCCGGGTTGGAATCGACGGGGACATTGAATTATCTTCGCAGGAAAAGGCGGAGAGGGTCAAGCAACTTCTTGAAGTGACCAAATTCTTAAACCGGGAAATTCGTGGGCGACAAGAAAATCTGGCCCCGCTGTTTGTTATTGGGGGAATTTATCCCATAGCCAATCCTTTCTTCCTCGGTAGGGTTGAGTTACTGAATAATAACTATGAGCTGATGAATACAGAAGCTCTCAACGAAACCATCCAACAGACGGTATTTGGACAATCCATTCGTGAACAAACCTATATTGGCTATGTTAAAGGGATCTTTAAAAATGATGGTGCTTTTGAAGAACTGGCCCAAACCGGCTCGGTGGAGCAATTTTATCGGCACTTAACGGAACAAGTAGATGAATTTTATGGAGTACAGGCATGAACGTATTACGTTTAAAGCTATACCAAGAAACGGTATGTTACACGAAGCCGTTTGCGAACAAGGTGGCTGAAACTTATCCGCTTCCGCCTTATTCTACAGTGAAGGGATTCATTCATGAGGTTTTACAAGCTAAAACATTAGTTCCGTTTTCCCTGAGTATACAGGGTACATATGAATCAAAAATCGTGGATTACCGTAAAACCTATATGGTCAAGAAAAAGGCCGTAGCTATGCCCATTATATTAGACGGCCTGAATACTGCCGTCCCATATGATAATCAAGTGATGACCTCCATGCCGCTATATACGCACATGCTTTATAATGTCCAGCTAGTCGTGCATATCAAAGCGGAGGCTTCCATTCTTCAAGATATTTATGAGGCTTTCCAAACCTATGACCGTTGCCTTTCATTAGGGAGGCATGAGGATTTAGTTCGGGTGGATCATGTGGAATTTGTTACGCTGTCCCAGGAGGAAGAAGTAGATTTGCCTTGCGCTGCCTACATTCCAAAATCCTGTATTGCTGAAGCCGAACACATATCTGGCATCCCTTATCAACTCAATTGGACATATACCATCAAAAATGGCATCAGAGAATGGGAGAAGGTCCCGGTCCTATATGTGACAGAAAATACAGGACTTGATAGTGAACAGTTTAGCGAGCCGATTTATGTTGATAAGACCGACCAAGATAAAAGCGTTCCTGGTAAGATTTATCCGGTTTTTTGGAATACGTAACCTAAAAAGACTACGTTTCTCACAGGGGGGCGTAGTCTTTTAACTAAAGGAAAGGAAGGGGATATCTATGGAGGGAGTAAAGACCGCTTTTATAGCAAAATCAGAGCCGATGGAAACCCTTCGGCAACATACTGATGAGTTACATACCCGCTATCAAGTTTTAGAAAAAGCCTATCGCCACAGGTTGCAGGACGAGCGTATGTGGCATTTGCTCAAGCTGGCAGCTGATTACCATGATACAGGAAAAATTTATAGTAGGTTCCAATTCGATATTAGAAAGGCCTTGCAACTACCTGGTTCTGCAAATGACTTACCTAATATTCCTCACAATTTTTTATCTCCCCTTTTAGTACCATTTAATGAATTAGACTTATCAAAAGAAGAACGGAAAGTTTTAATCCAGGCGATTACCTATCATCATGAACGGAATCATGCGCTAGGGAATGAGGATAAAGAAGTGTTGGCACAGGTATTCCAGAAGGATCTGCTACACCAAGCAGATGAAGCAGCCTCTCATTTAGCCCTTCCAATCAACAAAGAAATCTCTTCCATGAACCGCCTTTTCCGCAACATGAAGGATCGGATTGATTCGAGAAAAGAGAAATCCTTATACAATCAATACGTTCTCGTAAAAGGGCTACTGCATCGACTTGACCACGCGGCTTCGGCCCATGTAGAAATCGAGTGCGATACGGATGAGAATTTAGCGGCTTATGCAGAATCGTTCCTTGAAAAACTAGCGGAAGAAAGAGCAGATAATTCAGCTGTTCTCCGGCCTTTGCAGGAATTCACCAAGAAGCATCACAAGGATAATCTCATTATTGTGGCTCAGACAGGGATGGGAAAAACGGAGGCGGCCTTACTGTGGGCGGAAAAGAAGAAAACCTTTTTTACCCTGCCTCTGCGGGTGAGTATTAATGCTTTATTTTCGCGAATTCAGAATAAGATGGGATTCTCAGGAGCGGGGCTTCTCCATTCTTCCAGTGCAAGTTATTTGGATGAACAGGGAGTGGAGAATTGGGAAATCGTACAGGACCAATCCAAGCACTTATCTTCCAAACTACTATTTACGACCATTGATCAGATTCTTAAATTCCCGTTTAAATACAAAGGGTATGAAAAACATTATGCTACAATGGCTTATTCTGCTGTTGTCATTGATGAAATCCAGGCATATGAGCCAAAGATTGCGGCGGTCCTGCTTAAAGCCCTGGAGATGATTCATGAAATTGGCGGCAGTTTTCTTGTAATGACAGCCACCTTGCCAGAGATTTACTTAGAAACCTTGGATGAACGCGGCATTCTAACCAAAGCTGATTTTGTTCAGAAGGAATTCGTGAATGAATCTAAGCGGCATCGAATTCAGGTTGTGGAGCAAAAAATCGAAGATAATTTGGAACGGATCCATATCTCAGCCACAACAAAAAAGGTCCTTGTCATTGTAAATACCGTGAATAAAGCGATACAGGTGTATGAAAAGTTAGCAGAAAAAACACAGAATATCCATTTGCTTCATTCTCGGTTTATTCAAAAGCACCGAGCCGCACTAGAAAGAGAAATTCTAGCCTTTGATAGTGATAGAGAAGCTACGGGGATTTGGGTTACGACACAGCTTGTAGAAGCCTCCATCGATATTGATTTTGATGAACTGTACACGGAAGCTGCTACATTGGATAGTTTGTGTCAGCGTTTTGGACGCTGTTACCGAAGGAGGGAATTAGACCATTCAAATGTGAATGTCTTTATTTACGCCGCCTCTCCATCAGGAAAAGGGACGGTTTATGATGAAGAAATCGTGGATCGAACGGTAGAAATGCTGTCAGGGTATCAAGGTAAAGTTTTAAGTGAAAAAGAAAAAGTACACTTGGTAAAAGAGTTATACAAACGAGAGAATTTAAAAGGAACTGAATTCCTAACTGAGTTTGATCAGGCCCTGCGTGTTATGGATAATGAGATTCGAGATTATTCTCTTTCCAGTAGTGAAGCGCAACGGATACTTAGGGATATTCAAGCGGAAATGGTGATCCCTAAAGCAATCTATGAGGAACAGCGTGAATTATTCAAACGGTTAGAAGAAGAAACAAACCCACAAGAACGGACCAGAATCAGAAGGACCATTGAAACCTATACGGTTTCTGTTCGTTCAACGGATAAAGTTACAGCTAAATTGGAACCTATTCAATGTTTTGGGAAAAGAAAAAACGGTACAACCTACCCATTATTGCCTTATTTATCTATCATTGATTTAGAATACAGCTTTGATGAGGAACAAAATAGCGGGATCGGTCTTATCCTACAGTAGCTTTTTTTGCAGTAGATCGGATTACATGAAATAAAGAGTGAATGGCTTGATATTACTGGCTGGAAGCCCGATTTTGAAAGCAATGTTGAAACATAACTGACGATTTACTGCAAATATCAGCTATCAATGATAAAATGGATGCAGGCAAATTAAGGGTTTTATTCGTTAAAACATAGGGGTTATATATGAACGTAGCGGGATATAAAGACGATTGCGTCCGGCGTCAATGATTCCCGTTTTAACAGTTATATATGAACGTAGCGGGATATAAAGGGGAATATACAAAAAGGACCCGCCAGGGGTCCTATGTTATATATGAACGTAGTGGGATATAAATATGAACAGATATAGGACAGGCAAAGCCGAACCAAAAAGTTATATATGAATGTAGTGGGATATAAATACAACAAAGCCGGATTGTTCAAACATTTTAAAAGGCAGTTATATATGAACGTAGTGGGATATAAATGAACAATATGAAATTTATTCGCCTGAGTTTGATGTGTTATATATGAATGTAGTGGGATATAAAGTTCAAACTGCTAGAGACAATGATGTTATCCCATTCGGTTTTATCTGAACGTAGTGGGATATAAAGACCTAAAACAAAAAGAACCAATGCAACCAAATGCCAAAGTTTTATCTGAACGTAGTGGGATATAAAGAAAGACGATGGCGGCCGTAAAGAATGGTTAGAATTTGTTTTATCTGAACGTAGTGGGATATAAAGTTGCAGCTGTCGCATTCGTAAATCCCGTTTTCTTCTATGCCGGTTTTATCTGAACGTAGTGGGATATAAAGCCGGGGCATAAACGATGTTCGGATACTTTTCAGCAATGTTTTATCTGAACGTAGCGGGATATAAAGAGGAACCGGAGCCACCGGAACCAACAGTAGAGGACAAGTTTTATCTGAACGTAGCGGGATATAAAGAGGAACCGGAGCCACCGGAACCAACAGTAGAGGACAAGTTTTATCTGAACGAAGCGGGATATAAAGGCTTAGAATTGTTGGAACAGTTAGCAGAAATTTTCCACGGTTTTATCTGAACGTAGTGGGATATAAAGTATAAAGAACCTTGATCCGATTTTCATCTAGTTTTATAGTTTTATCTGAACGTAGTGGGATATAAAGCAAGCAGATCGGCGGGCTTTGTGAGCAGGACGTCCAGTTTTATCTGAACGAAGCGGGATATAAAGGTCGGTGTCGTGGTGGCCAGTTGGGGCTTAATTGAAGGTTTTATCTGAACGTAGTGGGATATAAAGGAGGGAGACAGGGTGACAAACCCCGTCTTGGTTGATAGTTTTATCTGAACGTAGCGGGATATAAAGTCCTCTAAAAGCCGAGCCTTACAACTTTCAAGTAATCCGTTTTATCTGAACATAGTGGGATATAAAGGAATAAGCATTGTTAGGAAACACCAAAGATTGTAATAGATTATTCTTTCGAAGTTTAATCTGAACGTAGTGGGATATAAAGGTAGGAGCAAGTGTAAAAATGGCACAGCAAGTAGCGATTTTATCTGAACGTAGTGGGATATAAAGTGATTACTGACGAATTTAATTGTCACCATGTAATTTGCGTTTTATCTGAACGTAGTGGGATATAAAGTCTAAATACAAGTTATACCCGACAAGGTTGGGACTCATGTTTTATCTGAACGTAGTGGGATATAAAGAGAAACAGACACTTCAACTCGTTTAGTATGCCTTTCGTTATATATGAACGTAGTGGGATATAAAGATGAGATTAATTGTGTTGTACTCCCACATGCACCATGGTTATATATGAACGTAGTGGGATATAAAGCAGCCTTAACGCTATCTATCGCATTACCCGTTAACGGTTTTATCTGAACGTAGTGGGATATAAAGCTCGGGGGCTCTGCCAGACTTGCGATGAAAAAGAAACGTTTTATCTGAACGTAGTGGGATATAAAGCAGTTCTGGCAATCCGTTACAGTGACTTCTCTGAAAGTTTTATCTGAACGTAGTGGAATATAAAGGATGAATGGATGTGAACGTATGGCAATGGGGAGTAGGTTTTATCTAAACGTAGTGGGATATAAAATAGACAAAGGAGCACAAATGATAGCCACGTACATGAAAGTTATATATGAACATAGTGGGATATAAAGTGTTTATTCTTTGGTTTTATCTTAGGAGGTTATCATGGTTATATATGAACGTAGTGGGATATAAAGTAGAAGTTTCAAGTAATCCCTCGTCATTCAAGATAATGTTATATATGAACCTAGCGGGATATAAAGGATAACAAATCCGCAAATTTATCTACTGTTATTTCTCGTTATATATGAACGTAGTGGGATATAAAGGTGGATGCCTTGTACGTCTGATTGCCGGCAGTTGGAACTTATATATGAACGTAGTGGGATATAAAGACAATCCGCCCCGGTTTTCTGTTTCTTCTTTGGCTGCGTTTTATCTGAACGTAGTGGGATATAAAGCAAATGGAGACGGTTGATGTTCGAGTCCGTTTATTAGTTTTATATGAACGTAGTGGGATATAAAGTTATGTAAGGATTGGGTGAGTGCTGCTAACTTTGCTAGTTTTATATGAACGTAGTGGGATATAAAGATGAAACAAAAACTGAAATACGCCCTAATCATTCTCGCTAGTTTTATCTGAACGTAGTGGGATATTATTGTAAAAAAAGTAGCCTTTAAACTCGGCTACTTCTACTACCCTTATATCTAATTAGAGGCATACCTAATTACATGTTTTCTACTTTCTCTGTCTTCCTGTCCTTTAAAATGTGTGCATACAAGCCGGTTGTTTTCGGGTCGCTGTGACCCAGCTGTTCCTGCAACCAAAGGAGGTCACGGTGTTCATCATAATTTCTCGTCGCAAAGCTGTGCCGCAGCTTGTGGACGGTCATTCCTGGTTTGCCATACGCCTTTGCATATTTCTCCATCATTCTCTGAATCGAGCGTGGGGCTATGCGCTCCAATCCCTTATCCCCGCGGTTCGCTGAAATAAACACTGGTTTAAAATTTTTCAAAACTCACGTGCTCTTTTAATATTATAAGTTAAGTTGTCTTTCATAATCCAGCGGTACCACGTTTTCTAACGACATCGTAATGTTTACGACAATAACCATTACCAACGTGAGGATTATTGCAACCATCGACGGTACATGTGCGTTTTTCCCTTATCTTTCTTGTCGCTTTGCCTAATGGGTCGCCATACTTTATAACCCTGTTATAGTGAGTATTACAATATCCTTTACGATCACTTTGCCTTTCACACCATTCAACACTACATGTATCTTGTTTTTTTGGTGGAGAAACTGAGTTTATTAGTGGATCACCGTAATTCCAGTAATTTAAATAATGCTCTGTACAATATCCTCTTTTTGTACGAAGATTTTCACAGCCCTCAACGGAACATTTTGGTTGTTTCTTTGGTCGCGGAGCTGCTTTCCCCAAAGGATCACCATATAACTTAAATTTCCTAAGATGCTTTTCGCAGAATCCCTTTCCGGAATGAGGCTTTTCACAATTTTCAACAGAACATGTTCGTTTTAGAGCCGGGGTATATACCCATAACGGGTTCCCATATCTCTTATACTTATGATAATGCTTAGGACAGTAGCCTTTTGTTCTGGAAGGATTATCGCAGCCATCTATGGAGCATAATAAGCCCTTTTGAGGTTGACGTACCTCTTTTGGTGGCTCAATATGCTTCTTATAACTTTGGTAATGCTCATGACAAAAACTTTTACTGTAATCAGGGTTATCACAGCCACTTACAGAGCATAAGCCCTTGTGAGACCGACGCACCTCTTTTAATGGATCGCCATACTTCTTATACCTTTGGTAATGTTTGTCACAAAAGCCTTTACTTCTATATTTTCTTTCACAACCATCAATTGTACATATGCGGTGTTGTTGAGATTCAATTTCCCTCAACGGATTGCCGTACTTCCTCAATTTTTCATAATGCTTCGCACAATAGCCTTTGCTTCTATATTTTCTTTCACAACCATCAATAGAACATGCACGTTGTTGACGAGATCGTATTTCCTTTAATGGGTCGCCATACTTTTGAAATTTTCGGTAATGCTTTTGACAGTAGCCTTTGCTCTCATGAGGGTTATCACAACCATCAATCGAACACATTCGCTTTGGTGATACAGGAGATGTACCTAACGGATTTTTCGTTCGTTTTTGTTTCTGAGTAGACTTAACTAATGGATTACCATGTGTCCTATACCTCTGATAATGCTTCATACAATAACCATGACCTACTGAAACTTCGTCACAACCATCAATAGAACAAGGCAATCTCTTATTTTTTCTAAGTTCCCGTGTCTTAATTATTTGTGGGTCGCCGTATTTCCTTTGTCTTTCATAGTGTTTTGGGCAAAAACCCTTTGTTTTAGAAGCATTTTCACAACCATTTACACTACATTTAACAATGGTTTTATTAAAAGGGAAGTGTAATGGGTTTCCGTATCTTAACCATCTTTTATAATGCATCGAACAAAAACCTTTACCGTGATACGGATTACCGCAACCTTCAATAGTGCAATGAGGATTATTACTTGTAGTGGTCTCTGTCATTTCAATCACTCCGTACACCATTCATTTTATTTTTGTATTGCTCAATACCACCATCTAAATTTTTACGACGCTCTGATTTATCCAGTTGTGTGTAAAGATTCGTTGTCTCGATGCTGCTATGCCTCAACTGAGTTTTTAAGCCAATTATGTCACCGGTGCGTAGGTAGTATTCTGTAGCAAAAGAATGCCTTAATTTATGAACACTCATATCCTTAATACCAAAGGCTTTTGCATACTTTTCTACACATAATTGCACTGCGCGCTGGGTCATCCGGCCATGAGGTTTTTGGGAAGAAACAAACAGCGGTTGAAAATTCTTAGGCAGGTCATATCGTCCGTCGCGGATCGCTATGTACTCACGTAACGGTTCTAATGCAAACTTACTAAACTCTACAACGGTTTCCGTATTGCCTTTTCCTTCAATGAAACATTCACAGGTATTTAAATCAACTTCATCCACATTAAGGCCGACTAGCTCTGATAGACGTAAGCCAGAGGCGAGTAGGAGAGAGATAATCGCCACATCACGCTCCCGGTTAATTCGATAATTGTACATAAGTTTCTTATTATCCCTAAATTCCTCACCAAACTCGCTTGCTACATATTCCTGAAAGGTGTAAAAATCATCATAAGTCTTAAGGATTTTTTTGCTGAGAACAGTCATCCGGGCTTTTGCATCTATATTTTTTCTGTTTACCTCAATGTCTTGCATTACATTATAGGTGATATAGGGTACATTATCTTTCCCACCTGGACCTTTCGCAAGATAGCCAAATAGCTTACGGAGAGCTGATATTTTTCTAGCTACAGATACATCTTTATTATCACGTTTGTTTATAATGTGACGCCTAAAGTTATCAATATCAATTTCACTCAATTCTTCAAGAATAGAAGGGGGCATATCCTTTACTTCGCCAGTATAGAGTCCTTCTGCTAAAATCCAGTTGAGAAAAATAGAGAAATCTATGGCGTAGTTGTAAAGTGTATTGATACTCCTAGTAGTTTCATTCCGCTGTAGATATTCACGGATATAGTAGGGGAAATCCTTGATAATTTCCTCATACCTTTTGTATGTATTCTTAAATAATTCTTTTTTCATGCATTTATCTCCTTAGAATAGGGCAGGGTAGCATAGTTGTAATATAAAATTCCCAACATAACCAATCGTAATCTAACTTAAAGTAATTTAATTACTTTTAGGTTCGTATTTACCTATAAATACGAACCGAAGTTAACATAATTTTATTATGGTATGCTATATATATTTATTTTAGCAAGAGGGAGGGGCGTAATTGTGTCTTTATTCATATATATATCAACACAAAAGCACCTACATAATTGACACAAATCATCCCCGCTAGAATATCAAAAAGTCTTTTTGACACAAAACTACCTACATCAGCTTTAATTCATAATTGTCCGGATCGGCACCCGTAGTGTTATCGAATCCATGTTTTTCAGCAAATTGCCTGCTTGCGTCAGTAATAGCACTCTCTAACCAAATGCTTTTATATCCGTTATTTTTAGCAAAATCCTTTAACCAATAAAGAACCTGAGTACCAGTTCCGGTGCGTTGATTTTCAAATTCTATCTTGCGAACTACGAATTCATTATCCTCTGAAATCATGCAACTTAAACGTATTTCTCCTAAATCGTTTATAAAAGCAAAACGGTATTCATCATACACTCTAATATGTATTATTTCATCTGCATTGTTTTCTAAAATTGAAACTAAACCGCTGAACGTTTGCTGGTAATCAGATTGGATTGTTTTCAACCGTAAAACCTCCAAGTTAACCATAATTTTGTTATGGTTAACTAATTTTTTTCATCAAACTTATTCGATTCATAAAACATATA
This sequence comes from Aneurinibacillus tyrosinisolvens, assembly GCF_001015055.1. Taxonomy (GTDB): domain Bacteria; phylum Bacillota; class Bacilli; order Aneurinibacillales; family Aneurinibacillaceae; genus Aneurinibacillus_A; species Aneurinibacillus_A tyrosinisolvens. The sequence continues at coordinate 67,416 of NZ_BBWZ01000019.1, read as the reverse complement.
TTATGCGAAGCGAATATGAGACACAAAAAACAAGGGTGTTACCCCCTCTTCTTTGAGACAACCCTTGTGATATTCCTCTTGTTACCTGTATAACCAACCTTATGTAATTAAGGATATTATACCTTTATTTTTTATCAATGTCATGTTCGTAAATATAATTTAGTTATGTTAGTGGTAATTAATTATTGGGTATGTACATCAGATTTTTAGTTTTTTCTTTTCTTTACAGCGCTCTACATATGATATCAATGCTGGCAACATTTTTTCGACATCCCATGAATTAAAATATGCTACATAGTTATCGATTCTGCGATTATTACGGACATAGAAACTATGCATAGTGAATATCCCAATATCATCACTATATACTTCTAGGGTATCAGGAGATGAGTCGTTAATTAATGTATAATCCATTAACTTAAACCTTCTTCTTGTGAATTCATCGAAGGGTTCTTTTCGCATTTTGCCAACTCTCTTTTCTTCCTCATCATATTCGGTATTCTTCAACGCTTCTAAGATAAAAGAGAAAGTGTCATAATCCATTTTATTATTATTTTCATCTACAAAGTAAGCAGTGCTTGTTTCTTTGTCAAATTTAAGCGTCCATTTGTTTTCTAAACTATTATTAATTTCTTCCTTGAAAAGTTCGTCCAAAAATTCGTCCATCTTGTTAGCTCCTTTTATGATAACCTCGATTTTTGCACTATATATTAACGACTTGCCGCACTTCCCTATTTTTCATTACATAAATTAACTTTTGTATTTCTTTATCTGTTTTACATGATTCTGTTTTACTTTTTCAGATACTTCTGAGTACGGTTTTAAGGTGCTATAAGTATGGTTAATTTCTTCTTGTGTAAACACTTTCGGGCTTTTTTGAATGACCTGCTTCATCACTTTGCCTATTTTATTCCTTTTGAAAACTTCTACACTTGTAGTGTCGAATGATACTTTTTTCAACTCACACCGTTCACTAAAGACAATAAGGGATTTAAAATAGCTAGCTGGTATAGATGTAAGTTGGCTTTGTAAGACTTTGATATGTGTCTGATTTTGTTTAATTGGATTATAAAAGAACTCCTTACGCTTGTTAGGGAACATTTGACACCAATTACGATCTTCTTCCTTTCCAAATATCCACCCACTATAATTTTTGGATTCAATCACATAAATACCCGTTTCATGGATAAATACAATGTCAGTCTCACTCATGCCACCTTTACCATTGGGAATATAGCAGTTTACCAATGTTTTATGATACCCACTTATCTTATCAAGCTTTTGCACCGTATAATATTCCCCTTGTAATCCTTTATCCCTTAACACTTTTAAAAAAGAATTTTTTGTTTCCTTACTATATGTACTTTTGGAGTATCTTTGGTATTTCACAACAAAAACTATCCATGCTGGGGAGCTTAAAAGTAAGAATATAAAAATTGCTTCCACTACTCGATACCCCTTTTTAGAATAAGAACGCTAAAACTTAAAGTAAGCAAATCATTCACCCTTCCCTTTTGTAATGCCGCGATGACAAAAATAACCCGCAAAGAAGAAAATAAGATAAGGTAAAAAAATCATCATAATATGAATAAAAGACTCCTTCAAAAAAATCACCACATTCCATAAAGACAAATTATTGAACATTGAACTATTTAAACTTGATGAATTGTTAATTAGCGATTAGCTGGCTATTCCGACGTTCCATATATTTATAGTTCTCATAATCTAAACCCAATTTAGCAAATGCTTCTTGAAAGCCAAATTTACCCCTAATCGACTCAAATAAATGGGGATCGCATTTTTGCAGATGTTTGCAGCCTTGCCATTCCCCTTTGTCAATCAACTCTTTCAGACTGCCTAGAGTTTCTTCCTCGGTCATTTTTAAGTATCCTTTGTGGTACTCTTGTTCTAACCCTAACTTTTTAAATGCCTCATTAAAACCGTATCGATTAATTCTTCGATAAAGCCAGCTATCATGCTTCATTAAATGACTAATTGAAAATCCGTGTTTTTGTATATAATGATGAAAAATTTGGAGTAAGTTTTCTTCATTTTCGACCACTTTTGGTCTAGGTAAAATAGCAAAACGATCATAATCTAAACCCAATGCATCAAAGGCCCCTCTTACGCCAAAATTATCCTTAACTGCGCTTGCTAAGCCAGAATCGTGCTCTCTAAACGAATCTACCCCTTTCCAACCATGTTCATTTAAATACTGCTGAAACTCGATTAACGTGTTTTCCTTCGTCCAATGTCCGTATGGTCTTACATTCTTCCTTGTTAAGTAATCTTGATAGTTTAATCCTAATTTTTCAAAAGCGACATTCATTTTCATTCTTTTTGCAATCTTAATATACAAGGATGGATAGCGTTTTTTTAAATCTCCAGGACCTTTCCATTCTCCATTATCAATCCATGCCTTTAATTCACTCAGCATAAATACCTCAGTCCATTTCTTTTCTACTACAGGCTTAATCAGTTCATCATCTGTCCAGCCTGCCTTTACTCTTGCTCGTAAAGTGGAAACTGGTATATTTAGGACAACAGACCAATCATTGAGTGTTTTTTCCATTCCATTAATACTTATCAGTTGGCTCTTTCTCATTCATAAACCCTCCAATATATTTATTGAAACTCTATAAAACCAAAAAACACACTTCTCCCGATGGGAAAAGTGCGTGCTTCGCAACTATAGTGATTACATGAAGTTTTAAATAAATATTTCTATCGCTGCTGAAAACTATTAATCAAATAACCTAAAATATACAAAAAACATATACCAATACATAGAAAAAGTATCTGCTCTACTATTTGTTACTTTTTTTGTTTTTCCCATTCCTGTTAAGCCAATAGAAGAATAATGTCCCTGCCACTCCTACCATTATGTACATTACATTAAATTCCAATAAAGCATAAATTGTACACAATATAAAGATAACCATACAAAAATAAGCAAGCCCTGTTCCTAGCATTTGTATCAGGTTATCTAGCAGGATAAAAAACTTCCCCATATAAATCACCTGGTTTCCTTTGATAAAGAGGTCAGTTCCGACAAAGTAAACCTTTTATCACAATTTGAGCATCGATAAGCGATTTTCACCTCGAATTTATCTACATTGAGAAAAGTAGTTCCATTACTTCCCTCTCCTATAAATACATTCCCCTTATCATAATGCTCTTTAATATCATTTCTCCTCATTTTTAAGCCGCATTGTGGACATTTCTTTTTGCCGAACAATATCAATGCAAGCTCTTTACCTGTTAAACGAGTTTTATGGTATTCGTTGGAGTTTGGTTTAAGCACTTTTTATCACTCCTTAGCTTAATGAGCTAACATTTTATCAGCGATAGCAGCTCCACTCACTTGATACGTCCGCTTCTGCACTTGTTCCTTTAATTTCGCTAAACGCTCCGTTCGAGGCAAATCATTCACCCTTCCCTTTTGTAATGCCGCGATGATAAAAATAACCAGCAAAGAAGAAAATAAGACAAGGTAAAAAAATCATCATAGTATGAATAAAAGACTGCTTCAAAAAATTCACCACATTCCATAATACAAGTTATAGGAGTGTAATCTATTATCTAGTATATCTACCTCTTGAATATCTCCCTCTTGAATAATGGCCTCCTGACTTTGAATAATTAAGGCTTTCATGGTAATTAGAATCGTATGTCCTTGTTATTAGCCATCCTACAAACAAACCTAGAAAGGCCATTACAATAATCATTAACAGGATCATTCACCCCTCATAAATAAACTTGAACAGCATACATAAACACCCAACAGAAGCTAAAATAATAAGAATCCCACAATTTCAAATTATCACCTCACTGTATAAAGACAAATCATTCATCCCTTGAAAAACTTCTAATAAGCATAAAAAGAATGAACAAACAAAGAGAACAAAACCATAAAAGTCTCAAAACAGGAGTAGACCAAATAAAATTCATAAAGTCCATTAAAAACAAACCATTCATCCTCTCTCAATGGATACTGAAACTCTCTAGTGTTTTGCCTTAGTTCTCTTCATATTCCTCATAAAATTCCCTTAAATAATTCCCGCTAAATCTTAAGTAAACAAAGCCACTAACTAAAACTATGAAAGAAATTACAGCACACCATTCATAATTCTCTTTGCTGAACAGATAATAAGCCGTTATCAAATAAGAAACACCGAAAAGATAAACAAGCAACATATGGATAAAATAAGCCCATTTATTCACCTGCCACTTCTCCTGTAAGTTCCTGTTCTGCCCAATCATTTGTCATCTTATCAGCAATTGACGCAGCACTTACATGATAAGTCCCGTCTTTGACTTGTTTCTTCAACTTCGCCAAATGTTCAATACGTGCCTTACTTATTTTCCTTATCGATGGCTCCACCTTCATTGTTCTATCCTCCCTCTACTTGTTAATTGCTTAAGACATATGATGTAAGCTGCTCTTCTTGAAAAAAGCCTTCTCCATATCGTTCCTGCAACTCTCTTGCTGCTTCTCGAAACAATCGATTGGCCGCAAATATAGTAAGCATGAGGACCGTATCCTCCTGAGCTTTTAACCACTGTTTCGATGCATTGTTATTGCTGGCATCCACAATTTCAGCTAAAAATTCAGGTAATGTTTTTTCGCCTTCAAATATTCTAACCAGCTCTAGATTAACCAGGCGGTTTCGTTTATTGGTTAATACTTCATAATGTTGTTTGAACAAAGGCGCTACCCTTTCATCTGTAGCTAATGCTTTATGATAGGTGCTATAAGCCTGGATGATTTTTTCTTCTACCTTCTCAAGCTCCTGTTTTTGTTCACGCATATTTCTCCTCCTGTCTTAAGAAAAACGTTGATTAACGAGCTTCGGCAATTGATACAGCTGTATTACGAGCGATATGGTAAGGGATTGGCTTGTTCGACATGAGTTCCAGCAGTGCCTTTCTACTGTCCTTTTTGTATTTATGATGTTCCTTTGGCTGTTGGTTTATATCTTGAATTGCTTGAGAAAGTACTTGAGAAAAAATCATTTATCCTGCCTCCCCTTCTTTTTGAGAAACAAAAAAAGCACGCACGAATCCCCTTAGGATTTCGTGCGTGCTTCGCATCTATTGTTGATCTATGAAATTTTCATTCATTAATTTTCATTTCTTACTTTAATAATACCAATTTGTGTGTAGGGATTCAATTTATTTTTTAATAGAATGCGATGACCTTTCCATTCATTTCTTTCATCATCCATTTTCTATCGGGACTTAAACGTATCGGTTTTGATGAATTGAACACGATTTTATCAAACTTAGCTGCATTACTTGGATTCTGAACATAAACGACAGGGCTAGAGTTAAAGGAAAGTTTAATCTGCTCGCTCGAAATGGGTTCTAATGCATAAACGTGAGGATTTTTTTCATCAGCGATAACATTTGCTCCTGATACAGTAGTATTGGTGCTTTGATTTTCCACTTTATCGATATACAAGTATTTTACATTTTTCAATTTGCTCATACCATCGTAGTCTCTATCTTGCCACCAACAACCATGCCATTTTTCTCCCCAATTAGGCGGGTAAACACCGCTCTCTAATACAGAAATGGAGTCATCCGATTCTACATTGTATACCCATGCTACATGCCCATAAAAATCCCCTGAAAAAGATTGTCCTGCATATGTAACCAGATCGCTCGGTTGAAAAATGACAATCGAATCTTTCTTTGGTTTGTCTGATAATTTTAGCGTATATTTCAAGTTCCCTTTATACGCGGTGGTTCCATCTAGTTGACTCCATAACCGCGCATCGCCTACGTGCGGGAGCTCAATTCCCCATTTTTGATATGCCATCTGCCAGGAAAACCACACGCAATTACCGCCACCGTAGTATGTATAGCTGTAAGGGGCGTCAGTATAAGGTCTTACATCTGTCGGTTCTTCTGCAAAAGCAGTTTGTACACCACATGCAACAAGTAAGGTTGTTGCCAGTAATGTGCTTTTCAGTCGCTTCCATATTTTCATGTGCGTTCTTTCCTCCGATTTTTTAAATGATGAAATAAAAAAAGCACACACAGATCCAAAGGATCCATGCGTGCTCCGCATTTACCGTCTACTACAGACATATTCAGTTGTTATTAGACTGACTATTCAAATGAAGTATATCTTGAAAACAATGTTTAATTAAACAGTTTCTTTATTAGCATAAAAAAAGCCATTGGTCTACTTGCTTACCAATGGCTTTATCCCTTTTCCAAAAAAACAATCTGCTTTTTCACTTCTTTACTATCTAATCAGTTAATAAATCATTTATAAATAGTGTCTCGCTATAAACCAGTTGTTGGGACACTCTTTGTAAAAAATCACTGTATATTTTCAAATTTACGTCTACATCTTCACGCCCTAAATTAAGCACCTGACTTAATGCATGATTTTCCCCCTGTGAAACAAGTGACTTCACATAATCACGAATGTGATGATGAGACGCAGAACGCCATAGAAAGCAACCGGGTGGTGCCCAATTTCTTTTATCCTCATTGATGTATGCAAAAGAATATAAGAACTCAAAGGTATCGAATGTAACCTGATAAGCTGTACCTGTGAAATACGGGCGAAATACATTTTCGAGCCAATCATTAAGCTCCCTATTTTGTAAGGTAAAAACTTCTCTGTCTGGTAGGGCATGTGTAAATGACTGCTTTGGTACCTCCCTAAAAACCTCAATAGCATAGGCTTGAAACAACAATCGTTCTCTTCCAATATCTAACCGTTCCGTTGATTTTGGTTCAACGATTACCGTATAAAAACCTTTCAAATTCCCGGAAGCATATGAAGCAATTCCGGTTGTATACATCACGAGTAATGTAGGTAATTTTGCTAGATTTATTAAAGAAGTATACCCGCCTGATTTTCTAATATATAAACTCTCGATAATTTTCTTTACTAAATCGAAATACTTTTTATCCTCAGCAAAATAACATACAGCTGCCACCATGTGAAGCAAAGTCTCCGACTTCGTATAATATTGTTTCATAAGTCTACGAAAAAATTCTGCGGAATTTGCCCTATCATATGTATCGGTTGGCACACTGTTAATGAATGAGATTACCTGATCCGCCTCCTCTTTTAGTAAGTCATGTAAGCCGATAAAGTCATTCGTGCGGAGCATTTTCTTGACCATTGCCCGTCCTATTTCCGGATTCAACGGATTCTGTGTCGTCATGCTTTCAAGTGCTTCAACTTGATGAACCAATTTGGTAAATATCTGGTCAGCACCATCAATTTGAATTACATTCGCGGAGCGATGTTGGGTGATATCCTGTGCTTCCGGTTGTACTTCTCCTCTTGATAGCCAATACCAACTATATCTTCTTGAAACTGTTCTAAGCATTGCGGCTTTTAACGCTTCATCCCATACTCCGGACCAACCAGCAACAATTAATCCGAATTCATCAAAAATCCTATGCAAAAGCTGATTTTGACGTTCTGAGTAAACCTCCAACTCTTCCCGGGTGTTTTTAATTCTTGTATCCTTAAAGTCACCATGCAGCTTAATAATTGTGCATTTAGAGTGGACATACGGGCGCATCCCTGCAAATCCATCATCATTCCAGGCAACATCATAATCCACCCCGATATCAGTTAAAGCCCTTTCCATTAACCGATCGAAGTTGGTTGTTAAAATCATTTTTATGTAGCCCTTTTTTACAAGTTCTGCGATAGATCGATGCGCAGCTGTGGGTTGCTTTATCCCTTCTTCAATCTCTTCTTCTGTAGGGATAAAATATTTATTAAGAATAGCCTGGCGTTCATCAGGTGTTTTTCCAAGCCGTTCCAATAAATCATCATAACGAGGCTCCTCTTCATATTTTTCTCTATACCATGATTCCGCCTCTGCCTCTGTTAGATTACTTACTCCTTCTAGTGCTGCCAACTGCCGGCACATATCTAATACGATGCCCCAACCGGTTTTAATACCAGCTGAGAAAGAAACTCCCGAACCTAATAGAACGGCATATATACCAGGATTTGTGTGAATAGAGTAGGCTAACGATAATTCATTATTAAGCACAAATTCCCCTCCTTTAACAAAAAAAGTTATGGACTTTCACAAAGGAAAGCCTTTGATTATACTTTTTACTCTATTCTAAACTTTCTTAAAGTATCAAGTGTAGGTTGAGCATCGGATGGGTCAAATAAAACAAGATTTTTTCCACCCTCTTGCACTGTACTCTTAAAAATAATTCCATCATACCCGAAGTACTGGAAATAGTAAGCGAAAGCATGGAAAGGAGCATATTCTTTTTCTCTTTCTTGCCCCGCTTCAATAGGAAGAAAAATTTTATCTGCTATCATTTTTAAATAAATTTTTCCCAATATTCTACCGGTCATCCCTGCTTTGCCATCAGCTTTAACGAGTTCTTCTATTAATTCATCATAAGTCTGATTTAAACCATCTACTAAGTTAATAACCTTCTTTTGTTTTGCCTTTTCTGCAATCTCAAATTCACACATAATAACCGAGTCGCCAGAAGCAGCACGAATTTCCCGCAGACAGGTTTGTTCGGGATAATTAAACTATCGTTATACTGCCTTTGTTCATTATCATACCCAAGATAAATAAATAGTTTATCGGGCGGATTCATTCGATTTAATGACTTATAAGCGGGATTCGGTATAAAACGTTGGTAATCCTCTTGTGCAGAATTCTTCGCAGCTCGGTGTAAATTGTTTACCTTAGTAAGCCGGATATCTAAATGCTTTCTTTCATGCCGCAGCATATCATCAAATTGCCGGATGAATTGAACCTTTTTTAAATCGTTTATATCGTTATATTTTATTTCACCAGCAATAAGAGCGTCCTTAAAATTTTGCCACTGCCTCTCTAGTAAGTCAAAACACCCTTTCCGCACTGCCGCTAGTTTAGCTTCCCTTTCATTAAGGTACCGAATATATTCAAGGGTATCCCGTGTTGCCCGTGAATAAAACACGCGTCTCAAATCCTTTCCTTATTTTTTTTATGTTTCACAAATCAAGCATTGTTCTTCTATTAACTTTTATATTAATACGTCCACTGGGATAAAAAAACCAACATGATTGCAAAGAAAAAAATAGAATATAATAATTTCTTATGTAATAAGCTTAAATGTTTTGATATGGCAACCCCTTAAGGTAAGAAATGTACCTCCATCTTCGCATACCTTCATCGTTCTTTGTTGCCTGTCTAGGCTTACAATATGCCCTCTCGTTACTCTTTTTCTTCCATTAAAATAATAAGTCATTTCCACAGCCTTATCTTCCTGTATGGCCCGCATAATCAGCCAGTCAAACTCTTCGAAAGTCTGCTCGTCTAACTCCGGCTCCTCCTCTTTCTGCTGCTCAACATATAGCTCCCGTAGCGCGTTCGCATGTTCTGGCAGAATGAACCCAACCCACTTAATATTAGCCCTATCATTCATCGCTTATGGCCTCCAATTTGATTTACCCTTTTAACCATAATCCCGCCTTTAGTATAGCTGGAAGCTCGAAGTAATGCACCGAAGCCGAATTTATCACGGATGGTATCAATGATTCGATCTAATTTGAGCTGCTTTTCGTTGTTTTTGAATAAGTCCAATTGGAGAAAATCATCTGATGCTAGGTTTGTTAGGGATACACCCACCTGACGAACTGCTCCGCCTGTATAATGGTTTTCAAATATGTACTTACAGACCCGGTAAATGTCAGCCGTAAGGTTTGTATGATATGAAAGTGAAAAAGATTTGGAAAGGGAACGCCTTTGCTCCTCCCTGCTGTATCCTATGTATAAATGAATCGTCTTGCCGGATCGGTTTGCTCGCCTGGCTCTTCTGCATACCTCTTCTGTTATCTCCAAAACAACCAATAGAATCTCCTTCTTTTCGTGATAATCACGTAGGAGCGTTATAGAATGACCAAAACTCTTCGCCTCTGAACCACCATTGTTCTTAAGATTGCTGTAATCGATTCCCCAGGCGTGCCAATAATGCATTTCACCAACCGAACCGAATTTCTTTCGTATAAGAGAAAGCGGGGCTTTGGCTAATTGTTCCATTCTGTAAATTCCTATTCTTCGCAGCTTAAGAGCTGTCGCCTCTCCGATCCCCCATACGGATTGAACTTCAAGCGGCCAGATTAATCGAGGTACGTCCTCATACCGACATTCAGCATAACCGCTTTTTTTACCATATCGGTCCATGACCACTTTACTAAGGAAAGGGTTATCACCAACGCCGATGGCAACCCGTATCCCGTAGGATTGCCATATAGCAGTACGTAGCTTCTCGGCTATTTCTCTTGGTTCCCCGTACAAACGTCTATAAGGGGTTAGGTTTAAAAAGGATTCATCGATGGAGTATGGAAAAATGTCCTCCATACTCACAAAGGTTGATAACAAACGAGTAATGCCTACGGATACTTCAAGGTAATATTCCATATTCGCTTCCACAATATGAATATGTTTGGGCACTTGGAATAACCTTGTTTGAGTACTGATACCATACACCTCTTTTGCGCGTGGGGAGGCAGCTAAGATAATAGAACCTGGTCTTTTTAAATCCCCTGCTACCACAAGAAAAGTTTTATCCGGGTCAAGACCGAGCCGCGCCATTTCACAGGAAGCGTAAAAGGAACGTGCATCTATGCAGAAATAATCATGTCTTGGTGCGTGTGAGTAGTCGATCATTTTTTCCTCCTCTGCATACATATATGAAATTTAGAAATACGAACCTATGTTCCTGTATTTTACCACCACCCGACCAAAAATAAAACAGAAAATCAAGTGCCTTGAGCAAAATTGGTTATTTAAACAGCTTTTTGATCTTTTCGCAATCTGTTTATTTAAACATTTTTTCTACGCTATACTTCAACTTGTAAGCAATCTCTCATGTACGCATGTGCGTAAATGAGTAAATACTACTCTCTCCTTATTTAGTCGCGTATCTTTAGAGCAAGGCTATTGAAATGCCGCTACCCCTCCCCCGGCGGGTAGCGGCATTTCCTATTTTAGGAGGAATTTGAATGAAGAAAGCTATATTCATTTTTCTTGCGGTCTATATTTTGGCGATTGGAGGCTACTATTTATACAAAAATTATACTGCCACAGAATTCAGTAACGAAGGAAAGCCCCATTTAGAGCGTAGTGCTGATTATCATGAAGGAATGGACTTGCAATGGGATGTAGAAAACGGAAAAAACGGTAACTATGTTCCGGTGGATTTTGAGTCTTATAAGCATATGAGCCAAGAGGAATTTGATGAAAGTCATGACATGCATCAGCTTGAAGGTGAGACAATCCCGAACGACCGCTTAATGAATGTCTTTGACCTGGCTAATCGGGATTATTCTCAAGAGGCGTTTGCTGTCTTTGATATTCGAGCTTCGCAACCAGATGTGGCCGATCCGAACATCTACAACAATATGGACCAATTTCTTGCCCGCTCCATCCAAACCATTACTCATAACAAAACTTTGAAAACAGTAAGAATCTCCAACCCAAAAACTATCACTCCTACCCAAATGACATATGACCTACGTGTAGAGTACCGAGATGGCAAGATAGTGGAAATTGCTGCTGTTCCAATGATTAAAGTCGAAATGGATTGGTACGTAAATATGCGATTTAGCGATTTTGTCAACAAATTCAGATAAAAAGATACAGGAGGAATGAAATTGATGAAAAGACGCCGGAATACACCCGCATTCACCTTTCTCGCCTGGGCTTGTTTCGCTATAGCGTTCATAGCGATGTATGGCGGGCTCTACACATTGAACGCAAGTTTTCCAGTCAAAGGCTACTATGCAATTACCAGTTTGTTCTTAATTTTTACCAGTTTCACATTGCAAAAGGTTTTACGGGATAACGCGGAGGACGATGAAATGCTCCGTGAGGATGAAAAATATAGCCATGAACGCGTTCAAAAAGACAAGGGCGTTTAATTAAGAGGCGAACGTAAAACTAAATATGAATTTCGATGAGTCTCATAAACTTTCATTCTATGACAATGGCTGGGTTACTCCGCATGATATATATGCGGGAGATAACGAAGGGAAATGGTACTATCTTGGTAGAATTTATGTAACTAATAACTGAAAAGAAAGTAAACCATTAGTTATTAATGGCGACCAATTACCAAAAGATATCCGATACTTTAAAATGACCATTGGTGGCCCAAGTCGTGCGTTAGATGCTTTCCGAATTACAACTGATAAAGTAAAAGAAGAACCGGTAGAATAGTTTTTGAAGAATAAAAACGGTAGCGGGATCCCCCACTACCGTTTTTTTATTGCCTATTATTTTCTTGTGTAAGTTTTTTAATCACTGTGTTCCTAAAACGCTACCCGTTGCGCCTCGTAAAAATAAGACATAAACGGAATTGGTTTTGCTGCATTACTCAACCTACATACCACTTGATACTCAAGACTTCCAGAAAAAGAATCAATAATCGGTTTTATAAACGAAACCCCAACCACTTTGTACTTTGCACCAACATTTTCTTCATTTAAATTCCGTTTAATATTCATAGTCATAATCCCCTTTTCATTTAATTTGACCGACCGCTATATAAAGACACAAACCCTATATTTTTTTGTAAGAATAATAAATGAGCAAATAAAAAAGCACAGGAATGCCTATTGGCAGTCCGGTGCTTCCGAGACTCATTTTAATGTGGTTAATGATAAAATTTTTTCCTTAAAAACATTATATATTAAAAATCATTGTTTAGCTAAACAAATTAGTAAGATTAACTAGGGATTTTCAAAAATGGTAAACCGAGCATAACCCGAATCACCTTGAGATCCCCTTCTTCTGGGTTATCATTTTGTATATCCGCCTTTACTTTGGTAAGCCAGGTTGCTAATTCACTAAATTCCTTTTGTTGTTCTTCTGTTTCAGCTTTCTTTAACAGGGTTTTTGTCCATTTTATCTCAAGCGAAAGCCATCGAAGCAACCGCCGTTTTGTTCTTCCCTCAATCTGTTCTGGCATACCCTTCAACATTCTTCCCAGGTAGGCTACTTCAATATGATGTCGCAGACGAATCACCATAAAACCTGAAATAAGTAATGTGGATACCAAAAACATTGTACCCATGTATTCAAATGAATTTAGCATTGCTACATCCCTCGCACACTTCTCCCACTGATAAATCATGCTGCTCCGTATTTTGTGAGATACGTTATAAAATCGTTATCAGAAATTAAAGTTAGCTCATGGAAAAAGGCGAGCTGCCGCAGATGAATCCGCTTAGGTTCCGCTTCCCACTCTTCCAACAATAATCTGATTTGATTATCAGTATATAGCAAATGTGCACTATTGTCATTGGAGGAAGTCTCTCCTATCATTTGCTCAAATTGTTCTTGGCTGACTTCCATACGCACCTTACCCTCTCTTACTTGATACAAGATTCCATCCTCTTGATAAAAAATGGTGAACATCGCCATTTCATCAAATTTCATATGCCCGTCCCTTCTTCCCTATTAACTCATGAATTGTATATATTCCTATCCTATATCGAATATGTACGGCTAATCACTTCTTTTTGAGGATAATCATACAAATCATCAAGCCACTTATTATAATCATAAGTCACAATGATATCAGCCCCAGGAAAGCTCATATGGAGTGTATCCAGAACTTGGGACAGTTCTCGATGGTCCTGTTCGGAATAATTACAATGATACAAGCGTTTCCCCTGCTCCACATAGGGCGGGTCAATAAATATGCTAGCATCATCTTGCCAGTAAGCCTCTTCGATTAACTCGACTGCATTAAGCTGTGTAATCGTAATGTGCTGGCTCAAGGAGTGGATATGATGAATTCTGTTCTCTAAGCTGATGGGATTCCAACGGGACAGCAGAGCTTTCTTTGTGCCTTTTTTCCCGCCTAAAGGATTCGCATAGGGAATACCACTGTAAGCCAGGCGATTGACAATTAGGGAAGCCCATGCAGCATCGAGAGCATCAACACCAACATAATCCCGTTTTATAATACCTTGTGCCTTGAAATAATCCTTGTGCGTAGGGGAAGCGGAACGTAAGCGTTCTATGATCGTATAAGGCATATGCTTGATGACCCACCACAATGAGTAAACACCAGTGTCTAAATCGTTTAGGTGCAGATTTTGAACTAAACCAGCATCTAACATCGCTAACTCGAAACCGCCTCCCCCGGTGAAGGGAGAAACGAGTGTTTTTGACTTGGTAGCTTGAAGATGTGAAGCTAAATATTCAATGATTTTTGATTTACCCCCTGGATATCGATAAGGAGATAATCGTTTAGCCAGTTTGATATTAGGAGGGGCAACCGTACTCTTACCTGCATGCTTATCTTCAAGAATTAAGGTGAAGCGATGCTTCACATCTGTTTCGTTTAGATAGGTAAATCCATCGCAATCTGAGCACCAAAATCCGGTGCCATGCCGGTCTAACTCAAACAGTTCACTTCCCTCTGCATCCGAAAGACCGCAGAATTGACAGGTTAGCATGAAATCCCCTCCTTTCTATTTCTCTATTCGCCGGCTCTACTGCTTTTTAAACCAAGTGACATCATCGCCAATTTTATTCCACATCCAAGTAGAATACGCTTCTTGAATCTCCGCCTCCGGCGTATTGCTATCCAGTCCGGAATCCTCAATATATTTATCATTCTCCCCCGCACCGCGACGATAGCTGAACATGATTTTCCCATCTTGCGGCCACCAGTGAAAATTCTCTCCGACTGTCTCATGCACCCATTGAACAAAATCGTTTTGAATGACAGATTCAGGGGTATCCGTATCATACTTACCTTCGCTTTCGAATGCATTGTGTTCTCCGATCCCTCTACTGTATCGGAATACAACCATCATTTCCTCCATATTTCTCTCTCCTTCGTTTCATTTATATATCATGTAATTTCCTTAAGAATAATTTCTTCTTGCCCTTGCCATTGCTCCTCAATAGAAGCGAATAACCAGCCTTTGGCGACCTTTAAAACGCCCGGTTCGCCATCCAACTTAATCGTAGCATTGATTCGATTTGGACCTGTTTCCTGTGTTTCCAAAAGGCTCCATTGTAGGCCTTCCCCACTTTGAAATTCCAGCACTTCCTCGATGCTACGTTTTAGATTTTGAAACGGGTACTCTGTATCATCGGAACGAACAACAAGCTGAATGGTGAAGATTAGGCATTTTGATTCTTCATTTTGATGCATGGTTTTCTTTTCAGGATCCGCTATGGTCTCTTTTTTCTCATGTACATCTTGTAAAATCGGACGTTTCCTCTTCTGGTTCAGCTGTTTTGGAGCTTGTTTGACCGGAACTCCTTTTCGAGTTTGGTACACGACAACGGAAAACACTCCTGCGCTCATTAAGAGAAGAAACCAAAACATAGAAACTGGCTCAGTACCAATCATCAAACAATAAGCGGATAGAATCATTCCTACCAGGCTGTATCCCAGTGTTTTATATTTCTTTATCATTGTTCCTTCTCTGCCTCTTCCCAGGCATTTGAATACGAATCGAACATGGATACCAATTTGGAATAGGAAGGGCCTACGACCTCTTTTCTTAATTCTTTCCATTCCCTAACTGTGGCTCTGCGACCAAGTAATTTTTTCATTGCTATTAGACTCGCCAAAGCTTGTTCTCTTTCATATTCAGGTGTATCTAAAATCCCTTCATCCGAGAAATACGACTCGTCCTTTATTGGGAGCCCATTTCTCTTGCAGAAAAAGTACAAAGCGATATTTCCATAAGCAGTAACACCTGTAATTTGCACTGTTTCCTGAAATTGTTCCTCAGCCCGTTTGCTTAATTCCTCATTAAAATAGGAAAAGTCTGAGGGACGTAGATTTACAGTTGATCGTTTTTGTTCATACTTTCCGCCTTTTTTATGCCGTGTAACTCTGCGAGCAGGATTACAAGGAAACGGAATATCCTCCTTAATCATACGTTTGATTTCAGATTCAATAATTTTTCCAATACTTAAACTCTCTTTTCGGTCTTTTCCTATGTTGTATTTAGAAATATATTCTGACACCGTGTTGTATAAAGATTCGAGAAATAAAGTTTGGAAAGCTGCTTTAGCTTCCTGCAATCAGATCACCTTCCGCTAACCGCTCAAGCCAGAAATAAGGAATATCACCTGCGTTTCGGATAGACGGTGCAAGTTGTACTGTATCATATCGGTAATCCGTCACAATGATTTTAGCTTTGGGCACACTAACTTCCAGCCCGGTTTCAGAAGTGTACTTTACGATACAGCGTTCCAACGAAAATTCCTGGTCTTGCCCTGATTCCTTATATTTCTTATAAAGCTTCAATAGCGTCCCAATGAGATTGGCTCTAAAATTTAATTCATTTAAACTGTCCAACGTGACCCCCCCACCTTATAGCGGCTTTTCCTCCGCTGTAAGAAGTAGTTCATATATATAGTCGATTATTTCCATCTTAGCCTGAGCAACAAGCGCTTGTTCTTTTAGTTTTACAAAGTCCAAAGCCGCACGTTCCCCAGGTGTTGGTTCAAAATTGGGGAAATCAAAATCCATTTCACCAAATCGTTCAACAGCCTCTTTTCTAGCGGTTCTTTTGGCTTCTGCGAATTTCCCCTTCATGTATTGATTAATTTCATCACGGTTAAGCTCATACTTTGATGTAGGCGGAACGGGCCACTCGACCCAAGAAATCGCCAACGAGTACTTCTCTGGATTTGATACCAATTTGGTCACGGTAAGCCTCCTCTTTCAAAATTAACGATAATTAAAACAATATAGTATAGTAATTTTTTATTTTCAACTAGCCTTTAAGGGCTTAGTAAAAAACTTTGCTGGTATCAAGCAACCTAGTAACCTTTCCCTATGAAGAGATGCATGAAACTTACCAGTCTTCATTGGCATCACTTAGCCAGGGCGTTGCGCCACTTTGCTCCGCACGATACTGCGCTTCATATGTACTTCTTTGCGGTTGGATACCTTCCCACCCTTCTTCCTGTGGCAGAACAGTTAGTTCCACGTTCACCTTGTCAGCTTCCCGTTTAGCATTATCCACGCCATATAAGAAAATCAATTCTCGCTGCCCTTGATACGTGAGTGCAAGGGGTACGCCAAAAGCAGGATGCGTGCGAAGCACCGCTGACTCATTAGCAGGCACCGGCCGTTCAGCTCCTCTTCTTGTATAAACAATCATGGGGAGTTGATTCACCGGATCATTTGGTACTTTCGATAAATCATACTGCCAACCAGACGGTACCAATTCATCTTGTTCATAATAATTAAAGGTATCCGGAAGAACATAGAGATAGCGAATAAAGTCTCCGTTCTCCTTACATGTCTTTGCAAATTCTGAGGAGGGTCCCTGCCGTTGCTCATCATTCAACTTGCATACGGAGCGGAGCGGATCAAAATTACTGCATAAAGAGCACGTAGGAATTAATGCCTTTTTGGGTTGTTTTGTCATCTTCATTTATATCATCCTATTCTATCTTCTATTTTCTGAGGTGAGGTGGTATATGTACTTCGCAATAATTATAGGTGAGCCGATATTGCTTCTTGAGCTCTAAATCTTTTTCCTGTAAAGGTATACGACACTTCATGCAAATCAGTTCACTTTTAGTAGAAGTGTGGCTATTGTTATTAGGTTTCGAATAACCATCCAATCCTGAACCTGGATTAGACGCCCATTCTCGATAGGGAGCTAAGTCCCGCCATCCCATCTCAAAATGATCTGCTGCGTCACGTAGAGCATCTGATCGAGCCGATTTAATAGCTTCCTTGAGATTAGCGATTTTTCCCGTATCGTTATAACGTTGAAGTTTGCTAAATCCAATGCCTTCTCGTTCAGCATCTAAAATTCGTAAAATACCGGTGTATTGAACCATGTCATCTTCATGATAAATCTCTGTCTTTCCATCCTTCCATGACCAATATAAACCAGCTTCTTCATTTAACTTATGAATATAGGGCTGAACTCGTATATAAGCACCGCTTCCCTTAGCTGCGGCTTTAGAATCTCTGAATTCCACTGTGCCAGGCGGGAACGGTTCCTTTAATTTCTCTATGATTTCTTTGAACAACCGTTGCTTTTCGTTGTGATCCAAAGCAATCCCTCCTCTTGAGTGTTTATTTTAATACATGTATTTTAAAAACACAATAGGGTTTCAGAATATTTTTCCATAATTAGTACCATATATAGGAAATTGTTACTAGATGTGGGTAGTATATCATGAAAACCCTCAGTTACACACATCCTGGACAGGTTTATATAAAGAAAAAAGAGCTTTACAGCTAAACAGCTGCAAAACCCTCTTTCATTAAATAAATTAGACGTATTACTTAGACAAAACGATATATTCTCTATCGTTGTTTTTATTGACCTGAACCTTCAAACCAACCGCTTTCTGTACATCAACGAGCTTTACATATCGGGATTGCGGGGCAGTATCATTAATTAATACAAAAGGGATAACCTTCTTTTGTTTGTTATACACAAAGCTTATCGTCTTTTTCTTGGCATCCACGCTGTAATTCGGGAATTTTACAATGGTTGTTCCTAAATCAATGAAATTTACATACGTCATCCTATTTACAGAACGGGCTTGAACAAGAGAATACACATTATTCTTCTTAAACACAATAAAGTTTCTATCATTGAACAACGCTTTTACTTCCGGACTATTAACATCCGTATTAGATTGGATATCCGTTACCATTTCGGTGAGATTTCCCTTTTGCTCATTGTTCAAAACACGGTCCAGGTAGGCGCGTTCAGCAGCAATGGTACGAGCAAACCCAGCTTTGAAATTGGCGAACTTTCCACTTAACCGAACATCAGTGATGGTTCGTAAGGTTACATTTGTCAGATACTCCACTACCTTTGCCTCGTGAATGCCAAAATCAACAACCCTCTCTTCTGGCGTTACATCCTCCTGAACCATTTCTTCTACAGGCGTATATTGCGGTTCGGATTGTATCGGAGTAATGGTGCCGCCATTATATTGCAAGTCACCCCACTTATAGTTTTCATCCCATTCAACGCCGAAAACCGTTTGTGCTGAAGCTTGAGAAGTAATGAATGTCGTGCTTAACCCTAAAATCATGGATAATGCTAAAGCCTTGTGCAGCCCCTTCTTCGTAAAGACGATCCCCCTCAATTTTTAAAATAATGTATATCTATGTGATAAATAATCCGGCGGGTGGATCCCGCCGGTTTTACCCTGGCATATTCTTACTCGCCCTTATAAATAGGAGAGCAAGGAAGGAACAAAATAGGCTACTCCAAGAACCAGCGGAGAGAACATGATGAGTCCCAAACCGATTCTTGCGCGTTGAGGATTTTTGGCTGTTTCAAAACGAATTACTAACCCAACGTAAGCAATCGTGGCACATACTGGTACAGCTAGATACCAAATAGCCTTAAACAAAGAATTCCCTATGGTAGTAGAACCACCAACCATATCGTTAACCGTTTTATGTTCAGCCACGTATAGAGGCGTTTCGGTTTGATAGGTATAAACAAGAGCTGGCACATAAGCAACTGCTAGAGTGCCGAAGAAGAAGAAAATCGTCATGACGAAACCTGCCCGCTTCCGCTTCGGATTTTTGCCCGATGTCAGGAGCAAAAGCAATCCTATCAAAAACAACGAACCCATAAGCGGAATTCCGACCAATTGCAATAGACGAAGAAATTGCTCAAACAATGAGGTAAACTTTACCATAATTTTTCTCCTTTCTACCTAGCTGCCCCACCAATATAAAGAAGTGGATTTACGGGGTGTGAGCTTGCTGCTGGTGTTCTATCAAATTTGCCAGCTTTGACAACTTCGAAATGTAGATGCCAAGCGTGGGGATTTCCCTTAGCGTCTTTACCTGAATTCCCTTCCCTTGCAATCACGGTTCCAGCGGTTACTTTTTCTCCTTCATGAACCATAATCGAGCCGTCCATTAAATGTGCATATCTCGTTTGAAGTCCGTTATCGTGCTGAATCATCACCATATTTCCATAACTATTGGAATAATAGATGTAAAAGACGACGCCATCTCTAGCAGCCACTACAGATTTGCCTTTATAATTTTTTCCACCTGTATCAATTCCCGCGTGCAATTTTCCCCAACGCATACCAAAAGGAGAATTCAACCTGCCAATGGAATCTGGCATCGGCCATACCCACCCGTTCACTGCATCCTGCTGAGGAATATCGCCCATATCCCAGTTATCATAATTGGTGTACGAATCATTTAGATTCACACCTGCAAAGTTACCCGCAAAGAATTTCATACTGCTGTCAAGAGGATCGGCAGCGGCAGTCCATTGATAGATGACCGGCACATCTGCTTCTTTGACCCCATTCGCTATCAGAATGTTGGCTATACGTGGAGGATCTTCTTTTAAATCTGGTGATGCCAGGTCATTCACTTCCGTATTTTCATATTGATACCAGACGGTTGTTGTACAATTTTCGCTCGATGTTTCTGAAATTTTGCGATAGGATTCCTTATTTGTGCTACCCTCATTGTTTTGTATTTGATCTTCGTTTTCAGTTCCTAGCCAATATTTCTTTAATGGTTTAACTGGTACATCTCCATAACCAGTCCATACATTGGTCAGTACTTTGTGAGCTGGACGAGGCTTGGTTTTGTATGTAATGGTCGTTGTGCATTTACCTCCGTTTGGCGGGCAACAAACCACAACGGTTTTCCATCTTTCCACATCATCTGATATGGTCGTATAACTAAATTTTGGCTTAAGGGCAGCGTATAACGCCGCTGCGTCTGGGTATTCCGGTTTCCCGTCCAAATTTGTTACCATTTTATAACGGGCAATAGAAACGCCGATGGCCCAGCTCGGCTTTACGATTCTCGTAAAATCTTGTTTCCAGTCAAAGTCCGAACGGATGGGTCCGATTTCCTCCACGCTTGAATCTGCTTGGTCGCGGTAAGAGTCCTCGTATGCTTTATCCATTGCGACTTGCTCAGCCGATCTGGATGTATCATCAAGATACCAGTCGGCCCCCGGGATACTAGAAAGTATAGCCAGGAAAGTTAAAGCAGCAATGAGAATAATCGTGCCATATACCCCTAAAAATGAGACAAGAATGCCTACCAGTTTAGTAATGATTGTTTTAAGAAGAGAAGCGACTAACTTTGCAAATTTCTTCCCTAGTTTACTTCGAAGTGCTTTTAAACCTAAACGTCCAGCTCTCTTCCCGTGGCGTTTCATGTCATCTGCTGCTTGTTTCCCGATATCTTGTGAATTTTGGTCATCATATAAAGACATAGGGTATTCACCTCAACTTTCTGTTACAAAAAAAGGAGGAGGTGTGACCTCCCCCTCTTAAACCACACCACGATGCCTATTTGGTCTTACTAAGGCAGTAGAACGTGTCCATGCCTGTGCTGTACCGACACCAACAGAATGCACTACATCAGCCATTCTATCTTGTCCTGAACGTTGGTCGCCTCGTCCTTGCGTGTTATTAGCAAAGTAAGCATCTGGATTGATAGAAGCTGGATTGATGCGTCGATCATCAAACTGCTGTCCGTCTGCACCGACCACATAAGCTCCCGAAGTTCGGGCAAGTTGAGCTGTTGAACCTGCAAGCCCTACTACCTGGCGTGTATCATAAACAGGAGTTGATTGTCCTTGTACATGGTGACTCACGATTTCTCCAACTGTTCCCGCTGGCGCATGTGGCACACCCGATGATACAGGAGGTGCAGATGAAGAAGCAGAAGGAGATGGTCCCGAAGGAATTGGACTTGCCGAACCTGTTTCTCCTGTTCCCGCTACCAGTACTGGGGAAGGACTAGAATTCACTCCTACTGTAGTTGAAGATGGATTAACTGTAGGATTCGAGCCTGCGACATGGGCTAACGAACCACCGTCTGCCGGATTTACCGAAGTTGGTGCTGGTGATGCTCCCGTCATAGACGGTGTTGCTCCTGGTGTTGCCACTGTTGCTGACTGGCTGCCGACCGTTGGAGTAGAAGCTTGTAATGGATTTTGAGAGCCAACATTTATATCTGGTGCATGTGATGTGCTTGCTACCTGTGCTGTCCCGCTCAAAATCTGTTCAGCAATGTTCTCCACTGCGGCGTTAGTGGCGCCTGTCATGCTGGCAACTGTGCCCATTGTATTACCTGCGGCACCTGCTGAATTCATGACCGTACCAGCTGTACGAGCAACGGAACCGGCTCCACCATAAGCATTTGTACCAATGCCTTGTGCGCGTGCACCAGGGGAGAAACTTGGATTAGTTGTACCTAATGTATAGGAGCCGTTTTCTTGACGAATCCACGGCGAACGATTATTGAATTGATAATCAATCCGTCGTTCCTCGCCATTTTTCAGAGATGAGTCTGCTGCACCCGTTGGGCTTATCTGTTGCCAGTTTCCGTCTGTATCTTGACGGTAAAAAGCAGAACCATTGCTATTCTGTCTCCATTGAACATTGGAGCCTGGATACTTTGAAGCGTAATCTTGTAAATCGCGGTTTCCGTATTCCTGATCCATGATTCGTTCCCGACTAACACCCGACATCATCTGTCCGAGAGCACGCCCTTGCGAACCCAAACCAACCATACCGCCGACCAATTCACCCACTCTACCCGCAGTTTCTCGTCGTAGAGATAAATCATTCCAGGCTTCTTTCGCACCGGATAAGGTATCTGAAATCACATTTCCTGTTGGATTTTGTGCGCGGTTTGGCAAATTACGGATCCCCTGAAAGGCATCCATCGCTCCCGTCACTCCACCCACTGCTACCTGACGAGCTAATTGAGGGGCTAGTTCACCGACTTTTTTACCGATACCTCCGCCTACCGCAGCACCCATTGGGCCGAGAACAGAACCGGCAAGGGCTCCTGTACCCATACCAATCATTCCGCTCATTCGCTTGAGCCTACCCCAACCAGCAGAGTTTCCGCCTGTCATCAGAGAAGTTAATCCTGTTGTTCCGGAATCGCTCGCTAAGTCACTACCATCACTATTAGTACCAGTGCCTCCACCGGAACCGCCAACTCTTCCTGTACCGCCTTTTCTCAGGTCATTCATTCCCTTTGCCATCATGGCTAAGGAGGCGATAGAACCTAAACCTGTCATAGCAGCTGTTCGACCCAGCATGGAAGAGGAATCTCCCATATTCAGCCACTTAGAAAGTAAGCCTGACACTGGAACAAACATAATCAGCATGCCCAACTTGAAAATCATCCCTGCTCCTGTATTCGCAGCGATTAAGGCAAATACACCAAGAACAATGGCATGAACGGACTGTAGAAAGATATTTCCGACATACTCTTTAAACCAAACACCAAAAAAGAATCGTGTTTTAGCGTAAAGAAGGGAGATAGCGGCAACTGGCGCAAGCACCATTAAAAACATGATCACGATTTTTCTGGCAACGTAGATAATATTCATATAGAGGGCAAGAATCCATTCCCCTAAAAATACGAAGATATCTCCGATAGAGAACCCCTGGGCAAAGGCAATAATAGAAACGCCTTTTACATCCCCGCCCTGTTGGGTAATCACGTTTTTCATTCCATTAACAATTCCCTCGTTAAATCCGAATAGAATTTCTGAAAACCATAGGAACGTGGAAACAAAAAAACGCAGATAGGACCCACATATTAATGTCTTGCCAAAAGTCTGCCCGAGCCTGTGGTCGAAGAGCTCCAACCCCTAGTTTCAACGCGGATAGCATAATAGCCAGAACAACAAATACGGCATAGGCTCCCATGAATAGCGAACACATCGGTTTAATGATTTTGTCAAACTCTGTTTGGGAGAACAGCGCATATAACATGGGCTCTTTTTCATCATCAAGCCAAACTTTATACGGATCCCCAAACACTAAGTTTTGCAAAGAGTTAATTCCACCAATATTAAAGAGGTTTTCTGCTTGTCCTACTAAAAACTTTTCGAGGATGCTTGAATTCTCTTTCGTTTGTTGGATTTGCTGACGAAATTCTGTGGTTACAACTTCGCCTTCCTTTGCCTCTTTAACACCGCCAGCTCCTCCACCGACTGTACCATTTCCGGTCACGGTCCCGCCCAACGTTTTTAAGTCAACCGTACCAACAATCGTTACTTTAGCTTGAGGGTTAGGATAATTCTTTGTGTCAGCTGGATTAGCATAGAACATATCAATGTCATTCCCTTTGATTGCGCTACCTGTGTCCTCCGCTATAAAATATCCTGAGTAACCCTCAATCTGCACAACAGATCCTAATGGTATTACTGATGGATCAACCGCAATAGTTCGGTTTGAAGTAGCTGTTGTTCCCGAAGCGGTTACGCCATAACCTGCATCCCCTGGTTTTTTTCCTGTTTCTGTAATCCCGTTACTATACGCTGTAACTCGGAATGTTCCCTTTTGCACCGGGGTTGTCTTTTGATACGAAAATCCAGTATCACTAGCGTTGGACAGAGTAGGTGTTGTACCAGGTACGATAATTGCAAATGCTTTACCAGGCGAGAATACTGGCAATGACACAATCAGTACGAGTAAAAAGCTAAACACGGCAAGGTAGCTTTTTTTCATTAGGCAACCCCATCCCCATAAAGTTCGTCATACTCCACTTCTTCTTCAAGAAATTGGAGTTCGTCCTTACGGGTACGTCGATTCTCCGGTTTTGACATATCAATATTTTGGTTTGTATTCAGATACGGCCATTCATCCGGCGTCGGCTCAGAACGGAAGGCAACAATTTCTTTACCCGCCTTCATAATGACGTCGCCCGTGTCCGCGGTACGAATCATTTCACCGACTTCTTGCGAAAATTTGAAGGTTTCGAGTATGGGCTCTATATCCTCGTCGGATTGTTTCATAAAGGCAACAGTGTTGAACTGGGCCAAAACATCCTTCGCTTCTTGGATTCGATGGAACATTTCATATCGCTGAGATACAAGAGTAAGAGATACGTTCCATTTTCTCCCACGCGCGCTGAGCAACTGTAAGAATTCGAGCATCGCCTTGTACTTTAGCATCATCCAGGCTTCATCTAAAATTATCCTTTTTTTACTTTTCGGATCAGATTTAACAAATCTTTCCCAAATATACGTCATCAGTACGTGCTGAGTAAGTGGGCGCTCAATCCCGTTGGCTGACAGTTTACTAATGTCAAATGTAACAATGGGAGCTTCTTCAAGAGACAATCCTGTGGTGGACTGAATACGGGTCTGACCGTCAAAAAGACCGAAAGCTTTTCCCTTGGTAAACAGTTTGACAACATTGGTGATTTCTTGTAATTCCTTATATCCGCCTTCAATCTCTTCCACCAGACGATTATATACGTCCGTAATAGTAGGCATCTCTGTATAAGCTTTTTTCCAAGTAATTTTTCCCTTATTATCAATATCTTCAATCTGCTGCCAGATGGAGTCCGGATTTTCAGTTACACCTTTCTCCGCATACAAAACTTCTAAAATGTCATTCAGCACGCCAATCTCAATCGGCGTTAACCCTTTAGAGGTTGGATGACATGACTCTTTCATTACCTTGAAAAATTCTAAAACTTCCTTAATTTTGTCGTTAATATTTATTTTTTCTACGATATACTCGTTTTCTCTTCCCTTATTTTTGACTTCTTTTTCCGGGTAGATATCGAGCGGGTTAATTCGGTTGGCATTCGGGTCTTTATTTGCGGTAAGCGGGATTACTACCCCACCTAGAGCTTCCGTTAAAGCAATATACTCTGGCTCCACGTCTATGATAATGTGCTTTTTTATTCCATCCATCGGTCCGCGGCCAATAATTTGTTTGACGAATACCCCTTTTCCCGCTCCGGATTCCCCGAATATACCCATTGAGTAATTATTCAATTTTTTATCAAATTGATTGAAATACACGTATTCTCTGTCATACACACCAATCGGCATTCCGCCTGTATGGTTGAGCTTCGACGAGCTGTGCGGGAAGATGGCTGTCAAAGATAGTTGGTCAAGGTTTCTTTCAGACTTGGTTAAATGATTTTTGCCCAGTGGCAGCGTGGAAAGGAATCCTTCCTTTTGTCTGCCGTAAGCACTAATCAACTCAATGGATTCGCCACCCATTGTACCTTCTAAATCCACGCATTTTTCATTTAATTCCTCAAGGGAATTAGCGAAAATAGTTCCGTGAATGCTGACGTAGTACAGACCATTGCGGTTATTTTTAATATTCCGCTGTAAGAATTTTGTATCTTCCTTCTTTTGAGCAGCATCTTCATACTTGCCCTGATCGCCTCTCTTGTAGGCACTATGGATAACGGTATCTAATTCGTCAATCTTGTCCTGTAGCTTTTTGATGG
Source organism: Aneurinibacillus tyrosinisolvens (assembly GCF_001015055.1). Lineage (GTDB taxonomy): Bacteria > Bacillota > Bacilli > Aneurinibacillales > Aneurinibacillaceae > Aneurinibacillus_A > Aneurinibacillus_A tyrosinisolvens. Next base: position 41,166 of record NZ_BBWZ01000019.1, on the reverse strand, counting down.
CCGAGTTTCTGTCGATGGGATTGATATGTACCGATACATCCATATCTTCACCGGTCAACATCCCCTCAATCCAACCGACACGAACTGTCCGAGGATAACCCGATGGCTTAAAGAAAAAGGAGCGACCGTACTTGATGTTTCCCAGCCCTGTCTGAATGACAAAGTGATCATTATGAAAAGTGATACCGTCATTCAACATGTTTTCTACCAAACTTGGGTAGCCGGTCTTTTGATGATCGATGTCATCCTCTACTTTTTCCGATGCCTCCATCTCAAGTTCTCCTAGAGATTCAAAATCAAGCTCGTTCTCAGATTGCTTCTTCCCCGAAGATTTTTTCCATGCCTTTAGTTTCTTCAACAAGTTTTCGCACCTCCTCTACAGAGCTAACAAGATCCTCATAACCTGGCAACGTTGTTGCGTCCGCCGTAATAAAAGGAAAGTTTTTCTCACGTCCGTCCTCAACCAGACTTTCAATCGGATTGACAAGCATACGATCACGGTTCAAGGCTCGCTTCATGACTTCCATCGCATGAAGGCTGTCAAGAAGGTTAGATTCAAGCCGGGCACGTTTTAACATTTTCATAACGGTACTCGCACGCATCCATAACTCTTGAGCGATTTTTCTTTCCTTCTGCTCCGGTGTTAATTTCGCCATACGGCTAACCTCATACGTATACGAGATGACATAGTAAATCCGAAGGGCAATACGGAATTCATTTTCACTTCGAGACTTGATGTAACGAATTACTTTCGTGTTATAGTCTGTTGTCTGGTCGTTACAGCTCTCAAGGTTCGCCATAAACCGCTTTTCTTCTTTGCGTAAATCCTGGCGAACCGCCTGGGCAAGAAGTTGAACCGGAAACCGGATAACCTTAAACAAACTTTGATAGCCTAGAATAATGGAGCTTTGGGCGGATTCGTTAAGAAGGTCAAAGTTTACTGAATCCGTGCTGATAATAACACAGTACTCATTTTTGTCCTTCTCAAAAATCCCGTGTCGAACGTCTTGAATTCCTACTAAATCGGCCAGTGTCATTACATTGTCGTTTTTCTTCTTTTTCTTCTTCTTTTTCTTATCCTTATCGTTGGCAGCAGGAGATTTCATTCCCTGCTCCTCTAGATATTGCTTTCTCTGCCATCCGAAAATGGGCTCGTTATTGTCCATTCTCTTTTTCGCATAGAAGAGAAAAATTAGAGTAACGCCAAACGTTCCCATCGTGAAATAGATAATAAAATCAAAAATAGACAATCCTTCTGCCTCCTAATAGTACGTTTTCTGAGATCGCCAGAATTTGAGTTGGGTGACGACATATTCACTTGCATATTGCTCGTATTTATCTACTTTGAAATATGCAAGCAAAAGTGCAATCCCCAAAGCAAGAAACGAAATCAATCCACGTAAAATCATGTCGGGAACGGTAGGTAGGAAGGGAATGTTACCGTAGAGAAGAAAAATGAGAGACAAGACACCCGTTGGAAAAACGAGCATAAACTGTCGTTTACTGAAAATCGCCAGGATTTCCTTTTCTTCTGCGGTAATATCAATTGGAACGACAATTTCCATACTTTCACCTCATTTCGTTTTACTGTCAGGTCATTGTATAAAAGAGTGGTAGTTAACCACTCTTTTACTTTTGCTGCCTACTGGCTTTAGGTAGTTGCCAAGCTCATGATTCCTTCGGCAAATCCAAAAGCTCCGAAGAACACAAATGCACCCGCAATACAAGAAATGAGAGCGACCCAGAATGTTCCCCGTTTCTGTGGTGAAATCGAACCAAAAATGATGAACAAAGCAATAACCATAATCGCAAGTGTAAAAGCGATACCGCCAACTCCACCAACCATTTTGATAATCTGTACACCCTTATCATGAATAGGGTTATTCGATGTATCGTTAAAAACTTCTTTTCCTACTGTAATTCCTGTACCACCTGCGAACGCCTGCCCAGCGTAAAAACCCAATGTTGCTACTGATGCACTAACTGTTGCTGCTGCTTTTTTAATGAAGCTCATACAATTTCCCCTTTCGGATTTGTTGTAAGCAATCCTCATGTACGGCTTCTTGCGCGCATCACCCCCTTTAAAAATGAACAAAAAAAGGAAGCACACGAAATCAGGGCGTTAATGCCCAAATGTCGAGGTGCTTCCTCTTGTCATAATTCTATGTAGTTATTGCTAAATGCAATTTGATAGATTCATTATGCTTCTAAATGGCTAAGTTGTCAATAATATCCTTACTGCCTTGCGTAATGGTAATGACGAACGATTTTGGCGGTTACATTATCAAAGTTGGTCCCGTCCTCTTGAACGGAATAGTTAATAATGATATCGCCGTAATCAATCTTATGCTTAACGCTCCCTAAAGCATTCCCTACCAAACGGATCAAGTTACTTACACCTTTCAAAGATACCCCTACCCGTTGTAGTTCAGGCTGCTCGTTTACCTGGCCTTGTTGAACAATATTAATTTCCTCTTCTTCATAACGCATTTGCACAAGACCATTACGAACAAAGAAGTGAATGGTCCCTTCGGGCTTCTTTTCCATTTCAAAAGAGCTGTCGAGCAGTTTTTGTTTGACTTCGTTGATTAAAGTTTTGTTAAGCTCATTTTTTTTGTTACCAGTGTTACTCATGTAAAATTTCCTCCCCGTTGGACCTATATAATAATTCCAAAAATAATCAAGGGCAGATTTCATAGGCAGGTGGCACTAATTATATGAAAATATCATTGTCAAAAAACATGAAAATTTCATTAATGCATCAGTAATAGTTATTATAGTACATTATTTTACCTGTTTAAACAACTTGTTTCACTGAAATTTTTCAAAATAATACCTACTATGAAACTATTAACTCCGCCCTTCCCTATGATTTTATGCCCAAACGAATAATCTAAACGACGCATAATGGGATAAAATAATAGGGAAGGAAAGAGAAAATATAAGTTTATTTCTCTATCCCTTACCTTTAGTCCTACATAATTGCTGTATATTGTTTCTCACTATCGAACATACCAGCTGCTCCTTTTACTGCCTCTACCGTTTCCCAAGAAAAAATCCGAAAGGTGTCTCCGCTGACAAATTGCCCTCTGATAAGGGATACACCATTTTCGCAAGGGACATTTCCGGTTAATCTTGTTCGTTTTCCACCGTATTCGATTTCCCCATCCACGATTTCAACGAGCATAACATCGTGAAATTGTCGTGGGCCGAGTTCCGGTGTGGTTGTTATTTTGCTGGCAATTTCCTCTCCATAACGCTGCGTAATAATGTGGTGCTCATGGAAAGGGATACCTGAATTGAAAAACTCATTTTCGTTCTCGCCCGAAAAATGAGACGGTGTGTTGTCTGGTTCATTTGCTAACAAGTCATGAAAACCGTTCTCGATTTCCTCTGGATTGATTGATGCTGTCCATTGGGATTCATTAGCTAACATTTCATCGAAACCTCTGTCAAGTTCATTGGAGCTCAATGAAGGCGTCCATTCTTGTGAATTTGATTCATCCTGGCTTACCGCCTTAATCAAGCTGGCAAGTGCTTCTGTCATATCCTCGCCCGGTTCGCTCGTGCTATATTGTTCCTCTTCGGCAAGGTGATTGGTTAGTAATTCGTCTACCATGGCATCGAATTCTGCGGTTCCCTCAGTCTGCTCTTCTTCTGTATTCGCTTCTGCAACGATTGATTCCGTTGGTTTAGTTACGATTTGAGACGGCATGGGTTCAGGAACAATCGTTAAAGTCGGTTGTGCAGGTTCTTCTATCGCTGGTTGAACCGGTACGGATGCAGCAGCAATTGGAGCTGGTGAATGGTTAGATGCTTGTTGTGCTTCCTGTGCCATTTCAAGTTCCAATTGACGACGACGACCATACCTAAAGGTTTGACCTGTGGCATGCACTTGATGGGGAGAGGGTGTTCTATCACCCAATGCCGCGCATAATCCTGCGATCATTCCAACAAAACCAGGGATAGCTAGGTATACCAATACAGCAAACCCACCTAATGAAAAACGTCCAATGTTTAACTCCATGCTCAACCGTGTATAGAAAAGCAGATTAATTGAAATCGGCAGCATAATCATAAATGCGGCCATGATGATTAACACTTTCCATAGTCTCATGTGAAAAAATGCCTCCCAAAAAGGTTATTTAGTCAACGCTATTACAGCACTTCCAAAAAAAATTAAGGCATAGAACATAACGCTAGTGAGCAAAAGAGTACCCCCGAATTTAAGCACCGTGAGTATGTCTTTTCTTCTCTCGCTTTTTGCTTTTGCAATGGCGATTTTACGTACTTTATCAATTGGCAAAGCGCGAATGTCTTTGTTTCTTAATAACATTTGCATATACTCTTGCTGCTCTACTGTTAATCCCTCATACAGCGAGTTGGAATTAACGGATTTTGCAATATTTTCTAAAATGTCAGCAGTAATTTGTGGGCTCTTGTAAACCATTTGTCATTCTCCTTTAAAGTAAAGTGATGTTTATGTATGGCTGTATATAAAAAAACGCCTGTCAGCAGGAGTGTCAAAAAGACATACTCCGCCAACAGGCGTTTTGAAAATAAAAATAACCTTAGTCATTAAAAAGTACACTAAGGATTCTACATCAAAGTCATTATTAGAATGGGGAAAGCTCCCTAAGTTAAAAAATTTACCATAAGGCTCCTTTCTCGCTTGAGAATGGAGAGATAATAAAAATGAAAATAAAATATATATTCATCATACCATGTTCCAATGCTAACAACAATAGTTATGATGTGTAACTGAATGAGAGGGTTATCCCAAAGCCATAACCTGCTTTCATTCCGTTTTTTCCTTAGATTCTCATGTTTGGTTACTTCCGATTACAAACAAAATCATGGTCCCGAACCGTATAAATAGGCTCTGATGGAGGATGAAGTTTCCGGCAGTCCTCACAATACCAAAATTTAAACTTTCTTAGAAAAAAATAGAATTTCCCATACGGATGATGTAATAAACGCTTGATATTCATTAGATACCATAGAAACCGCATATTATCCCTCCTCGTAGTAATAAAAAAGACGCTCCGCAAATACAGGCGAAAGCGTCTCTTTGAACTAAAATAATGAAAATTGATCAGCGGAAACAGATTTATTTCCTGCTGCCTTCGCTTCTCCAAAAATAGCATTGTTTTTGCCATTTTTACGAGAACTGGTTGGTTTTTTTGTAGTTGGGGCTGGGATTGGGTCCGGTTCAGGAGTGGCTTGCTTTTCCTCAACCACTTCCTCTTCTTTTTCCTCAACCATCTTCATGTTTTCTCCTACAGCCTCTTGCTCTGTCAGGTCGACATGCTCGATGGTTTCAGAACCCTCAATGACCATCTCCTCATTTTGGATAGGCAAGTCCTCTACCTGGTCGGCAGTTTTCTCGCTATCCATCTCTACTACAATCATTTCCTCATTTTCAATTGAAAAAGCCTCTGCATTTTGCTCTTCTGATTGAGTCTCCAATACCGTTTCACTTGATGAATTAGATGCAGGAAGTTCTTCTCCGAAAGAAAATTCCTCCATTGGCATTTCATCAAAGGAGAATTCAGCCATAGGTAACTCTTCCAAGTCATCAAGCAAAAATTCTTCTGGCATTCCTTCTTCCGCCTCGATTTTCATTTCATCCTGATGTGGGATTTCATCCTCTTCCTTATTCGATTGAACAGCTTCCTCTTCAATTTCCTCCTGTGGTTCAGGGTCAGGAAGCGGCGTGCTTAATTCAAAAATAAGGGTATCCAATTTACCGTCCGTCAAGATACGCGAACGATAATCTTCGGGAGATTCATTACTTTCCTGTTGCAGAATAATGTCATCGAGCAATAGGCAACCATGCTCTCCTTTGACTTCCTCCGGCCGGTAATAAACACCGAACGGGATGAATGCCGTGGGATAATTCCTTAAGTTTCGAGCGATGTTATCCAGGTTCTCAAGAATCCGTTCCTGCCTTCGGCATAAGCATTTGGAATGTGCTGGCTCAACTGACGAACAGCCCCCTTAATGGTTGGAGCTGAAAAAGGTTTTTCTCCTTTTTTATAAGCGTTCCAGTTGGCTATCCACCATCCAAACTTTCCATCTAATTGAGTGCTATTACACTTATAGTCATGGGCTTTCGCATAATCCTTCATCCAACTTGGCATCGCACCCTCAAAATGAGCACGGATTACTTTCGCAGGATCTTTAGGATGCAGCTGTGCCATACTCGGCAGCCGATTAAAGCTATGATAAATAGGAGCTGCCTTTTGGTCCTTCTTTTCATGCCACTCAATCACGATTTCACCAGTGAATTCATTATAATTTATCATTGAAAAATATCCCCTCTCTCTACGCAGTCTGAATCTCAGAACGTTTCGTACCGCGAGATAACATTTCACTTGCGAATTTCTCATAATCGACTGCCGTAGCACTTGTTCCGGCACCCTTAAATTCTTTCGCAAGTTCTTCAAAATTCAATTCCTGACGGTCAACAGCAAGGTTTACACCGCTGATTTTGGACAATACCAAACCATGCAGATTCACATCGATGGTATCGAGGCCCATCATCCAATGAACATCTACTACGTCCTTCTGGCCCATACGAACGGCTCTTGAGTAGCACTGCTCTAAACGCTTGCCGTTAAATTCAAGGTCGAATAGGAAAACGGCTTTCGCTTCGGTCAGTGTGTAGCTCTATAGTGATAGGTAAAGGTATTCCTCAGCATTACCCGTAGGAACCTTTTTCCCCCACTTCACACCGTACGTGAAGGTTTCCCATCATACGGCGTTCCATCAAAATTTCTCGTTAGGTCAGTTCAATTTCGCCCTAAACTTTTGAATTTTACTCCATATCTTTTTATCGATATGTTTATAGTCATTTCCATCGTGAATCATTTTGTGGCATCTGATATGGACAGTGGACAGGTTGTTTACTCTGTTTACAAGACTTATAGGAAGTTTTGGTTCAACGTGATGAAAATGTATCTCGTTTGCTTCCGGTTCTATACCGCACACTTTACATTTGCCTTTGTCACGGTTATACGTGTATGCCCTGTTTAGGAAGTATTCGAAGTTATATAGCTTACTTGCTCGTTTGGTTGCTATCAGACTGGACATGTGCAGTGAAAGCAAATCATCCGCTCTCGCTAGTAACGGCTTTTTCTTCATCCTCTTGTTGTATAATTCTCTTCCTTTGGGTGAGAATGGAGATTCCTCTTGCTGTTTTATTACACTCCTTTTCCATTTACAGAAATCTAAACCGGTGATACCGATTTTCATGTTTTCGAAGGTAATAAAAGCAACATATGAGGTGTAATTGCTGTGGACTGAGGGCAGGTTGTATGTTTCATTTGCCGGACCCCATTCTCCTCCAAACTTTTTTAGGGATTTGTACGCCGCATATTTAAGAACTGGTGCGTATTTCGCTAAGTCTAAATTGACCCAAGTAGCTGTTTCATAGTATTGGATTGTTCCCCGAATCATAGAGTTGATTCTATTGATTTCGTGAACGAGTCCGTTCTTATTATCCATCTTGAACTTCCTAATGCGTTGGATAACTTTATGGATTTCCTTTACTTTTTCTTTCAGCCTTTTCCTATTTGGTCTTATTTTTGGTATCCATCCTGTTACTGACTGACCTCGTACCGATTTATACTCGAAACCCAAGAAGCATATTGGCTTTTTCTTAATGTTAGTGATTAGAGTTTTATCTTCTGAAAGTTCCAGTTTCAGATTGGTTTTGAGATACTTTTGTATCCTGCATTTCCATTTACGGGCATTTTGTTCACTATCCGTAATTAGAATCCAATCATCTGCATATCTAATGAAGTATGCGGGCTTGAACTTTTTCTTCTTTAGAAGATGTTGTCGGTTCCTTTTGCCATATTTCTTCGTGAATTTCTTTTGTTCATATTCCCTTGTAATCCATTGGTCTAGCGCATCTAGGTATACATTAGCTAGGAGTGGCGAGAGGATGCCCCCTTGAGGTGTTCCTATGGGGTTTACCTTTATCTCATTCATTATTCCAGCTTTAAGCATCTCCTTTATTACCATGAGTACTCTTCTATCACGTATCCCCATGTGCCATAATCTTTTGATTAGGATGGTATGGTTTACGTTGTCAAAGAATCCTTTTATATCGCCTTCAACTACCCAACTGTATCCGGTTCTTAGCACCACTGTTGTTGCTCTTGCCATTGCCATATCAGCGTTTCGCATAGGGCGAAAACCGTATGAATGGTTGAAAAACTGAGCTTCGCAGATAGGTTCAACAACAATCCTGACACATTCTTGGATAATCCGGTCAATAACGGTTGGGATTCCTAGAGGTCGCTTTTCACTTTTATTTTGTTTGGGAATATAAACTCTCCGTACTGGTTTAGGTTTGTAATGCTCAAGCCCTTCTTGTATGCGTGAGATAACTTCCGGGTAGTCTTTCTCCAGAATGTTTTCCCGCATCGTTTCCCCATCACTGCCCGCTGTTATGCTACCAGTATTGGCTTTAATGTTGTGAATGGCTGTAAGTATTACTACTTCTGATCGGATGATTTCCAGTAGGTTTTTGAATTTCGGTATCTGGTTTTCTTCCATTGCCACTTTCGTTCTTTGATAGAAAGAATCTAGTGTATACCTTAGTTGGTATTCATTCGTAAGGGTTTCATGTTCTTGGACCATGGGCATCGCCTCCTTAACAGGACAATTCCATTGGCTTTAATCAGTTTTGCTCAATGGCTTCCATGAAAAGAAATTGAATGCCTAACTCTGAAATTCTGACTATGCCCCTTCGCTCCGCAGGCATTACCCTGCTTCATCACTACTACGGGCTGCTGCCATTCAGATTCAACAGTCATTTCCTACTGTTTAGAGACGTCAGGTTTCGTACCCCTTATCATTCTCTTCTGACTTCCGTTGTTCCGTATGTTCTTAGCTTTACATGATTGCCTTAGCTTCTCTCTATGACCCGTCAACCATCCTTTTGTCCACTGTTGGAGGACGCAGGACACTGATCTTCTATGAGATTAGTACAGATGCGTGAGCGTGCAGAAACCCACCTCTGCGATTGAACCCATTTTCATGGGTGAATACCTTGTTATTCGGTATCCCAAACGTTACGAGCCTAACATCCGAGAGTTCCTTCCAACGAAAAATCGTTCTGTAAGCATAGCAATTTTATAGCCCCCCGCATACTTCCCTAACCGCTTTTCAGGTCTAGTTTTCTGCGACTTCACCGAACTCTCGTACCCCATGTTTACGAATACATGGCGCACGTCGGAGTGCTTAGGGATAAGATGCCAACATTCATCTCTAACAGGAGCTTCCCCTGTCTATTCGAACATACAGTTAGATTCCTATTTCTGTGGAACCCCCTAGTTTTGTCCCATATTTCTATGAGGGTTGTCTAGGAACAACGCGTACCGGCACCGGTCTTATGTGAAAAAACAATAACAGACAGCGGGTCATTGGGGTCTTGGAATCGACGAATGAATTCCCAACGGTCTTTCATAGCAACGCCGCCATGAATAAATACCGCCTCTTTGCCAGGATAAAGTCCATTCAGAAGTTTGCTCAGCTCCTCCACGGTGTTTTTATGACCGGAAAATACAAGAAACTTCTGCCCACTCATAAGAAGATTTCTACCATTGCTTCGCAGGTAATCAAGTTTAGCGGTCGTATTTCCACCTTTAGCCGCATCATACTCGGCAAACTGCCACGGTGAACTTGCTGCTTTTCGCAACTTGTCCATCCAGGTGCAGATTTCGATGGTTGAAATACGGTAGCTATCCCCGCGATCTTCGGCTTCTTGCTTTCGGATTAATTCAAACTCATACCACTCTTTAAAGGCTTCTAGCAGGTTGTCATAGAGCTCGCGTTCAGCTGCATGCAGTGGCAGATGTACTCGGTGATGCTCTGGCTTCGGCACTTGTAAGTATTTTGCTACTTCCCTGTCTGCTTGTTTCTTTCGAATCATCAAGGAGTCAAGGATAGCCCATAGACCTTGAAGGTTACTCGCACGAGGCTCAACACTATCAATATCAAGGACACGACGCTTTTTCCCACCGCTATAGTGTTCACGGAAATGCTCAATCCCTTTGCGACCATACATTTGAAATGGTCCATTTTCAAGAGGATCTTCAAAACGTGAGGTACAGCCTGTGAGCCATGCCAAAATACTGAACAGATCGTCCGCCCCATTCTCAGCTGGCGTTCCGGACAGTGCAAGTCGTTTTGGAGCCGTAATCCGTAGAATCGATTGGGCTCTTTTACTCTGCAAATTCTTAATATAATGGGCTTCATCTATTAAACTGTGTGTGTACCCGTGATGATAATAATGAGAAAGCGGCTTTTTTCGCTTTTCTATCACGGAATAATTACACTTCACATTAATAAAATGACCACCCACTCTTTTTCTTGCGACATTCTGACACTGATAGGTGCCTTTCCAGGGATGATTACAGTCCGGGCAATGCTCCGGCATATCTTCCTCCGTCCAACGTTCATTCACAATGGGACTATATTTTCTCTTGGTATGAGAACAATAGCCTTTAATGCGATGACCATTCGGATCCAGACGCAATTTCATTCCACAACAAGGACATGTCTCAAGTACCTTATGCTTAAATGTAATGCGATCCGCAGCCCACTTTTCATAAGACACAAGATGAATTTTCTTGTCTGATTGTAAATCGCCTGGCTTCTCAAGAACGATGCAATCATCTTTATAACCTAGCAACTCAACCTCTCTTAGCCAGTCATTGACATTCCGGCTCATGGTCACAATAATGATTTTTTTACATGTTGGGTCTGACAGCATCGCAACTAAGCTGGTGCGCGTTTTCCCAAGTCCCATTTCAAAAGCCAGGAGCATTCTCTTCTTTACTTGGAATACTGCGCCCGCTTCTTTCTGAAAAGGAAACATGCTGGAACCATCAACGAAAGGCTGACCGAACATATCCTCTATCCGCTCTAATGCTTTTGCGTATTCGGGAGTGGTCATAACCTCTTCAACACTCCGTACATCTATACGATATCGACGCTGGAATGCCATGAGCATTTCATTCACCTTTTCTACTCCCGTAGAAGGCTCTAATCCCCAATCGGATAAAGCAGTAAAAGCAACTTCCTGTTTGAATGTCTTTTCACCCTTAATGTACTGGTGCAGTGAAAGCCCCTTTTTGGTATCGATTTTCGATGCCTCAAGGCATTCCGACAGTAAGCTTTGCTCTAATAAGTCCTCTCCTGAAAAGACAATCTTGTGACTGTTATAAGTAATTTTCATTGAAAAAGCCTCCCTAACTGAAATGAATCAGCTCAGGAGGCACACCTCACTCTCATAATAGATTTTTAATTTTTATTAGCCATTTAACATCATTTGGGCAACAAGGGCTTTAATGCTTGGCGCTTCTTCTGACGTTAATGTAAGGGGCTTTTGATTGCTAGGAACATGAAGCGTAATATCTTCAGTTCTAAATACATTGGCAGCCAACTCTAGAAACTCCGCATTTACAGCAAATTCAACGGGTGTTCCATCTACAGACACGCCCAATTGCTGCTTAAGCACTTTTGGAATAACCGCGTGTACTTTACCATCAATAATTCTAATTTCAAGCTTTGCCTGGCGTACTGCGGCTAATTTTTTTACACGTCGGCACAATTCCAACAATTCCTGACGATCAAAATGCCATGCGGAATTAGTGTTGGTATTGTACATGCCGTCAATATTCGGGAATGCACCAACAATGACCTGAGCAACCGCCGTCGTATTACCTGCGCGGAAAACAAACAAGGATTTCTCTTCATTCATCCCCACTTCCACCTCAGCATCAGAAGCAATGACTTCTGCTACTGCATTTAAGGAAGCAGTATCAATCGTGCATTGCTCTGAAAACCAATCCATTTTTCCAGCGGATATCGTTAAACCTTTGTAAGCATCTGTAGCTCGTACAAAAACTTCGCCGGTTAAAGCATCTTTTTGGAAGTTTGGACCTGCGATGGAAGGGTTTTTCATCCCTGGGTTGAAAGGAGCTGCGAAAGGAGTCATCATGCGAGCAATACCATGCAACACATTGGGACCCCATCTGACCGTTTCCACCAGCTCAGGAATTTCAATGAGAGGGGATTTTTCCTTCACAACCTCTACGCTGATTTTAGATCCTCTTCCCCACTTCATGTCCAACGTTGATTTCTCAAGACTAATCTCAATCGTTTCATCTTTGGGAAGTGCAGAAACTTTTTTCTCAATCTCCGGAACGGTTGTAGCAATCTCAAATTGTTTTGAAACTTTTGCATCAATACGTTTCTCAACTGAAATTTCAGTTCCGTTAAAATAAAAGCTCACTTGATCTTTGGTCGTTTTGATAAACAAAAGACGTTCGCCAAGAGCAGCCTTACGAGCACTCTTCGCCATAACATTCACAACACCCATTAATACATCCGATTGAATTTGCAACATCTTACATCTCTCCTCTTAAAGTAATTTGGTTTGGTTGGTTGGCCTTTAAAATTGAAAAAGCGCCCCAGGCGACCACAAAAGTCACACAAGAGCGCATATATAAAAATAGCCCTTGCAGCGACAATGGGAAATAAAAAATTTCACACTATCACCACAAGGGCGTATTTAACAAAGGGTTGTTAACGATTAAAAAATGGTGTCATAAAAACACTAAGGCTAATCCCTCGCTTGACGGATTAGAAATAAAAAATGAAAAAAATACTATATGGATATTCTACTTTCTAATGCGGTTTAAATCAACCATAAATTAGGCTGATTAGAAAACCTTCTCAATTTTTTGCGCCATCCCCTTAATTTGTTTTATTATATATATGTAATATAAAAACACAAACAACATTCAGGGGGGATGATATGGCTTATCCGGTCTACAAGCTTATTGGGGAAAAGGACGAATACTTTTTGGCTGCTCAATACAGGGGTTCGTATGCTACCTATGTTGCTGTAACGAGACTCCCCCACCTAAATATGCATTTAAACGAATCCTACGAATGCACACCATCAGGGATTGAAACAGATGACAATGAACTTCATATCTATCATCCTATACGAAAATTCGAGGATGAATGAACCGAATACACGACATTTGATATTAAAAATAAAGAGACAAGGGGAAATGAAAAATGACGGCTACTACGCTAGAAAAAAGAAACGAAAAAAAGAGAAAAAAGAAAAAACTGACGCCAGAACAACAACTACAAATGAATTTCTTGCAATCTTTATCGCCAGAGGAATTAATCATGCGTAATGTGAAAATGGCACAAATCGAAAAAACGCCTCTTTATATCCAACCTCCGGCCAGTGCAGCAGAGAGCACTTATTTTGGCTGGATGCGCGGGATTGCCCTTCAAGCAGAAACCATGACAAACGGTCGCTGGCACTACTGGTTAAGTCTTTTAGCAAAAGGCGATTACAATGGAGAACCTGCACCTGAAAATAAACTGGATAATAACATTTTGGGCTCCATCGGTTATAAAATGCTTGAGAAATGCGTGGAAGCCTGCAAGCAAGAAGGATATGGCATTGAAAATTTCTTAGAGTGGGTAGGTTATGCTCTTGGCATTGCCTGGTTCAGTAAAAAGCCGGATATTTCCGAGAGGTTATGGACTCGCTTGTTTGAAACATTCTCTATGGATGTACTTTTAATTGAACCTAAAGACTACTTTTCCTATCTACTTAGTATGCATGGATTTAGCGGGTGGTTAGAGTATTACCCGACTCCTTCTCATGTCTCTTCTCTGATGGTTCGTTTATTGGGTGACAGTGACCCTACGTTAAGCGTATATGAGCCTACATGCGGTGTTGGAAGTATCTTGCTTCACTCGGAGAGTTTGAATATGACAGGTACAGATTTGAACCCTTATATGATAAAAGGAGCCTGTATTCAAGCGTTCATGTATGCACCCTGGCTATTGTACACGCCTAGCGTAGTTCTCGGACTCCACTACTCAAAAGAGGAACAGCGTATGAACCGATATTTTGAGTTTGATACAGATACACGCCTTTATTGCGGGGATGCTTTGCTCGGGGAATTTAGGGCACCCGTTCACATTTTTGAACAGAACAGTGAAATAGTCGATGTGTATATCAGTCCTCTCGATTTATCCAAACGGGCCATTTTCAAGTATGAAGAAGAGATGCAAAAAGATTGGAATACTCTCTCGCAAGAAACGAAACTTGCGATCACCGCAGCTTATTGTAGAGATATGGGTTTCTGTTCGGGATTGGCTAACCCTCCATTCGGTAAGGTTCCCAAATTTACCCGAGAACAGATTGCGGAAGTGGAGAAGAAAAACGCCAAATTTCTTGAGGAGCGTGAGGAACGTTTGCGTCAGGCTAACATCGATCCGCACCCAATGGTCGCCGTTGCGGTACAGCAAGCGGAAGCAAAGGTAGAGCAGATTCAAATTCAAATCGAGCTGGAAGAAAAGACTGGAACCTTCCGCTTAGCTATTTAAGCGTTCTTAAGGTAGAGTGAATCATATGCTAACAAAAGAAAAACTAGTCAACGCAGCAAAACAAGCAAATGAAAATAACGATCATGTGTACATCATCCATTCAGGAAACGGTATTGAGGTTAGTGTAAAACCAGCTTCCACCTATATGCAACACAGGGAAGAGATTGTAGCCAATATGGATATTCTTAAGGTCATGATGCCGGATAGCATTCTCAAATACGACTTCTCGCAATGGCGAGGGCATGATGTTTCCATAGATATTTTAGTTGATGCAATTAATAAAGAATTTACTTAACAAAACTCCCCTCTTACCTGGTAATGAGGGGGAGTTTTAAATGACTTTATTATTTATTTAAATGACTTTATTATTTTTTAGCTCTATTAAACGTCATTGCTGAGTTTCTTTGCTCAACTAACGGGCAGTAATATTTAATATCCTGAAACCTATTTTGGCTTAGAGAAATTTGCTAAAAATAATTTTCTTCTGAATTTTTACCGATATAATAGCTTGGTAGGTAATTTATCATAGGAAGGTGAACGTGTTGGGGATAATCAAGAAAGTAAAAACTGGGTTAACAATTGCTGTCCTCGCTACTAGCTTTGTAGTACCAGTATATGCTGGCGGTTTGTCAGCTTCTAGTTTCAAAGATGTTAAAACGAATGAATGGTACTATAGTTCTGTTGATTGGGGCGTTAGAAACAATATAATAGCAGGTTATAATGACGGCACTCTTAAACCGAATGGAACGATAACGGAAGCTGAGTTTCTTTCCATGCTTGTCCGTTTCTTTCCGAATACAAAGGCGGATTTACAAAATCGAAACTCAAAAGTAAAACCCGCCCATTGGAGTGATCCGAGCTATGATGTAGCGAAAACATATAACGTAGCAGTAGGTGGTTACACTGACCTTAATCAAAGGAACAAACCTTTGAACCGTGGTGGGGTAGCTATTATCCTTGCTTCTACGCTGGGTAAAAACTATGAAACATCGGATGCAATCGCTATGCTATATGAGTTGGGTTTATCGGCTGGACGTAGCGGTAAAACAATTACCGGATACGAAGCGAACGGAACTATGACTCGTGCAGAAGCGGTCGCGTTCTTAAAGAATCTATCGGATAAAGGACTTGGAATACGTGCAGAAAATCGTCCGAATGTAATTGAACATAACCCTGCTACGGAGAAGTATGAAGCACCTACCCCAACGGCTCCTGTACCTACTCCACAGCCGACCCCTGCTCCAGTAGCCAAAACTGTTGCGGGTTTATCGCTGAACGAGTTGTACTTACCGATTCCTAAAGCAAAATGGAACGAGTCAATTAATGAGAATAAGCCACCTGGGGTTATAAAGTATGTTGAATTGAGAGGAATGTATTTTCCAATATCGTTAGAAGTTAATTCAAAGGAAGAGAATTTAAAGAATCCTGCTCCTTCGAATATTCCAGTTCAAGTGGACCCTGTATCAAAAATGCTTAATCAGACTTATGCTTCACTCAAAGGTTCACCTTTTCCAAGGGTTATAAAATCATCTAATTTAAAACCTGAACATTATAAGTATATGTACGATGAAGCTATAATCCATACAGATTTTGAAACGGCTAGAACTGGTATAACACCGCAAATTAGTATAGATTTAATTAAGAAGATATTACCTTCTTTATTAAATTCTGTTAAACGTTCTGATGGTAAGTACGAAACAACGATACCTTCGATTTCAGCAAACCAAATTGGACAATATACTGGAATCAATCCTATGCAACCGATTGATGTGAATATGTCCAAGCCTTATAAAGCTGTATTTGGAGGTACTTTGGGTATGGACGTATTTACGAAAACGTCCAAGGGGCTTTCGATAGGGGCGTCACTTGTCTACGATGCTACTACAGGTTCATTAGAACTAGATAACACGTCGGTAGGGTTTATTGTAAAGTAAAGGGGTGGCTTTCATGAGGTGGAAAAAGGCACTTCTATGTCTCTTCTATTGTGATAAGAAACAATGGAAGAAGTTAAATATGATATGAGGGCAGGGCTTATGCTCTGCTTTTTTACCGTTGGATAGCAAGGCAAATTCGCACAAAATGAAAGCTTAAAGCGTGAATATGTTTATTAAGCTAACGGAAATCGTTAGTGAAATAAAAGTAGCAAAACTTGAAAAGAGCCGATCCAATTTTTGAATTAGGTCGGCTCTTTTTATGTATTAAACAACGAGTGAACGAAGTTCGGTCAGTAATTTCTCGACTCCCTTCTCAAAATTACGCAGATTATAATATTTATCTTCCCACTCCTGTGTTTTCGGATTAAGTTGTATCGCTTCTATGGCAACGAAATTTATTTCAACAGCTGCATTTTTTATATTGGACAATAAAGATTCTAACTCTTGAATGATAGATTCAACACCTACAAAATTAACAAGCCCGAATCCGTCTAGATCAAAGACCGTTCTTTGTTCAATCTGTCTCCAATTTTTTTCAATTTTTTCATACACTTCCTTCCATTCTTTTAATTTATCGGTATTAAGTGAATACATTTATTACACACCTTACCTTTTTTACTTCTTTTTACCATATTTATAGTAGTATAAAACAGAATAAATAGAAGATTAAACAAAAAAGGAAAAATCATATCTCAATTAAATAATAAAACATAAAAGTTCAGATAACTATTTCTGAACAATCTTATCTAACTAGCGGTAGTGAAGTACGGCTGTTATGGAAGTCGTTTTTTATTTATTCAACTATCGGGCAGTTTAGTTGAATAAAGAACAGTAACCGTACTGTTAAAAATTGTTTAATTATTAAAAATATGCTAAATTATCCTTTGTAATACAGTCAAGATGGAGGGGTTTCAATGAAACATAAAGCTAAAGCAGCTTTTTCTATCGTATTTTCTTACATAATTGGATTCCTTTTTCTTATTCTCGTCTATCCCTATACTAAGGATGATGTGAGGTTGATTTTGTATGGCGGCACTATTATTTATCTCTTTTTATGTGTTCCTTTAACTTATTCATTAGTGGATTTCATAAAAAACAAAAGTAAAACATTCGATTATCCTCTTCTTCATGCACTTTTCTCCTGTTTGATTTTTTGTATTTGTTCGTTTTTAGTCATAGGATCTGTCCTTGGTGGTTTCATTTCAAGTACAACATTAACGGAATACATTAAAGGATCACTGCCAATTACATTGTTTTTTGGTGTTTCTGGCATTGTATTTGGTTTAGGATGGAGATACTGGGTAAAAGGTTAAAATAAATATAGTTTTAGGCAAGTATTCAAATGAGGTAGTTATTGTGCTAACGGGAATGGTTAGTGCAATAAAGCATAAAAAGCCACCCTAATATTAGGTGGCTTTTTATTATTTAATGCCAAAATCAACCCTAAAATCAACATCGAATGATAACAGGGCCTATTTTTCAAATGACTTTATTATACCTTGTGTAGATCCTTGATTAAATTCGTCATGAATTAAGGGTAAGTAACCATACCTGCCTTCTTTTTTGAGTTAACAATATCAAACTACAATTTGCCCTTATAGGTCAGAAACATTTTTACCGCGTAACCCAATACCGCTATATTTGCAGAAAAGAGAAAAGAAGCGGAGGTTTGATTGAAAATATCTCCCCAATCCATGTAACCGGCATTTGCGACATTAAAATGGACAAGCAGAGTAATAAGGCAGAACAAAGTGGCTGCATAGACATATGCACCGAACAGTGTTACCGAATCGACTAAAGGAACATACTCCTCTTTTTTTACAATTTTCCGTTCCGGCATATCCCAAAGTAAAGGTAACACTTTATTTAATTGTTCATCCGAATACATAGCTGGCATTTTGCGAATATGAAAATTAACTTCTTCCCGAATCGCTACTGGGACACTCCCTCTTTTTGTTATCTTTAAATCAATGTTTTTATTAGTAAACATAACGATGGAGTGAATGGCAGGTACATTTTTAATTCCTTTCTGAACTAAATAGTCCTGTAAGCGATTTGCACTCGTTGTTATATGAGCAATTGGATTGTTAAACGGCCTCTTCACTTCTTTGGTGCTCGTTTGGATAACCTGGCGCCATTGCTGGATTACTGAATCGCAACTTCCTTCAATTTGACCAACCGCATTGTTCAATTCGATAACAAATATCCCTGCCCTAGTGAGGACGATATGATCTATTTTCGTTTTCTGTCCGTTTTTTAAAGGTATCACTGCATCGTTAATCAAAAAACAGTCATCCGGCAAATCCCGCAGGATCGACGCGCTTTCGGACTCCTTTATTGCTACACTTTGAAGTTGTTCCCTTTTTCTTTTTTGTACCCATAACTTATTCTGAAACAACATTCCAAAAAGAAATAGGAGGGCAGCTATCCCTTCAAATGAGCGCATAACCAAAAAGTAGATAACCGCCACTCCATAGAATATAAATGGGATAAACTCACGCCATTTGCGTGACATTTCAACTTTAGCTGATTCTAAAATTAATGGGTTATCTGCTTCTCTTACAGTTGCCAATGATGATTCCACCTCTCTTTAAAAAAGAAGCCTGCGAGGGATTGCTTCCCGCAGGCCCTACTATGTTTCTTATTTTTGAACAGGTATCTTATCTAACAAACGGCTCACAAAAGCGATCGCTTCTGCTTTGGTCACTGAACCTTGAGCATTAAGATTTCGTTTTGTATCACCGTAAATCAGTTTTGTGTGCAGGGCATAGTTAAAATCAGATCGCGCCATGACACCGATTTTACTTCCATCCTTGTAATTTTGAACCAGGTTGGTCGACGGCGTAACAATATTCGCTTTTGTTCTGAGCGCACGCACAAGCATTCTTACCGCTTCTTCACGTGTGATAGGTTTTTTCAAGGACTCTGTACCCTTGATAAAGCCCTTATCAAGCCCCACTCGAATTTCAGATGCATATTTCCCTTTTAGAACACCCGGATTTACCGATGCCATATTGGTTTCATAAGCGCGGGCAAGTAAAGCAACAAATTCTTCCTGTGTTACCTTTTCATTCGGCTTAAAGGTTTGGGCATTATCCCAAATAAAGATATTCCGTTCCATTAGGTTTTGCATTTCCGTTTTAACCCAATGCTTTTGCAAAGTAGCTAAGATTTGCTTTTCGGCTGCTTCCTGAGCTTGAGACTTTACAACGCCGTTCGTCACCTTAATTACCACGTTTGGATTAACTGGCGGGTTTATGGTCGCTGTACCTGTTGGAGAAGTTGTAGATGCGTTAGGTGTTGTTGTGCTGTTTTGGCCGTCCAGATACTTTTGGATGGTTGCTAAGCGATTGAGTAATGTTCTTTTAGAATCACTTTCTGGCAAAGCATCTACAAGCTTTTTAGCAGCATCATAGTTCGCCTGTATACGATTCAATTCCGCTTTAGATACAGAAACCGATGCAGAAGAAATAACACCAGCATCTTTATCTACTTTTTCTTTCTCTGCAAGATAATCCTCTACCACACTCAGACGATTCAGCAGGGTGGATTTTTCAGCACTTGAAGGTAAAGCATCCACGAAGTATTTCGCTAAGTCATATGTTTCTTTTGTGCGACTTGATTCAGCTCTTCCTACTTTATCGATTGCACTATTAATTGCTTCATTATATTTGCTCGTCTCTGATTGTTCATCTAAATAAGCCTTGACTACCGCTAATCGATGAAGAAATATAACTTTTGCAGAATTAGATGGAAGAGCATCCACGGCAGACTTAGCGGTATCATAGTTAGCTAACGAACGAGTGGATTCCGCTAATTTCACTTTATCCTCTGCATTTTTAAGCGCATCTTCAATGTTTTGTGGCCCTGTTTGTCCTGGGGTCTGTGGCACGGTTTGTCCTGGGCTGATTTTATCTAAATAAGCCTTCACCACAGACAGGCGTTTAATAAGAATATCCTTATCCGATCCCGTTACAAGTTTGTCTACGAAGCTCTTCGCTTTATCGTAATTGGCCTGTGTACGAACATATTCGGCAGTCTTTACCGCTTCTTCCGCTAACATATATTCCGATTTCGTTTCTGTATCTGACACAAAATTTATAGCATCTAAACGATCTAAGAGTGCTGTTTTTGTCGTTCCGGATGACAATTGGTTAACCAGATTAAGTGCAGTGTTATATGCAGCTGTCGTCCTTACGCTTTCAGCATAAGAAACAGCTTGTGTTGCTTGTGTTATGGACTCCGGGCTGTCTGTTGCGCTATCACCTATATTGGAATCAACGAGCTGTAATTGGAGAAATGATAAGCGGTCTAACAGTAATTGTTTGTCCGGTGACCCCGGTAATGCTTTTACCAATGTATCAGCTGTCGTAAAATCTTCTTTTAAATGAGTACTTTCTGCTTTACTAACTGCTGATTGGGCAGTTGATAAGGTAGCATTTAAGCGGCTTTGAAGAGCCTCCAAGCGATTTAATAAATTGGTTTTAATGTCACCATTAGGTAAGGATTGAACAAGGTATTTCGCATAACTTACGATTTCCTGATTGCCTACCTTTTCCGCTTGTTCTACCGCTGCTGCTGCACTCGCCAGGGCTGTATTCTCGCTTTTGTGTTCGATTTTATATTGCACAGCCTCAAGGCGAACACCTAATGCATCCTTATCCGGTCCGTCTTTCAACTCGCTCACATACGCTTGTGCAACTTTAAATACATCTGTACACAAGCATTGTTCAACAAGAGAAACATAAAATTTGGCGTCATCCAATAGAACTCCGTTAATCAATAGTCTTTCTACTGAACGAAGGCGGTTTTGAAAGGTTACTTTCTGAGGACTTTCCAACATTTCGTTAACGTCCTGTCTAGCATGAATTAAATCATCCATATTTCTCGTTTGTTCAGCCTTCGCTACTATCGCTGTGATATGAGATAGCTCGGTATGTTCACCCGAAACAACGATTGTGCCTGTCTCTGCTGCAAATGCCGGAATAGCAGCCGTAAAGTTTGAGAGTAAAACCGATGTGGCTAATACGGCCATTGCCGGTATTTTAAATTTCATTTTTGTTTGAGAAGATTTTTCCTTTTTCATACTACCTACATCCCCTTATAAAGTTGAAGTTAGTTTCTCCTAGCGAAATTATAAAGGGAAAATGATGCTTAAATAACCAGATTCATGGTAATTTATTACATTTGAAATCGAACCATATCCTTGCCGAAAGTATATTTTTAAACCATAAGTTTGCCGAAAGTGCAATTTTATTATCACTAAATGAATTTATACCCTTGAAAATTTTTCAGTTCCTAATAATGGTGCTACAATAAATATGGAAAGGAGGTACAACTTTAGAATAAATAGGAATAAATGGTTTTATTTTGAAAGAAAGTAGAGGGAGAAAAAATGTTGAAACTAAAAAAAGGATTTATCAATCTAGTCATGTTACTGGTGTTAATTACAGGAGTTAATGCGATAGGCAATCAAGCTTTTGCTTGCAGCGATCATACATTTTATATTGAACCTGGGAAGTCATTCGTTTTCAAGAATATATATGAGGGAACAACCGATTTACCTTCTGTATATGTTGGTGGGGGTAGCAAATTCGACTCTGTGATTTATAAGCCTACTGGTGCAAATTCTTATCTGAATTACGAGGTAGACAAAGATTTAACACATAAAATTAACCCTTCTAAAGGTGACGAACTTGTAGTAACCAATACAGGAGAAAATGGAATTTCGGTTTTAGTTGATCCTGGTATTATTGGGGAACCTAGTGAACAACCAGCTTTTGCAAAGACGACCATTCTTCCCCAAGAGACAAAAGAGTTCATCAATGTACATCCTTTTACCATAAGCATTCAGTCATTCTTACCGCAAACCGGACAGTATTACTACGTTTTAAAAAATACAGAAGCTAACACTGTTTCTAACGAAAAGACAGTGATTGCTAATACATTACATAATATTGCTGCGGGACAAAAGTCAATCATCACAAATACTGGACAAAATAACGTACAAATTTTAGTCCCATACCGCCTTTACCAACAGTAATAATTTATAGAAGGGAGTCAGCCGTAGGTAGGCTCCTTTCTTTTATTATCACATCCTCAAAATTAAGTTGTAATGCCTCCTTACTTATCTCTTTACATTAAAAGAAGCCTGATATCATGTATCAGGCTTCAAAACTGTTCTCAAATATAGAAATATATTAGTTACGTGCCGTAGCTTCCGCAATTGCTTTGAGGATTGTGGCACTATTCTTTTTTACCTCAGCTAATTTTTCCCGTCTGATTTCAGTGACGCTTTTTCTGGAAGTCGCAAATAACAAGGAATCCTTTGGCGGTTGACCCGTTACCTTTACAACAGTACCATTTTTTGACGCATAAACAGGATTACGCTTGTTCATCTTGCAGCCCTCCTAAAATAAGTTTCATAAAATCAAAAATCAATACATTAGCGTGTGTGTTAATTATACCATTGGTAATATCCTCATGGAAATCATTATATTTCTCTTGATTCCAGTCAGAAACCGCCGGGAAGTGATAAGATATCACATACTCATTTACACGGAATGTCAGGTAGAACATTCTTTTTGTATCGCGGAAATACAACTGTTCATTGTCGCTGTCTTGCTGATAAGTCAACGAAACAAACGAACTTTCATCGCCAAGTTCATAAAAGCTATCCGGTGTGGTATCCCCCTCGGAAGAAACAAGCTCCAAAAGGTTTCCGCTCCGTTTAAAAACAGCGATAGCCGAACAATTCTTTATCTCTCCTAGCGGTACACTGGTGAATCCTCCAAATTCCTCATGTATCTCTCCACCGATAATCCGATTTCGTAAACTCGCTAGAAACCGTGACCAATCAGGTATGCTTTTGATTTCTATTTTACCCAGGAGATTAAATGCTAAATCCGAAAATTCGCCATAGGACGAGGCTAATTCCGCACTTTTCTTTAGTTGTTCGCTATGAGGTATTAATATGGCACCACGACGCATAATATCACTAGCGTATTGTTTCCAATCCACTATAACACCTAAGTATAGGCTTTCCGCATACAACCCTTTTTCTTCTATGATGTCATAAAGAAACACCCAAACATACGGGTCTACTTCACTGGGAGACGGAATGCCGGAATTATTGTTACCAGCTTGTCCCTTAAGCATTTCAAAAATCGATCGTTGATGCGGTTTTCTACCGTGTTCTCGGGTATAATTCCCGATAAATTCGAGAATAATCCATTTAACGTCCTGAAAATAACGCTTTTTAACAGAATCCTCAATAAAAACTAGAATCAGCTTTTGTTTTGCATGGGCTTCGATAAACTCTAAATGAGTAACCGTTTTTCCCGCATTTTCGAGATATGTCCCACCTTTATTATGCACAAAAAGCAAGAACATATGACAGTCATTGACCTTGCGGATACAATGGGTGACTCCATCTGCATCAGAAGTCCAGGGACCGAATGTTTCTTCATACATTTCCGGTTGATGCCCCAATTCTGAAAAAGTCCTAAACACGTCACTACGGATTCTTGTTAATGTATCTTGAGCAACAGAGCTAATAAAAATTTTGGTTGGATCAGCCATGTTTTTCCCCCAATTCTATTTTCAACTCTACTTAGCCGTTCTCCCGTTGTTTAAATTATAACAATTTCAGGAAATAAAGCAGTACAATTGTAACTCTTTATATACCGACAGGACATAAACGATTTCCAGCATTAAACTTCTCGACTGCCTTCTTTACAACCTTTGCAATCGCTCGTCCGAGGCGCACAGGCACACAGTTTGCGAGCTGCTGTTGCATCGAGGCCAACTTGCCTTTAAAAATGTAATCGTCCGGTATATCGTTTAATCTCGCACATTCACGCACAGATAAGATGCGATTATGCTCAGGGTGAGAAATACACGCTTTGCGCATGTTTACTATCGTGGGCGCAGTTTCCTCCCACTTTAGCCGACGGTACATGATGGAGTGCTGTCCACTTGGGCGAATCGATTCAGGGATATCCTTGATATTCCCGCCAGGTGGAACGTAGCTCATTCTCTCCAATGTTTCCGGCTTTGCCTTGGTTATATCCTTTTGATTTGGAATTCTATCATGTAGCCCTTCGAAAGCTTCTTTTACCGTCGTATATTGCTCGAAAGGCGTTTCCGGTTCAGGTAATGGAATCTCCCCAATCCGACTTCCGATAACGAACGCTCTCTTACGGACTTGTGGCGTTCCATAATCGGCAGCTGTAAGCACACCTGCTGTAATTTTATAATCAGGGAATGCTTCCTTTATTTCTTCAAAAAAGTGTCCATTCCAAGAGGTTAGTAGCTGCGGCGCGTTTTCAAGCACCCAGACATAAACTCCGCTTGACTGTACAGCACGAATATACTCCCGAATAAGTAAATTATTTGGATTATCAAGGTCATTGGTTACCCTGTTGCTATTCGTAAAGCCAAAACAGGGTGCGCCTCCGATAGCAATTGGTAGATTAGGGAATTTTTCAATTTCCCTTATATCCCCTTCCCAAACATGATTTCCGATATTATACCGATAGGTTTTACAGGCATCAGCATCCTTCTCTACAGCATTCATAATTGTAAAACCGGTGTCGATAAATGCCTTATCTAAAATTCCTGCGCCACAAAAGAGAGACAAAACATGAAGTGGAATAGGAAGATGATGAAGTACATTTTGGACCGATTGAGAAGCACTACCGGCATAGGAATGAGTATAAGTTTCGGTAAAAGCGACTTGCCCAAAGGACAATGGATCGCCGACCGCTCTCTCTAACTCCGAACGCGGTATGTAAATCTCCGCTTTTTTACGGACTTGAATGAGCTGAGTTATATCATAAAATTTACCAGTAGATTTCCTTGCTACTTCAAGCGAACTCGAGTCCTCGGTACTACCATCGCTCTCCTCGAATCCAATGACTTTAATTACATCATCATGAATCTCGATTTGAAGATAACCACAGCCCACAAATGGCGAAAGCGCCTTTTTGTCGCGAAGATCTATTAAAGGCTTAATCCCATCTTTAATGGAAACGGTATTTTTGGTTTTTTCCTCTGATGGTAGGATAAGAAGCTCTCTCTCTTTGACATTAACGACATATTTTACATGCTTTCCTTGTTGAAAGGCAGTCTCTAATAGTAATTTGTCTGCTATATAAATGCCACGTTTAGAATTTTTAGCGGGTCTTTTCTTTAAAAGCATAATTAATCTCTCCTTTTTAATTAAAAAAGTAAAAAAGAGAAGGCAATTATCACCTTCTCTCTTACGCTTCATATGAATGATTCTTAGAAAAGAGCAAGCTGTTCACTTGTTTCCTTTCTTTTACACTCGGCAATTCGTGCCAAAACCCGTTCTATGGCCGCTGCATCCTCTTCCGTTCTTCTGTCTACTCCGCAATTAAACGGGTCGAAAATCGGATTATACATCGCACCAGTAAAAAGCGGGCTAACGGTATAGTGACTGAATAACGCCTGACGGAATCGATTTGTAACCGCAATGCCTTCACTAATCTCCCGTTTCATCACTTCCTGATAAATACTCGTTACGATATTATCTGAAAGCTTGATTTCAAGCCTTTTAAGATGCAATAATAGCATTGTACGAATATCAATCGTTAAGTCACCAAAGCCATTGGTTATCGTAAATTTAGGCTTTCGCTGGTACCCCGTGAAGCCTCCATACCGGAGATCCTGGGTAGCCTTTAAAATGCCTCGATACTCATAATGTGGAAGCAATTCAGGGTAATCTAATGTTAAATTGCGTAAAGATACATCGTCATCGACCAGAGTACAAGTGAAACATCCGAATCTAGCCGAACGACCTGAACATTTCGCATCATTATCCGAAGTGATAGCAGCTCCTATGGGACATTCTCCAAAAGAGCTAGCTGATCCGTACAGACTGATTAAGCGATAATTGGAATACAGTTCATCCCAGGGCGCCTGTTCACGAACGAGGAATGTGACCACATTTTCTGCGGTCCAATCCCTTATTGGACTGGCCGTTGTGATATTGGAAACCGTATGAGGACTGTAAAAGTCATCACCGTATATTTTCTCCATGCTGCGGGCACGATTCTCACTTTCAGAACTACGTGTACCGAGCAATTGACAAGTAGGTTCCCCTTCGCCGAATAACTCTACCAACTTCTTTTGAGCTGGTATGATCTTCATTCTCTCAACACACCAGCGGTTCTTACTGGAAGGAGGAGCATAACCTTTCCCGAGAACACAAGAAAAATAATCTTGCCCAATCTCCGGTTCTACCAAAATAAAAGGAATCTTTCTCCCTATCTTTCGGCAATAAGCTTCTACCGCTTCTTTCATTTTCATTAAATGATTAATAATAAGCGGGTTATCGACCAATACATCAGCACTGATAATGGTAATATCATGCTTGCTTTCTGGATGCTTAAGTAAATAGCGGAAAACTAACAGCAAAATTACGGTACTGTCTTTTCCTCCCGAATAAGCAATAGCGATTTTCCGATGATCATTAAATACCCTTTCAATAGCTTCATCTGCCCTCTTCAATACATCCGGAGGTATTTGCTCTGGGATCCCTGCAAAGTCAATGATTTCTCCCTGTTCTGCCTTCTTCTTCTTCGGCTTATCTGGGAGTTCCATATCAAAAAGAGTGTCTTGCACAAACTCTAAATCCAATGCAGGAAAATTCATGTATTCATTAACTCCATAGGGGGCAAATGGCATGTTGCAGAAAAATTCAACAAGCAGCTGTGCACCTTCTGTCTTGGCCCAAAGTTGAAGCTTATGTTTCGGACTGTCGTAATGCCAATTATGGACATTTCCGTATGTATCAAGGATAAAGGCGTCGGTAAAGGCTTGCTCAGGTACATAATGGGTAAAACCTTTGTTTTGAAGCAATGTAATCACTTCAAAAGGGGTTTCTTCATCTCCGATAATTTCACCGATACAAATACCGCTGTCCTTGCCCACTAATGCTTCTAAAGGGGTTTCATCAATAAAATGATGAATTGCCACATGCCAGTTTTCTTTTTCAAACACTGCTGTCCAATCCCGTAAAACACCTAACAGCTCCCACCCTTTTTCTTCAAGTGAAGTCCATAAGGTACGAGTGCTGTTTTTATGTTTCTTAAGATCGGCTTTAGGAACAATTTTGGTTGGCATTTCCTTGAAAACGTATGATTCAACTTCCTGCGCCTCTATATGTAAGCTCATGATTAACACACTCCTTTTCAAATGAAAAAAGCACCCATGATTAAAAATCACAGGTGCTACACTCTTTCGTTATTTACTTATGCTTGTTTTGCCTCAACCGCATCCTTAAATCGTTGCACTTGCTCGTCCGTTAAGAACGTAGCCCTGGCACCGACAAACTGAGCATTAAAGGTGGTTGCACTCGTAAAAATCCACTGCTGCTGGTACAAATTATTGATATAACCTGTTGTCAGCTGAGCCGCGTATTGATTGGTCATCACTCTTTGCGGGTTGTTTAAAACAAGCTCGCCACATGACTCGCCCGGAAAAGCGGTCCGTATATCATTTAGGATATCTGGAAATACTTCCGTGATAGGCGGGAGAATCACTTCACCGGCCCATTTTAATCCTAGAACGATTTGCCCGCTAAAACCCGATAATTCTTGCTCTATTCTCTGCTCGCGAGTAAGAGACTGCTTCTCAAAATGAACAATCCCGTCGATTCCGGCATCTAAATAAAGTAGATTCTCCACTCTTTCGTCATGAAAAAACCGGTGAAATAGCTGACGCGATTTATTATTATCCACCATGCCCACTAACACAGGGATAACCTGATAGTAGTCCTGGTCAACATCGCCTACATGGAAAAGCTTATGCAACATGGCTTCTTCCTTGATGAACTCGGTCACATTTTTAATGTTGAGCCCATAGTGTTCACCATACCGTTCCGCTAAAGCCTCCACCTTGTAGTCAGCAATGTCATCAGAAGAAAAAATTTGGTTATTCAAATTCTTCGCTTCCACCCGATCGGCGTCCACAAGGCTAATGTCTACAACGTTTTCCTTGTATCCCTCGGCATTCATGAATGTCCGGCTGATCTGACAAAGGTTACGCACAAAATGGCTTCCATTTCCTCCGGTTCCCACGACCACAATTTTATAGAAAACACGTTTCTGCTTTCCTCTTAGTCGAATAAAGTTTTGCATACACTTACCTCCTCCGCAAAATACACTCGCTTATTGCTGCAATATGCGTATTCTAAAGCCCCTATAGGTTGATTGGTTTCTTCGTCGATAAGCGTGTCGCACACATAAGGGTCATAATATCCCTTCCGTGTCATTTCAGGTGGACGTTTACTGTTTCCCTCCATGAAATATCCGACAAGGAATGCATGAACACTGCGTACCCGCTCTTTTCTCGTTTTGGTTTGTGCGGCCTTCCTTACTACAAATGAACAATTCTTGAGGCTGACGGATGAAGCATACGCGCAGACAAGTCCTGTTCTGTAGTCTTGGATTGAGAAAAAGCCCTGGCGATTTAGATTTACGTATACTCGAACTTTCTGACCTTCTACAAGTGTCCTATCTTTGATTAACTCCATGATTTTCACCCTTTGTCATGTTTTATAATTGAAAAAAGAGAAGGAGTCCTAAATGGAACAACCTTCTCTTCACCCTACACTCTTATAAAATTGTAATTCGTTCCTTCCACTCCTGCGGAAAGTCCATCTCTTTCTCTTCCAACATGAAATCTTCAAAAATATATTCCAGAGGAAGTTCGATAAATTGACCATTAGTACCCACCCGAAGAAGCATCTCAGGAGTGACCTGATCGAGCCTCCCCACAACCGAATAAAGCATATACGCCTTTTCATCTGCATCATCAATGCTAGAAAAGAAAGCGTGCATACTGTTATGGGAGTGGATTTGGAGCACCTGGACATAACGTTCATTATGCATGTACTCATTGTCAAACTCCGCAAAAATGCGTGTTTTATTCACGGATTGATATGGACATTCGAGGAGATACTGATTCTCTCTCAAGTCGTAATATATCGTTACCATGACCTCATTACTTTCTAACTCTTGGCAGTAATCACGAAAGAAAGCCAACGTAGTCTCAAGCAAAATCCCAGGGATTTTCGGTAAATTAAACTGAAAACCCGGTTGAATAGGATCCAACTCTTGAACCACTTCTTTCCTTATTACAATCCTGCCTAAAGGATTTTCACGCACCTCGTAGAATCCATCCTGACCCGCAATCACCGAAAATGGCTTTTTATGCGAATCGGAAAGGAATTCCTTTATCGACCAGTAGAATTTGCGTAGAGACATGTTAACAGCCTCCTTTGCTTGCACCAGAAACATCAGGAAACAAGCGCTTTTTAGCTGTATCATAATCCCATTTCACACGTTCCTTTGTCATCTCAAAGAATTCACGCTCCATTGCAGCACGAATTTCTTCTAAAGATGTTTTCCCACTAGCGGGCATTGGGTTTACCACGTCACTCACACGGAAAAACTGAGCCGCGTAATGGATGGTCCAATCCCCCTCTACAGAAATATTCTGGTCTTTTTTCGCCTTTACGTGATTATTACTCGCCTTCACACCCGTCTGTGAAGAAGTGGTGGTTTGCTTACCTGATGATTTGGAAGAAGGATTTGCAGAAGTCGCCGGAATTTCAGGAGGCTTAGAACCAGAAGGAGTGGCCGTTACCGTTGCATTTTTTCCATCGTTCTTTTTCTTTTTCGGTGGAGCTGAAAAAGCAGCACCAAAATCAAAAAGAGCCATTTGCCCGGATGATTCGGACTGTATTTCTTCTTTTTCTGGTTCCTCTTTACCCTCGTTCACCGCTTCCGCTTCATCAACTGCCTGCGTATCCTCTTCCTTTTTCTCTTCTGGTTGAGTTTCTTCCTGTGAAGGAGCCAGTTGCTCTACTACAGGTTCGGTTTCAACATCAAAAGGAGCCTGGGATGATAAGCCGTCAACATAATCAGCTATTAAGTGGGAAAGCTTGCTGCCCAAATCTGCAAACACTTTAGAATAAGGTTCTTCCGTAGTAGTGGATGCAGTTAAAAGAGCATTAACAATGTCGTTTCCAACCCCAATAACTAGGCCAGCGTGATCTCCTGGCACACTCGCGACATACCACTTGATTGCCTGTAAGAGTTCATTAGCCAAAGCGTCTACCGTTTCAGAACCATCAAGCAACCGGGGGGCTGACTCTTCAAACTTATTGGCAATCCATTCAAATCTTTCCGAAATACTTTCATCAAGTTTTGAAGCGACAGCAAAGAGTTGTCCAAGTAGCTCAGTTTTCGCTTTTTCCAATGATCCTGTGCCTTCACTAACAACTGTAGCCGCTGTATTAATGGATGATGTGTCCTTATCTGGTGTGTTACTTTCTCCAAAAAATAATCCTACGATGTTTTCGTTTTGGTTGTTCGTTGTCATTTTAAATTTCTCCTCTCAAATTGAAAAAATGATGATTTTTGTGCCGGTCTTTTAG
Organism: Aneurinibacillus tyrosinisolvens; assembly: GCF_001015055.1. Classification (GTDB taxonomy): domain Bacteria; phylum Bacillota; class Bacilli; order Aneurinibacillales; family Aneurinibacillaceae; genus Aneurinibacillus_A; species Aneurinibacillus_A tyrosinisolvens. Next base: position 10,323 of record NZ_BBWZ01000019.1, on the reverse strand, counting down.
ACTTAGGCTGATTTCTCTTCTTTGGATGATTGAATTCCAGTAGCCTTTTCAATAAGGGCTCTGCTCACTTTCATAACCTTTGGTTTTTTCTTTGGTTTCGGGGTGTACTGCTCCAATAAATCCTTCAATGTGGCTCTTGTTGGAGTCAGCATCGAGTTATCAAATTCCTCATATTGGAGGCGTGTATACCATTCGCGCAAATTGACTTTCCCTCTATAAAGATGGTCGTTGGCCGGACTGTTCAGAAACATAAATGGAAGCGACCCAACTTGGGCTAAATCCTTAATTTTCATGTCACTGTACTTCCAACAAACATGTCCATCGTTATACACGTTTGAAAATGGAAAAAGGTAGATTCTGCTATCCGGCTTCACCAGTGTTGTATCCATAGCAAAGCAGCGAATATAAGTAACGCGATTCAACGAAAAATGAATCTCAAATAACAGCGTAGGATAATGCACACCTTCAAACTTGGTGTTGTGGTATTGCACATCGAATCGCTGGGAATCAATCTTTAAGAGAACGACTTGCGTTCCATCCACCAACTCTTGATAGTGGATGCAGTTTGGCGGCAACATGGGTGTGGAACGAATATTTTCCTTTGCCAATGCCTTACTTAATGCCTGGCGTACCCACAACGGTCTTGCCTTCTCTGCTAGTGCAAGAAACGTTTCTTCAATAACTTGCAACTCCTCTTCCTTCTTCACCTTATTTGCCAATGCTCTTAAGATAGGAACAGCTTTATTCCCGTCCAAATCATTTACATCGAGTTTGGTTAATAAAGTGGCAAGCAGTTTATAGTAAGGAGAACAATCCTTCCATTGACTAATCCGCTGGCAAAGAAGCTCAAATAACTCACTCACGCTTGCTGCATCATAGCTCATTACGTCAATCTGTTGAGCTATGACTCTAAACAGCTTAGTGAGTGCAACATAGTCCTTTGTGGTCGATACTTTGTCTGCATAGACTTCCAGTAATTTATCGCCATCATGGTCAGCCAAATATCTGCCGAGCTGTGCGAATAAATCTTCATCGTTGCACTCCGAAAGGTAATGAAAAACTTCCGGACCCTCAAAGGTATCAAGCAAGCCAAAAACTAATTCTGAGGTTTTTATCCTCTTTCTACCAACGTTAATACCGTTTTCGATGTGGGAAACCTCTACTAACTCATGATCCTGATCCGTAATTCGGATAAGTGTCTCGTAACTCATGTAAAATTCCTCCTCGCATTATGCTAATTCTTTTTCCAAACACTCCATAAAATTGAAAAACTCCTCTATCGCTAAGTGGTAGAATTTGTAGCTGCCAAACGCCCATATCTTAAGACCATAAGGGGTAAGCTCAACCTCAAATTCCCCATCGGTAAATGAAGCCCCGATGTCCACTCCGTTTAAAGGAGATAAAATAGCTAACTCTTTTTTTGCAATGGTTTTTTTCTCTAACTTCTTTTTACGCTCATGCCATTTCTGCACTTGCGGTATCGGTATAGAGTAAATTACTTTATCTTCATAATAGGACATGCTCTCCTCTTCTTTATCATCCTCTTCATTATGAGGATGAACGCAAACTGGCGAGCCTATTATGATAGATAATGCCTTAATGAAAACTTCATCACGGTCATAACCACAGGATTCTATCCATGCTTCCGCACTCGATTCTTTTAAATAACCGTGGTCAAACAAAAGTTTCCCCGTCATAAAAATATCGAGTTCAAGAAGCCCGGTTTCCCAAGTGTCATTTGACATAAACAGCAGTCTTGCCATTCAACATCAATCCTCCTAAAAAAATGCTCTCCGCTTTTTAACGGATTTTAGTTCATGTACAACTTGTGCAAGACGAGCTTTACGATTGACTTCCACTACATGGGAATCCCATTCAAAATCATCTTCATCACCGCCCCATTCATCAGGGATATAAGTGAGAAGTGAGTTGAACGCATCCTCCAAATCTTCATAATTGAAGGAGTCAAACGTAATGCCTTTGAATGGTTCCCGGTAGAAGCACACCCTGTTCGTAATCATCATGGCATTTTCTACAACGGAAACCTTCTCTTCTGGCTCTGCTCGCATAGAAATAGCGTCAAACAAAGCCTTTGGATTTAAACTCATTCCCTTCCCTCCTAAAAATAAAAAAAGACGACTAACAATATGAATTGTCATTCGTCTCTCCATCAAAGTTATTTGGTTGTGAACGCAAAAAAAAACGCTCCCAAAAAGTACCAATAGACCTCAAAAAAGGCATGTCTGCATAGGCAGATTGGTCACTCTTTGGGAGCGCATTTACAAAACAGTTCTTTCCTCGCGCTTGCGGAGAAAGTAAAAAATACAATGAAAAATAAATATAAACCCAGTGTATCATGCTAGCATATGTCTGTCTATTCGTTTTGTTATATATTAGCAAAAGTGTTACAAGAAATATGTTATTGAAAGGGTACTTAATAAGTTTCAAAAAAGGGGATTCCATTTAATGACACAACCATGTTATACTCAATTCAGTTAATTTCATAATTACATAAACTAAATGTTGCGAAGCACGCACGATTCCTAAAGCATAGGGATTCGTGCGTTTTTTTATTGCCAAAAAGGAGGAATTTGAAGTGAATTTATCACTAAATCATGAAGTACTTGCCGATTTTTGTTTATTTTATGCCCAGGTAGAAGTAGCTGCCGGGAGAGAAGAATTGATCAGTAAGACATTATCAATGAAAGAAGTGCAGTTAGAATTAGAAAAGCTAAAATCCCAACTTAAAGATGATAGTATGAGCCTCTTTATGAAGAGAGATTATACAGATTATCTTTGTCTTGATTTTGGACCGGTGTTTAATATCCCTTATGAATGGTACGGTGAAAAGTCCGGCCCTCCTTTTGTATTCGAGATTCCGAAGAAAATGTGGGAACTTGTGTCTGATTATGTATCGGAATTAACAGAGGAAGAAACGATTGAACCGAAAGGGGAAAGTTATTATAAAGATTTTAAGGATAGATTCTACAGCGGGTGCTATGAAATCCTTACATCATTATGGCGTGAATACAAATTAACAGAAACCGGAGCCATGCTTTACATGTATTACTCAGCTAAGGAAATGTATGAAGCAGTCGCAGAGACACTTATTACTCATACCCTGTCTCCATTCCGACTTCATGTATACAATAAGGAAATTAAAAGACGAGTTCAAGTTGCAATGCCATTATTCGAAAAGATTACAACTCAAATTAAATTTGGACGTTTGGACAGTTTCCTTCCTTTTGATGAACAACTATTCTTTACGGTCATTTATGCCTGGGCAAAGATTAATGAGGAAGTGGAAGAGCCACATTATATCCCCGAGGATTGTGATTTTGCTGAACGAATCATTTGGCAGCTAGAAGCAAATTCAGCGAAAAAGGAAGAAGAACCACTCTTTCCCCTTTCTCATAGTGTTAAATCCGTTATTATCATTGAAGATTTAGTTGGGGAAAAAGAGGAAGAATCAGGAAACCCATTAAATTAATTTTAACTAAAGAGGGAGCTTACTCCACCCTAGAATAGTGTCTCGTTAATAGAGTCGGAATGATAATCAAATTGAGCATTCCGACTCTATTATTCCTTTACCTAAAAAAAGTCATAACGAATGATTTCAAACAAAGTATTTACCCAAATTAAAAACTTTGAAACAAATAGACTAGTAAAAAGTCTAATTATAAGGAAAAATTTTTCTTTGTTACATTGATTTACCAAAATAAATGTTTTTAAGAGGAGGAAAGAGTACAAGCCTTACTACTTTAATAGGAATTGTACTAAATATATGTTAAAAAAAATTACACTTACAGCGGTTACTATTGGCCTTGTATTTACAGGAGGAACGATTTCGGCGTCTACGACGAACAGTGTTTATGCCCAAAACAGTAATACAATTTTTATCCCTTTTTCTTCAACACTATTAAACTCTAAAACAACCGGAAAGCAGCCAATCATGGGTAAGGCATTAGCTACTGAACAACAAATGCTTGCTTTTGCCCGTAAAGTGAATCCGAACTTCCCTACTCAATTGCCTAAATTGTACTTAGAAATTGGGGAGAAATATGGAATTCGCGGAGATATCGCTTTTTGCCAGATGCTTAAAGAAACCGGCTATCATCGATTTGGTGGAGTCGTAACAGCGAATCAGCATAACTATGCAGGGATAGGAGCAGTAGGGAATAGTAGAACAACGAAAGGAAACTACTTTACAACACCAGAACAAGGTGTCCGTGCTCATATCCAGCATTTATATGCCTACGCAAGCAAAGGGAAACTGCCAGCCTATGAACCAGTGGCAGACCCGCGATTTAAATATGTGGCAAGAGGCATCGCACCGAATTGGCAAAACTTAAATGGTAGATGGGCCGTACCAGGAAAAGGTTACGGAGAGGATATACTAAAAATTTACGCTCAAATGCTTCGTACACCAGCTGTATAAAATGATAAAAGCCGATAAACTCACCAGGAGATTATCGGCTTTTAATTATGCTTTAAAAATACTTGCTGTTTTAGCCAGTTCTTGTGTTAAATTGTTAATCGTTTCAACCATTCCTGCTAATTGTTGAACAGTAGCCGATTGTTCTTCGGAAGTAGCTGACACTTCTTCGACGGAGGCAGAAACCTCTTCTGTGGCTGCCGAAACATTTTGAACGTATGAGATGACTTCATCTTTTCCACGTTGCATGTTATCCAATTCAACTGCAACTGTAGAAATACGATTAGCAATGTCTGTCACCTTATTCATGATTTCATCAAAAGACTCTTTGGTTTGGGCTACAAACTCACTTTGTTCGCTTGAGATGACTTTCATGGAATGAATACTTTCAATATTTGCTTTTGAATAGTTTTGTGTTTCCTGAATGATGCTGTCAATTTCCTTCACGGAATGGGCGGATTGTTCCGCTAATTTACGGATTTCATCTGCAACCACGGAAAAACCTCTTCCATACTCTCCTGCTCGTGCCGCCTCAATACTGGCATTCAACGCTAATAAATTGGTCTGGCTTGCTATGTCACTAATGACTTTGGTAATATTCCCGATATTTTGGGAAGAGATATCCAGGGATTCCGTCACCTGGGCAACCTTTTCTATTTCTTGATAACTTTGCTCGTTAATTTTCAACAGATTTTCAATGACCTGCTTATCACGACTGAAATGTTCAATAATGGCATTTGTATGTTCTTTGACCAATTCCGTTTGATTATTAATTCCATCAATTTGCAAACCGAGTTGTGTCATTTGTTGTGTTACACCTTCGGCATCCTGAGCTTGAGATTCAACCGCTCTCGCTATCTCTGATGTGGTAATTGCCGTTTCATTAACCGATTGGGCCGTTAATTTAGCGGAAGCGTCCAGCTCATTCGTACTTTGATTCAATATGCCAATAGATTGATTCATGTGAGAAATGACCATTCTCATTTTTTCGGACATGGTATTAAAGCTATCTGCCAACACTTTAAATTCGTCTTTATATTGCTCATTCATCGCAACATCCAGGTTCCCTTCGGACATTTCTTTCATATTCCCAACTAAGCGAGTAAGCGGAGTGGTAATCATCCGTGAGATGTACCAACCAATCAAAGCCGAAATCACAATGCCAAGGACCATCACCAATAACATTTTAAACAGGATTGCTTTCGCCGGAGCTTGGATATCACTATATCCATCCTCTACAGCGACCACCCAAGTAGAATCTGGAATATTTGCCACACTAACCAGGGAAGTTTCCCCTATACCATTTGGGTCATCAAATTGTTTGACATTTATTTGGTCGTTATTTTCAACACTATTGACTCCATTCATCAACTCAGTTCGTTCGGACTTCGTATTGATTTGTTCTTTTTCTGGATGGGCAAGAATCGTACCATCCCGATCCACTAGATAAGCTTTACCTGTAGTTCCGACTTTAATATTGTGAATATAGTTGGTAAAGAATTCGGCATTGATCGAATTGGCAAGGACACCAATCACCTCTCCCGAATCCGCTTTTATCGGAACACCTATGACAATGACTGGTTTTCCCGAGTTTTTAGAAATCACCATTTTGCCAACAGTGGCTTTCCCTTCCATCGCCCCTTTATAGTAGTCCCGGTCAGTATATGTGGTGGATTGATTCTCGAATTGAGGGTGGCTATCTGCAACATCGTAACCATTTTTATTGATGACAAACATATGGGCATGGTCTTTTGTCTGGTCAAAACTCTCTTTCAAAAAATTATCTACGGCTGATTCCAACCCCTTCATTCCCTGCTGATTCCCATAATTACTAAAGTCCACAAAATCTTTAACTCTTTTGTTGTTTGCCATGATGGAGCCCGTTAATATTTCTCCATTTTGGAGACTATCGATAATGCTTGCTGTTCGTTCAGCACTCGTATGTAATTCATGTTTACTACTTTCGATTAGAGCATTGGAGCTGCTTTCGTAGCTGATTAACCCTGAAACCAAAAGGGACGCCGTTACTAGTCCTCCAATGTACATCGGTAATTTCATTTTAATCGACATGTCTCTCTACTCCTTATTCAACCTATTCTCTTCCAAATAACAAAAAAAACAAAAAAGGCAGAAACTCCCCCGGGCATAACTGAATAAGACTTATTAAGTCTAGTTACATCCGGCGGTACTTCCGCCTATTGTTGGTCCGTATTTGGTTATTGTTTCAATAGATTAGCATAGAATCAAACATAATGCAATATACCTATTTTTTAACTTTTACTATCCTCTAATAGTAACAGATCGTCTGACTGACATAAAAAAGAGCCTCATACAGACTCTTACCTTAAATTGGCATATATAAGAAAACCACCAATGGGGATAATCCAAATTAACGGAAGCAAGCTCCAGAAGATACTGATTCTATATTTGGCCTTTCGATAAAAAACCCAACTAAAAAGGATAGAAAAAATAACGGCGAGTGGATAGGCTAGAATTCCAAAGTAGAGTGTAAGCATCTTCATATCTATTCCCATATCAAACATCATCACAGACATACCAGAGAAGAAGGCCCAAACTAACAGAAACAACACGTAAAAAACATGACTTAGTATTAGCCACCAAAAGACTTTGCGATTTTTACTTAAGAATATCTTATCCATAATTCCCCTCTCTTTATTTTCCACCTATTATAACCATAAACCAAGCTATATCACTATTACTTCCTTCATCCCTTTCACCCTCCCCGGGCGTTCATTAATAGTTTATTGGGATACTGACCATTTTTTCTAATAGGTGTTTTTTTAATTGTATTTAAATATAAATAGTTCTGTTATTTTATTCCTTTTTTTCAAAAACTTTATTATAATCATTCTATATTTCCAAATGTAATAACTTTGTTACTTGGCTATTATTTTTTATATTTCGATTGGAGGAATTTGATGAAGATTGTAAAAGTAATAGCACTATCCTTGATTATGTTATTCGGCTTGGTGGGATGCTCGGAAAAAGGGGATTCACAGCAAACAGGAAGCCAATCTACGGAACTACCATTTATTTGGAAAGGTCAAAGTGACGACTGGAAAGCTACGCTCAGAACGGAAGCAGATTCGCTTACAGAAAGAAAGCAAGAAAAATTAACGGTTGAATATATAGGAAAGAATCCAGAAAAAGTTGGTGATATTTCATATGCTCTGAAGAATGGAAAAGAAGCAATAAGAAGTGGAACAGAAACACTAAATCAAAGAAATGAGTTTACCCGTGATTCTAGTTGTAGCGGATGTCAAACTCTGTCTTTACCTAAAGAGGATTGGAGAGTAGAAATTACGGCCAATAAAAAAACTGAAACAATAACCTTGATTCAAACAAAGTAACTTACACATTGTGTAAAAATTCCAATATATTTAATATATTGGAATTTTTTGTTGATTAATACATAAAAAATGGTAGAATTAAACTTATTAAGGTAATTAATTACATTTATACTAAATGGAGGTTACTCATGAAAAAGTTACTTGCTTTAAGTTTAGCTGCCACTATGTTTTTGGTACCCCAAGTGTCATTTGCAGAACAAACTTCTGATGTACAGTTGGATGGCGAAGCTTTAGTGCAAAAAGGAAGTAAGGTCATCTTTAAGGCGGATGAGATAAAGGATGCAAAAGAAATTCTTAAAAAAGCGAAGAAATTAAGTAAAGAAGAGATTAAAGCGGAAGGTATGATAGCAAAATCAAGTAACAAAGATGAAAAAGTAAAGCTAAACGTACATAGATGGGAACAAAAATTGGAAGCTATCCAAAATCCAGACGGATCAATTGTTGAAAAATATGCCGTCAATACAATTGCTGATATTGGGACACAATCAGTTTCAGCAGCAGCAGCCGAGCCAACTGGTACATATTCAAATGACCCCTCTTCGGACATTGATTCTACATCTTCGGTAAAAACAAACATGACTTACTATTACTATATATATAAAGATGGGATTAATAACACTACTGTTTGGATTAAAGGACATGCCTTCTATGCCAGCTTTACAAAACTAGATTCCCAAGTTTCAGGTATTACGCAATTAACATTATCTATGTATGAACAAGGTAATCTTTATGGAGGCGGTAGATTAGGAACCGATGTTATTATCAATAACCCAATAGCAAGCCCAGTGTTTGGTACTAATTACTATATCAACGTTAACAATTATGCACCGTTCCACTATGTTAATACGACTGATGGTATTAGCGGGAATGCTGGATACTTTAAAGCAACCTTCAAGAGAGGGACAAGTGGAACCTTGTCATTCACAGCCGGTATTTCTAAAGGTGCCGCCGCTATTCCGTGGTAATATTACAAACGACAAAAATATAAAAATTAATTGTCAAAAAAAGAGCAGGGTTCGCCATTAGGCTTCCCTGCTCTTTTGCTGAAAGATTCCCTGTTGGATAGTCGTTGGAACTGTTCCAGGTCCTATAACCATAGAAGGCAACGGATTTGTGCCGGTATAGGAGACCCCTTCAAGGAATTTAGTGAATTGCTTTATTACCTTATAACTTGGTGGTGCTTCTGCTACGTCCTTATCTGTTATCTCCGTTAATTCCCGTACCGCTTTCGGTATCTTCATCTTGGGATTTACCAAAGTTTCAAAGCGGTCAATGACTTTTCCATCCTTCACCTTCAAAGCGGCTATTCCTATGATACGGGCATATCGGGCTATCTTATCGGTCGATTCAATATCTGCAACGACATACAGCGGCGGCAGGTTATGACCCGTGTAAGCCGAAAATGCAGTGAAACTTCTGGCCGGTAAAATCCATTTCAAAAAAATTACCCTTAATGACATTTGCGTGAAGTGAGGGTAACATTTTTTAGTTACCATGTAGGCGTTATGCATGAGTTCGACAGCGATTATCCAAATAACAAGAATTGTCCATTTTCCTCCATGAGTTGAGGTTCTGGTTCTTGAGGGATGGGTAGCGGAATGACATTGTTCTTTTCCTCTACGACAGCTGGTACGCTTACTTGATTTTGATGCCTGAATTCCCTATAGGCTTCTAAAATAGCGGGCAAGTCACTCTCGCATGCTGCCAAACGACGTGTCCACCCCACTTTTTCGCATTGTGCCATAAAAATCGAATAATCTCCTCTTTGCTCTGGTGTCATATCGTCATGCTGGATCATCATAACAGATGTACTTACGCTCGTTCCAACATGAGCGAAGGTTTCCGGAGGTAAAGATACGGTTCCAAGATAGCGGTATCTCTCCATTACATATTGTCTGAATGGTTTTTCTCTTGATGTGTTCAAGATCGAATCCGGTACCACCATTGCCAATATCCCACCTGGCTCAAGCAACCTTAAGCATTTATCTATAAAAGCAACCTCGGATTTGAAATTTTTGCCGTATTCATACTCATAGTCCACTTTCAGACCATAGGGCGGGTTCCCGATGATGTACCGAAACTTCTGGCCGGTAAAATCCATTTCAAGAAAATCACCCTGTATGACATTTGCATGAGGGTAACATTTCTTTGTTACCGTATAGGCGTCATGCATGAGCTCGACAGCTGTAACTTCACAGGTATCCGGCAATGGATTTAAGAAAGCACCAGCACCGGCGCTTGGTTCAAGCACTTTTCCCTCCTTAATATCCAGCATATCGATGACAAAACGAGCAACCGGTTGTGGCGTGAAGAACTGTCCATTTGCCCAGGCGCTCGATGTTAAGCCGCCAACCCCTGTATAAGACTCCTTTAAGTATTGGATTTCCTCAGCTGTAAGTTCTGTTTCTTTTTTTATTAACTCTAATGCGCGTGCATTATCTTCATACCTTTTTCGTTCTTTGCGCCCCATTATAATTCCTCCTATAAATAGCAAAAAGAGAAGGGAAATTCTTAAAT
>NZ_BBWZ01000018.1 GCF_001015055.1 Aneurinibacillus tyrosinisolvens | reverse complement strand
GGCGACTTAACTATCTTATCAAATCACCAAGCAATTTGCAACAACTTTTTTTCGTTGTTTGATTGTTTATTTTGGATAAGATGGTTTCTATTTCTTGACCACCTCGCGGCGACAAGTAATAATATAGCATGCATGCTAGGTAAATAACAATGGTAATTTATTACTTATGTTAAATCATCTTTCTGGATCTCATAACGAAGTGAACTCACTCAGGATTTTTATATTCAAACAAATAAGCAGAAGAGAATTCTACACGTTCCCTTCTGCTGTCATTCTTTTTTATCATATCAGGATTTCTATGCCACTTTAAAGTAACGGAAAAGGATTAGACAGAAATAACATCTTCTATAAAAGAACTTGGGGATGTGACCAGATTTACAATTTGCCCATTTATATCAATCATCGGACGTGTTGGGTTTTGCGGATCAACGAAGATGATTTTACCGACGCGGCCGTCATTGAGCCTCACAATTTTACCTGCGGACAGCTGCATGATGCCGCTTATAAACGTGCGGACGATAACCGGATCAAGTTTTCCAAAGCTATATTCACGGAGCTGCTCGATGACGCGGTACGGAGAAAGGGCCTTGCGATATCCTCTTTCTGTGCACATGGCATGGTATACATCCGCGATTGCGACAATTTTAGCATACAGATGTATCTGATTGCCTTTTACACGCTGCGGATACCCGCTTCCATCTTCTCTCTCATGGTGCTGGAGCGCGGCGAGGGCAACCCCTTCGCTTAATCCTGCCGTTCCTTTAATAATCTGGTAACCATATGATGTGTGTTTTTTAACTTCCTCAAATTCATCATAATTTAGCTTGCCTGGTTTGTGGAGGATGGAAGGCTCAATGCGGCAAACGCCAATATTGTGGAGCGTGCCCGCAAGGCTGATCTGCATGTACTCCTGCTCAGGAATTTTCATCCAACGCGCAATCGCTACAGAAAGAATTCCGACAAAGATGCTGTGCTCATACGTGTATTTATCGAGTTCTTTTATTTTTTGAATGCTAAATAATACGTCTGGCTTTGCATTTACCGCCTGTACGAGCGGTTGGACAGTTTCACGTAAATCCATAACCGGGATAGGCATTCCACCCCCTACCCAGTTCGTGATTTTTTCCAGATAATCGGCCGCTTTACTTACCTTTAAATCAAACCGTTTATCCGGTTCCTCCGCCTTTTGTATCTTCACCTGTTCAGCTTTTCCCTTGTCAATTACAGAAACAGCATGGTCTTCCACTTCTTCTTCAATCGATATCCGTTCAATAAGAAAGGCCTTTAAGATTTCGATTTCCCTTTGCTGAATTCGTGTTCCTTTCTCAAAAAGCACACCACCAAGAGAGGTTACGACCTGCTCTGACAGTGTAACACCCGGCTTTACCAAATCAGTTAATAATTGAGGCATGACTCCGAAACCCCATTCTGTAATTTTCTCTATTATCTCTCGTTATTTTCTTTATTGTAGACCCCCACTATTTGTATTGGCAACCCTTTCCTTCAAATAAGAAAAAGCGGCAGGAAAATCCCTGCCGCCGTTGCTGGTCTATTCTGTTTCCACAATATCATTGTCTTCTTCGTTATTTCCCTCTTCATTTACCGGGGAATCTAATTCGTCCTCAACTTCTCCTGTTTCATCAGCGATTTCCACTTTAGCAACAGTAGCCACTTCTTCCTCTTCACCCAGGCGGATTAATTTTACCCCCTGCGTATTGCGGCCCATAGATGAAATGTCTCTGATAGACAGGCGAATAATGATGCCTGAAGACGTAATAAGCATCAGGTCATTTTTGCTTTCAACAACCTTCAAACCAGCGATAACGCCGTTCCGCTCGGTCAGATGCATTGTTTTTATTCCTTTGCCCCCTCTGGTCTGCAGGCGATAAGAGGAGAGCGGGGTCCGTTTCCCATAACCCTTGGCAGTAACAATCAATACATCGGCCTCGTCATTTGCAATATCCATGTCGATAACCTGATCTCCGCGGCCTAACTGGATTCCTTTTACCCCTGTCGCCGAACGGCCCATAATACGAACATCTTTTTCGGAGAAGCGAATGGACATCCCATTCCGCGTTCCCATGATGATGTCCTGTTCACCATCGGTGAGGCGTACGCCAATCAATTCATCATCTTCCCGTAAATTAATTGCGAAAAGACCTACTCTTCTTATGTTGCTAAACGACGTAAGATCGGACTTCTTAACAATTCCCTGTTTCGTCGCAAAGAAAAGATAATGATTTTCCGTGAACTCTTTTACAGGAATAACGGTCTGAATATGTTCACCCTGTTCGATTTGCAGCAGGTTAATGATTGGCATCCCTTTTGCCGTTCTGCCCAGTTCAGGAATTTCGTATGCTTTTAAGCGGTACACTTTGCCTTTATTTGTAAAGAAAAGCAAGGTGTGATGGGAATTGGTTGTAATTAAATGCTGCAGGAAATCTTCATCAATTGTACCCGCTCCCTGGATCCCGCGGCCGCCGCGCCGCTGTGCGCGGTACGTATCAATCGGAAGCCGTTTAATATATCCACGGTGTGTAAGCGTTACAACAACCTCTTCCTGTGGTATTAAATCTTCATCTTCGATATTTTCCATATCGATTGTAATTTCTGTACGGCGTTCGTCGCCATATTTCTCTTTAATTTCTGTAAGCTCCTCACGGATAATGGCAAGAATTTTACCTTCGTCTTCAAGAATCGCGCGCAGTTCAGCGATAATAGAAGACAGTTCATTGTATTCATCGGTAAGCCGTTCAATGGAGAGGCCAGTGAGCGTTTGCAGACGCATTGCAAGGATGGCAGTCGCTTGTTCTTCCGTAAATCCAAGCGGCACTTCCCTGCCACGCAGAGCGAATGTCTCGGCCATTAAATGACCACGGGCTTCTTCCGTATCCGTCGCCGAACGAATCGGACCTTCTCTGTCGACTAAATCATCAACAATATCAATGGCTTTTAGAAGGCCTTCTACGATGTGAATACGGGCTTCCGCCTTACGCAAATCAAATTCTGTGCGACGGCGAATGACTACCTTCTGGTGTTCGAGGTAATAATAAAGCATCTGCTTCAAATTAAGAACACGCGGTTCACCATTCACGAGCGCAAGCATATTAATACCAAAGCTCGTTTGCATAGCCGTATGCTTATATAAATTGTTTAACACAACCTGCGGATTTACATCACGACGCAGCTCGATAACAATCCGCATCCCGGTACGGTCAGATTCATCGCGCAAATCGGTAATGCCCTCAAGCCTTTTCTCACGCACAAGCTCAGCAATCTTCTCGATTAACCGTGCCTTATTTACCTGATAAGGAATTTCCGTAACAATGATCCGGTATTTCCCCCGGTTTTCCTCAACTTCGGCTTTTGCCCGAATCACTACGGATCCGCGGCCTGTTTCATAGGCACGGCGAATGCCCCCACGCCCCATAATATAAGCGCCGGTCGGGAAGTCTGGTCCTGTAACATGCTGCATTAAGTCATGGTTCGTGCACTCAGCGTCGTCGATAAGCATGAGAACACCGTTAATGACTTCCGTAAGATTGTGTGGAGGAATGTTTGTCGCCATTCCAACTGCAATACCCGCCGTCCCATTTACTAGTAAATGAGGAAAACGAGCAGGCATGACAAGCGGTTCCCGCTCATTATCATCATAATTGGGACCAAAATCCACAGTGTCTTTATTAAGATCCCGCATCAATTCGGTGGCAATTTTAGACATACGGGCCTCCGTATAACGCATGGCTGCCGCCGAGTCACCGTCAACGGATCCGAAGTTGCCGTGTCCGTCTACAAGCGGATAGCGATAAGAGAAATCCTGTGCCATCCTTACCATTGTTTCATACACCGCAGAATCGCCGTGCGGGTGATACTTACCGATAACGTCACCGACAATACGCGCAGATTTCTTATGGGGTTTATCCGGTGTAACCCCCATTTCATTCATCGCAAAAAGAATACGTCGGTGAACCGGCTTAAGACCATCACGTACATCAGGGAGAGCCCGGCTTACAATTACACTCATTGCGTAATCAAGAAATGAACTTCGCATCTCTTGATTAATATTTATATCAATGACATTCGATCGTTGTTCGGCCATTAAACTACCTCCTACCTCCGTCATCTAACGTTTATCAGGCCTGTCTAAAGCAGGTTAGAATCGTTCTGAACATAAGATCTATTATACCATTTATCTCCCTATAAAGACAAAAATAAGCCTTCTTCTTATGAGAAGAAGGCTTATTTTTTACAATATCTTAAAAGACAGGTTATTTTCAGGCCTGGTTATGCTATTATACGTCGAGATTCCGAACATTTTTTGCGTGTTCCTGAATGAATTCACGCCGTGGCTCAACCTGATCGCCCATGAGTGTTTCAAAGATGATATCTGCTTCCATGGCATCCTCCAACGCAACGCGAAGAAGCGTCCGGCTCTCCGGGTCCATTGTTGTTTCCCATAGCTGCTCAGGGTTCATCTCCCCAAGACCTTTATAGCGCTGGATGTTCGGCTCAGGTCGTGCAGGGGATTCCTGCCTGATTTGCGCCAGCTGCCTGTCGTTATAAGCATAACGAATGGTCTTGCCCTGCTGGTACTTATAGAGCGGCGGTTGGGCAATATATACATAGCCGCTCTCGATTAACGGACGCATATAACGGTAAATAAACGTTAAAAGCAGCGTTCGAATGTGGGCACCATCCACGTCGGCATCTGTCATAATAATCATTTTGTGATAACGCGCCTTAGAAATATCGAAGTCTTCTCCAATGCCCGTTCCGAGGGCCGTAATAATCGCTCGAATTTCCGCATTTGATAAAATTTTATCAAGCCGCGCTTTTTCTACGTTAAGAATTTTTCCTTTTAGCGGCAGAATGGCCTGGAAGTTTCGATCCCGCCCCTGCTTAGCAGAGCCGCCGGCGGAGTCACCCTCAACGATGTACAGTTCACTAATCTCCGCATCACGGCTGGAGCAATCAGCCAGCTTGCCGGGAAGAGAACTGAATTCGAGCGCGTTTTTCCGGCGCGTCAATTCGCGGGCTTTCCGGGCAGCTTCCCGGGCACGGGATGCCATGAGAGATTTCTCCATAATTTTCTTTGCTTCCTGTGGATGCTCATTCAAATAAACAGCAAAATTCTCGGCAAACAGTGATTCCGTAATGCTTCGTGCTTCACTATTTCCCAGCTTTGTTTTTGTCTGTCCTTCAAACTGAGGATCAGGAATTTTCACGCTAATAATCGCCGTTAACCCTTCCCGTACGTCATCCCCTGTAAGATTCATATCCTTTTCCTTAAGAATGTTGTTCTTACGTGCATAGTCATTAATCACACGGGTAAGTGCACTTTTAAATCCGGATTCATGTGTTCCGCCTTCGTGTGTATGGATATTGTTGGCATATGAATAAATGTTGCTGACAAAAGAATCATTATACTGGAGAGCAATTTCAACAACGAGCCCGTCTTTTTCCCCTTCGAGGTAGATGGGAGGCTCGTGAAGCTTCTCTCTGTTTTTATTTAAATACTCTACAAACGAACGAATACCGCCCTCGTAATGATACGTGTCCGTTCTTCCATCCCGTTCATCGTGCAGCGTAATCTGAACCCCTCGGTTAAGGAAAGAAAGTTCACGCAGCCGTTTTTGGAGCACTTCATACTCGTATACCCTCGTTTCCGTAAAAATCTCAGGGTCCGGAAGGAAAGTAACTTTCGTACCTGTATCTTCCGCTTCTCCAACCACCTTCAAATCTTCTATAGGTGCACCGCAAGCGTACGTCTGCATATAGCGTTTTCCTTTACGCTTTACTTCTATCTTCAACAGCTTAGACAGTGCATTTACTACGGACACACCAACACCGTGTAGACCACCCGAAACCTTATATCCTTCTCCGCCGAACTTACCGCCGGCATGGAGAACCGTAAGCACAGTTTCCACCGTTGATTTCCCGGTTTTTTCGTGAACTTCCGTAGGAATTCCCCGTCCGTTGTCGGTAACGGTAACGCTGTTGTCTTCGTGTACGTATACGTGGATATCGTCACAATACCCGGCAAGCGCCTCGTCAATACTGTTATCAACGACCTCCCACACGAGATGGTGAAGTCCCCTGCTGCTCGTAGACCCGATATACATACCAGGGCGCTTGCGAACAGCTTCGAGCCCTTCAAGCACCTGAATCTGACTGGCACCGTAATTGTTTTCTTCGTTCATTGCCATTTACTTTCTCACCTGCTTTCCAAAAAATTAGCACGCCGCTTTAAAGTAAGCGATGAAATCGGAGAACAGTATACTTTGTCTTTTGTAATGACAAATGACTTGCTCTGTTCGTTTCCCAGCAGGATTATTCGCCCTGTTTGCTCCGCTTCTTGCAGAAATTGCCGGGTAATTTTAGAAGATTGTTTCATGTGGTAATCAAGAATGACAATCACATCTTTCGAGCGTACAACGGTATCGCCGCCTAAATGTATAAACATTCTCTTCCCTCACGTTTCCCGCTCGACTGTCCCCTGTCTTACCCGGTAAAGGGCAGCCTGCTTTAATGTTTGATGGTAAAGCCCCTCTACGCCTGTTGTCGTAACAAAAGTCTGCACTCGATCTTTTATATTTTGCAAAAGGTGGGATTGCCGATTGGCATCAAGCTCGGAGAGAACATCATCCAAAAGAAGCAGGGGATATTCCCCAACTTCCTGGTGAATCAGCTCAATTTCCGCCAATTTTAAAGAGAGAGCCGTCGTTCTCTGCTGCCCCTGGGAGCCGTACTGGTGAACGTTTGTTCCGTTAATAAAAAAATGAATATCATCGCGGTGTGGTCCAGCCAGGCTCGTGCCGCGGGCGATTTCCCGCTCCTGTATCGAAGTAAGGTGCTGATAAACGCTTTCCTCCGCTTCCTCGCGGGACATGTCTTGTGTAACAGGAAGGGTATTTTCATAAGAAAGGGTGAGGCTTTCGCCGCCCTGGGTAATCTGCGCGTGAATTTCTCGGCCCCATTCTTTCAGTTTCTCCATGAAAACAAACCGTTTTTGCAGGACTTTCACGGCAAGGTCGGCCATCTGCCTGTTGTAAACATCAAGCATTTCCCGGAATTGTTTCCGCTGCTGTAATTCCTTCATCGCCTGATTACGCTGCTGGACAATTTTTTGATATTGGGAGATATGGTAAAGATACGTCGGCGACACCTGTCCAATCTCCATATCGAGAAAACGGCGCCGAACGTGCGGGCTTCCCTTTACAATATTTAGATCCTCAGGAGCAAACATAACCACGTTCATCGCACCAATATAATCACTTAATTTACGCTGCTCCAGACCATTAATTTTCGCTTTTTTTCCCCGTGCAGTCAACTGAATATCAAGGCCGAGCGGGCCATGGCGCCTCTCAACCCTGCAAGAAAGCCTGGCGAACGATTCGTCCCACCGAATCAGTTCTTTGTCCTTGCTTGTGCGATGGGACTTTGCCATGGCAAGCACATAAATCGACTCCAGTAAATTGGTCTTCCCCTGCGCATTGGGTCCTACAAAAAGAATAATCGGATCATCGAAACGAACCTGTATCTGTTCCAGGTTTCGATAATGCGTTAGCTCCAGTTCTTTCAGTATCAAACAGTTTTCCCTCCCAATGCACATCCGCCTGCGGAATAATCACATGCTGCAGGCTACTCATCGGTTTGGCGTGAAACTTCGTACGTACCGAAGCCGTCTACGTAGACCGTATCTCCATTATACAACTTTTTGCCGCGGCGGTTTTCAGTTTCTCCATTTACCTCGATATGTGTTTCGGCGAGAATCATTTTTGCCTGTCCACCGGTGTCAATAATGCCCGCGAGCTTGAGAAACTGGCCAAGCGGAATGTACTCCGTTGTAATCTCCACTACTTGTTTATTCATCTTGTCACCCCTATTGGTTAGTCCGGACAGGGAGAATCAGGTGAAGGATCCAGTCATACTCCGTTGGCCTGAGAATGAAAGGGCTCATCGCACCTGTAAACCCGATGCGGATTTCCTGGCTGTCCACAGCACGAAGCGCATCAAGCATATACTTAGCATTAAAAGATATTTTAACATCCTCTCCTTCTAAGGATAACGGAACGATTTCCTCCGTTACTTTTCCCACTTCCGGCGTGTTGGAGGAAACTTCAACAATGCCGTCAGGGCGTGTAAACAGCCGCACGACATTGCTCTTTCCGTCCTTTGCTAACAAGCTTGCCCTTTCAATCGCTCCTAGAAACTCTTTCGTCGATAAATTAATCTCCGTTTTTGTATTTTGCGGAATAATTCGGCTAGTATCCGGGTATGTCCCATCTAGAATCCGGGAATAAAATAAAACGTGTTGAATTTTTACAAGAATCTGGTTATCCGTGATAACGATATCGATAAGCCTGTCGTCATCCGGAAGGATTTTGCTCAGTTCCACCAGGCTTTTTCCCGGTATGACAACATTCTCAAATCCAAGTTCAACGGAAGATTCTACGGAGGATTTCCGTGTTGTTAGCCGGTGGCTATCGGTCGCGACAAACGAAAGATGGCTGTCGTCCAGCTTCCACATCACACCGGTAAGAATCGGGCGCGTTTCATTCGTTGCCACAGCAAATACCGTTTGCCGGATCATTATTTTCAATAAATCAGCAGGGAGGCTCAATACACGGTCTTCTTCAATTTGTGGAAGCCTTGGATAATCCTCCGCATTCATGCCATTTAAGTTAAATTCTGCCCGCTCAGAAGAAATCGTTGTCACAAATCGATCATTTACAGAAATCTTTACCTGCTCACCTGGAAGCTTCCTGACAATTTCTCCAAAAAAACGAGAAGGCAGCACGACGCTTCCGGGCAGGATATTTTCAATCCACTGTTCGTCCCCTGACTCTGCTGGTACATATTGTTCAATCGAAACATCTGAATCACTGGCCGTAAGCGTAATCCCATCCTCATGTGCTACGATTTTAATTCCGGTGAGAATCGGAATGGTTGTTCTTGATGATACAGCTTTGCCCACTGTACTAATCGCATTCGTTAATTGGTCTCGTTGAATCGTAAATTCCATTATATCCCCCTTAGGAATTTTTATTGGTATCCTGTCATATACTTATATTTTATTCTTTTTTTAAGACTAATAATAGTAATAGGGGCGGTGAATATGTGTATAAGTATGTTTTAGAAAAGAAATAAAGCCTATACACATGTGGATAAGTCTGTGTACAGGCTGGTCCGTATATTCACATTTATCCACAGGGAAACAAGCCCTGGTTTACTTTCCATTCTTTATCGTGTCAATTAAGTCCTGAATCGTCGTTTGCATCTGGCGGTCGGTCTGCAGAGCATGCGTAATTTTTTCGTGGGCATGAATGACCGTTGTATGATCACGTCCTCCAAATTCTTCCCCGATTTTAGGAAGGGAAAAATCCGTCAGTTCTCTGGACAGATACATGGCAATTTGCCGCGGGAACGCTACGGACTTCGTACGCTTCTTCGCTTTAAAGTCATCCATTTTTAAACCATAGTACTCTCCGACAACCTGCTGGATCCCCAGGATATTAATTACCCTCGGTTTCGTGGAAGGAATAATATCTTTTAATGCTTCGGTCGCAAGTTCGCCGTCAATATCTTTATTGATAAGAGAAGAATAAGCGACAACACGGATGAGTGCGCCTTCCAGTTCCCGGATGTTCGTGTCGATTTGATTCGCGATATATACCATGACTTCATTAGGGATTTCCAGGTTTTCCGCTTTTGCTTTTTTTCGCAAAATCGCGATTCGTGTTTCAAGATCCGGCGGCTGGATGTCTGTAATGAGTCCCCACTCAAAGCGGGAACGCAGCCTGTCTTCAAGCGTTGGAATTTCCTTAGGCGGTCTGTCACTTGAAATGATGATCTGCTTGCTTTCCTCGTGGAGCGCGTTAAATGTATGGAAAAACTCCTCCTGGGTCTGCTCCTTGCCGGCCAGAAATTGAATATCATCTATAAGGAGGATGTCGACATTGCGGTATTTATTTCGAAAATTAACCGTTTGGTTGTCACGGATTGAGTTAATGAATTCATTCGTAAATTTCTCGGAAGAAAGATAAACAACCCGCGCGTTCGGGTTTTGTTCTAGGACATAATGTCCGATCCCATGCATTAAGTGCGTTTTTCCAAGACCTACGCCTCCGTAGATAAAAAGAGGATTGTAAGCCTTTGCAGGTGCTTCGGCTACTGCAAGAGAAGCAGCGTGCGCGAAGCGGTTGCCGGTTCCAATTACAAATGTATCAAATGTATATTTTGGATTAAGGACGGTCTGCGGATATTCATCATTTGCTCCGTGTCGCTTTTCCCGGGAGACCGGCTGCGCCGCCATTTCCGCTTCATCGTGCTGCGCAGTCAAAGTGGGAATAATGAATTTAATTGTAATCGTTCTTCCTGTCACTTCATATAATGTCTCCAGAATGAGATCGGAGTAGCGAGACTCCAACCAATCTCTTGTGAACTCGTTCGGAGCTGTAATAAGAAGAGTATCATCGTCGAGGGAGGTCGCTTTTGTCGATTTCAACCATGTCTCGAAGCTGGGCTTGCTTATTCGTGTCTGTATATGTGAGAGTGTTGCATCCCAGAGCTCTTTCACATTTGTAACCATAATTCTCCTCCCTTACTTCCTTCCCGCTTTGTATACGGGTCCCCGCCAAACGTTCTTTATTTACAGGGTCTTATCATTATTTTAAGAAGAAGTATGTACAACTTCCTTATCGTCGGTAAAACGAGCTGTGGATAAATCCCCTCATAACTTCCCGTGTTATTTACTGGCTTTTTATATCTTTTCGACAGAATCCCCAGATATGTGGACTACTTTTCCACACCCATGTATAAATGTCCACAGTTTTATCCACACGCTGTGGACAACCTCTTTGTTTATTAAAAGTTATCCACCAGTTAAAACAAACTCATGATATCAGATAAAAATGCCTACCGCAATGATTTTTTTAAAGTTATCCACAAAGTCTACACGTTGTGCAAAAGAGATATTCACAACACAAGATTTTGTGAATAACCAGGAGAGAAGCATGTCGATAATTGAATTACGGGAAATAATTTTATCCACACATCGTTTGGGAAATGAAAAATGTGGATAAAATGAAAGAGACTTGACACCAGGCGTGGTGGGTAGATATAATAGTCTAGACTGTCTATAGTGGATGGAACCCTCATAAGGAGGTGGATATAATGAAACCAACTTTTAACCCAAATAACCGTAAACGTAGCAAAGTTCATGGCTTCCGCGCTCGAATGAGCACAAAGAACGGCCGCAAAGTGCTTGCGAACCGCCGTAAAAAAGGAAGAAAAGTATTGTCAGCGTAAGGCCACTCTCATAGTGGCCTTTTCTACCGTTTTTGGTTATGTAAAGAATGAAGCGTGTAGAAATCAATGAATAAGCCAAGCCATACGTAAGGAGTGTATCCCTTGTATCGCAAGAATCGATTGCGAAAGAATGAAGAATTCCAGGTTGTTTTCAAGCGCGGTACATCCGTCGCTAACCGGCAATTCGTCATTTATTTTTTGAAGAAAGAAGAACAGGAGTCTTTTCGAATCGGTGTGTCTGTCAGTAAGAAAATGGGGAACGCGGTGACACGGAATCGCTTGCGCCGAATGATTAAAGAAGCCGTTCGTTTACGCGCGGACGAAGTGAGAACGAATGTAGACTTCATTGTCATTTGCCGCTTGCCTGCTGTGGAATTGGAGTTTGATCAGCTTCGGGACAGCCTTTATCATTGTATGAGAAAAGCAAAATTGTTCTCTGAATCGAAAAAAGGGCAGGGGATACGTCCATGAAGCTTGTTCAGAAATTTTTTATTTCTTCCATTACCTTCTATAGAAAGTTTATTTCACCGTTAACACCGCCCTCCTGCCGTTTTTATCCTACGTGTTCGCAATATGCGTTAACAGCGATGGAAAGATATGGACCATGGAAAGGGGGCTGGCTGGCAGTAAAGCGCATTTCACGCTGTCATCCTATGCACCCGGGCGGCATTGACGAGGTTCCGTAAAGTAGCTTCATAAACAAGGCCTCTTCTTCATAGGGGGGCCAAAAATACATAGTTGCAAGGAGGAGTATTTCTTGCTGCCAAGGCGATTGAAAATAGCACTACTTTTTGTTTTGATTGCTGTGCTTTCGGCTGGATGTACCGCAGCGAATCCGAACCATCCTCTTCCAATTGACCCGGTACATGGCGGAATATGGGACAAGTTTTTTGTTTTTCCGCTATCCTGGATGCTTCAGAGGACGGCCGATGTATTCGGAGGAAGCTACGGAATTGCGATTCTTATTGTTACCGTTATTGTTCGTTTAGCGATTCTGCCCCTTATGCTTAAGCAGATGAAAAGCAGTAAGAAAATGCAGGAGCTTCAACCTCTTTTAGTTAAAATTAAAGATAAGCACAAGAAAGACCCGCAGAAGTACCAGCAGGAAATGGTTAAGCTGTATCAGGAAAACCAGGTGAATCCCCTTTCCGGTTGTTTGCCGATCTTGATTCAAATGCCAATTCTTCTTGCTTTCTACCATGCGATTGTTCGTACGGGACCCATTCGCCATCATGACTTTTTGTGGCTCCAGCTTGGCGAAAAAGATCCTTATTTTATTCTGCCGATTATTGCTGCAGCAACCACATTCCTGCAGCAATGGATTATGATGAGAAACAATACGGCAATGTCAGATAATCCGCAGATGAAAATGATGCTGTATCTCATGCCGGCCATGATTCTTTTCATTTCGGTTTCACTTCCGTCCGCTTTGGCGCTGTATTGGGTATATGGAAATATTTTCTCTATTATTCAGACGTACTTCCTTTACCGGGATACCACTCCTAAGGGAGGAGTGGCGAAGTGAATAAGGTAACGGCAACCGGAAAAACAGTGGAAGATGCGATTCGTGCAGCACTGCAGCAGCTGAAGGCAACAAGAGAACAGGTGACATATCGTGTGCTTGAGGAACCAAGCCGCGGTTTCCTTGGATTCATCGGTACGCGGGAAGCCAAAGTAGAAGTTGTCCTACAAGAGCAGAAAGAAGAGGTGCTTGTTTCTGCTTCTGAAGGTTCTTCTTCCGAGCCACCGGTTCATGAGATTCTTCCGGAAGTAATCCTTCCTTCCGGGAAAGAGGATAAACCGGAGGCGAAAAGGCAAACAGAACAACAAGCGGTGAAACAGGGAAAATCCTTCCTGGAGGAGGTTCTTTCTACAATGGGGCTGAATGCCGAAGTGGAAGAAACTAAATTTAGCGGGAATCCCGGTTTCATTATTAAGGGAGAAGGATTAGGGCTTATTATCGGCCGCCGGGGCCAGACGCTTGATTCCCTTCAGTACCTCGTAAATATCGTTGCCAATCGTTACGCGGAAAAGCGGGTTCGTATCGTGCTCGATGCGGAGAATTACCGCCAGAAACGAAAGGAATCTCTTGAACAATTAGCTGAGAGAATGGCTGCTCAGGCTGTAAGAACGAATAAACCTGTCCGGCTTGAGCCAATGAATCCGGCGGAAAGAAAAATTATCCACAGTTACCTTCAAAAACGCAGTAAGGTTGAAACAATGAGTGAAGGCTCGGAACCTTACCGCAGGGTTGTCATTAGTCCTAAAAAATAATATGCTGTGCATAAACCCTTTCTATTTTCAGTAGAGAGGGTTTTTCTATTCTCAAAAATAGTTAAAGTATGGTATTCTATACATTTAGGGAATGCTTTAAAAAACATGTTTTTTGTGGGTGACATAATAATGGAGTTTGATACAATAGCAGCAATCGCAACTCCGCTCGGTGAGGGCGGAATTGCCATTATAAGAGTCAGTGGAACGGATGCCATCCAGGCTGTGGATAAGGTTTTTAAAGGCAGGAAGCGGTTATCCACTGTGGATAGCCATACAATACATTACGGTCACCTTGTGGATGAAAAAGGTGACGTTCTAGAAGAAGTGATGGTCAGTGTAATGAGAGCGCCCCGTACGTTTACAAGAGAGGACGTGGCGGAGATTAACTGCCATGGCGGCATTGTTTCCGTGAATCGCGTGCTCGATCTCATCCTGGCACAGGGAGTAAGGCTGGCCGAGCCGGGCGAGTTTACGAAACGGGCGTTTCTAAACGGGCGCATTGACCTTTCCCAGGCGGAGGCCGTTATCGACTTAATTCGGGCAAAGACGGACCGGGCGATGAAGGTAGCCGTTAGCCAGGTGCAGGGGAAGCTGTCGAGGCTGATTGAACAGCTGCGCCATCAGCTCATTCAATTAATGGCCCATATCGAGGTAACGATCGATTATCCGGAGCATGATGTTGATGAAGTGACCCGTACGCTGCTTGCAGACAAAAGCCGCTGGGTACGGGAAGAGATAGAAAAGCTTCTCCGGACGGCTAAACAGGGAAAAATCATCCGGGAAGGGCTGGCAACGGTCATTGTTGGGCGTCCCAATGTTGGAAAATCCTCTCTTCTAAATAGCTTTTTGCAGGAAGTAAAAGCGATTGTGACCGACATCCCGGGAACAACGCGTGATATTATTGAAGAATATGTTAACGTGCGCGGCATTCCGCTGCGGTTAGTTGATACAGCAGGAATTCGGGAAACTGAGGACGTTGTCGAGCGGATTGGTGTAGAAAAGTCCCGAGAAATGCTGGCGAAAGCGGATTTAACACTTTTATTGCTAAATTACGGAGAAGAGCTGACAGTGGAAGACAGGAACCTTCTTCAGGTTGTACAAAACATGAATGCCATTGTTATTATGAACAAAACCGACCTTCCGCAAAAAATTGATGTGGACGCAGTCCGGGAACTTGTCCCTGGTTTGCCGCTCATCATGATGTCCGTAAAAGAGGAAGAGGGAGTGGAACGGCTGGAAGAGGCGATTGCTCGCTTGTTCTTCGCAGGTTCCATACAAAGCGACGATTTAACGTATGTAAGCAATGCCAGACATATTCAATTGCTTAACGAAGCGTCCCGAACAATCGGGGAGGCGATCGATGCGGTTGAAGCCGGAATGCCGGTGGATATGGTTGCTTTTGACATTCGGCGGACATGGGAGCTTCTCGGGGAAGTCGTGGGAGACACGGTAAGTGAAGATTTACTCGATCAGATTTTCTCTCAATTTTGCCTTGGAAAATAGTAAGAATGCGCGTGAAAAACGCGCCGAGGAGGAAACGAAAAAGTGGGATACCAAGCAGGTACATTTGATGTAATTGTTGTTGGGGCAGGACATGCGGGAGTAGAGGCGGCACTGGCTTCAGCCCGTATGGGATGCTCAACGTTGATGATAACGATAAATCTAGACATGATTGCTTACATGCCGTGCAATCCGTCTATTGGCGGACCAGCTAAAGGACATGTTGTGCGCGAGATTGATGCGCTGGGCGGGGAAATGGGCAAGAACATTGACAAAACGTATATCCAAATGAGAATGCTCAATACAGGAAAAGGACCGGCTGTTCATGCACTGCGCGCCCAGGCTGATAAGTTCCTTTATCAGCAAACGATGAAGCAAACGCTTGAGAATACGGAAAATTTGCTGCTTCGCCAGGGAATGGTGGAGCGACTCATTATCGAAGATGGAGTATGTAAAGGCGTTATTACGAAAACGGGCGCCGAATATACGGCAAAAGCGGTTGTAATTACAACAGGCACATATTTACGTGGGAAAATCATCATTGGGGAATTGCAATATGAGAGCGGGCCGAACAATATGCAGCCTTCTATTGGGTTGTCCGAGCATCTCCGGGAGCTTGGATTTGAACTTGTGCGTTTTAAA
This sequence comes from Aneurinibacillus tyrosinisolvens, assembly GCF_001015055.1. Classification (GTDB taxonomy): domain Bacteria; phylum Bacillota; class Bacilli; order Aneurinibacillales; family Aneurinibacillaceae; genus Aneurinibacillus_A; species Aneurinibacillus_A tyrosinisolvens. The sequence continues at coordinate 67,670 of NZ_BBWZ01000018.1, read as the reverse complement.
ACGGGGACACCGCCACGTGTCCACAACAGCTCCATTGATTATGATAAAACAGAAATTCAGCCAGGAGACGACGTTCCACGCGCGTTCTCTTATGAAACAACCGAGTTTCTTACGGATGAGCAGCTTCCATGCTGGTTAACGTATACAAGCGAGGAAACACAAGAATTAATTAATAACAACCTGCATCGCGCGCCTATGTTCTCAGGCATGATCAAAGGGACAGGGCCGCGTTACTGCCCGTCCATTGAAGATAAAATTGTCCGGTTCAGCGATAAACCGCGCCACCAGATTTTTCTGGAGCCGGAAGGGCGGAATACGGAGGAAGTATATGTACAGGGACTGTCCACAAGTATGCCGGAAGAAGTGCAGCTCGAAATTCTAAAAACGATTAGCGGGCTGGAAAATGTAAAAATGATGCGTCCCGGCTATGCTATTGAGTATGATGCGATGGTGCCGAGCCAGCTCTGGCCAACGCTTGAAACAAAACAAATCCAGGGCCTTTACACAGCAGGCCAGCTTAATGGAACGTCCGGCTATGAAGAAGCAGCCGGGCAGGGGATTATGGCTGGAATTAACGCAGCCCGTAAAGTCCAGGGCAAGGAACCGCTTATTCTCGACCGTTCTCAGGCATATATTGGTGTCATGCTTGATGATCTGGTGACAAAGGGAACAAATGAGCCGTATCGTCTGCTCACCTCCCGTGCGGAATACCGCCTCCTGCTTCGCCACGATAATGCCGATATGCGGCTGACGGAAACCGGGTATGAGATCGGGTTAATAAAGGAAGAAAGATACAAACGCTTTGTTGAAAAGAAAGAGAAAATAGAGGCGGAGAAGGAAAGACTCAGACAGAAAAAGATTGGACCGAAGCCTGAGGTACAGCAAATGTTAAGGGAAGCGGGCTCAAAGGAGCTTGATAATGCGATTGATGTATATTCATTGCTAAGACGCCCTGAAATGACGTATAAGCATGTCGAGGTAATTGCTCCTGCTGAATCTCCGGTTCCAGCTGACGTGGCCGAACAGGTGGAGATCCAGATTAAATACGAAGGATATATCCGCAAGCAGCTTCAAGACGTAGAGAGATTAAAGAAAATGGATAAAAAGCGCATTCCGGAAGGCATTGACTACATGAGCATTCATGGACTTGCAATGGAAGCGAGACAAAAGTTGGATAAGGTTAAACCTTTATCTATCGGCCAGGCTTCCCGCGTATCGGGTGTAACCCCGGCAGACATTTCTGTTCTGCTAATTTATTTGGAAACATACCGTAAAGTCGCGAATTAGGAGGGTCTTATGGATGCTTTGAAACTGCAGCAGCTTGCTGCTGAACATGCCATTGTCTTGAGTGAACTGCAGCTTGAGCAATTTGAGCTTTATTACTCGCTGCTTGTACAGTGGAATGAGAAAATGAACCTGACAGGCATTACGGAAAGGGAGCAGGTGTATGAAAAGCATTTCTATGATTCGATTACACCTGCCTTTTATTTTGATTTTACTGCTGCGCAAAGTATCATCGATGTGGGATCGGGTGCCGGGTTTCCGGGTATTCCTTTAAAGATTTGCTTTCCGTCTTTGAAGCTGACCATTCTCGATTCACTGAACAAACGCCTTGTCTTTCTGCAGGAAGTTGTGAATCGTCTTGGACTGCAGGATGTTTCCTTCGTACACAGCCGTGCCGAGGATGCCGGACAGGATAAGAAGTATAGAGAAGCATTTGATATTGCCACGGCACGTGCGGTGGCACGCATGAATGTACTCTCAGAGCTGTGCCTTCCTTTTGTAAAGCCGAATGGTTTTTTTATCGTCATGAAAGGTTCGAACGTGGAAGAGGAGCTTACAGAGGCGAAGAAGGCAATTAAGGTACTGGGGGCAAGAACACAGAAGGTGGAAAGCCTTTATCTTCCGGAAGAAGAAGCGGAACGAAATATTATTATGATCCGAAAACAGGAAAAAACGCCGAACACATACCCGCGAAAAGCAGGGACTCCTGTGAAAAAACCGCTTGTATAAAAAATAGTTTATTTCGCAAGCAGCCTATTTTGGCTGCTTTTATTGTTTCACGTGAAACAATGGCAGGAAATAGGGCTGTGATTGGCGAATATGTACATTTGGAATGATAGAAGATTAGGTGGTGTCATCTCATGAAAGACCAGTTTTCTCGTTTATTTGGCCTTACGGAACCAACTGATCATGAAGAAATAAGGCAAATTTCTGTCAGAGAGATCGTTCCTAACCCATATCAGCCACGAACCGTATTTAATGATGATCGGATTGACGAGCTGTGCGAGACGATAAAAGTACACGGTGTGATTCAGCCTATTATTGTTCGTGAACGACACGGACGATTTGAAATTATTGCAGGAGAGCGTCGATGGAGAGCGGTCACAAAGCTGGGAATGGAAAAAATCCCAGCGATTATAAAGGATTTTAATAACGAACAGGCCGCTTCTATTGCGTTAATCGAAAACCTGCAGCGGGAAGGGCTAACACCCGTAGAAGAAGCGATTGCTTACCAGAAGTTAATCGATATTCATGGATTAACACAGGAAAGCCTGGCCACTCGTTTGGGAAAAGGACAGTCAACCGTTGCGAATAAACTAAGGCTCCTTCATTTGCCGGAACCGGTTCAGGAAGCACTGCTCTCAAGAACGATATCCGAACGGCATGCCCGGGCTCTTCTCGTTATTAAAGAAGAGAAAGTGCAATTGCAAGTGCTGCAGGAAATTATTCAAAGAGGCTGGAACGTAAAACAGACAGAGCAGCGAATTAAGCTTCTGCTTGAAAAAGATCAAGATAAACAGACGCCAAAACGACGTTCGTTTTCCAAAGATATGCGGCTTGCGATTAATACCGTCCGGCAGTCGGTCGATATGGTGCTTCAAAGCGGATTAAACATACAGACGGAAGAAGAAGATTATGATGATTTTTATCAGTTTACGATAAAAATACCAAAATCGAAAAAATAGCAGGGATTGAGTTGTGTTTGTTTCTCAAGGAGAGAGGTGAAACGGATGGGTAAAATTATCGCGGTCACCAACCAGAAGGGCGGCGTAGGGAAAACAACAACGTCTGTCAACCTTAGCGCCTGCATGGCCCAGGAAGGAAAAAAAGTCCTGTTGGTGGATATTGACGCGCAGGGAAATGCAACAAGTGGTATTGGCATTGAGAAGGCAAATGTACGCTATTGTATATATGACGTTTTAATCAATGATATAAACACGATTGACGCTATTCTGCCTACAGAAACTGAAGGGCTTTTTGTTTTGCCAGCGACCATTCAACTGGCAGGGGCGGAAATTGAGCTTGTTCCTGTTTATTCACGGGAAAGGCGTTTAAAGCAGGCACTTGATCTTGTTAAAGACAAATACGATTACATTGTTATTGATTGTCCTCCTTCTCTCGGTATTTTAACGATTAATGCTTTGACTGCCGCAGACTCCGTGCTTATACCGATTCAGTGTGAATATTATGCGTTGGAAGGGCTGAGCCAGCTCCTTAATACGATTCGTCTTGTTCAAAAACAGCTCAATCGGAATCTTTATATCGAAGGTGTGCTGCTGACGATGCTGGACGCGCGGACAAATCTAGGCATTCAGGTTATTGACGAAGTGAAGAAGTACTTTCAGGAAAAGGTTTACGCTACGATAATTCCACGCAATGTTCGGTTAAGCGAGGCACCCAGTCACGGACAGTCTATTATTACGTATGATCGCCGTTCCAAAGGAGCCGAAGTATACAGCGATCTGGCCAGAGAGGTGATTGGTCTTGAATAAGCGGTTAGGCCGTGGGCTTGATGCATTAATTCCTTCACTGGAAGTAGATGAGAATGATCACATTTTGCAAGTAGAAATCAAAAACATCCGTCCCAATCCGTATCAGCCCCGTAAATTCTTTGAAGAAGAGGCATTGAAGGAGCTTGCAGAATCGATTAAAGAACATGGAATTATTCAACCGCTTGTTGCCAGAAAGAGCGTGAAAGGGTATGAATTGGTAGCCGGAGAAAGAAGGCTGCGCGCCGCTAAAATAGCCGGGCTGGATCATGTGCCTGTTGCTATTAAAGATTTCACCGACGAACAAGTGATGCAAATCGCCCTTATTGAAAACGTACAGCGTGAGAACCTAAATGCAATTGAAATTGCCCAGGCGTATCAAAAGCTAATGTCCGCTTTTTCACTAAAACAGGAAGAGCTCGCTAAAAAGGTAGGAAAAAGCCGCCCACACGTTGCGAATTTCTTGCGTTTGCTTCAGCTTCCGGAGGAGATTCAGGAACGTGTCTCGGAAGGCAGCCTTTCTATGGGGCATGCCCGTACGCTGCTCGGGATAGAGAGGGACAGCGTAAAAATAGAACTCGCAAAAGAAGTGGAGAAGAAATCGCTAAGTGCACGTGAACTAGAAGATATCGTGAAAAAAATGGAAGAAAAGAAAAATGTTTCACGTGAAACACGATTGGCCGTGAAACAAAATTTTGTAAAAGAACTTGAGGAAAGAATGCGTATGGCATTTGGAACATCGGTGAATATTAAACCGGGGAAAAGCAAAAATAAAGGAAAAATAGAAATCGCGTACTTCTCGGAAGATGATCTGGAACGCATTCTGGAAATTATTGAAAAAGGATAAAAGAACGGCAGTTAAATGCTTATGACCAAAGGCAACCTCACTAAAGGGTTGCCTTCACTGCTGCATAGGATAAATAGCTAAACAAAGGAGGGTGTAAACGTGCGGATAAATTATTTGGACAATGCTGCTTCCAGCTGGCCAAAGCCGCCGGAAGTAAGCCAGGCAGTTGCCCGGTGTATCGAGGAGTACGGAGCGAACCCGGGACGCGGAGGGCATGTGCTTTCTATGAGAGCAAGCAAAACAGTATATCAGGCGAGAGTGAAGCTTGCCCGCCTTTTTAATGTAAAAAACCCAAATGATATCTTTTTTACAACGAACGCCACCATGGCATTAAACCAGGCGATCAAAGGATTTCTAAAACCGGGCGATCATGTCATCACAACTTCTCTTGAGCACAATTCTGTGCGCCGTCCACTGGAATTTTTAAAAAAGAACGTCGGGGTACAGATAACGTACATAAAGCCGGAACAGCATACATTTCCGCAAGCATCGATTCAGGAAGCCATTCAGGAGAGGACAAAGCTCATTGTCGTAAGCCACGGCTCAAACCTGCTCGGGACTATCGCGCCTGTAGCTGAAATTGGAGAAATGGCACGCAAGCATAACATTGCCTTTCTCGTGGACGCTGCGCAAACCGCAGGTATCTTGCCGATCGACGTAGAAAAGATGAATATTCATATGCTGGCGTTTCCAGGCCATAAAGGGCTCTACGGTCCGCAGGGAACAGGAGGGCTGTATGTTCATCCTTCTATCGATTTGATTCCCTTGCTCCATGGCGGCACAGGCAGCCACTCGGAAGATATCGATCAACCCGCCACCCGTCCTGACCGGTATGAAAGCGGGACAGTGAATACACCGGGCATTGCAGGATTGTCGGCAGGGTTAGATTTTATCCTGGAGACAGGCCTGGAGAGAATCCGGGAGAAAGAATGGATGCTGACAAAGCATGCACTGCAAAAGCTCAAAGAAATAGAAGGGATTACTGTTTATGGTCCCGGTATTGATACCGAACGGCTTGCGGTGATTCCATTTACAATGAAAGGGATTGATGCTTCCGAACTCGCCTATATTTTAGACCGTGAATACAGCATTGCTGTGCGCGCCGGCTTTCACTGTACCCCTCTCGCCCATGAGACGGTGGGAACAAAGGAAACAGGAGCCGTGCGAATTAGCTTCGGCTATTTCAACGAAATAGAAGATATAAATAAGTTACTGGCTGCTTTAGTAGAAATACGGGAGGCTTTTGTCATCTAGAGGAGGAGAAAGTTCAGCAATGGTGTTAGTAGGAACAATCGTGAACGCAGTGGCAATCATTGTAGGGGCTCTCCTGGGTTCCCTGCTCTCAGGGATAAAGGATCAGGTAAGAACGACAGTAATGCAGGGTATCGCTCTCGCTGTATTCGTGCTTGGGATTGGCATGGGTTTAAAGTCCGGTAATTTTCTGCTTGTTATCTTTAGCCTTGTAGTAGGAAGTGTTCTTGGAGAATGGTGGGGGATTGAGGATAAACTTCACAGTGTCGGCCTTTGGCTTGAGAATAGAGTAGGCGGAAAAGGAAAGGGGAGTGTTGCTACCGCTTTTGTTACCGCGACGCTTGTATACTGCGTCGGAGCCATGGCGATTTTAGGGGCTCTTGACAGCGGGCTGCGAAATGACCACCAGGTATTATTCACGAAAGCGATGCTCGATGGATTTTCTGCCGTCATTTTTGCTTCGGCCCTGGGTGGAGGCGTGGCATTTTCGGCCGTGCCCGTTTTTCTTTACCAGTCGGCAATCGCTCTGAGCGCCAGCTACATCAACCAGCTGATGAGCAAGGAAATGCTCCTTCTCGTTGTGAATGAGCTTACGGCTACAGGCGGAATTATGATTATGGCGATTGCGGTTAATCTGTTGGAAATTAAGAAGGTTAGAACGGCTAATATGCTGCCCGCTCTTATCGTTGTTTGCGCGGCTGTACCTATTCTTCAGAAGTGGCCGGCTATTAAGGATTGGCTGCTCCAGTTAGTTTCGTAATAGTAAAGAGCATATGATACCCTGCTTATCTCAATGTAATGAATGAGCAGCGAATCATATGCTCTTCCTTTTATAAAGAAGCGGAACTTTATTATTCGGATGCGCTTTGAAAAAGAGAACTCGTTGAGAGTGAATTGTAGCGGTGAGGATATTCCCTGGATTGCGTGATGGCATGATTCAATGCGGAGGCAATGATTTCGCCCATCTTCATCACAATGCTTAACCGTGTGTTTTGTAAAACAAAGTATTCCATAAACCCGCCGATGTTTACGATTCCTGTAATATGGAATGTACCTACTTCCGGCAGCTGCTTTTTTACCCCGGCACCCGGCTTAATCGGGCCATGGGAAACGGTGATTTTTCCAACGCTGTTTAACTGGCCGAGACAGGCGTCAATCGCAATGATGAGGGGATTATGATGATTTGCTTTCACAAGGTCAATGGTTTCCTGCAGATTTACCGCATGCACCGGAGAATCAAGTGTACCATAAATCGTTGTATTGGAAGGATACATTCTCTCCAGGTTCGATCCGACAATCGGACCGAGTGCATCACCGGTTGAGCGATCCGTCCCAATGCAAAAAATAACAATATCAGAATAACCGCGGTATATTTTAAGGCGCTGCTGTAGATTCTGGCTTAACTGCTGGACGGCCTGCTCCTCTGAATGATCGATTCGAAAAGGATGGGGCGGATACATGTGTACCGTATTGCTATTGTTTATCATGCGTACCTCCCGTCAAAAAATAATGGTATTAGTATACGTAAATTTTTCCGAAAATATACTCCTTACATAGCTTATTCAGAGGATAAAAGAAAGGGACAAATTCTTAGAAATATAATTGGCGTTTTATTAGTGTTTATACCACTTACTAAATGGTATGACACTAACTGGGTGTATATTCTTCGGCGAGCGTGTTTTTGGATTCTCTTCTTAATCTTTGATATAGTTTATAGAGGGAAGAAGAAAGAAGTCTGAACGATGTGCAAATGAGGGGATGAATGTGTGCAGAATGATCTTAATTGCTTTTGACTCCACACAGCAGGCTTTGCGGGCTGAAATGCTCCTGGAATACGCGGATATTGAAATTGACACGCGCCCGACACCAAGAGAAATTACAGCGGGCTGTGCTCTGTCCATAGATGTACCCCGGGAAGACTTTTGGAAGGCAAACCGCATTATAAAGGATGAAAAAGTAGACATAAAAGGGTATTATCATAAAGTAAAAGAGACATATGTTACTTATCAAAGAGAAGAAAATTAGAGCCATAAAGAGAGGGCAACAGGGTGAGGAGGAATAAAAAAATTGAACATAGAAAAGTATTACGATAATTTTATATCCTATGTGACAGACATAGATAGATGGATTTTGTTCGGAGGAATTGTTTTAAAAATTATTCTCATTCTTATTGCAGCGAGAGTAGTCATTGGAGTCTCCAATGCTGCTATAAACAGGATATTTATGCGGCGTGAAGAGGGGCGTTTCCAGAGGCTTCGGATGGATCCAAGACGCAGCGAAACCATGCGCACGCTCACGAGTAATATTGCAAAATATACGATTTATTTTGTCGCTTTTTTCAATATCTTTCTCTTTTTTGGTTATAATCCGCAGCCCCTTCTTGCAAGTGCCGGAGTATTGGGTCTGGCCATTGGTTTTGGCGCACAAAATTTAGTCCGGGATATTATTACGGGATTTTTTATTATATTTGAGGATCAGTTTGCCGTAGGTGATGTAATAACCATTAATAATGTAACAGGAACAGTGCAGGAAATCGGGCTCCGTATTACCCGTATCAAAGTTTGGACAGGAGAAGTGCACATTATTCCTAACGGAAGCATTAAAGAAGTGACCAACTTATCGATTGAGAATTCTGTCGCTGTCGTAGATGTTAGTGTTTCCTATAACGAGGATATTAGCCGTGTTTTGGCTATGCTGGAAGAGGCGGCACCAAAATGGAAGGATGAGATGGAGGAAATTGTAGAGACACCTTCTGTACTTGGTGTTGAACAGTTTGGCCCATCTGACATTGTCATTCGTGTTATAGCAGAATGCCAGCCGCTCAAGCATATACCGGTTATGCGAAAGCTTCGCGCAGAAATCAAAGAAATGTTTGATAAAAAGGGAATCGAAATTCCTTATCCTCATATGGTAATGGTTTCACAGCAGGACGGCTTGAAAACAGACATTCAATCGGCGACTAAAGACGCTGAACAGGCGGGTGCAAAACAAAGTGACAACAAATAAGGGGGCTTGGACGTGGAGCGAAAAGAATTCGGGCTTGGCGATGTAGTGGAAATGAAAAAATCCCACCCCTGTGGCGCAAACGAGTGGAAAATTATACGCATGGGGATGGATATCCGGATTAAATGTATGGGGTGCGAGCACAGTGTATTAATCCCCCGGCAAAAAATTTGAGAAGAGAATCAAGAAAATTTTGCTTCAGGCAGAGCCAAAAGAATAAAATCCTTCTTTATGAAAAAAGGGTGCGGACAAAGAAGTTTCTTTTTGTCCGCACCCTTTTTGTGTTTTTTACTGCTGGGAAGAAGCCTTCTCAAAGGCCATAAGGAGAATCGGCTTCTCGAGCTCCTGGCTTAGCTGCCGTTCAAGGGATTGAAGCTTCTCCACCTCCTTTTCCGAGAGCGGAGCAGGGGGGTATTCGTTTAAATACTCATTTGGCATGGTCTTCACCTCCTGAAAGTAGTATCTCCATGCCGAAATATAATTACGGGATGTGCCATAAGATATAAAGTTTATGTATAAAGTTTGTAAAAATAAGATAAAGAATAAGCCAAGTTTATTGAAAAGTCCCTGTCCCGGTAGTAATATCGACCTGTATTACTATGGCGCACTTAGATCTTCAGGCATAGTAGAAGGAGCGGAAGACAATGGGATTTTTGAAAGCAGGGCATTCGATTTCTCGTAAAATATCTCTCGGATTTATTATTCCCTTTACCGCATTTTCTTTGTTTTTCAGCTTTATGCTTTATGCAACATCCACGTACATTATCAATAAGCAGGTGGCACCGGGATTTGAAAACATTTTAAAAGTTAGAATGGAAGGGCTGCAAACGATCGCAGGTCCGGTTATGGTCAATGGGGCTATACAAAACCCAAGGCAATATGAGCAGCTAGTAACCGTCCTCAATAATTACCAGAAAAGAGCGGGCGTTGAGAACGTATACGTACTTGCCAAAGAAAACGGCAAAGGATATCTTATCGCATTAAGTAATTCAAAAGAGCATAAAACCGCTTATCCTTTTACTAGGCAAATGGACGCCGCTTTGCAGGGATCGACGGAAATAAGCCAAATCTATGAGGATAAACGAGGCGTACATAAGACTATTTTTGCCCCTGTTCTCGGTACAAGCGCGATTCTTGCGATTGACATGGACGCCGAATTTATTAAAAAGCTGGAACAATTTATATTCGGCGGGTCGGTTTTTCTCATTTTTTTAAACATGGCGATTGGCTGGTTGATTTCTTCTTTTATCGCAAAAAAAATAACAAAGCCGATTGTTTCTTTAGCGGAGCATGCCAGGCAGCTAACGTCCGGTGATTTAACGAATGAAATTACAAATCCGGGCACAGATGAAATTGGGATGCTGGCCGGTGGGTTTGAACAGCTGAGACAAAAGCTTATCAACGTTATCCAGCAAATGAACCAGAGTTCTCATCTGGTCGGTAATGCCGGTAAAGAGTTATTGCTTGCTTCCCAGCAGGTGGCAGACGAATCAAAGCACATTTCGCTTGCTGCCTCGGAGGTGGCTGCCGGCCAGGAAAACAGGACAGGGTACATAAAAGAAGTATCCGATTTGTTCACGAAAACAGCAGAGGCTGTGGCTAAGGTGGATGGGAAAATAAAAGAAATCGCCTTATCCTCTGGACATTCGCGTGAATTATCGCAAAGAGGAAATGAGCAGGTAAAGGAAATTTCTACACAGATGGACAGAATTTTAAGCCGCGGCGCGGAAGCATCCGAGCAGCTGAAACAGCTCGGTGTTCGTTCTCAGGAAATCGCCGAGGTGATTCATATTATCAAACAAATTGCCTCGCAGATTAACCTTCTGTCACTCAATGCATCCATTGAGGCGGCAAGGGCCGGAGACGCGGGAAGAGGATTTGCTGTTGTTGCCCAGGAAATCCAGCGTTTAGCCGGACAGACGAATCATTCGGTTGGAAATATTATAGAAAGTGTTCAGGCTATACAACAAGCATCGAATAACGCAATTCAAAGCAATGAAGTAAGTTTTCAGGAAGTAGTGAGGGGATCTGAGCTCGTTGAAATCAACGGCCAGATTTTTGAAGAAATTTATCAGGCGGTATCCGATGTCGCAAGCGGAACAACAAGCATTGAAAAAGAAGCGGAGGGAATGACGGATCGAACAAACCAGGTTCTTGGCTCGATCCAGCAAATTACCGCCATCTCTGTACAGGAAGTAGCTTCTGTACAGGAAGTTTCCGTATCGGTCGCCCAGCAGAGCCACTCTATCGAGCAGTTAAAAACGTTAAGTGAGAACTTGAACCGCCTTTATGAGAACCTGGAATCTTCGATATTAGTATTTACGCTCCCCCAGGCGGAAAAGATGGATAGTACGAATGAGAACACCGTGTAGCCGCGGTGTTTTTTTATGGAAAATGAATTTATTTTTTCCGTGCTGCTTGTCATGCTATAATGGTGAAAGTGTTTTTGAAATTAATGTAAGGAGTGTTTACATATATGGCTAATTCTTGTGGAATTGTAGGGCTTCCAAACGTAGGGAAATCCACTCTTTTTAACGCGATTACCCAGGCGGGGGCTGAATCAGCGAACTATCCGTTCTGTACAATTGAACCAAATGTAGGGGTCGTAGAAGTCCCGGATTCCCGCCTGGATAAATTAACCGAACTTGTGGTGCCGAAAAAAACCGTACCGACCGCTTTCCAATTCGTTGATATTGCGGGCCTTGTACGTGGCGCCAGCAAGGGTGAAGGGCTCGGAAACCAGTTTCTTTCCCACATCCGTGAAGTCGATGCGATCGCCCATGTAGTGCGCTGCTTCGAAGATGAGAATATCACGCACGTAGAAGGAAAAATCGATCCGATTAACGACATTACAACAATTAACCTTGAATTGATTCTGGCAGATTTGGAATCTGTGGAACGCCGGATTGAGCGTCTCGGAAGAAAGGTGAAATCAGGGGACAAAGAAAGCAAGGCAGAATACGATGTTCTTCTTCGTGTAAAAGAAGCACTGGAAAATGAAAAACCCGCACGCAGCCTGGGGTTTTCAGAAGATGAATTAAAACTTGTAAAGCACTTCCATCTGCTTACGATGAAGCCGGTTTTATATGTTACAAACGTAAGCGAGGATGGAATTCATCAAGCGGAGAACGGGGAAAACCCGTACGTGGAGAAAGTAAAAGGGTTTGCGGCCGGAGAAGGTTCAAGCGTTGTCATTATCTCGGCCAAAGTAGAATCGGAAATCGCTGAAATGGATGCAGAAGATAAGGCCATGTTCCTTGAAGAGCTTGGGCTTGAAGAATCCGGACTCGATAAGCTCATCCGTGCAGCTTATTCGCTGCTTGGCCTTATCACATATTTTACAGCCGGTGTTCAGGAAGTGCGGGCGTGGACCATTCGCCGCGGCACAAAGGCGCCGCAGGCGGCGGCGGTTATTCATAATGATTTTGAGCGTGGATTTATCCGGGCTGAAGTCGTAGCCTACGATGATTTAGTTGAAGCGGGATCAATGGCAATCGCCAAAGAAAATGGAAAGTTTCGTCTGGAAGGTAAAGAGTATGTAGTGGCCGATGGAGACGTTATGCACTTCCGTTTTAATGTGTAAAATAATGGTAGACAACTTCAGTTTTTTAATGGTAATATTTGGTTGTAGCGAATGAACAAGTTCATTTCATTAAAAAGCTTGCGTTCAAATTAATTATTTAGTATTATTATGAAATGCGAGTTTATAAGTGTCATACGTGAGACGGGCTCGCTCCTTGCCCCACATGGGGCCGCTTAGACCAGAAGGAGGTGAAAGGTATGCGCAAATACGAAGTAATGTACATTTTACGCCCAGACCTTCAAGAAGAGGCTACTAAGGCCGATGTTGAACGTTTTTCTACTGTAATCACTGAGAACGGTGGAGAAATGGAAAAGGTTAACGAAGTGGGTAAGAAACGTTTGGCATATGAAATCGATGACCATCGCGAAGGTTTCTATGTACTGATGAATTTCCAATCCGAGCCGCAGGCTGTTAATGAGATGGAACGTCTGATGAAAATTAGCGACGATGTCATTCGTTACTTAGTTGTTCGTGAAGACGAAAAATAAGTCCGATTGATTGGGGAGGGGTTATCGTGCTTAATCGTGCGGTATTGTTAGGTCGTTTAACGAAAGATCCGGAGCTTCGCTATACACAGAGTGGGACAGCTGTTACTACTTTTACGCTGGCAATTGACCGTAGAGTACCGAACCAGCAGGGCGAGCGGGAAGCTGATTTTATTTCCATCGTAGTTTGGAGCAAATTAGCCGAGCTTTGCGCGCAGTACCTGAAGAAGGGACAGCAAGCTGCTGTGGAAGGGCGCATTCAAACTCGTAGTTACGATAATAAAGAAGGGCGCAAGGTATATGTAACGGAAATTGTCGCGGAAAATGTTCAGTTCCTCGGCGGTGGACAGGGACAAGGCCAGGGAGCCGGCGGACATTCCGGCGGATTTGAATCCCAGCAGCCATCTTCCTTCGGTGCCGGTGGCGGTGGACGCTCCCGTGATGCGTTTAATGATGACAACCCCTTTGCCAATGACCAGAAGCCGATTGATATTTCGGATGATGATTTACCATTTTAATTACGCTAACGGTATAAAAGGAGGGGACATTCATGGCACAACGTCGTGGACGCGGCAAACGCCGTAAAGTGTGTTACTTTACTTCCAATAAAATCACACACATTGACTATAAAGACATTGATTTGCTTAAGAAGTTCGTGAGCGAGCGCGGTAAGATTTTACCTCGCCGTGTAACAGGTACTTCTGCGAAATATCAACGTCAATTGACAGTTGCGATTAAACGCGCTCGTCAAATTGCTTTGTTACCATATGTAACTGAGTAATCGATTGGATAATAGGAAGAGATGGAAGGAATTTTCTTTCCATCTCTTTTTTCTTTAGATGAATGGAGATTCGTATTTGCCACTTTATCATTATTTATGATAAATTTAGTTAGATTTAAAGAGTTTGGACGTCTATTTTTTTCTTGTCTATTTATTTAGGAGAAATGAGGTAAATGCTCTTATGCAGAATCGAATAAGGGGAATGGTGGAAGGAGCATTCATGAGTGCAATTTTTCTTGTGCTTTTCCTGCTTGCCTTCTATACACCGCTGGGAGCCCTTGCGGTGTTCGCTCTGCCGGTTCCTTTTACGATATATGGGTACCGCCACAGTATAAGGCTTGGAATCATGGCCCTGGCCGTAGCTGTTCTGCTTGTTTTTATTTTTGCAAATATCACCGGACTGATAGTCGCCTTGCCAAGCGCGGTGCTTGGACTTGCTATGGGAGCCGGCTACCGCCTCCGGAAATCAATCAGGCAGGTTATTGTTAGAGGAACACTCGTGTCCCTTGTTTTTCTTTTTTTGAGTATTGGATTTTCTATTTACGTTTTCCATGTGAACCCGGTTGATGTAATTAATAAGATATTCGTAAGCGTAATTGGACAGGTGCAGTCACAGGTAGATGCGATGATACAACATCCGCCTGCCGGGCAGGGAAGTGCAGAGAGTGTCCAAAAGCTGGAGCAAACACGGCAGATGCTGAGTAAGGCAAAAGAGCAAGTCCCTTTAATGACGGCCGTCATTTTACCGGCATCGCTTATCCTTTCCGCTCTTGTTTCCGCTTTGTTAAACCATGCGATTTCCAGGCGTGTATTAAAAAGAATGGGTACGCAGATCGAGGCGCTGCCTGCTCTCCATCATTTGCGCTTTCCGCGTTCAATTTTGTATTATTATCTTATTGTACTTGTATTAGTAATGATTCCGGATGTTAGCCATTATCGATTCTTATATATGATTGCGATGAATGGCAATGTCCTGCTGCAAACCCTATTATTTATTCAGGGACTTGGGGTTATCGCCTACCTGATTCATGTGCGCGGGTGGAATAAAGCGCTGTTAATCGGGGCGGTAATTTTATTTCTTATTCCGTCGTTTACCTATATACTAATAATAGTCGGGATGGTGGATATAGGGTTTGATTTGCGGAGTCGATTTTTTCAAAAATAGGAGCTGAGTATATGCCCAAGTTCCTGATAAGGCGCTGGTTTGGAGCTCACATTTTCGTATCTTTTGCCTTTATGTTTCTGACAGCCGCACTGCTGGCTTTCTTCTTGCACTGGTCTTTTGCAGTTGCAGGCGTACTTGTTTTGTCTGTGGCCACATATTTAACGATTCGTAATGAACATCTGCTTCGTGATGAACTTGAAGCGTATGTCCAAACACTTACCCATCGGATTAAAAGAGCGAGCGATGAAGTAATCAATGAAATGCCGATCGGTATCATTCTTACGAATGAAGCAAAAACGATAGAATGGCACAATCCGTATCTTCAGACGATCACAAAGAGAGACAATCTCATTGGAGAGGGGCTGCTTGATGTATTCCCCCCTCTTGCTGATATTAAAGAGGATCAGCAAAAAGCTGAAATCACTTATAGAAAGCATATTTATGAGGTTGTTATCCGCCCGGAAGAGCGCTTGCTCTACCTCACCGATATAACGGCATACAAAGAACTCCAAATGCATTACAACCAGGAGAAACTTGTTCTTGCGATTGTCCATCTGGATAACCTTGATGAAATTGCCCAGGGCATGGACGAACAAAGCAGGAGCCTGCTTCTTACAAATGTAGCGGGAGCCATTACAAAATGGGCGAATGAATATGATATTTATTTGCGCCGTTTTACAGGAGACAAGTTTCTGGCTGTATTTGATCAGGGCACACTCCAGCAGCTTGAATCCAATCGTTTTGATATTCTCGACGTCGTGCGTGAGATGACGGGAAAAAACAAAGTTCCTCTTACATTGAGCATCGGTGTCGGTGCGGGCGTCGATTCCTTCATCGAACTTGGTGAAATGGCGCAATCGAGCTTGATATCACGCTTGGACGCGGTGGAGATCAGGCTGCCGTTAAGTTCAAAGAGAAGCTGACATTCTATGGAGGAAAGTCAAACGCCGTAGAGAAGCGGAATCGAGTGCGTGCCCGTGTAATCTCCCATGCGCTTCGCGATTTAATGCTTGAGAGTGATCAAGTCTTGATTATGGGGCATAAAATGCCGGATATGGATGCGATCGGTGCGGCTATCGGGGTACTGAAGGCTGTTCACGCCGCGGAAAAGCAAGGGTATATCGTGCTGGATGACAGCAACCCTGCAATCGAAAGGCTTATGCAGGAAGTGGAAGAGCATGAGTATTTAGGAGACTATTTCATTACAAGTGATGAGGCGACCCAGATGGTGACCCGCAGAACGCTGCTTGTAGTTGTGGATACTCACCGGCCTTCTATGGTGATTGAACCGCGCCTTTTGAACTTAACGAGCAAGGTTGTTCTTATCGACCACCACAGGCGCTCGGAAGAATTTATTGCCGATCCTGTGCTTATTTATCTTGAACCGTATGCTTCTTCTACGTCAGAACTCGTTACCGAACTTCTGCAGTATCAGGGGGATAATCTCTCGATGGACGTTCTGGAGGCAACCGCACTGTTGGCGGGAATCGTTGTTGACACAAAAAGCTTCGCGTTCCGTACCGGTTCACGGACATTTGAGGCTGCCTCCTTCTGCGAAGGAAGGGAGCGGATACGGCACTTGTGCAGATTTTGCTGAAAGAGGATCTGGCGCAGTATATTCGCCGTTCCGAAATTGTTCGCCACACCGAGATTATAGGGGGCTCGATAGCTGTAGCCGCAGGCCGTGAAAACGAACGGTACGGCCAGCTTCTCATCGCACAGGCGGCGGATACGCTTCTTACAATGGCAGAGATTGAGGCCTCGTTCGTTGTTTGTCGCAGACGGATGATGTGGTTGCGATAAGTGCCAGATCGCTCGGAGAATTTAACGTACAGATTATTATGGAAAAAATGGGCGGCGGCGGACACCTTAACAATGCTGCAACGCAGCTGAAAAATACGACGGTCGCTGAAGCGCTTGAACAGTTAAAAGAAGTATTGAAAAATTCCAGGGGAGGGAACTGAGATGAAAGTCATTTTTCAGCAAGATGTAAAAGGACAGGGTAAGAAAGGTGAAATCAAAGAAGTTTCCGAAGGATATGCCCGTAATTTTCTTTTGAAGAAAGGCCTTGCGAAAGTCGCGACAGAAGGAAATGTAAAAATGCAGTCCGCGCATGAACAGAGTGAGCAAAAACGCAAGGAGCAGGAGATTGAAGAGGCTAAGGCACTTGCAAAGGTGATGGAGGAAACCACCATCACGATTAAGGCAAAATCCGGTGAAGGCGGACGGCTGTTTGGCGGCGTAAGCTCTAAGCAAATCGCGGAAGAACTGAAAAAAGCGAATTTCAAGGTGGATAAGCGGAAAATTCAATTGCCTGACCCCATTCGCACACTCGGTTATACGAATGTACCGATTAAATTACATCAGGAAGTCACAGCGACGCTAAAGGTGCACGTCGTTGAAGAATAGAATTGAGGGATAGCTATGAGTGATATTTTCCTCGATCGAGTTCCACCCCAAAATGTCGAGGCCGAACAGGCCGTTTTGGGGGCTATTTTTTTAGAGCGGGAAGCATTGATTACAACGACGGATATTTTGACGCCTGAGGATTTTTATCGGACGTCCCACCAGCGTATTTTTCACGTTATGGTCGATCTGGGTGAGCGGGGTGAGCCGGTAGACCTTGTTACTGTGACGGCGGAGCTGGAGAATCGCAGGCAGCTGGAGGAAGTGGGCGGTGTATCATACCTGACCGACCTGGCAACCTCGGTGCCGACAGCCTCCAATGTGGAGTATTACGCCCGGATTGTCGAAGAGAAAGCGACGCTGCGCCGGCTTATTCGTGCAGCAACCAAAATTGCAGCGGACGGTTACACAGCGGGGGAAGACATTCCCGGTATTCTAAATGACGCGGAAAAAAGCATTATGCAGATTTCGCAGCGCCAGCGCACCTCGAGTTTCCAGCACATTAAAGACGTGTTGGTGGATACGTATGAACATATTGAAGCGCTGGCCTCCAACAAAGGGGAGATTACCGGGGTACCTACCGGGTATCCGGACCTCGACAAGATGACGGCCGGATTGAAGCCGTCTGAGCTCATTATTCTTGCCGCACGTCCGGCGGTAGGGAAAACAGCGTTTGCCTTGAATGTAGCCCAGAATGTGGCGGCTCGTGCCGGAGCGCCTGTTGCTATCTTCAGCCTGGAGATGTCGGCGACACAGCTTGTCCAGCGTATGATTTGTGCAGAAGGGAACATTGACGCCCAACGTATGCGGACAGGCTACTTTGCTGATGATGACTGGCACAAGCTGACGATGGCGATTGGAACGCTATCCAATGCACCGATTTATATTGATGATACGCCGGGAATTACGATTAGTGAGATTCGTTCGAAATGCCGTCGTCTGAAGACGGAAGCGGGTTTGGGTCTCATTATGATTGACTATCTGCAGCTCATCACAGGCCGCAAGGGGGGCGGGGATAACCGCCAACAGGAAATTTCGGAGATTTCCCGTACGCTTAAGCTGATTGCCCGTGAGCTTGAATGCCCGGTTATTGCGCTCTCGCAGCTCAGCCGTGCCGTAGAGTCGCGCCAGGACAAGCGCCCGATGCTTTCAGATATCAGAGAAAGCGGAAGCATTGAGCAGGATGCGGACATGGTAGCGTTCCTGTACCGCGATGATTACTACGATAAAGAGACCGAAAAAAAGAACATCATCGAAGTCATCATCGGGAAACAGCGGAGCGGCCCGACAGGCACTGTCGAACTGGCTTTTCTTAAGGAGTACAACAAGTTTGTGAGCCTAAGCCACCAGCAGGATCCATCGTAATGTATATTATTCGAATAAATCTCTATCCTACAGGATAGGGATTTTTTTATGAAAAAGCCGCATTCTCGAACAAACGATGTGTATACCAGTTAAATGTTCGTGTTTTTATTGACATAGCGAATTGCGGTTGCTACACTTAGTATGTTAAAAAAGTAGGAGGTGCCCAGCCGATGTCAACTGTAGTAGTAGTAGGATCCCAGTGGGGAGATGAAGGTAAAGGAAAGGTTACCGATTTTCTTGCGGAGAAGGCTGAAGTCGTAGCACGCTATCAGGGTGGAAACAATGCCGGTCATACGATCGTGTTTGGCGGGACAAAATATAAATTACATTTAATTCCTTCGGGGATTTTTTACAAAGAAAAAATATGCGTAATCGGGAATGGGATGGTTGTAGACCCGAAAGCACTTCTGACTGAACTTGATTATTTACATAGCCATAACGTAACGACAGATAACCTGCGCATTAGCGATCGTGTCCATCTTATTCTGCCGTATCACATTAGGTTGACAGTGCGGAAGAGGCGAAGAAGGGCGACAACAAGATTGGAACGACACTCAAAGGAATCGGTCCTGCTTACATGGACAAGGCAGCTCGTGTCGGTATCCGCATGGCTGACTTAATGGATAGAGATGAATTTGAGAAGAAGCTTCGCCGCAATGTGGAAGAAAAGAACCGCCTGTTAGAGA
Organism: Aneurinibacillus tyrosinisolvens; assembly: GCF_001015055.1. Lineage (GTDB taxonomy): Bacteria > Bacillota > Bacilli > Aneurinibacillales > Aneurinibacillaceae > Aneurinibacillus_A > Aneurinibacillus_A tyrosinisolvens. The sequence continues at coordinate 48,325 of NZ_BBWZ01000018.1, read as the reverse complement.
AGTTTTATGAAGCCGAAGGGGTAAATGTCGACGAAATTCTTGAGGAGTACCTCTCGTATGTCGAGCGCATCCGCCCTTATGTAACGGATACATCTGTTGTATTGAATGACGCGATTGACAGCGGGCGCCGGGTTCTTTTTGAAGGGGCGCAGGGGGTTATGCTTGATATCGATCAGGGAACTTACCCGTTCGTAACCTCTTCCAACCCGGTTGCCGGCGGTGTTTCTATCGGTTCAGGAGTAGGACCGACGAAAATCCACCACGTAGTAGGGGTAGCCAAAGCGTATACATCACGGGTGGGAGATGGCCCATTCCCGACAGAATTGCACGATGAGATCGGGCACCATATCCGTGAGACAGGAAAAGAATACGGAACAACAACCGGCCGCCCGCGCCGTGTAGGCTGGTTCGACAGCGTGGTTGTGCGCCATGCACGCCGTGTAAGCGGCATTACCGCTCTTTCTCTTAACTCGCTTGACGTATTAACAGGGCTGGAAACAGTGAAGATTTGTTCGGCTTACCGTTATCAGGGGGAAGTCATTGAACATTACCCTGCTAATCTAAACGTCCTGGCTGAGTGTGAACCGATTTATGAAGAGCTTCCAGGCTGGACGGAGGATATTACAGGTATCCGTTCACTCGACGGGCTCCCGGAAAATGCGCGCCACTATGTAGAGCGTGTAACGCAATTAACAGGCATTCCGCTATCCATGTTCTCTGTGGGACCAGACCGAAATCAGACGAATGTTGTACGCAGCGTATACGCACTGTAACATATAGGAAATAAAATGAAAGGTTCCTCTTCCTGCTCAGGAAGGGGGGCCTTCTTTGCTGCAGAGGTATAAAAACTTCCATTTCATTTAAAACTGTAAACATAAAGGGAGGGAATTATGCTAACTGAAAGAATGGCGTCATGGGCGAAGAGAAGAGTTGTACTCGGTATTCTAGTGGGTTTATTTGCTGTGAGTGGGGTAGCGGCCGCTGGTTACTTTCATCAATCTTATAATCAAACGGCCTACCATGTGTACATAAACAATAAAGAAATAGGCATCATACATAATCCGGATACGGTTCGTCAATGGCTTGCTAATAAAATGGACCGGGAAAGGAAGAAATTTCCCGGCCAGTCGCTGCAGCTTAATAAGAAGGTAACCTTTAAGAAGGCGGATGGGGACAGGGCAGCATACAACGAGGAAAAAACGCTGCAGCAGCTTGAGCGTGAAATCAGCATAAAATCGAGCGCAGCCAGGTTAGTCGTTGGCAAAAAAGTAATTGTGTACGGTAAAGATAAACAGTCGATTGAGCAGGCGCTGAAGCAACTAAAAGTAAGGCATGTAAAAGAGACGGTAAAGGTAGAGGCGGCTGTCGTCTCCCCTGCGGCTGTCTTTCCCGATGGGCAACTGGTAAACCTGCTGCGCAAGAGAGTAACGGCTTTGGCTGCTGAAGAAGCGATCAGTGTCATGAAAGGCAAGTCTTCCCGGGGTGACGGACAGTTTGAGATGCCGGCGGCCGGCCAATTAAGCTCCTATTTTGGAGAACGGTGGGGACGTTTGCATGCCGGCATCGACATTGCGGCTGCTGTTGATACGCCTGTCTATTCAGCGGACAATGGCCGGGTTATCTTTGCCGGGCAAAAGGCCGGATATGGAAACTGCATCATCGTTGACCATGGCAATGGCTATGAAACACTGTATGGGCACCTAAACGCTTTTGTTGCCTCAAACGGCGATATAGTAGAAAAAGGAGAGGAAATTGCAAAGACGGGGAATACGGGAAGATCCACCGGGCCACACCTCCACTTTGAAATTCGCAAAGACGGTGAACCGGTGAATCCGCTGTCCTATATACATTAAAGAAACGGTGAGAGGGTAGTCCTCCCACCGTTTTTTCTTTATACTTTGGTAAAGAGGTGGAGCAATGAAATATAAAATACTCGTAGTTGACGATGAACGGCCTATCGCCGATATATTGCAGTTTACCCTTGAGAAAGAAGGATACGAAGTCATTTGTGCCTATGACGGAGAAGAGGCAATCAAACTGGCGGAGAAACAATCGCCGGATTTAATCCTGCTTGATATTATGCTTCCGGGAAAAGACGGAATGGAGGTGTGCCGTACCATTCGAAACACTTCCGAAGTGCCGATTATTATGCTTACCGCCAAGGATAGCGAGCTGGACAAAGTGCTTGGGCTTGAACTTGGTGCGGATGATTACGTAACAAAACCGTTTAGCAGCCGGGAACTGGCCGCACGGGTAAAAGCCAACCTCCGCAGACAGAAGGTAAACCGTTCGGAAACAAGTACAGCAGTTTCGCCTTCCACACAGCTTGTTATCGGCCACCTGATTATCGATACACGTTCCTACAGCGTAGAAAAGAACGGGCAGCAGATTGATATTACGCATCGGGAATTTGCTTTATTGCATTACCTGGCCCAGCACCGGGGGCAGGTAATGACGCGTGACGACCTGCTCCAGGCGGTATGGGGATTTGATTATTTCGGCGACGCGCGTACCGTGGATGTTACAGTACGGCGCCTGCGGGAAAAAATTGAGGACGATCCGGGTGTACCCCAGTATATCATTACGCGCCGCGGCCTGGGATATGTCATGAAAAACCCGCTGGAGGAGTAAGAGAATGAGGGGCCTCCGTATTTTTCAAACGGTTCAGTGGAAGGTCGTGACCTTGTACCTTCTGCTTATCCTCATTGCCATGCAGGTCATCGGTGCTTACTTTATTCGCTCCGCCGAGTCCTATTATGTAAATAACTTCACGGAAACGCTGAACACACAGGCAAACCTTCTGGCGGTCAATCTGGAGAAATACCTGGAGGCGGATACGTTTCCAAAGGAAGATATCGATAATCTAATCCGTAATCTGTTTGCGCTCCGCAATGCAGATGTGCAGCTCATCGACCAGAATGGAGTCGTATTAACGACAACTGAAGAGAATAAAGCGTTTATCGGGCAGAAGAATACCCGGGCTGAGATTAACATGGCGCTTCTTGGTACGCGAAACGAATCGATCCAGTACAATCCGGAGACACACCAGCGGGTCAAGGTACTCGCGGTTCCAATTAAAAAAGGCACAAAAATCCTCGGTGTCCTCTATTTTGTTGCTTCCATGGAAGAGGTGTACCAGACGATGCGCCAGATTAACAGCATCCTTGCTACCGGCACGGGAATTGCCCTCCTGCTAACCGCAGGTCTAGGAATTGTACTGGCACGGACCATTACAACGCCGGTAAAAGAAATTACGCGCCAGGCGACAGCGATGGCCAATGGAGATTTTAGCAGGCAGGTACGCATCTATTCGGAGGACGAAATCGGGCAGCTGGGGGAAACGTTCAATGAACTGGCGCGACGGTTAAAACAAGCGCTGTCCCAGACGGAGAAGGAGAAAGAGAAACTCTCTTCGATCCTTGCCAACATGAGCGATGGCGTGATCGCTTCGGACGGCGAACAGAACATTATCCTGATTAACAGGCCGGCACAACGAATTCTCGGTGTAAGCTACAAAAATGTGCTTGGCAAAAATCTGTATGAGGTGCTCGCCATTCCGGGAAACGGGGAGGAACAGGATTCGTTATTTGAAGGGACAGGCTCCTTGCTTATGGACATGAGCGTAGAGGGGGAAGAGCGGCTCATTCGTTTTACCTTTACCTCGCTTCAGAACCGGGAAGAGGGGAAGAATTCCGGTATTATCGCTGTTCTGCAGGACGTTACAGAACAGGCGGAACTCGACCGGGAACGCCGCGAATTTGTCGCCAACGTTTCCCATGAATTGAGGACGCCCCTTACGACACTGAAAAGCTATCTCGAGGCACTGGAGGAAGGCGTTGTGGACGACCCGGAAACTTCCCGCCGTTTTCTTCGCGTGCTGTCGAATGAAACGGATCGAATGACACGGCTTGTTAACGATTTGTTGCAGCTCTCGCGGTACGATGCCGGGCAGCATATGCTGGACCACCGTGCCGTCAACTTGAACCGGCTGCTCCATGATTTGCTGGAGCGCTTCGCCGTAAAAAGCCGGCAGGAAAAAATTGAACTTGAACTCCAGCTCCCTGAGCCGTCGGATTCTCTTCTGGCCTGGGCGGACCGGGATGCGATCATTCAAGTGCTTGATAACTTGATGTCCAATGCGATGAAATATTCAAATGAAGGAACAACGATAACCGTACAGGCTTATCGCCAGGCCGAATGGATATGTATTGAAGTAATGGATGAAGGAATGGGCATTCGCAAGCGGGATTTAGAGCGGATTTTTGAACGGTTTTACCGGGTTGATAAGGCGCGCAGCCGGAGCATGGGTGGGACAGGGCTCGGCCTTTCCATTGCGCGGCAGATTATTCTGGCCCACGGGGGAACCATTGAAATCGAAAGCGAGTGGCAAAAGGGTACAAAGGTAAGTTTTACCCTCCCTGCCTGTGAGGAGATACAAGCGGATGATTGAGAGGGTAAAAACATTTCTCCTGCTAATTCTTATCATGCTCAGCCTTATTCTTTCAGGCTTTCTCTGGTACAGTACGCCCCGGCTTGAGAACCTGAACTCTTCGGACTATGTGGCTCCCCAGCCGCGCGGTCATAGGTATGAGCTGGCGGACGTAGTGCGCCCGGCGGCTGTATTTCTTCATTCCGGTGATAGCCGCCACTGGGAAATTAAAGCGGATACAGAAGCGTCTAAAAAAATCATGCCTGCGGTTAATAAATGGTATTTTTATGACGTAACGGAACAAGCCTGGGACAAGGAGGATTGGAACCAGCTTGTTAATAAAAGAAAAGGAATTGAGGTTGCATACAATGACGCCGTCCCATGGGATATTTTTAGTGAAATGTTTACCGTCCGCGGGCGGACCAGTGTAGGGTTTTCGTCTGTTGATCGCATATGGGTGTATGTGAACAAAGAAGAGAATACGTGCTACGCCCTTTTGTTGTCAGGGAAGGAGCACCGCGTGCTTCGCGCCCGCGTTTCCGTCTCTCCTATGGAAGTCGATTCCTTCTATCTTGCACCTGCAATGATTGTGCATCTCCCTGAGCAGATAGTAGTCCGCTCCTCCCTTCCGCTCTACTTGCCAAAAAACAGGGGGGATATGATTCGATACCGGTACTTTTACCAGCTGCTTACTGTACAACAGGCAATCGAGACGGTGTTTGTCGATCCGAATCTCACACGACAGGTAACAGAGAGGGACGGAACGATTATTTATACAGATGGCAGCAAGGCGGTATCGATTCCGCCCCACCGGCAATATGTGTCTTATAATAATCCCGTGCATGAGTGGGAGTCCGTAGATTCGGAACGGGCGGATTATGAGTCGGTAAACGCCGCCATTTCCTTCGTTAACCTGCACGGGGGATGGAATGGAACGTACAGCTTAGAATCACTTGAATCCGTCCATCCGGGGCGTCCTGAGCCTGCCACCTATCGTTTTCGCCAGTATATAGGTCCATACCCTTTGTTCGGTGAAAAAGACGGCCAGCATATCGTTTCCGTTCGAATGGCTGGCGGGGCTGTTTCAGGATTCCAGTGCCCGCTGCTTCAATTGGACACGTATTTTGAGCGGACCCCGGTAAAGGTAATGTCGGGGGCAGACCTTATAGGGTGGCTGAAGCGTGAAAATATAAATCTGGCCGGGATTAAAGCCATCCGGATCGGCTTACACAGCCGGATTATTTATGATTTCGTTGAAATGGTCCCTGTTTGGGAGATTCAGCTTGCAGACAGGCCGGTAATGTATATAAATGCTGAAGTAAAGGAAACGGGAAAGACAGCAGGGACAGGGGGACGTACGGTTGGATTGGAGTAGAGCCAAAACGATATTAATTGTGACCTTCTTGCTCCTCGATGTCTTCCTTGGCTATCAAACGATAAGCAGCCGAAACCGTGATGTCGAAATCGTTCCACAGGGGGAATTGATTCCGTCCGGGTTTGAGGAACTGCTGCAGACGAGGCAGATTACGCTGGAGGCGGAAGTGCCGAAAGAAACGCCGGAAATGCACTACATTAACGTGCGCTTCACGAATTTTTCCAATCAACTGGATAAGTTTGCCGGTCAGGCCGTTGAGCAGCGTGGGATGGGAATTATTGTCCAGCTGACAGAACCTGTAGCTGCTTCAGAAAATCGGGGGGATCTGGTGAAAAACATCGAGCGCTATGTGGCTTTTGCCCAGCAGTACGCATTTGATGAGCAGCGGAGCACAGCCGGAATCGGAAGGTATGTTCAGATCTATCAACAGTACCCTCTCTTCAGCGCCCCGCTTGATATTGTAACAAGCGAAAAGAAAATCAGAGGGTACCATCAAATCCATGTGCAGGTCATTAATCAGGGAATCGGACGCAAAGTCATTTCTGCGTTAACCGCGGTGCGAACGCTGCTGGACAACGGCTATATTCGCTATGGGGAGAAAATCTCCGGCATTTCGATCGGCTACTATGGGCACATGTATGATGCAGATATTCAGGTGCTCGCTCCGGTTTGGCGCGTGATCCATACGGGAAGCATCCATTATGTTAATGGAATCACAGGCGCAATTGAACAAGCCGTCCCACTTGATAAAAATAAGAATTTCACTAATAATAAATGATGTGGATAAATGACTTTTCTCTTTTTTAGAGGAAGAAGTAAGGAGCGTAATATAAGGAATGAAATTCAGCGTGCTTGCCAGCGGAAGTACAGGCAATTCGTTTTATATTGAGTCAAAGAACAATAAACTGTTAGTAGACGCAGGCTTAAGTGGTAAACAAGTAGAAAAGCTGCTGGAGGAGGCGGGCCGAACAGCGGCCGACCTCGATGCCATTCTCATTACGCACGAGCACTCCGACCATATTAAAGGAGTGGGCGTGTTAGCCAGGCGCTACCAGCTGCCGGTATATGCCAATGCAAAAACGTGGGAGGAGCTGGACCGCCAGCTCGGTAAAATCACAGAGGAGCAGCGAATGATTATGGAGGCGGGTGATGTCGTCCAGTTTGCGGATATGACGGTAGAATCATATGGAACTTCACATGATGCGGCCGAGCCGATGGGCTTCTGCTTTTATGAAGATGACATGAAGGTGAGCCTCACGACGGATCTCGGATATGTGAGCCAGCGAATTAAGGAGACAGTTAAAGATTCGGATGCATATGTGTTTGAATCGAATCACGATGTAGAAATGCTGCGCATGGGAAGCTATCCGTGGAATACGAAGCGCAGAATTCTGAGTGATGTCGGCCACCTGTCCAACGAAGCGGCAGGAGAAGCGCTCTGCGATATCCTTGGTGGAAAAGGAGAGACCATTTACCTTGCCCATCTCAGTAAAGAAAATAATATGACAGAGCTGGCGCGCCTTACGGTTAAGAACATTTTGCAGGACCACGGGCTGCAGGAAGGGGAAGATATCCACCTCATGGATACTTCACCTGTGCGCCCGACAGAGATGAAAGAGATTATTCGAAAATAGGATAAAGTTCGGTCTCCAGCTCTTTTGTTTTCTCCAGAATTTCTTTTCGTGTGACGAGGCCTTTCTCAACAAGGACCTCTACAATCGCTGTAATGACGAGTGTGTTCTTGTAATCAACTTCTTTCATGCTGGCGATTTGGGCAATGACATTCACATCATCGAATGGGGAAAAGCGGCGGGTCATATTTTTACCATCCTTTCCTGTATTTTTTGTTAGCTTTTCAGAAAATCTAAGAGATAATAGTAGTATTACCGGAATGCTAGAATTTCAGACCGTGGCGGCGGCGAGCCTGCTCCCTCCACTGTGTCCTTTTCTCATGAACAAAGCAAAGAGTTGCAGCTTTTTATTTTGCAAGGAAAGGAGCAATAATATGGGATACTATGATGATGAATATGACGATTCCAGAAATAAAAGAAGAAGAGGCGGCGGGTCGCATTTCCTGACCGCGTTAATCTCAGCCATTATTGGCGGACTTGTTGTGATGATGGCGGTTCCGACCATGCTGAAGTCGGGATACCTGCCCGGATGGTCGAATAATGCTGTTCCAGCAAGCCAGGCAGGACAATTGCAACCGCAGCCATCTGCGAGCGGAGGGCCTACGGCAAACTATTCCGTGGATGTAAATTCAGGGATTGTAAAAGCGGTAAGCAAGGTGGAGAACGCCGTTGTTGGTGTCATTAACATCCAACAGCAGCAGGACTTCTTTGGCGGCGGCAGCGGCCAGATGGGAGAAGTCGGAACAGGTTCCGGTATTGTGTTCCGCAAAGCAGGGGATAAAGCGTATATCGTAACGAACAACCACGTGATTGAAGGAGCACAGGAAGTTGAAGTGTCTCTTACTTCAGGTGAGAAAAATATCAAAGCGAAAGTTGTAGGCGCAGATGCCCTGACCGACCTTGCCGTTCTTGAAATTGATGCAAGCAAGGTAAAGAGCGTTGCCGAGTTTGGAAGTTCTTCCACTCTTAAGGTAGGGGAACCAGCCATTGCGATTGGAAATCCGCTTGGCCTTAATTTTTCCCGTACAGTAACACAGGGAATTATTAGTTCTACGGAAAGAACGATGCCGGTCGATATTAACAACGACGGCCAGGAGGACTATGAAACAACAGTTCTTCAGACCGACGCGGCGATTAACCCGGGGAATAGCGGGGGTGCACTCGTAAACATTGCTGGCCAGGTCATCGGTATTAACAGTTTGAAAATTTCCAAGGAAGGCGTAGAGGGCCTTGGCTTTGCGATTCCGATTGACGACGCAAATAAAGTAATAAACGATTTAATTCAATATAAGTCTGTTCAACGTCCGAAGCTAGGTATTGATCCGGTTGATTTACAGTCTATCTCCACCCGCTACTGGAAGGATCCACTGAACCTGCCGGATAGCGTGACGAGCGGGGTGGTGGTCCGTTCAGCTACAAGCATGGATCCGGCGGACCGGGCAGGCATTAAAAAGTACGATGTCATCGTAAAGCTAGATAACCAAACGATTGAGAATTCCGCGCAGCTGCGGAAATATCTGTATAAGAAGCGTGTTGGTGACACATTACAGGTTACCTTCTACCATACGGGCCAGTTGAAAACAGTGAACGTTGTACTTGCGAAGCAAGATGTGAAATAAAATCTGTGGAAAAGCCGGGGCTGATGCTACCGGCTTTTCCTGTGTGGAATACAATGGATGAATCGGGAGGAAATAAATAATGGATACTACAAAAAAAGAGTACATTGAGAATGGAGGAACGCGCATGCATGTTTGCTGCAGTGAGCACCTTGAGATAGCCATTGATGATTTTGTGGATGAGTTTGAAGACGCGCCGGATTTATACATGCTGCAGAATGTTTCGTTTACCGAGTGGTCGGCGCCTGAACACTGTGAATATTGTGGACTGAAAGCAGAATATCTTGTTGTGTAATTATGTTTTTCACACAGTGGATAACGTTTTCTAAGCAGCAGAGTTGTTGATTGTGAATAACTTGGGGGTAAATGTGGGCAATTACCCCTGTCAATAGGAGCCCGGAAAATTTACATTGTGGACAACCCTTGGTATAACTAAGTTTTTTGCGAAAAAAAAGAAAAATATATTCACAGGATAGTTATCCACAAATTGTGGACAAAATCGAAGAAACCGGGGATAAGTAGACGGAAGAGTGCGAAAAAATAGGAGAGAATCCCAGTTATGCACATTGGTATTGTTGCTGTCGGTAAACTAAAAGAGAAGTATTTGAAGATGGGGATAGATGAATATTCAAAGCGGCTATCCGCTTACGCGAAGATAGATGTGATTGAAATACCGGACGAGAAAGCGCCGGAGAACTTGAGTCCGGCTGATATGCTGCGGGTGAAGGAGAAGGAGGGGGAGCGGATTCTTTCTTCTCTTAAGCCGGATCAGCATGTGGTGGCACTGGCGATTGAAGGGGAGATGTGGTCTTCGGAGAAGCTGGCGAAGCAGCTTGACCAGTGGGCGACGTATGGAAAGAGTTCGATTGCTTTTGTGATTGGCGGGTCGCTCGGGCTGTCGGATGCGGTGATGAGGCGGGCGAATGATAAGCTGTCGTTTTCGAAGATGACGTTTCCGCACCAGTTGATGCGGCTGATGCTGCTGGAGCAGGTGTATCGTGGGTTTCGGATTAACCGGGGGGAACCTTATCACAAATGAACAGGTCAAACAGTAAAATTTTTTAGGAGGTGTAACCCTCCTTTTTTAATTTATATATAAGCATTTACAGCAACTCCCCCTTTTAGGTGGAAGTTTTAATTAATTATCAGTCCAACATTATAATATATACTTCAAAGTTTCGTAACTATTCAGCTTGCTCATGGTTACGTTTTTTCTTGATAAGTTTTAATATCCTTATATTTAGTAAATGATATAATTAAATTAGTCTATATTTTGAATAGGGGGGAGCATAATGGATTATATACTTATCACTCATAATGATTTAGATGGGACGGTACCTGTAATATTAGCTAAAATTGCTATCCCCAATGTTACCTATTTTCAATGTTCATATGAAGAAGTAAATAATACAGTCCAGTCAATTATAGAAAGGGATAAAACAACTTTTCTATTTATTGTTGATATTAGTATTAATGCAATCATTGCTGAGAAGTTGAATAATCGAGGAAATGTAGTTTTACTCGATCATCATAAGACATCTACATGGTTAGCTCAATATAACTGGGCTAGGATAGATATAACGAAATCAGCTTCCTTTATTTTTTATGAATTTTTAAAGAGTAATTTTCCTAATTGTAGTATTGAGAAATATAGTTCTTTGGTTGAAAGAACAAATGATTATGATCTTTGGATACATCAATATAAAGAATCAATGGATTTGAATGAATTTCTTTCTATAGTGGGTCATGATTTATTTATAAAAAGATTTTTGAAAGACAGTTCTATAAACTTTACACAGGAAGAAAAGTTAATACTAGAAACTGAACAAAGAAGAAAAATTAGTTATTTTGAAGAAGTTACAAATAAGACAAAAACCTTTACCGAAAACGGATATAAATATGGAGTTTGTTTTTCGGATAGGTATCATTCGGAATTAGGAAACACTTTACTTGAGAATTTACAAATTGATTATGTTTATATAGTGGATTTTTTGCATAATAAAGTATCTTTGAGAAGCAAAGGTGAAATAGATGTTTCTCAAATTGCACTGAAGCATAATGGTGGCGGTCATAAAAATGCTTCTGGTTTTCCTTTGAAAAAAGAAATTGTTGATGATTTAATTAATAATTTAATTAATCCTTTTAGAAAGAAATGATGGAATGTCAAATTACGATATTATAGATGTTTCCCAATGGGAGAGAGATGTTAATACTGGTAAAGGTACAAAAGAGAAAAGAATGTTAGTTCAACCACATTCAAGAAGGTTAGTTATGTTTAAAGAGCCAGCAGAAGGTTCAGGAGATGTATGGTCGGAAAAAATTGCTTCTGAAATCGGTAAGGCTTGTGGATTTAATGTTCATGAAGTAGAAATTGGGGTTGCTAATGGTGTTTACGGTGCTTTAGCATATTGGTTTTTGGGACGTGGAGATGAACTTCTAGAAGGTGTAGATTTAATTAAAGAGGAAGGACATGAATTTGATGAGTGGAAAAGAACTGGTTATAACCTCCAATTGATACAAGGTGTTTTAACAAACCATATCGAGGATCCGGTAGAGAAATTTCTGGAGATAGTTGTTTTTGATGCCCTGATAGGAAATACGGACAGGCATTCGCAAAATTGGGGCGTAGTTAAGTTAGCCGACGGGACAAAAGTTTTAGCCCCTGCATATGATAATAGTTCTAGTCTTGGCAGAGAATTTAATTCTAATCTCAATAAAGTTACAGCTAGATTAAAAGACAAAAATTTATTTGTTGAATATTGCCATGCAAAAAAGGGATCATATCTAATAGGTTGGAACGAACAACAAAGGATTCCGCATTTAGACTATATCAAATTACTTCACGAGGTTTATCCCGAAGTTGTAAAGAAGCATGTAGATAGATTGATTGTATTAAAACCTAGCACTATTAAGACAATTATAGAAAAGATACCAAATGAAGTAATGTCAGACACACTTAAAGAGTTTGTGAATAAGTTCCTTAATTATAGAGTGGATTATATTTTAAAACTGATAAATAGGAGTAATTATGGTACCGAATAGAAATTATAAACTATGGCTCATTTGGAAAGACATTGTGACTCGTGAAAGATTTGTGGTTGGGATTCTTGAATGGAAACAAGATGCTTATTTTTTTAGATATTTGGATAATGAGGGAAAAAACAATTTGAATGAAGCAATCAAACAAGGGTTTATGCTATTGCCAGCTTTCCCTGAAAGAGATAAGGAATATGTATCAGAAAAGTTATTTCAGACTTTCTTGAACAGATTACCTAACCGTAAGAGAAAAGATGTTCAAAGATTTTTTATTGAACAAAATTTACCTGTGGATTGCAGTGATTTTGATTTTTTAAAGGAAACAGGCGGAAGGTTACCAACAGATACATTAGAATTTGTAGAGCCATTAGTTTTTCAGACAGAAGAAGAGTTTGAAATTGATTTCTACGTAGCTGGAACCAGGTATTATTCTATTGACGAAGCTGAGATGGAATTAACTCCTGGATCAAAGTTATTATTTAGATTAGAACCGGAGAATGAGTTTGACCCGCATGCAATTGAAATTTTCACCTTGAGTAATAAGAAACTAGGCTATGTTCCTGTATTTTATAGTCGATATTTAGATTTATTAGTTAAAAACAAACAATATACAGCTACAGTACTGATGTTTAATTCTGAAGCCGATTATAATGAAAAACTGAAAGTAAGTGTTAAGGGGAAATCTAACCTTTCGGAAATTATTGAAACCCTAAATGGTTTAGTTAATTTGTAGAAAAATATATATTAAATCAATTCAGTAATAAAGTTAGTAGCAAAATAATCCTGTTCTAATATTGAAATCTAAGTTTCTTCTTCAAAAAAGCAGGGGCTATTCCCATGCTTTATATTATGATATAAACCTTGTTTTCAAATAGGATTATGTAGTAGGACAACAATTTTCTCGGCCTCCGGGTTTATAAGGCTAATAGGCTTTAAATAGTTGTAGCATATTTAGTTAGGAACACGAATACACTGATTATTTATCAACTTAACAGGCGCAGCTGCATAATTTAATATGGATACTTCCAATGCAGAATGGGGAATGACCATCATGATACATCCATATACAGAGTTGCGCTATATAGATAAGCAAGTCGGTTTTGGCGTCTTTGCGACTAAATTTATCCCAAAAGGAACCATTATTTGGGTATTGGATGAATTGGATCAAATCCTGGATCCATCCTATGTTGCTGCCCTGGATGAGCACAGACGCAGTTTGGTAACGAAATATTCTTACCGCAACCAGGACGGTAACTATATACTTTGCTGGGACCTTGGACGGTTTGTGAACCACAGTTTTGATGCCAATTGCATTGGCACCGCATATGAACTGGAAATTGCTGTCCGGGATATTTACCCGGGTGAACAGCTAACGGATGATTATGGTTCTTTAAACCTTGATGAACCTTTTGATTGTATTCCCGAGGAAGGAACGAAACGGACGCGTGTGAATCCTGATGATCTGCTTTATTATTATAAGGAATGGGATAAAAAGGTCCTTCAGGCGTTTAAATACTTCAACCAGGTAGAACAGCCTCTGGAGCATCTCATTCGGCCTGAATACAAAGGCAAAGTAAAGATGGCTGCAGAACAGGGAATATTAATTGATTCCATCAAATCGATTTACTACGACCGTTCCTCAAACGAGTAGCTAAACAACAAGAAAAAGGTGCCCGGCGTAAAACCACCGGAACACCCGCATAACAAGCTTACATCTAACAAATACCGTCAACCCCGCAGGCCATACCTTCAGTAAAGTTAATCTCCACCTTGGGAATCTCTTGCTCCTTTATATTGGCCTTCGGCTCCAGAACCTTAGGGTCAAACTCTTGCAAAGGCCCACCTTTCACCACACGCTGAGGCCAATCATGATTGGCAAGGGCTCCCTTACCTAGAGTAATCAAGTCGGCTTCCCCGGATTTCAACAACCGCTCCGCTTTTTCAGGATCCTCAAGATTTCCGTTTGCGATAACAGGAACAGAGCCGTATTTCTTGGCGAGTGCCGCAAGAGTAAGCTCCGTTCCTTCAAACGCTGGCCGGGTCGCATCATACTCCGTTACATGGATATAATCGAGACCGGCTTTTGACAGGCTGGAGAAGATAATCTCGGCATCTTTCTCAGCTCCCGCCCATTTATGCTTGTAATCGCTCACTTTTCCTTGGGAGATGCGGATTCCCACCACAAAATCAGATCCAACGGCCTCGCGGACAGCCTGTGCTACTTCAATCAGGATACGAGCGCGGTTCTCTGTAGATCCTCCGTACTCATCGGTGCGTTGATTTAAGTAATCTGTTAGAAATTCATCAAGCAAATAACCATTGGCCCCGTGAATTTCTACGCCATCAAACCCTGCATCCTTCGCCAGTTTGGCTGCATTAGCGAAACCCCGGATGACATCTTGAATGTCTTCTTTTGTCATCTCTTTTGGCGTGTCAAATGGGCCTTCTCCGCCGTAAGCCGGAACTTTCTCGCCTTTTACACGCACGGCTGAGGGTCCAATCGACCCGTTTTTGTAGGGATTTTCCTGCTGTTGGGCGCCCGCATGCATCAACTGGACAATAATCTTTGACCCTGCTTGATGGACGGCATCGGTTACCCTTTTCCAGGCTGTGGCATGTTTCTCATTCGCAATCCCCGACTGATTGAGATACCCAGGGCTGTATGCTTCATCAGGATAGGCACCTTCCGTAATGAGGAAGCCGAAACCGCCTTTCGCAAAGCTCTCATAGTATCTCAACATCAATTCTGTTGCCTGGCCGTCATCTGATGCGCTTACTCTGGTCATCGGCGCTAAACCGATGCGGTTTTTTAGTTTCATATTGCCAATCTGGATTTCAGACAGGAGGGTTGGGAACTTTTGAGATTCGGCTGGTGTTGTCAATTTTGGTCACTCCTTTATTCTAAGATGCTCGTTAATGACTCGCTCCAGGGTTTCTTTCGAATACAACCCGGGCAGCACTTCATCCTCAATAATAAAAGTAGGGACAGCCGTAATGTTGGCTTCCTCATAGGCGTGTTGTACTGCTCTCTCGTGTGCCTCTTTATATTTCCTCGTTTCCAGTGCTTTTTTAAAGGCTTTGGTATCCAGTCCTATTTGTCCTGCCAATTCCGTTAAAACATCGATATCTCCAATGTCCAGCTCATCCTGAAAGAAAGCCGTAAACATACGATGATTATACTCATCAGCTTTTCCATGTTCTTTCGCAAACTGGAATCCTTCAAAGGCAAGATGGGTATGGGGCTGTGGTGAAACCCTGGGCAGAACCATCTTTACCCCGAATCGTTCAGCCATCGGGTACACCGAACGTTCCCAGGTAGTTTGAAGGTAATCCTCTTCAGGCTTAAGGGTCGGGGTAGGATAAGGACGCAATTCAAACGGCATCCATTCTACCTTTACATCTTTACCCTGTATCGCTTCTTGTAGCGGACCCTCCGCTAAAAAGCAGTAGGGTCAAACATAATCTGAATAAACTTTAATAGTAACCGCCATCTTTTTCTTCTCCTTTCATTTTTCCTTATCGTAGTATTTCCCTAAATAGGCAGCAGCGCTGCATTTTCTTTCGATTCTAGGTTTTCAATCATTTCATACCATGATTTAGGCTTGTTTGATAAAACGGAATAATAGCGCCGCAAAAACTTCACAACCAGATCGGCTTGCAATTGATGCTCGTTGCCATTCATCGGCAGAAAGCAAAGGTCCAGCCCTGTTACGGCTTCTCCATCATTGTTCCAGGACGGGTGAACATAAGGGAAGTCAATCCGCTTATACCCAAGGTGCGACAATACCTCACGGCGAACATACGGATCCATCGGCTTAACCCCGCCAAATTCATAATGATCGACTCGATACGGATCATAAATTTCAGCAAACATACCGTGCAGTTGCTTGCCATTCGCTGCAGCGAGGGAATTTAAATCTTCCAATCTTTTCTGGGCTAGAAACCGGCCGATACCAAGCCCTTCCCGGCCAATAATCGTAAAATCTGTCATGGCGACATTAAAATCTTCATAATAACGGTATTCGGTTGTTCCTACGACCTCTCCATCATGAACAGCCACAAACACGCGAATTCCCGGATCCTCCAGCGGATCTTTCCAGAGATCGAATTCCAATACTTCCTCAGGCGGGAATACGTTTTGCATCAATTGGTGCATTTTTTTAAACAAAGGATCTTCAATGCTGGTAATTCTGCGATATTCCATTTTCCCCATTCTCCTCGCTATGATTTTACTGTACCAAAAGGATTTGTCCATTCCATAAGTGCCCCGTAATTGCACGATTCTTCATCCGCTAAATAATGAGCCACCACCTGAACAGGGGTACGGCCACAGCGCAGCAGAAAGGTGATGACAGGGTCTTTTAGTTCGCCTTTTACTACAGCACCTAGATATTGTTCAGCTGTCATTTCATTCGCTTTTTTATGATAGCCGGGCATTCTGCCTCCGCCGAGCAACCGGTCTAACCCTTTATGAACAACGACGTCATACATCGATAACATCAGCCATTTTCCCAGCCCTAACTTTCGATAGGAAGGACGCACACTGATGTCGACGACATAGAGGGTATTCCCATGGGGATTATGGTTACGGATATATCCGTGATCCGTAACCTCTTCCCACATATGCTCCGCATGATTCGGGTCAAAATCAACAAGTAAACCCGTCATTGAACCTGCGATTTCCCCATCGACCTCAATGCAGAGAGCCCCCTCTGGAAACAGCGTCACATGATTATGCAGTTGTTCCTCGTTCCACCATAATTCAGACGGAAAGGGCGGGGGAAAACTTTCCGTCTGAATACGGATTAAACCGGGAAAGTCCTTTTCTTCATAATTCCGAATGGCGGCCGGTATGGGCCGATCCTGGTCAAAGACGTAAAACTCCTTCCGATACATGCCTTACCTCCTTATAAGACAGCTAAACCTCGCCCTATTCCCAGTCAGGGTATAAGTCTGTGCGCCGATCGCGCCACGTGGTGACAGATCCTCTTTCGCGGACTTGATATAACAATTCTAAATCCAGATCAGCGGTTACAATCATATCCTGGTTCATTTCCCCTTCTACCAGAATGCCGCGGGGAGGGAATGGAATGTCGTTCGGTGTAATGATGGCTGCCTGTCCGAAATTGGCCCGCATAAAGTCAACCGTTGGCAGGGAGCCCACTGTACCTGTACCTACAACATACACCTGGTTTTCTACCGCCCTTGCATGGCTCGTGTAACGGACGCGATGGAATCCGTGGCGATCGTCCGTGCAGGAAGGACAGAAAATGACATCCGCACCCTTCGCCCTGGCCATCCGGACTATTTCCGGAAATTCGATGTCATAGCAGGTCAGCATGGCGATCGTTCCCTTGGCGGTCTCAAACACCTGCAGGCTTTCACCCGGCGTCATTTTCCATTCGTCTACTTCCGTCGGAGTGATATGAAGCTTTGGCTGTTCGGCAATTCTTCCGTCCGGATAGAACAAATGAGCGACGTTATACAATCGGTCATTTTTACGGATGACATGGGTTCCTCCGATAACGTGCATGTTCGTTTGCCGGGCAAAGGACGAAAACAAATCCCGGTATTTTTCCGTGAAATCGGGTAAGTCATTAATCGTTAAGGCATTTCCTTGTTTATCACCAATGGACATTAACTGGGTCGTAAAAAACTCAGGGAATAATACAAACTCAGCGCCGAACTCCTGGGCTGTTTTAATGTAATGCTCCGATTGGTTAGCGAAGTCTTCAAACGAGTGAATCGTATGAAGATCGTATTGTACAGCGGATACTCTTAGTTTCATCTATTACTACCTCCTGCGATTTAAGTTCTTAGCGATCTGCATAAGGCGGATTTATTATAACCATGATGTACGATAGCCATGTAATGAAAGATCATAAGCTAATATTAGATGGTTGTCTATTTATTGCAAGTACAAACTTTTTTGTAACCTAGTATCTAAAAGTATACTGCAAAGTAAAATTCCCCTATACCCGGTACAATCTGCGTTAAAATGCAGTCTTGACCGGGCTATAGGGAAACTGTAAAAGGCATTTATGCACGGTTATCTCCATTGTTACAATATTGAATCGCTTCCTCCCATGTCATAGCTAAACGCGTGATATCTTCCTCAACAAGTTCAGTTCCGATTTGCACTTCGATAAATTCAAGCGGCGTAATGGCTTTTACTCCATGCTTTGCCCCCACGGGAATTTGAAGAACATCACCGGTTTTAATAGAGTACAGTTTATCATTTAAAATAAACTGCCCGAAACCGGAAATGATAATCCAGACTTCACTTCTTTTATGGTGCAATTGATAGCTTATATTTTTGCCTGGCAGCAATTTGATTTTCTTCGTCAGCGTTTCTGTTTCTTTTTCCGTTCTGGAATGATCTAAAACGCTGTACGTTCCCCATCTTTTCTCTTCATATAAGGGTCTCTGGTAAGCGTTATCGATGATTTGTTTAATCCGGTTGGAGTTTTTTTTGCTTGCAACAAGGATTCCATCCATGCTTGCGGCTACGATAATATTCGATACATCAATCACATGAATAGGATGAGAAAGCTCGTTAACTACATGTGTATTTACCGAGTCATTTGAGATGTGGCCTGAACCGATAACATTGGTCTCAAGATTGTTCGTCAGTGCATTCCAGCTGCCTAAATCGTTCCATGTTCCATGATAGGGAACGACAACCGTGTGGCGGGTCTTTTCTACGACTTCATAGTCAAAGCCTAATTCAGGCAGCCGTTCATATCGAGTCACCATTTCCTCATAGGAAAGAGGAAGATCTCTTTTCTCTAACTGGGAAAGCATGAATTTCATAGAAAAAGCAAAAATGCCGCAATTCCACAAGGCGTTCTTTTTAATCAGATTACGGGCTTTCCTTTCGGTAGGTTTTTCGACAAATCGGGCAACAGGGTAGTAGTCCATTGCCCTGTTTGTTTCAGGTACAATATAACCAAATTGACTTGAGGGAGATTTAGGGATGGTTCCGAGAAGGGCAAGCTCAGCCCCGGAATGAGCAAGGATGTCTGGCAGCTTGTTTACTATTGTAAAAAAAGAAGACTCAGCGAATAAATCAACGGGGATCACACAAACGATTTCGTCTGTATTTGCATGGACTTTTGAATGAAGATACGCTGTTGCCAGGGCGACAGCGGTGAACGTTCCTCTTTTATAAGGCTCACTGATAATAGGCATCGCATCACCGATCTGGTTTCTCATGATTTCAATTTGGCTTTGATGCGTAACAATCTGCGTAGATGGAAGCAACCCAGCCGCATCCAGTTGCCTGCAAACCCTCTGGATCATGGATTCCCTGCCGCCGTTCTCTGTCTTTAGCAGCTTAAGAAATATTTTGGATCGGATCTCATTTGACAGCGGCCAGAGCCTTTTGCCAGAACCGCCAGCCAATAATATAATTTTCAAGGCAATTCCTCCTGAAGTTAGAATCAACGCTGGTTTTTTATCCGAATTACCTTTTCTACTGCTCGCTTCAGTGAGCTACCGGCATGATTCCAGGACAGCTTCAGCATATCCTTTCTGCCTTGCTGCCCTTTCCTTCTGCAAAGAGCACGGTTTTTATAGGCAAATCTCATTTGTTTTTTTAAACTGCTACGATTTGGTTCCGCCCAGAGCTGGCCTTTTTGGGCAAACAAATAGCGGAATTTTCGTGCTATAGAGTGCTGGCTGTTCATGCTCACCACCGGGTTTTTTAGCTGGTAGTCTACTAGGAATGAGTTCTCATTATTTAGGAAGTCCATGTGTCCTCCCCACCTGGTAGCGATAACGGGAATACCGCTTGCCAATGCTTCGAGAAACGGTAAGCCTACCCCTTCCCCCTCGTAGGCAAAACAAAGGCGTGGCTGAGCGTATACAGACCTTTAAGCTGTTTCTGGCTTGTAAAACCTGTCATCAGAATAATCGGGGCGGTATTAGCCCCAAACCCGAGCCTTTTCTTATAACGCATGATTTGGTTATGAACCCACTGCTTATTTTCGTGACGGCGGTATCCATTTGTTTTTATGACCAATACGACTTTATCCGTGCGGGAGAATGCTTCCCAATAGGCCCTTAACAAGGTTTCGGGGTTTTTGCGGTGCTGGAAGCCAAATACAGATAGAAAGACAAACTTATTTTTTGTATTTTTTTAAAGGCAATTTTTTTATTTGCCGGGGTAAACTGGCGCGTATGAACCCCATGCGGGACAATAAATATCGGGACCTTAACACCGCTGTTTATCATCGCTTTTTTATTTTGAACAGAGGGGACGCACACGGCATCAAATTTATTGATGTTTGGAAACCAATTCCTCGGTACCTTTGTCGTTTCCCAGACGGTATTGAGAATGATGCGGTGAAACCTTTTTCTTTCCTGGTTCATATCAATCCTATTCGGCGGATGATGATAGATTAAAACCCTGCGTTTGTTTCCTGCATCAGGCTTTTTCACTTCGGTAGTGACTTTGACATCAACACCTTGCTGGCGCAGCGCACGAACATATTCCCTGCTCGCTGTACCAAGGCCACCCGCCCTGTGTGTAGGGCCTTTCCATACCACTTGATACTTTGTCATGCCTTTAGAACCTTTTTCTTTACCGCCGTTTTCTTTTTGAAATACCATTTTCGTGCGTGTAAGGATAGGGATCGGTACTTTTTTGACAATCCTTCTGTGTTTAACCTGGCTAATTGCGTTGTGCTTCTGTTTAAACTTCGGTTTAAAGCTTTCTTTAAAATAAACTGTCCGGGGTAATTCGAGTAAATGTAGTTTCCATACGTTTCAAATTCGGAGAAGGTCACCTGTTTTGATTTGTCGATGCTGCCCAGAATCGCAGAATACCAGCTTGTATTATGCCTTGATTCAATCTTTCTTTTCAGTTCCTTCACTTTTGATTTCTCAAAGAGCATGTAATGGGCAACGAAATACGTTGGGGAGACCGTTTTTCTTCCCATCAGCCTTCTGTACGTTCTAAAATATTCAGCACGGCTCCAGTTTCTGCAGTAGAATACTGTCTTTCCGTTCTGCCTGAATATATGAGGGCGGATTAGCAGTGTATCGGCATCAATGACCAGGTAGAAGTTTTGCGAGGATAATGAATCGCCACTTAGTTTTAACAACTGCTGAAATAGCCAGCCTGATCGATCCCATCTGTTTGTACGGTACTTGATGTTCTTCTTGGTAATTGGCAGGACAGTATTTTCATTCACAAATTTGCATTGTTTTTGGCTGCATACTTTTTTTGATTTTCTCACTTGGAGGGGCAACGATCAGGATATTGCCAATCGGATGCTTTACGTTTTTCCGTACGCCATCGATTACGAAAGGGAGAACCTTCAGATCTTTCTCAATAACAGGGATTAGGACGTCGATTTTTATCTTGCTGGCCACTTGCCTCTTCGCTGTGGGTGGCATGTCTTCACCTCTACGTGTAAGTATCTCCGTTATACTATGTCAATTTAGAGGCGGCTGACTGTACGAAAGCGGATAATGGCAAAAATGCATTGCAAATGCTGCACTGATAAACAGCATATGGATATCGCATTCGTGTTGAAGAAACAGCGCTTGCCTCACAATTTCAAGGGGACTATGAAGAATATCGCAAACGAATATGGCGGCTTATCCCGTTTCTATACTGACGAAAAACCACAATTCAATTTCAACAGGTAGATTTGCAAAGCTGTATGGATTACATATTGACTGCATTGGGGATAACTGGTATTATCATCTTATTAGTAATTGAACAGTGGTTAATTGATGAAGAGGTGTTAGACTTGGCAGCCAGAAAAGCAGTAGAGCAGGAGTTAACCAAAGAAATCATACTGGATGCAGCGAGAGATTTATTCGTGCAGAAAGGCTACCAGCATGTATCGATGAGACAGCTCGCTAACGTGCTGGGATACAGCCATGGCGCCATTTACTACCACTTTAAAAATAAGGCGGAGCTATTCTATACACTCGTTCGCCGGGATTTCTCCCTGTTGGATCAAAAGCTCGAAGGAACCATGGCAGAAGAGGCAATGGCTCAACAGACAAAGTTAGAAAATGTTCTGCTCGGTTTTATTGAGTTTGGATTGGTAAATCAAAGCCATTATGAAATTATGTTTTTGGTGAAAGATAGCGAAGTAAAAAGCTACCTCGCAGAGGGGCCAAACGAAAGCTATGAGAAATTTGCGCAGGCTATTTTTATATTAACTGACAGAAAAACTACGCCTGCGGTAATCTGGTCTATGTTTTTATCCTTACATGGTTTTGTGTCGCATTATTGTAAATCAGGCCAGACATTTAAGGATGTAGAATCATTAGCCAAAGCACACGTGCAATTTATTTTAAAAAGTGTACAGTGAATTTTTTTGTCCATTAATTGAACAGTGGTTAATAAAAGGAGGATGGTTATGAAAAAAGCAGTTGTTCTCGGAGCGTCAGGCGGCATGGGTTGTGCCATTGTAAATGAACTGGTTTCAAGGGGGATTGAGACGGTTGCTTTCGCCCGCACAAAGGACAAATTAAATAGGTTGTTCAGCGGGGTAGAACTTGTCAGCGTATATTCGGGAGATGTTTATCAAGCAGACGATTTACGAAAAGCCTGTGCAGGTGCGGATGTCATTTTCCATTCCGTTGGCATCCCATACCCGGATTGGGAGGAAAGGCATCCTATTTTAATGGACCTTATACTAAAGGTAGCCCGGGAAACAGGCGCTAAGGTGGCGCTCGTTGATAACATATACGCATACGGAAGAAGCAAAGGTCAGAAGGTTAGCGAAGATATGAAAAAGCAGCCGCATACAAAAAAAGGAAAAATCCGCATGCAGCTTGAGGAGACGGTGAAAAGCGCCCACGGGCAGGGAACACCTACATTCATCGCACACTTTCCGGATTTTTACGGCCCGAACGCTGAAAATACGCTGCTTCACCACACCTTTCAGGCGGTTGTACAAAACAAATCAGCGATGTTCATTGGAAAGCAGTCAATCCCGAGAGAATATATTTTTACGCCGGATGGTGCAAGGGCAATTGTAGAGCTGGCGCTCCGAGAGGAAGCTACGGGCAGTGCTGGAATATACCCGGAGCGGGAGTTATTACCGGGGAAGAGATTATATCGATTGTAAGAAAGATAACAGGGTATCAGAAGCGGGTAGGAACGGTTGGCAGAACTATGATGGCTTTGGCAGGGCTCTTTAACCCAATGATGCGGGAAGTTGTAGAAATGATGTACTTAACAGAGGAGCCTGTTGTGTTAAGCGGCGAGAAATACGAGGCTTTGATTGGCCCCCTGCCGAAAACTCCTTATGAAGAGGGAATTAAAAAGACGATTGAGCATTTAAAAGCGGTATAACACCAAAGAACTGAGAACAGCCCGGGTTGCTGGATCCGCAACTCGGGCTGTTCTATGTCCAAAGCCCCTACGCCGTTTTTTGCAAGACAGCTATTGTTTTATAATTTCCTTTACCCTGCCTACCTGGCCATCTTGCAGCCGCACTTTAATGCCGTGGGGGTGAAAGCTTGAATTCGTTAGAATGTCTTTTACAACTCCCCGGGTTGTTGCCCCGGTTCTCTGGTCTTTCTTCAGTACGATATCCACCTGAAGGCCCGGAGAAATGTTGGCGCGATGCTGTCCGTTCATGGATAATCCCCTTTTTCGTGTGATAGCTACCATTATAATACAACGGCTTATCGATTCCAATTTGGGCAGAATGGAGAGTAGAGATAGGATCAGAAAAAGGAGAAGAAGGTTTGGTTTTCATGTCCTCACGGTATGTACATTTTGCAAAAAATGTGCTATTATAAGTAACAAATAATCTTGATTTTAAAGGATTTATTCCGTTTTTCTTTGTTTGTGTGGAATGGACACGTGTTTATATGAGAATTACAATTCTGGCAGGATATACGTGGTTATTATTTTCCTATTAACTAAAACGGACGTTAAACAATACATACAGGGAGGAATCGATATGGCAAGTAAGGTGCTTGAGCGTTTTTTAAGCGAAAATTTGCAGGATTTAAAAAGCAAGGGTTTATACAATGTCATTGATCCGCTGGAAAGTCCGAACGGTCCGATGATTAAAATCGCAGGAAAAGAGCTCGTTAACCTGTCATCCAACAACTATTTGGGGTTGGCGACGGACGAAAGGCTGAAAGAGGCTGCCGCTCAAGCGATTCAGAAATACGGGGTAGGGGCCGGGGCTGTAAGAACGATTAACGGAACGTTAGAACTGCACGTGAAGCTTGAGGAAAAGCTGGCGGCCTTTAAACATACGGAAGCCGCGATTGCCTACCAATCCGGCTTTAACTGCAATATGGCTGCTATTTCTGCTGTTATGAATAAAGAGGATGCTATTCTGTCGGATGAGCTAAACCATGCTTCGATCATTGATGGATGCAGACTATCCGGAGCCAAAATCATCAGATATAACCATTCCGATATGGCTGATTTAAGAGCAAAGGCTAAGGAAGCAAAGGAATCCGGCCTGTATAAAAAAATAATGGTCATTACAGATGGAGTCTTCTCGATGGATGGGGATGTTGCAAAGCTTCCTGAAATCGTAAAAATCGCAGAAGAATTCGACCTTATTACCTATGTAGATGACGCACATGGTTCGGGTGTATTAGGCAAGGGAGCCGGAACCGTGAAACACTTCGGGCTGTCCGATAAAGTCGACTTTCAAATCGGAACGCTGTCCAAAGCCATTGGGGTTGTCGGCGGTTATGTCGCGGGAAGACAGGATTTAATTGATTGGCTGAAAGTGAGAAGCAGGCCCTTCTTATTCTCCACTTCGTTAACGCCGGGTGATGTTGCCGCGTGTATCAAGGCAATTGACATTCTTATGGAAAGCACTGAACTCCACGATAGACTGTGGGATAACGGAAACTACTTGAAGAAAGGCCTGAAAGAACTCGGCTTTAATATCGGCAACAGCGGAACTCCCATTACCCCTTGCATTATAGGTGAGGAAGTAAAAACCCAGGAGTTCAGCAAACGATTATATCAGGAAGGCGTGTACGCAAAAGCGATCGTATTCCCGACAGTAGCGCAGGGAACAGGCCGGGTTCGAAATATGCCGTCAGCAGCACATACGAAAGAAATGCTGAACCGGGCATTATCCATTTATGAAAAAGTGGGGAAAGAGATGGGAATTAGCTACTAGGGAGGCACAGCGATGAAAAAAATTCTGGTTACCGGGTCGTTAGGGCAAATTGGTTCGGAACTCGTTATGAAGATGAGGGACAGCTACGGCGCCGATAACGTTATCGCGACAGACATCCGCAAGAGCGAAAGCGATGTTGTCCATTCTGGTCCGTTTGAAATTCTCGACGTGACTGATGAGAAAGCGATGTTTGAAATCGCGAAAAGACATCAGGTGGATACGGTGGTTCACCTGGCAGCGTTACTATCAGCAACAGCGGAAGCCCGGCCGCTTCTGGCATGGAATCTGAACATGGGCGGGCTCATTAACGCACTTGAAGTAGCAAGAGAGCTCCGGTGCCAGTTTTTTACACCAAGCTCGATTGGTGCGTTTGGCCCGGCCACACCGAAAGACCGCACGCCCCAGGAAACGATCCAGAGACCGACAACAATGTACGGGGTAAATAAAGTATCCGGTGAACTGCTTTGTGATTATTACTACCATAAGTTCGGTGTCGATACGAGAGGGCTTCGCTTCCCAGGGCTTATCTCCTGTATTACGCCTCCAGGAGGCGGAACGACAGATTACGCGGTAGAGATTTATTATGAAGCGATTAAGCAGGGGGAATATACATCCTATATAGCGAAGGGTACGTACATGGATATGATGTATATGCCGGATGCGCTGAATGCGATTATTGCATTGATGGAAGCCGATGCATCGAAGCTGAAGCACCGTAATGCCTTCAATGTAACAGCGATGAGTCTTGAGCCGGAGCAGCTCGCTTCTGAAATCCGGAAACACATTCCGAATTTCAAGATGCATTACAACGTGGATCCTGCACGCCAGGCGATTGCGGAAAGCTGGCCAAATTCGATTGATGCGACAGCGGCCATAGAGGAATGGGGCTTTAAAGCAGAATACAACCTGGAAAAAATGACGCAGGAGATGCTTGTAAAGCTCGGCCAGAATTTAAGCCTTACAGGTGCAAAGTAGGGGAAGGAAAACAACTAAATACATGCCAAGAGAGGTAAAGGGGTTTCCCGGGAGATTATGATCAGCTCTTAGGGGGCCTTCATTTTTTTTGTTGCAGATTCGCCGGTAAAGTGCAAAAATATACGTTATGTGTAGTTTTATGTCGATAGTAACGTGGTTGTAGATAATGATAGCCTATTAATTGAAAAAGATAGCAATTTTGTGGACAAAAAGTGAAAGTTTTATGAATCAAATTGTGACGAAACAGTGAAATTTGTCGTAACCAGTAATTGCACTATGATCATCTTAGATATTTTTGATATTATAGTAACGTTACAAGAACAATTTTATCCTGTTTTTCATTTGTCCACAAATCAAACAGGCCATTATCATTAAATTTTAGGTGGATTGGGTAGGAGAGGAGATGAAACAAGGTGAAGAAACAAGCTCTGCTAAATCGAATCATTGTATTTGCTATGGCAGCCTTGGCAACAGTATTATTGGCCGGATGTGAGAATAGTAAGTATATTGTTCTCGATCCAAAAGGACCCGTTGGTGAAACACAAATGAACCTCATTTGGATTTCCATCATTCTGTGTGCCATTGTCATTATTCCTGTTCTGATTATTTTCGCGTATATTATTTATCGGTTCCGGGATACACCAGGAAACAAAGCACCGTATACCCCCGATTGGGCGGATAGTAAGGTGCTTGAAACTATTTGGTGGGGGATTCCGATTCTCATCATCGCTGTTCTCGGTTATTATACAGCGAGAGATACGTATGCGCTGGAAAAACCGACGGCGGTTGCAGCGCATAGTAAGCCGATAACCGTTCAGGTTACATCCCTGGATTGGAAATGGTTGTTCCAATATCCGGAGCAAGGGATTGCAACAGTGAACCATCTTGAAATCCCAACAGGTGTTCCTGTTAATTTTGTACTAACATCGGATGCTCCAATGAACTCCTTCTGGATTCCACAACTAGGTGGACAGAAGTATACCATGGGTGGAATGGCCATGAAGCTTTGGCTTCAAGCGGACAAGCCGGGTGAATACTTCGGATCGGGTGCCAACTTCTCCGGGAAAGGGTTCGCTGACATGCGATTTAAGGTAGTAGCTAAACCACAAGCTGAGTTTGATGCCTGGGTGAAGCAGGTAAAACATGAAGGAGCAGCCCAGTTGACGAAAGAAGACTACGAAAAATTGGCCAAACCAGCTACTTCTAACGAGATCTTCTTTTCATCTTATCAAAAGGGACTTTTCGAATATATCGTAAACAAAAATAGCCACCACAGCCCTAGCCAGCCAAATCAGCGCATGGAGCATGGTCAAAACCCTGAGATGAAACAGAATGAAAATCAGTCCAATATGTCCGGGCACGATATGCCCGGCATGAACATGAACCACTAGGGAAAGGAAGGAGGAAAACCTCATGTTAGATAGCATCAAATCTTTCGCGTCCACTTTCTTTGTAACGGGCGACCCAATGATCTATGGTGCAGACGTTTCCATCGTGCTGGCCAGCGTTGCCGTTGTTTTTGTTCTCACCTATTTTAAGTTGTGGGGATGGCTGTGGCGCGAATGGATTACAACAGTTGACCATAAAAAAATTGGGATTATGTATTTGCTAGCGTCCCTGCTCATGTTGTTCCGTGGCGGGGTAGACGCCCTTTTAATGCGTATGCAATTAGCATTCCCAAATATGCATTTCTTAGAATCAGAGCACTACAATGAAATTTTTACAACACATGGTACGATCATGATTTTGTTCATGGCGATGCCATTTATGTTTGCTCTGTTTAATATTGTTGTTCCTCTTCAAATCGGAGCACGGGACGTTGCGTATCCGTTCTTGAACTCCGTAAGTTTCTGGCTATTTTTCCTAGGAGCTATGCTCTTTAACTTATCCTTTGTCATCGGCGGTTCTCCGGATGCGGGTTGGCTCAGCTATCCTCCGTTGTCCGAGAACGCTTTTAGCCCGGGACCAGGGCAGAACTTTTACATCTGGGGTGTTCAGATTTCCGGTATCGGTAGTTTGGCTACCGGGATTAACTTCCTCGTGACCATTTTAAAAATGCGTGCACCAGGCATGAAGTTAATGAAGACACCGCTGTTTACATGGTCAGTATTGGCTAGCTGTGTTTTGATTATTTTTGCATTCCCAGTGTTAACAGTAACACTTGCCTTACTATTTATAGACCGTTACTTTGGGGCTCACTTCTTTACCATGACAGGTGGCGGGAACCCGATGATGTATGTGAACCTCATCTGGATGTGGGGTCACCCTGAGGTATATATCGTTATTCTTCCGGCCTTCGGTATTTTCTCCGAAGTTGTAAGTACGTTCTCTAAAAAGACCGTTTTCGGTTACGCATCCATGGTATTCTCCATGATGCTCATTAGTGTCGTTGCTTACTTCACCTGGGTTCACCACTTCTTCACGATGGGTGCGGGAGCCGATGTTAATACGTTCTTTGCGATATCAACGATGGCAATTGGTATCCCTACTGGGGTAAAAATATTTAACTGGATGTTTACGATGTACCGTGGACGGATTCAGATAACACAGCCGATGTTATGGACGCTCGCGTTTATTCCGTGTTTTGCTATCGGTGGCGCGACAGGTGTTATGCTGGCCGTTGCTCCGGCAGACTACCAGTATCATAACAGTTATTTCTTGATTGCCCACTTCCACCAGGTACTGATTGGTGGGGTTGTGTTCGGATATTTGGCCGGCCTGTACTACTGGTGGCCAAAAATGTTTGGATTTAAATTGAATGACCGCCTTGGCAAATGGGCGTTCTGGTTATGGAATATCGGTTTCTATGTATGCTTTATGCCGCAGTATGCATTAGGATTCATGGGAATGACCCGCCGTGTTTATACGTATGGCTGGGACATGGGCTGGGCACCGCTTAACCTTGTGTCTACTGTAGGGGCATTCCTCATGGGTATCGGATTCGTCTTCCAGGTATGGCAGATTCTTTACAGCATTAAATACGGTGAACGTGATTTAACAGGAGATCCTTGGGACGGACGTACACTGGAATGGTCTATTCCATCTCCGGCGCCTCTTTACAACTTCGCTGTGGTTCCTGAAGCGAAGGGCGCGGACGCATGGTGGTTGATGAAGAAGGAAAGACAAAATCAAGGTAACAAGAAAGAAAAAGTGCAATATGCACCGATTCATATGCCGAAGAACTCCGGAATTCCGTTCGTTATGGCTGTATTCTGGTTTATTGCCGGCTTTGGATTTACCTTTACCTGGACTTGGATGGGCGTTATCGGCCTCCTTGGGGTTTTTGGTTGCCTCTTCGCTCGTTCCTTTAGCTATGATACGGATTATTACATTCCTGTTGATGAGATTGAACGTACCGAAGCATCAGTGGGGAGGGTTGTATAATGGAACATGCTGTATCCCATCACGAACATCATGAGCATGATAGTTCTCTAAAAATATTAGGTTTTTGGATTTTCCTTGTAACGGACTGTATTTTGTTCGGTACTCTATTTGCAACGTATGCCGTATTGCACACCCATACAGCGGGTGGACCTACAGCCAAGGAACTGTTCGAGGTTCCTGGGTTTGTGGCAGAAACGTTCATTCTATTAACAAGTAGTTTTACAAGTGGAATTGCCGTTCTGGCCATGCATAAAGGTAAGCTGAAAAGCCTGATTGGCTGGTTAGTGGTTACAGCTGCACTTGGTCTGGCCTTCGTAGGGCTGGAAATTAGCGAGTTTGTGAAGATGGTAGGAGAAGGGGCGACGATGTCAACAAGCGCATTCCTTTCCGCTTTCTTTACGCTCGTTGGAACACACGGTGTGCACGTGACCGTTGGTTTCTTCTGGATGTGTGGCATTATGATTCAGTTGAAGCGATATGGAATTAACGATGTAACCAAGCGTAAAGTGTCCATTATCAGCTTGTACTGGCACTTCCTTGACGCCGTGTGGATTTTCCTCTTCACTGTTGTTTACCTGATGGGGGTGATGTAAGATGTCACAGCACGAAAGCCACGAAAACCATGGTTCATTAAAATCGTACGTCATCGGGTTTGTTCTGTCGATTATCCTTTCCATCATTCCGATCGTGCTTGTATTAAACCATGTCATTAGCCCAATGGCGACGGTGGTTTCGATCTTAGTGATGGCCGTTCTTCAGTTCTTGATCCAGTTGTTCTTCTTCATGCATATCCGTGAAGGGGAAGGTCCGAAGTACAATGTAATGGCGTTAATCCTTGGTGTTATTTTCGTTATTACGATTGTCGGCGGCTCGATCTGGGTTATGTCATTCGGTTATATGGTTCACTGATTGCTTACGTTAAAGTCTCTGTGCGGCTTCTGCTGCATAGGGGCTTTTTTTTATTCACTAGGAAGCATTTTTCCGAGTGGCCCGTTCTCATCTATGATATCTTCCAGTTCGTAAACGGAGATAGGGAACATCGGGAAACCGTAATAATAAGGGGTAATTTCGTAAAGCTTAAAGTAAACAATGAGCGCTTTATCTGCAATATAGAAATCCTGATCCGGGCGTATCCCTTTGAATGGTTCTAATAGAGAGATGTTCCGCCTTTTAATCTGTGCACCAATAATAGCCGACAGCCTTCCTGCATAATCACTGCCAGGTTTAAATAAATCCCTTAATGGATACAATCTGGCTGTTTGAATATCGAATGTCAGCGATGGTAAGAGCGTCATTCCGTGCGCATGATGTGTGATATAAGTATAGTTGCTTAGCGTCAGGCTTAAGATCCCCCGCTCATTCGATTTAATCTCATACTGTCCTGTTACCTGCGTATTTGCGGGATTTTTATAATAACCCTGTTCCTGTATTAACCCATAAACCCGGTGAACAATCGTGTCGTTGATTTTTTGCTGGGCAAGCTTGTTTTTCACCTCTTCCACACGCGGATAATAAACCATCATATTCGGAGCCGTAATGGTTAAAGATTGTATCGAGACGGGAAGCTGAAATGGACTCATGGTGTACCGATTCCTTTCCGGTTTCATTTATTTATTCCAGCCTATTCCGGGCAGGGGCAATTTGATAAAGGCAAAAAGATTCGGTTAACCCCTGCCCGGCCGGAATCATATGCTAAGAGTAAGCGCACGGAATAAAAGGGGGAGCTTACATTGCTTACAGCCTGGATAGGAGATGAGACATACCAATATCTCGGAGACATGGAAACGTATTTTCTTCCGTTTCGAAAAAAAATTATCGGGATTAACCAGTATTTCGATTCTCCCTATGGCAGAAAGCGCATTATTTATGCGGATTGGACGGCGAGCGGGCGCTTGTACCGCCCCATCGAAGCAAAGCTGAGCCACCAAATCGGGTCGTTTTTTGCCAATACACACACGGAGTCAAATGTGACGAGCACTGCGATGACTTATGCATATAAGCAGGCGTGCAGCATTATTAAAAGGCATGTAAATGCCAGTAAGCATGACGTGCTCATTATGGACGGCTTTGGCATGACGTCTGTCGTTAATAAATTACAGCGCATACTTGGCCTGCGTCTGCCGGAATCGTTTAAAGACAAGATAGATATTTCTCCCGAGGATCGCCCTGTTATTTTCATTACGCACATGGAGCATCACTCCAACCATACGTCCTGGCTTGAGACGATAGGGGAAGTCGTCGTTCTTGAGCCGGATACAGACGGCACAGTCAGTTCGGAGCAACTGGAACGGCAGCTTAAAAACTATCAAAACCGAAAGTTTAAAATCGGTTCGTTCACGGCCTGCTCAAATGTAACGGGGGTTCAAACGCCCTATTATCAGCTGGCAAGAAAGATGCATGAACACGGGGGGATTTGCTTTGTTGATTTCTCAGCATCGGCTCCTTATGCAGATATAAACATGCACCCGGCGTCTGCACTTGAGAAGCTGGACGGCATTTTGTTCTCCCCCCACAAATTTCTAGGTGGGCCGGGGTCAAGCGGTGTGCTTATTTTTGATTCGAGGCTTTATGCAAACAGTACGCCCGATAAACCCGGAGGAGGAACTGTCCTTTGGACGAATCCGTGGGGGGATCACAAATATATCCCTAATATTGAGGAGCGGGAAGACGGCGGCACACCGGGCATCCTGCAGGGGATCAAAACGGCTCTTGCGATTAAGCTTAAAGAGCGGATGGGGACAGGAAACATCCTGCGCCGGGAAAAAGAGCTGGTGGACCTTCTGTTTTCCGGCATGAGGGAAGTCCCTGGGCTGCTTATACTGGATGGACATATTACGGAGAGGCTCGGTATTTTTTCTTTTTCTGTAGAGGGGATTCATTATAATTTGATTGCAAAGCTGCTGAATGACAGGTTTGGGTTCCAGGTACGGGGAGGATGCTCCTGTGCGGGCACGTACGGCCATTACCTGTTCGATATTGACCCCATGGAATCGAAGAAGATTATGAGCGAGGTTCTGGGCGATGATTTATCCTCTAAGCCGGGTTGGGTTCGGTTTTCTGTTCACCCGACGATGGTAAACCGGGAAGTGTACGAATTCATTCGAGCGATGAAGCTTCTCGTGGAAAATATTGAGGAATGGAAGAAAGAGTACTGGTATGACAGTAAAACGAATGATTTCTATCATGTGAATGATGAAAGGGCAGATATAGAAGAGCGTTTTGGGCTGGATTGAATGCTTACACTGCTAACCGCCTGAACGGTATAACCGATAATATGCCAGAAGGTGCGTGATAGGCCTTCTGGCTTTCATGTTCCTTAATAATAGCTATCTTTTTAACCTTAACGTAGAAATTAATTCCTCAAGACTTTCTGAAATGATTTCGTATGAACTTCTTTCGTAATCCTCTAGCTTAACCTTACCATCTTCATTGTCAATTACAACTAACAGTCCGTTACCTTCAATTCCTAAGGGAATATTTTTAAGTCTATTGTTATGATTACTCTTGTAACCTTCTAAAGTACTTCTAAATGAATCGAGTTCTACATGGGGTAAGACTGCTTCTAATTTGATATAGTGGTCTTGAAAAAATCCATCTAAATCAGCAAACTAATATGAATTAAAATATTCAATAATGGATGAATGGAAATTAACACCTAATTTTTCTTCCAATTGTGTAAAATCATGTATAGTATTCTTTTCAACTGGTTTCCACGTAATATAATCCTCTTCGTCAATTTCTCCTACATAAATTAGTGAACCAGCATCTTCATTAACAGGTGTTTTGAATAAGAAATCTAAACCGCCATCTGCGAATTCTTTCCTTAATTTAAAATATTGGCTCATCGATTCCTTTATAGACAAGTATATCACCCTCTACTTATTCGAAAATTTTTTGAATAATTCAGTACATTGGCTATCCGCTTGATCACCTCCACTAGTATGATGCTTGACGAATATGTCACAAGTCCATTACGGATTGTTCAAATATGTATTTTAACGCGAATTTTAATTTTTAAGACAGTCTAAATGTAGGGGAGTAAGAAAACGGAGGGATTAAAAAACCTCGATTGAGTTTTGAACACTCCATCAAGGTTATATGTGAGCAAATTAATTCTTTAACAACTCCGTTAACTGGGAAGTCCCCGAAAAATAATTTATAATAAAATCATCCGATATAATAATCATATAATAATATTTGGGGGATAAGGCTTGAAAATCAAAATATCTCATGATTGGACTATTAACGAACATGAAGCTCTAAAACTTCAATCAGCACTCTCCAACAAAGTGATAACACAAGATAAATTCAACGAAATCAAATATGTCGCTGGTGTTGATGTTGCGTACGATGAAAAAAACAATGTCCTTGTTGCCGGAGTTGCTGTTTTAGAAGCCAACTCACTTCAGGAAATTGAAAACACTGTGGTAAAAGATGTCGTACATTTTCCGTATATTCCAGGTTTATTTTCCTTTAGAGAACTCCCGCCTATTACTAAAGCATTAGAAGCGCTAAAAACAACGCCCGATTTAATCGTATGTGACGGACAAGGTCTTGCTCATCCAAGACGCTTTGGGCTAGCCTGTCATTTAGGTGTGCTGTTTGATGTTCCTACAATCGGTTGTGGAAAAACAAAATTAATTGGTGAGGCTGATGCTCCTGGAGAAAAGAGAGGCGATTTCTCATTCCTCTTGGACCAGGGTGAAACTATTGGAATGGTTCTTCGAACGCAAGACAGGGTAAAACCCGTTTATATATCCATTGGTCATCGTATCTCTTTAGAATTAGCCCGTCATTGGATTCTTAAATTATCTCCATCGTATCGTTTACCTGAGACAACCCGTAAGGCTGATCAGCTTGTTCGAAAGACAATTTCTAGTAGGTAACATAGTAATTCATCTTGATTGTTTGTTAATCATTTTTGTTCTCATGATTAATTTCTCTATACTTCAAAAGTAAAAAATAATTGGGTGAGTTAGGATCGATAATTTCACTTTTTATTAAGTTTCCATTTTCATCCCATTCTTTGTTATCAAGCTCTATTCCCCACTCGTAGTTAGCAATCGATTTGATATTGCTATTACGGTGCCACTCTTGACGCTTGGAGTACCGCGAGCCTTTCTTCCAAAAAAATTCACTCTTTATTTCACCTGTTGGATACCATTCTCTGCTTAAACCATGTTGAAATCCGTCTTTATAAAGGGTTTCAGTTTTTAAATTCCCATTCGGATAATTTTCATATCCTATACCGGAAAATGGGCTATCATTATAGCAGCGAAGATCATCATCAAATTCCAATAATTCTTCATCGACCCTTACGTGATTTTTACTTTCCATATTTAAGAACCTCCGGGAAATAGTTAACGTCATTAGTGAGGTATTCACAATGAGGACAACGAGGTATAGGCATACCTCTCGTTGGAGTTTTACCACCTGCATTAATAACATGCAGCATAAAATCAGATGGATCTGCCCCTGGTCGGGCTAAGAAGGCATCGTTTAGGGCATAAATTTCAGCATGCGACCCAGGCGCTTTGGTCTTAATATATCCATCTCTAATATCACTCGGCATCTCAGCAAGTCTAGTTGCAATTTCAGTAGACAGGTTTCTAGGAACATCAGGCCCTTTTGCATTTATACCGAAGTAATATTTACCGGTCTTAGTATCAAGTACACCTGCAAGAGCCGGGCCCATTTCTTTTTTACTTAACCCTGCGGCTTTGAGGCGATTATATTCTTCAGCAACTGCTCCTCGCAAATTAATACGTTGATTGAACTCAACTGAAGTTAGTCTACCATACTTTTCTCGTAATAACTCACCACGCGTCTTATCAATAACTTTCGCTAGCTTTGCTTCCTTTACTTCTGTTCTTACCAGACCACCAATGAGCGGAAGTAGCGAAAGTGCAGTAAGTCCTGCCTCCAATGCATAATCCCCGGATCCAAGCTTCTCCCCGGTCAATGGTTCTGTTCCGGTGGTCAGACGGGTAAACGTATTTATCCCCAGAAGCTCTTTGTATGTATTTATCATGGCCCGGTCGTATTCCTGCTTTTTTTCCTGCTGTGCCTGTAACCCCATTGGGCTCGTGAAGGGGATATTTGTATTATTCGGATCCTCAGCCAGCATTCTTGGTCCGTCTAATCTTGTCATCACAACAAAACGTTCATCATACTTTGCAAGAATTTTTTCAGCCTGTTC
Source organism: Aneurinibacillus tyrosinisolvens (assembly GCF_001015055.1). Lineage (GTDB taxonomy): Bacteria > Bacillota > Bacilli > Aneurinibacillales > Aneurinibacillaceae > Aneurinibacillus_A > Aneurinibacillus_A tyrosinisolvens. The sequence continues at coordinate 12,547 of NZ_BBWZ01000018.1, read as the reverse complement.
GAATGAAAGCGGGGCATTATCGGCATCCGCAGCCATACCGGCAAAATAGGACAGCCAGGCACCCTGGCACTCTAAATATTCAATGATTGCCTGGCACATCGTTTCGATATTGTCACTGTTTGCCCGGATTTCTCCTTCAAACGGCGGCCTGAATTGCGATCCGTATAAAACACTATTAATCTCTTCCCGCTCCCGCTGTAAATCGGATTGTAATCGCCTTGCCCGAACGAGGTGAGAGAGGAGCTGTTTGGATAGAAGGAAAAGTTTATCGGGTTCCACTTTAAATGTCACGAAATCTCCGCCTTTCACTTATTGTTTTGTTTTCTAAGATCCTCCTTAAGCTGCTCCAGCAGGGCAGCGAGCCGGGCTCTTTCTTCCTGAAGATATGCAATCCATTCCTGTAAGGAAGAGGTTTGACGACGGATGGTATCTTGAAATAGAGTGAAGTCTTTCGTGACCTGCGTAAAGGTTTCCTGGAACTTCTGCTGCTGCTTGCCGGACCATTGTTCTTCGTTTGTTCCCGCTGAAATGTCCGTCTTTACATTTTCGGAGATGGTGTAAGCTTCTTTGTGGTACCCTGCCAGGCGCTCACAAATCCGGTTTATCTTTTCTATGTCGGTATCAATAGCATTCATTTGCATTTGAATGGCCGAAGCCAGCCGAAAATCGAACATCGAACCCCCTCCAATTTTATCCAATGATTCTATAGTAAAGTAAAAATTAACCATATTTAAGGTAAAAACTTACTATTATAGCAAGGTAATGAGAACCATTTACATCATTCACCCTTATTTCCATATCTCTACAAATGGCAATAAACACCATGCGTCATTTGTCCCGCTTTCTTCTCATGTGTTTGGATCTATATCCCTTTTTTAAGGATTTATATTAAAATGGAAATAAGATACCGTACTGGTTTTTCATGTATTTTGATAGTGTTAGTTTTTTAAAAATATGAATCGATAAATAGGAGCTATGTCGTATGGAGTACCGAATTCAAGCAACACAGCAAACCCCCGCCTACATCATTTATTTACTCGACATTAGCGCATCCATGAATCAACTCATGGATGCTGGCGGAGAACAGAAACGGAGAATGGACGTCGTCACTACGGCCCTGAGCTCCGCTATCCGGCAGATGGTCTTCCGCTCAACGAAAGGGAGCAGGCTAAGCCCCCGCTATAAAATGTCCATCCTTGCTTACAGCGATAATGTGTTCGACGTTCTCGGAGGCGTGAAAGGAATTGATGAGGTGGCGCGCATGCGGCCTCTGGAAAACATCCAGACCCAGCGGCTAACAAATACGGCGAAAGCGTTCGCTGCAGCGGAAAAAATCCTGCAAAAAGAACTGCCGGCTCTTAAGAATTGCCCGGCTCCCGTCATCTGTCATATGACGGATGGCGCGTTTACAGGAGAGGACCCTGAGCCGATCGTAAAACGAATGATGAATATGAAGGTGCCGGATGGAAACGTGCTGGTTGAGAACATTTTTATCTCAGATGAAATTCTGGCGGCCCCGATTGAGAATTCCAGGAAGTGGCCGGGCATTATGCCGGAGACAGAGCTGAATGAAGAGTACGGCGATAAACTGAAGCGTCTTTCCAGCCCGCTGCCGGAGAGCTACCGGGAGATGATGGTGGAAACGGGATATAGAATTGAGCCAGGTGCGCTGATGATGCTTCCGGGCACGAATGCGGATATCGTATCGCTCGGCTTCCAGATGTCGGCGGCAACACCGGTCCGATAAGTAAAGAGAGGTGTGACATGTTTTCTTTTACAAGCGATCAAAGAATGGAAACACCGATTACATATGCGCATCAGGATCCGTTTTTCTTCCGATACGGGTACGCCCGCGCTGGGGAGACGCGGGAGGTGGATGACGCCGGGCAGGATTCCCTTGCTTTCCGCATTGAGGATCGGACGTTCACTTTCGTGCTTTGTGACGGGGTCAGCTTATCGTTCTGCGGAGATATTGCAGCCCAATTCCTATCCGTAAGGCTGCTCGATTGGCTGCATTCATTCTCAGTCGAAGAAGTCCGGGAAAAAGGAGCCATGGCTGATGCGCTGAATGCATATTTGGAGCAGTTGGTCGATGAAGCGACGGGAATAGTGGAAAAACACCCGCTGCCCGCATCGATCCCTCCACTTGTACGGGACGTCCTGGAGGAAAAAAGGACAGGCGGCAGCGAAGCGATGTTCGTATGCGGAAGGGTAGACATTCTGAACGACTGGTCGAACGAGGCCAACCTTTTTCTGGGGTGGTCGGGTGATTTGCGCATCCGGGCATGGAGCGGGCAGCGGGAAGTTTCCGGGCACTTCCAGGAGCAGGCACACTCGCATGAGCGATGGTCGACAAAGCGCGGCATTGTGAATGGAAACATACATACAGCCGGATTAGTTGATTTCGCGCAGACCATTGATCGCCTGGTTATTTATTCGGATGGCTTCACCGGAATTGATTCCCTGAAGGCAATGCCGTCAACCGCCTGGCTGCAGCAGGAGATGGTGAAGAGCTTCCGCTCACCAACAAGCGATGATATTTCCTTTTTAGATATCGCCTGGTAAGGCTAAGGGAGGGGAAAATGTGGAAGAAGTCGTTATTACGTTCATACATAACCGCCGGGAAAGAGACTTGCGCCTCCCCAATCAGGTTGAAGGAGAGAAGCTGATTATTGCCCTGAATGAATGGCTTGGCCATGAATATGATTGGGCAGGCGGAATTCATGACATTGAATATTCTTTTGACCAGACGCACTGGTTCCGGCTCGAAAAACACCAATCCCTGGAGAGTGCGGGCATCTGGGACGGCGCGTTTCTGCGGCTCAGCGAGGGAGCGAGCTCCAGCCTGAAGACGGAGAAGGAGTACGGAACAGCCCCTTCCGTGAAGGAGAAAACCGAGGCCGAAATTAGCGAACCGGATGCAAGCGGATATGCCTGGAAATTAATTGACTAATACGAATAATCGGAGAGGGAAATTCATGAGAAAATCACCATACTTCAAACGGTCACCGCGGGTAAAGCTGTCATTGCCGACAGGTAAAATTACCGTCCATCGGCCGAAAGGCGAACCGATGGAGCCAACGTTTTCTTTTGAGACAATGATCATTCCCGTTTTCCTGACGGTTGCCACGGTAGGGATTATGTATTACCTTTCAAAAACAATGTACAACAACAGCTCCTATGCGATTTTTATGCTGGCGATGAGCATTCCGATGCTCGGCTCGTACATTGCAACGATCGTTTTATTTTTCAGGAAGAAAAAGAAGTACCGCCTTGAAGTGGCCCAGCTTCATGAGGGGTACCTTGCCCGAATTGAACAGCACAGGGGTGAAATAAAGGGGATTTGGGAGCAGCAGGTACAATTTTTGCGGGAAAAGGACCCGGCTCCTAAAGAATGTGTAGATAGAATTGACGAACGAAAAAGCTCACTTTGGGAACGAGCCCCCCATTCGGAGGACTTTCTGCATCTTCGAATCGGCGTCGGGACCCGGCCTTTTATTATTGAGATTCATACACCCGCACAAGATGGGTATGATGTGAATCCGCTCATTGCCGAAGCCCAGAAGCTCGAGACTGAGTATCAGGACGTAGTTAATGTTCCAGTTTCCATTCCACTGCGCAACAAAAGAGTAGTGGGACTGGTCGGGGAGAGAGAAGAAATTGTAGAATTGGCCCGTCTGCTTATCCTGCAGCTTGTTACACACCATTCGCCGGAAGAGGTGAAAATCGCAGCTGCCTATGACATGCAGGAGAGGGAGGATTGGGGTTGGATGCGCTGGCTGCCGCACGTATGGGATGAGGACCGGGAAGTGCGCTATATAGCCGAAGGACAGCTAATGGTACAGAAGCTGTTTGAGAAGCTGTACCGCACGCTAAACATTCGGAAATTTGAAAAGAGTTCCAAGGACCAGGAGGAGCACCATATTCCTGAGTATGTGTTTTTCCTTCCCGGTTTTTCCATGCTGGAGGATGATGCCCTGCTGCCTTTGATTTTAAGGGATGGAGAAGCTGTCGGAGCATCTGTTTTTCTGATGGCACCGCGTAAAGAAGCGCTTCCGATGGAATGTGAGCTCATTATTGAAGTGAAGGATGGGGCTGCACAGCTATATGAAACGTTCTCAGCCGACGGAAAAACTGATTACTTCTCCGGCGCGGAAAAAATTGCCCTGGATCGTTTTTCTCTAAAAGAAGCAAAAGAGATGGCACGTGCTGCCGCGCCGCTTCGCGTAAAGCAGTCTGCAGCAGGGGTAATGCCGAAGGTTCTTACTCTGCTTGATATGTATGAAGTGAACCGGGTAGAAGAGCTTGATGTTTTATCCAGATGGAACCAGAATCGGTATCCTCTTACGCTGCCTGTTCCTATCGGAGGGCGGGAAGGCGGTAAACTGGTAGAACTGAATATTCACGATAAGATAGAGAAGAAAGGCCACGGTCCTCATGGATTGATGGCGGGCACGACCGGATCCGGGAAGAGTGAAGTGATTCAGTCCCTTATCCTGTCGCTGGCCCTTACATACCACCCCCACGAGATGGCGTTTATGCTGATTGACTATAAAGGGGGAGGAATGTCTAATACCTTCCAGGGGCTCCCGCATGTCGTGGCAACGATTACGAACCTTGAGGATCCCCATCTCATCAACCGCGCGAAAATTTCGCTGCGGGCGGAACTGGAAAGAAGGCAGAAGCTGTTTAATATGGCGGGAAATATACAGCATATTGACGAATATTTCCGTTCGGAATGGCGCTTGAAAGAGCCATTGCCGCACTTGTTAATCGTGATTGACGAGTTCGCGCAATTAAAGAAAGATCAGCCGGAATTTATGGATGAATTAATCAGCATTGCGGCGATCGGCCGTACGCTTGGTGTCCATTTGCTGCTGGCGACACAAAAGCCGGCCGGCGTTGTGGATGAGAAGATATGGAGCAATTCCCGCTTTCGCATTTGCCTTCGGGTGCAGGATGACAGCGATAGCCGCGAGATGATTAAAATCCCGAATGCTTCTATGATTAACGTACCGGGCCGTGCTTATTTTCAGGTCGGCAATAACGAAGTGCTGGAGTATTTTCAGTCAGCCTGGAGCGGCGCCGACTATGCTCCGAAGGAAGAGGATGAATCAGAGAAGATAGTTGTTGCTGAAGTGCTGCTGGACGGATCAGCCGTTCGCTCCGATACCGGAACGAACGACGGGCAGACAAAGCGCAGGCAGATCCAGGTCGTAATTGACTATATTAAAGAAGAAGCCAGAAAGAGCGGGGTCGATCCGCTGCCGGGCCCGTGGCTCCAGCCGCTGCCTGAAAAACTGCCGGTAACAGCAGTGCTTGATGTCGCTAATTGGGCCGGAGGCAGTAAGGCTAAGGTTGAAGCGGACAGGTGGCTCCGGCCAACCGTGGGAATGATTGACGATGTGGAGAATCAATCGCAGTACCCGCTTTCGTTTGATCTAGGCGAAGGCCATCTCATCGCGTATGGCATGCCCGGTACCGGAAAGACAACATTCCTTCAGTCTACCCTGCTGTCGCTGTTCCTTGAACACACCCCCGCCGATTTGCATGCGTATATTGTTGACTTTAGCCGGCAATGGAAGGAGTTTGCCCGCTTTCCCCATGTAGGAGGTGTGGTGCATGAAGAAGAAACGGAGAAGATGTACCGGCTTTTTCGTTTCCTGCTGAAGGAACTGACCGTTCGGAAACAACAGTTCTCCGAGGAAGGGGTAAGCTCTCTGGTCAATTATCGGAGGGTCACAGGGCGCAAGCTTCCCGCCCTTGTGCTCGTTATCGATGGCTACCAGCCGTTCAGGACGGGATTTGCGGCGGAGAATGAACAGTTGGAGACGCTGCTGCGTGAAGGAGCCGCATACGGACTGATTGTCATAACGGCTGTAAACCAGACGAGTGATATGTATGAGCGTTACCGGAATAACTTTGCTTCAGCGGCAGCATTTGAACTGGCGGAACCTACAGACTATTATACGGCAGTAGGCCGGCCCGGCTTTGCCGTGTCTAATCTTCCGGAGGGCCGCGGCTTTGTGAAAGGCCATACCCCTCCCCATATGTTCCAGTGCATGCTCCCGTACGAAGGAGAGAACGAATGGGAAAAGACCGCTTTTCTTCAGCATCTGGCGTCCGGTATGCAGGAGGAATGGACCGGAGCGCCGGCTAAAGCCATCGCCATGCTGCCGGAGAAACTTGGCTTTGAGCAGCTGCTGGAACAATTCCCGCCGCGGGAATCACAGGAGCTGCCGTATGGAATGGATGTGGAGGACCTGGCTCTGCAATCGATTCATCTGGAGGAGGCGGATCACCTGCTTATTACAGGCCGGGTCGAATCCGGGAAAACATCGCTCTTACAAACGCTGCTGTTATCTATCGGATATCAATACACTCCGGATGAAGCAGATGTATTCCTTATCGAGCTGGAGCCAAAGCTCAAGGGAATAATGAATCTGGTTTCCCTGCCCCATGTAAAATCCCACGCGGCCGACCTTTCAGAAGCGAAGCAGCTTTTATTAGAAATCGTGGCGGAAGCGGAGGGCAGAAAGCAGGTGCATCCGTCTTTTGGCTGGCTTGATAAAGAGGAGGAAGAAGGGCCATATCGCCCGATTGTCATTGTCATTGATGACGTCGAAAACTTCATGCAGCAAGCAAGCATGGACTTTGAGATGCAGAATCACCTGGAGAAGCTGACAAGAGAAGCCCGGCAGAAAAACATTCATTTCATCATTGCCGGTTCTCTCGCGGGAATGAACAGCTATTCGCATGAAAAATGGTTTATGAACATTAAGAAAAAATTTGTCGGCTTCCTGCTCGGCTCCACTCTGAGCAATGATTTATATTTCTTTAATATGAGGCTTCCCCATGCGGAGACGGACAAAGAGCTGCCGGCAGGCACGGGCTTCGTAATTAAGGGGAAGCACATCCGGGTGAAAATCGCCATGCCGTATACCGGTGGATCGGGGAGAAAGGAGTGGCTTTCTCGATTAGTAAATAAGTAGCAGGAATGCCTGGTGGAAAAGTATTAAGTTTACCTCCTGTCGAGAAATGTCACAGGGCTAAGGAATGATAATAAACCATAAGGCTATGCAACGTGGAAAACTTGTAATATATTGGGTTTATCAAAGGAAAGGAAGTGGTAATGAATGTCAGTAAGAATTCTTGTTACACCTGAAGAGTTAGAGGCGATTGCCCAGCAGTTTAGAAACGGATCGGATGCGAGCCGCCAGCAAACAGGCCAGCTTTATCAGGCACTTCAATCATTAGAAGGCAAGTGGGACGGTGCGACAAAGAAGCGGTTCTTCGACCAGTTTGAACAGTCACGCCGCCACATGGAAGCGTATGTCCAGCTCTTGGATTCTATCGATCAAGAACTTCGCGCCATTGCTACTCGTTTCCGTCAAGTGGACGCTCAATAATTAAATCGGTAGAAGGTAATCTAAGAGATTGGAAAAAAGACTAGTCATCCTATTTGGCTGGTCTTTTGTGTTATGAAAGTCTGTAGATAGGGGTCTATCAGTATGAGTTTTCAGCCGGAAGTTGGAGAGAAGATTCAATTGTTCGGAAGGAAGTATTCCTTTTCCAGCCATCCAGCCGTAGAAGGAATGGAGATTCCGTATGGACAGGAAGGGAGGCAGGGAATTGTATACCAGCTCGCCAGCCAGCAGGCAATAGGGACAGACCGCTATGCTGCGTTTAAAGTGTTTCGAAATCGCTTTAAAAATGAGCACCAGGCTGAGCTGGCAAACAATCTGCAGAAATATGCTGCACATTGCGGTCTTTCCAGCTGCTCCCGTTCGGTTGTTGAGCAGAAAAATCACGAAAAATTAGTAAGCAAGCATGAAGACCTTGAGTACTCCGTTATTATGCCCTGGATTGAAGGGCCTACCTGGGCGGATATTCTCCTTGAGGACAGAGCACTAACGAAGGAAGAGTCCATACATATCGCCTGTGCCTTTGTCTGTACAATGAAAGAAATGGAGGCATCCCGGCTTGCGCATTGTGATTTGTCCTCCAGCAATATCCTCATTCCTTATCTCAGCGAGCATAACGGGCGAAAAGCATTTGCTGATGTTGAATTGGTAGATATTGAGGAATTGTATGCGCCGGATTTACAGGAACCCCCGGCTTTGCCGGGCGGCTCACCCGGATATGCGCCGGAATACGTGAGAAATGGTGTCTGGTCGCCTGATGCGGATCGTTTTGCCGGTGCGATTCTGCTTGCGGAAATGGCTACCTGGTATGATGCAGGCATACGGGAACAAAAAGCGGACGACGTAAGTTATTTTGACGCCGCAGAAATACAAGGGGATTCCGAACGCTGCAAGCAAATGGCCCGAACCCTTCGGAATACCCTGGGCAGAGAAGCGGAATCGCTGTTTATGCGAGCGTGGAGAAGCAGCAGCCTGAGCGAATGCCCGTCTTTTTTTGAGTGGTTCTCCGTTTTCCCGGAGGAAGTAAAAGAGGCTGTTACGGCGCGTATGCACGCTTTTCTTCAAACGAAAAAGCGAACCACTGCGATTTCACCCTTGATGAGCGTGGAAGCTTTGCTGGAAATCGCCTCCGCGTTTGAAAGCCTTGGAAATAAAACGGCTGCCCATAGAGAATACGCCTATATCGTCTCGCAATTTCCTCAAAATAAGGCGGTTGCTGAAGAGATCAGCATGCTTCTTCCCCACGATAAAACGGCAATCGGGGAAGATGAGTGGGATCTACATGATTATCTGGAGGCTGCCAGCCAATTTGAGCGAGCGGAAGATTGGGAGAAGGCGCTTTTATTTTACGAAAGAAGCAGCCAGCTGCCGCACCTTGATTTTTCAACAAAACAGGAAGTAGAAATTATCACACAGGAAATCAGGGGGAAAATCCAGACCAGCCGGGAGGGAGCCTCTACAGAGGAAGTACTGCAGAAAATACTTGATGAAAACTCCCGCAGCCGGGAAGGAACAGTACATGTCCCCCCTTATGCCGGGAGAGCCAAAAAACAGGGGGGTTCTTTCACCCAATCATTGTGGAACTTCGCTGTAAAGAGGTGGAAGCTGATTGCGGCCGCCGCTTCCATCCTTGCGGCGATCGGGCTGGGCATTTGGTATTATAATTATTCCGCCGAAAAGAAATGGGAAGAATTAATCCGCCAGGGAACGGAAGCGTTCGCCAACCGAAATTACATACAGGCTGAGCAATTCATCAACCAGGCAATTGGAAGAAAGCCGACTGAGGATTTATATACGAAGCTGGCAACGATCGATATTAGCCGGGGATTCTATGAGGAAGCCATCCAGTACCTGGAGGATTTGCTGTTTAAAAAGCAGTTATCGGATAACAATCAGGAAGCCCACTATTTAATTGGCCGTTCTTATTTTCTTATGGATGATTTTTCAAATGCCACGATTCATTTCGAGAAAGCAAAGAAGGGGCAGAAGAGCGTTTACGAACAGGATGTCATTCGGGATCTGGTTGTCTGCTACGGACGTACGAATCAATATGAGAAGGCGAATCAGCTTGTAAAACAGCTCAAAGGCTCGGACGCTGTATCGAAAGCTTTCATTTCCAACTTAAAGGGAGAACTGTTTGAACTGCAGGGAAAGGATAGCGAAGCCGTTGAAGAGTTTCAGAAGGCGGTCGCGCTGGAAAAAGGAAATGAACGGTATGTCCAGAACCTGGTTGATTTATATATCAAGAAGAACAGAACGAACCAAATCGACGACGCAACGAAAGCGAAAACATATGAGGAAGCGATTGCCTTAATCAATGGACTGTTGAAGAATGATTTTACAAATGTAAACTACTTGAATCGTTTGGGCCAGGCATACTATGATTTCGGTCTGTATTATGAAGCAAAGGCAGATTCAAAGAGCCGGAATCTTTATGAGCAATCGCTTATTTCTTATAACCAGTTAATCGGATTAGGCATCCAAAACGAGGATGTCCTCCTGAATACCGGCATTCTCTATGATAAGCTCAACCAGAAGGGGAAAGCGGAAGCGATGTATAAAAGAGTGTTGGCCGCCTACCCGAGGAGCGGGCACGTGCATTTCGTCTATGGCCTGTTTTATTTAAAAGAGAAGAAGTACAAGGATGCGGTAGTAATGCTGCAAAAAGTTGTCCAATTGAACCAAAATCCTTCAGAAACAGCGATTGCAAAAGAGCGGATGAAAGAGATGAAGGATAAAAAGCTGATTTAGGAAACAGTACGAAGGAGGAACTTACGTGGCACCTGAAAATCAGGAGAAAAAAACCGCAAGAAAAGCGCAGCGCATTATTTTACCTGTTTCGCTCAGCCTGCTTGTCGCTGCCGGTGGTGTCGCCGCTTATCAATGGAAACAAAGCAGCGCCCCGGTGAGCAGCGGGCAGGATAAAAAAACGGAAATGAGTAAAAAACCAAAGGAAGAAATTCGATTAAATACGGATGACAATCAAGCGGAAGCCCAGACGGTTCAACAGGCAAAAAAGGTTGAGGAGAAAGCAAATCCAAAGAAAGAAGCCGCTCCTCTATTAAAGGGAGAAGGGGAGCAGCACACGGCCTTTGCCCTTGAAGATGGGAATCTTGATGACATGTTTCTTGTCCCCCCTTCTGATGAAGAGAATCCAATTTCAGAACTGGCTTTTGACCAGAGCGATATTTTACTGCCGGAACCGCCGCTGCCTGATGTGTTAATTCCGGATTTCCCAATATCTGATGTTCTGCTGCCGGATACGCAGGTTATACCGGAGGAAATACCGCCGGGAGAAATTGTGGAACAGCCGAAGCCAGAGGAGAGCGGGAACACTGAGGCTCCAGTTATTGTTGATCCGGAAGCAAACTTTACGGTGATCCCCTTGCTGATTCCTGAGTCAGCGTACAATCGCGCCTCCGATTATTTTAAAATGAAAGATTTCTATAATGTGGTCTATTATGGAAGGGATATGGGGGCAGATGAGGAACACCGCGATGAAGTGACGAAGTGGGTTGCTGAAGCGGTCACAGGCCTTAAAACAGAAACAAAGGATGAGCGTTCGTTCCTGACTGGGGGCCAGGCAAATTTACAGCTGATCAATTCGCTCCAGTTGAACGATCCAAAAATCCAGGCACTCCAGGAGGAAAACAGGCAGTCTCTCTTTAAGACATATGTGCAGGACGAAGTGCGTTCTTTTGCCGGGAAGTCAGGTGGCAATGAAGAAGACATAAAACAGGCGAAACGAATCGTTTACTATGTTGGCAAATACAATGAAAAAACGAATAATCCTATCAATCCATCGGAATACGGGGAGGCAATCCGCAGGGTAGTGGAAGCTGCTGATACAGAGGTAAAGGATAGCGGGAAGCTGGTGGAGGCATTAAACAAATACCAGGTTATCGGAAAGTATGCGCCGGATGCTGCCCAGCATGCGAAGGATAAACAATCAGAAATCGCGAAGAAAATTTTTGACTCGCCGGTTAAATCGAAGGAAGAAAAGAAAGAAAACCTCTCCGCCTCTCAGCCGCGTGTTGCTTCGATTGTAGATGATATAACCAAACCTTTGCTCGAAGAAACAAAGGAGAAGGTATCAGAACTGAGCACGCCGGCAGGGCCTGAGCCTGGTTCTCAACCGGATTCTAAAACCTTTGATTCACCTGTGCTCCAGCAAGCGGCAGAAGTAGCGTCAACAGATATAAATAGAGCCGTGATTCTAGCTTCTGACGCTGTTGAAAATGGAAATAGCACTGAGGAAGCGAAGGCATTATTAAATGATTTATCCCGCCGTCTGCTTGCGGAGGCCGAGCAGTTTAATTATGATGAGCAGGAGCAGGCCTATGAGATGCTCAGCACCAACCCCGTCATCAGTGGAGAAATTTCAGATGCCGCCGGCAAACGTAAGGACGCCTTCTCTTATGCCAGAAAAGCAGAAGAGCTGGCAGCTTCTAAAAAATATGCGGAAGCCCTTTATTACGCCAGCGAATCAAATCAACTGTACAACAAAGGACAGAATGATGGGGTAATGAGGCAGATAGCGGAGCAGTTGTTAAAAGAGACAGAAAAAGCTGAGCTTAAGGAACAGCTCGCTGTTTACCGGATGCTCGCAAGTGTGAACGGCCTGCCCCAGGAATATGCGGATGAAGCGAAATCCCGCCAGGAAGCTATCGATAATTACCGGAGAGGAATGGAGCACCCGAATCTTGAAAAGTCGGTGTATTATTTAGGGCTGGCTTCACAAAATTCCGCTATGCAGACTCTCGTACAGCCTGCGCTCCAGGAAAAAAGCGGGCTTCTCTTTGAAAGTGCAAAGAGTGAGAAGGAGCGTTTCCCTGTATCGGCGGCCCGTTACTATAAAACACTTGTGGAAACACCGGGTGTGGATGAAGAAATAAAACAGCAGTCCCGCCAGGTGCTTCACGAAATGTCCTACAAATAAACGGAAAAAAGGAAGTTCATTCCACTTGCCTTTCCCTTCCGCGAGGAAGGAAGGACTGTCCGCTCCACCTCCCTGCGAGCAGCGTCCACCAAACATCTGGGTAGCTCGGGGCGGGAGACACTGGTGGGCTTGTTCTGCTCTCCGGCAGGTTCCGCTGGGTCAGGAAGGCCGGTCTGCGTGGACT
>NZ_BBWZ01000017.1 GCF_001015055.1 Aneurinibacillus tyrosinisolvens | reverse complement strand
TACCAGGTACTTTGCAAGTATCTTTTCGATGGTAATTTTGACCTGTTAACTTATTAAGATATATTTTGAATCTGCCTTTTCATTTGGCGACAAGATATAATATATCACAGTGGAACAATACATGTCAACAATAAATCGATTCATCATCGATACTTTTTGTTTCGTATATATCTTGAGAGTTCTTTTGGTGTAACAAAACGACCGTACATTTTAAATAATACTTGGTAACGATCCTCCATAGCTTTCCGTACCATTTCATCAATCCGGTAATCACCGAGATCCAGCAAAGTTTCCTCCAGTTCACGGCGGAGAAGGTATTCAATTTCACGGCACTCCCTGGCTGAAAACAGAAACCCCATCATAAACAATCCTTCACCTCCCTGTTTACGGTCTGAGATTATATTTCCAAAATTCTCTTTTCCTTATACAGGAAAAAAGGAAATAGTGGAGTATATAAAAAAGCTGCGGATAATCCCGCAGCTTTTTTATATACTTTGCTATTTCATTATGTTTTTCATCATGTTCATTTCTTGTCCGATTACACTTTTTATTAAAAGCGGTGTTATCGTACTTTCAACAATGGCAGCCAAAAACAACAGCACAACAACCGTTCCAACAATTAACGGTAAGTCTTTTAGCATGCTGCTGAATTTACTCCTGGCCGCAGCGCGCCTCCCAGGAACAAACAATCCCATGAGCCACTCATACATAAGCACACCCAATTTAATTCCAATCGAAGCGGCAAAAATTATGGCGGATAACTCAAGAATTCCGTGAGGCAGAATTCCCGCGAGAAATAATTTTATAGGGCTCCCTCCACTTGTCGCATACAGCTTCAGTAAAAAACCTAATAAAATACCATTCGTTAGCAGCCCAAGTGCCGGATAAATTCCAAAAAAGAAAATCCCTAATCCCATCATGCTGCAGGCGGCCAGAACATTGTTTTTAAAAATAACCCAAAATGTATAAGCAGGATTATCCTTCCCGCTGATTTCACGAGCGATTTTCTGAATGCTTTGCATCATTTGCTGGGCAAGCTTTCTTATTTCCTCGGCGTTAAGATATCCGATAATCATTCCAATGAGCATAAGGGAAAATCCTATAAGGATGTATCTTTTATTTTCCCTGATAATGCCTCCTAATCTTCTGAACATTTGTTTACTCGTTCCCCTTTCTGCGAAGCCTCTTTTCATGATATCATATTTCCTGTTTTTACAATGTATTCACAAGGCATATCCTTGTCTCATTCGCATACATATGTATTGGACAAAACCCAACGGGAGGTGTATGAACTTGTTTTGGATTTTTAATGCCAGACGTCTCAAGCACTATCTTATCATGTTTACAGCCGCTTTATTCGCAGTTGGTATCGCCTGGGCCGAGCGCGACAACCTTTCCATTTTTACATCTGGAAAATCGGGTCCTTATGCCACCTACAAAGTTGATACGACGGAAAAAAAGCTCGCTCTTACTTTTGATATTAGCTGGGGCGAAGAGCGAACCGGCCCTATTCTCGATATTCTGGAGAAAAAGGGCGTAAAAAAAGCGACGTTTTTCCTCTCTTCTCCATGGAGCGAGACCCATCCTGAAATTGTAAAACGCATTCAAAAAATGGGATATGAAATCGGTTCGCATGGCCACAAACACGCAAACTACAGTAGCTTAAATGATGAAGAGATCCAAACACAAATTGCGAAGGCGGACACGATTCTTAAGGAGTTAACAGGCACTTCTCCTAAATTAATCCGCACTCCGAACGGCGACTTTGATAAACGCGTACTAAAAATCGCGGATAAAATGGGGTATTCTGTTATCCAGTGGGACACAGATTCTAAAGACTGGATGAACCCGGGTGCGCCGCAAATCGTCGATAATGTTGTGAAAAAAGCCCATCCAGGAGATATTGTTCTCCTTCATGCAAGTGACACATGCAAACAAACCCATCTGGCGCTTCCTTTAATCATTGATCAACTCCGGGAGAAGGGTTATGAATTTGTTTCCGTTTCTGAATTAATAGCGGGTGCAAAGACAAACACCAATCTAGTCCAATAAAGAAAAGAACCTGCAATTACCTGAAAAGCCCCAGGAGAAGACTATTTCTCACAGGGCTTTATTATTTTTTTCAATGCTTGTTTGTCCGTTTGCTTTCAGCAGGCGGTGAAGCTGCATAATCTGCCATGTGTTGCAAAGCAAAAGCGGAATTAGCATAAGCACCATTGATTTCAAATTGTTATTCCGTAACGCGGGCATCCACTCCAGTATCGTTACAACAAACATAAAAAATACGGTTGGAATCCAGGCTGTTTTGTTTGTTGCCCGGACTTTGAAGAAAGCAACGATTCCGGCATAAACAATAAGGCCTAAGGGAAACCAGATAAAGTTTATAATCGAAGTGCCAGGTGCAAAAACGTCATGGCGCAGAACAACAAAATCAACGAAAACAAACAGAATGAAAACAACCTGAATTCCCTGCCATAAGCTGTTTCTCTTTATAATAACCAGCGCTAAATAATGAATCGTTAAATAGGCGAAGAAACCCATTTGGCTAATTACGCTAAACATAAGCCCCGCTAACAAATTTCCAACGACTCCCATGCCGAAGTCGGCAAAACCGTTTTTGAGCGTATCCTGGCCGATTATCGTACCGGAAATCACCGCCCCAATTGCCCCAAGCAATAGTGTTGTGTAAAAAAGAAATGACCACTTCTTTAATGTCATGATATCCCCCCATTACCTAACCTCTATGATTGTATCAACTGCCTTTATAAAAAACCATCCCCTTCTCCATATTTCACCATACAACAACAGCCCTATATCGAGGATAAACCCCCCGGCTCTTTCGCATTCTAAACAATAAGGAAATAAACTGAAGAGAAAGGTGGTTGTGGTGATGAGTCCATCGACAAGGGGAATTCGCCCTTTCTTATGTTCTGCCATAGTTCTATCCCTCATCGCAACAGGCTGTGGAAGCAGCGGAGGACGACAGGGTGCCAGTTCAGCCCCGGACTATAATGAAACAAAGCAAATGGTTCTAGATATCCTTAAAACAAGAGAAGGAAAAAGTACAATTAAAGAAGCACAGAACACATCTCAAGGCGGCGGTTCGTCTGCTCAAGGTTCTTCCAGAGGCGGCTCAGGTTCGTCCGGTGGGGGCAGCTCATCAGGTGGCGGCGGTTCGTCCGGTGGCGGCAGCTCATCAGGTGGCAGCAGTTCGTCAGGTGGCGGCGGTTCGTCCGGTGGCGGCAGCTCATCAGGTGGCAGCAGTTCGTCAGGCGGCGGAGGCAGTTCGTCCGGTGGCGGCGGAGCTTCAGCAGGCGGAATGCAGACTCAAGCACACCAAATGATGCAGGATCCTATGTTCGCAAGTTCCCTTGCTAAAGCAATGCAGCAGGATAACAGACAGTTGTTGAAGGATCTTATGAAGGATCCGGAATACCAGCGGATGATGTTAAGCACAATGAAAGACGTTGAATTTCAACGGACAATGCTTGAAGTAATGAAAAGTCCAGCCTATCGCCAGCAAACGATGACGGTTATGCAGGATGCACTGCAAAGTCCTATGTTCCGAGAACAAATGGTTAATTTAATCCATAAAGCGCAGCTGCAAATGATGAGTCCAGAACAAATGCAGACAAGCAGTCAAGGCGGTGGCCAGGGCGGCCAGAAAAAGAAAGGCGGTAAGGGCCAAGGCGGCGGTCAAAATGAAGGGCAGGGCGCAGGACAAGGCTCACCAAGCGGCGGCTAAAAATATAAAACCCTGTCCTTTCGAAAGGACAGGGTTTGATTAGTTATACTTTTACGCTGCACTTCTGCTCGACTGTACGGGCAAGCTCCATATACACTTTCCCAATCTCTTCGTTCTCCTGATAAACAGATGGCGCATAACGCTCTTCATCACGCATTGGCTCCGGCTGGCCGATCGGAACCTGCACAAGCACCTCTGTATGAAGTTCCTGGGCAAGCTTCTCTCCACCGCCGCTGCCAAAGATCGGGTCTTTCTCACCGTCTTTGTTTACGTAATAAGACATGTTCTCCACGACACCCAGAATTTCATGGTTCGTCTTAATTGCCATTGCACCGGCACGGGCTGCAACAAACGCAGCTGTCGGATGCGGAGTCGTAACAATAATTTCCTTGCTCTGCGGAATCATTTGATGTACATCAAGCGCCACATCTCCTGTTCCTGGCGGAAGGTCCAGAATCATATAGTCAAGCTCATCCCAGTGAATTTCGCTAAAGAAATTGCGCAGCATCTTGCCGAGCATTGGCCCGCGCCAGATGATTGGTGAGTTATCTTCCACGAAAAAGCCCATAGAAATGACTTTTACGCCAAGGCGCTGGACAGGAAGCACCATATCATTAATGACAACCGGACGCTGCGTAATTCCCATCATATCCGGAATACTGAATCCGTAAATATCCGCATCAATAACACCGACCTTCTTGCCAAGCCGGGCAAGTGAAACGGCAAGATTGGCTGTAACCGTTGATTTTCCTACCCCGCCTTTACCGCTTGTAACCGCAATGAACTGTGTTTTTGATTCCGCCCCGAGAAGGGGGGAAAGTTCGTTTAATCCCGCTCCATGACCTTGCACGGTTCCATTATTAGGCGCCGATGCTGATGGCTGAGTATTCCCTCCGCCTCGGATCATAGCGGCAACACGGGCTCTTTCTTCATCTGTCATTGAACCAAAATGAACAATGGCTGCAGATGCACCCAATGCTTTAATTGCATTTTCTACATCCTCTTGAATTTTCACCTTTAACGGGCAGCCTTGAATTGTAAGAATTACATCCAGCTCTACCCTGTCATTATCAATTTTAATATTTCGCACCATGCCGAGTTCTACAACACTGCGGTGCAGTTCCGGGTCTTCTACTCCCTTTAAAGCCTCGAGCACTTGTTCTTCTGTTATCACTCTCGATCACCTCTTCATTGTCACATGTTTGCCCTTTATTATACCATTCAAACAACATACATCCAAACCTATTGTCCTGTCGAAATGGTTTCCCCTGAATAATAACGCAGAATCCCCTGGTAAATGGCGTTTGCCATTTGTTTTTGGTACTGCGCGGTTCCCATCTGCTTCGCTTCTTTCACATTCGATAAGAATCCCACCTCTACGAGGACAGCAGGCAGCTCTGCACTGCGCAGAATATAAATATCATTCGTCTTTTTGGCTGTTCTGTCCGTATTAGTGAGCACCCGTTTAATCTCATCCTGAATAAGGTGGGCAACCTGTCCCGATTTCTCAAGAGTAGGCGAATAGAATGTCTGTGCTCCTGACCACCGCGGAGAAGGAATGGCATTAAGGTGAATACTAACAAGCAAATCAGCTTCTTTTTCCTTTACAATCCTTGCCCTGCGCAGCAAATCCTCGGTTTTTCTTTTACTGAGCCCCTTTGTATTCTGGTCGGCGAGATCGACGTCCTCCTCTCGTGTCATAACCACAAGAGCACCCGCCTCCTGTAAAAAATCGCGTAAATACATACTTATAGGGAGTGTAATATCTTTTTCAATAAGCCCACCTGCACTCTCTGCCCCTCCATCAGGCCCCCCGTGTCCCGCATCCACCACAATGATTTTGCCCGACAGGGGAAGAGACCAGACTGACCATGATTCATCAATGGGTATTTTATATGTTAACAAGGAAACAAGCAGCAGCAGAGCAGCGACCCAAAGCGTGGCTTTTTTCTTCATCAGATGGTTTCTTACTCCTCTCATCCTTTTAGTACAGGATATGGCCTGGCCTTTCTTTTTATGTCCCTGTACAAAGAAAAACAGGCCCCCTGCTGGAAGCCCGCTGCTGCGCTATAGCAATCTCATCTTTCTCTGTCTCTCACCATATTCCAATCCTTTACGGAACCACTTCACGGAAAGATCCTCTGCCATAATGGAAACAGAGTAAGCATCCCACTCTCCAACATGGCGATTGATACGAAAATCTCCGGCTATTTCGTAAATGCATTGGTAAAAATCTTTCGAATAAACGGTCTCTATTTCCTCAGGTGTCCGGCCGGCCAGGCGCTGCTTGCTTGCTTCTGCGCCAATCATAAAAAAACGGATAATAATCTCCCCCAGATACTCTTCGATAAGATATCGCTCCAGCAAAGACAAATGCTGAATCGAAACATTAATAACTTTATCGTAGTAGCGGTTGACTTCATGCCTGTCAATTCCGCGAATGATTTTCTCTTTTACCATTTCATTATGGGCCTGTGCCCACTCCCCAAAAGAAACGACATTATCATTCATAGCATCACCCTTGCTTCATCCTATGCACCATTCCTTATCCTTTCCTATAACATTACCCTCCCATACCTTTACCATAAAACAAAAAACCGGCCCACAAGGGACCGGTTTTTGTATCGGAGAATCCGAATTAACGCTTAGAGAACTGAGGTGCACGACGAGCGGCTTTAAGGCCGTATTTCTTACGTTCTTTCATACGTGGGTCACGTGTTAAGAATCCAGCAGACTTAAGGGCCGGACGAAGCTCAGGATCAGCTTCAAGAAGCGCACGGGATACACCATGACGGATAGCTCCCGCTTGTCCTGTTGTACCACCACCGTTAACATTTACGAGCACATCGTATTTACCGTTTGTTTCAGTAAGTACGAGCGGCTGCTTAACGATAAGCTTTAGTGTTTCAAGACCAAAATATTCGTCCATTGGACGTTCGTTAATGATAATCTGACCATCACCCGGTACTAAACGTACGCGTGCAACGGAATTCTTACGACGACCTGTTCCGTAGTATTGAAGTTGTGCCACGAATTTACCCTCCCTTTACCTAACCGCGCAGTTCCCAGTTTTCTGGTTTCTGTGCTTGGTGTGGATGCTCTGATCCAGCGTATACATTCAATTTTGTTCCTAATTGGCGTCCAAGACGATTCTTTGGAAGCATACCTTTAATGGCCAACTCAAGCATACGCTCAGGCTTAGTAGCGAGCATTTGACCTGCAGTTGTTACTTTCAATCCGCCCTGGTATCCGGAATGACGGTAGTATTTCTTGTCAGCAAGTTTGTTTCCAGTCAAGTGAACTTTCTCAGCGTTGATAATAATTACGAAATCTCCAGTATCAACGTGTGGTGTATATTCAGGCTTGAATTTCCCACGAAGAATAGCAGCTACTTCGCTGGCAAGACGACCTAAAGTCTGTCCTTCAGCGTCAACTACATACCACTTACGCTCTACTTCTTGTGGCTTTGCCATGTATGTGGTGCGCATTATTTTCCCTCCTAAAAGCATTTGCATTGTTTGCAAATTCCGATAACCATATATTTTAAAAACCGACAAGTTCGGGGCTAGTGGGTTTTAAAATACCAAAGAATATGTTACTACAGGTAATGAATAGAGTCAAGATTTTTTTATACACCAGGTCGCGTTGATTAAGAAAAGCTTAATACTTCACTTCCCAAAGGTATAAACCATGCGCGGGCGCGGTAATTCCTGCGATGTCGCGGTTTCTGGCTTCCAGCATTCGCCTGACATCCTCTGCCTCCCACTTTCCTTTCCCAACCTCAACAAGTGTACCTGTCATAATCCGGACCATATTGTAAAGAAAGCCACTTCCGCGGAACGTAAGCCAGATATCGAATCCCTGGCCAGGCAGACTGTCATCCCGCTTGCTCTCCTCAATCCTTATTTCATGAATGGTCCGCACTTTATCTTCCACAACCGCACGAGTCGAACAAAAAGAAGTAAAGTCGTGGGTTCCGACGAGATAAGCAGCAGCACGCCTCATTTTCTCTAAATTAAGCGGAATTTTCACGTGCTGGGCCCATTCTCTTAGAAAAGGATCAGCGGGACGCTGATTTAAAAGACGATACTTGTATGTCTTCTCGGTTACATAGTAACGCGCATGAAAGTCCGCAGGCATATCGACAGCCTCCAGGACAACAATATCGTCCGGCAGGATGGTGTTTATGGCCACTGGGATTCTGTCTGCCGGCATCCTTGCCGCCGTGCAAAAATGCGCCACCTGCTGCCTGGCATGTACCCCGGAATCTGTTCTTCCGGATGCATGCAGCGTCGTTTCTTGTTTTAGAATTTTCCGCAGTGCATCTTCCATCGTTTTCTGCACGCTGGGACCGTTGCGCTGCCGCTGAAATCCGTAATAGGCTGTCCCTTGATAGCTGAACGTTAGTTTTATCTTGCGTCGTTCCATCTGTTCCCTTTTCATCCTTTCCAAAGAAAGCAGCGTGTAAACTTATGCCCGCAAAAACCACACAATGACGGCCAATATAACCGCTGTAATAAGCAGTACAATATCGCGCCAGCTAAATTGCAGCTGACGGTATTTGGTGCGCCCTACGCCGCCCCTGTACCCTCTCGCTTCCATGGCAAGCGCCAGATCCTCCGCCCGGCGGAAAGACTGCACGAAGAGCGGGACGATAAGCGGAAGGATATTGTTCATCCGCTTTACAATCGGACCGCTGGAAAATGCGGCCCCCCTCGACATTTGCGCTTTTGCGATTTTATCCGTCTCCTCCAGGAGCGTAGGAATAAAGCGAAGAGAGATAGACATCATCAAGGCCAGCTCGTGAGCCGGAAATCCAAAGCGGCGAAGCGGTGAGAAGAGGCTTTCCAGGCCATCCGTCAGGCGGATGGGTGAAGTCGTAAGGGTAAGTAGCGATGCGGATATCATGAGCAAAATGATGCGTACAGATACAAGTGCCGCTTCCTGTACACCTTTCTCGTGAATCTCAACAAATCTCCATGAGAACAGCAGGGCACCCTCTTTGTTGGTCAATACTTGAATAACTACTGTTAAAAGAATCAGCCAGAGAATCGGCTTGAGCCCCCGCAAAATATATTTTATCGGGATGCGCGACAGAATAACGCCGAGCATGCAGACGATGGCCGCCAGCAGGAACGAAAGCGGCGTGTTGGCAAGAAAAAGAAGAACAATATAAAAACAAATGAATAATAGCTTTGCGCGCGGGTCGACCCGGTGCATGAAGGATGTGCCGGCAATATACTGGCCAATCGGGATGGTCGTTAAAAGGCTCATCTCGTTTTCCTCCTCTTACCCCGCATGCGAACAGCGATTTCCTCTACAAGCGTTTCAGGTTTGAAAATATTATAAGGAAGGGGAGAAAACGAGCTGCCTGTCTCTTCTATCCTGCGGTTAAACCTGGCGATAAAGCGTGTAATCTCCGGCAAGTCCAATCCTGCTTCCTGAATTTTATCCGGTTTCTGAAATACATCTTCCGGCGTCCCCTCCATCCATATCCTGCCGTTGTTCATAACGTATAAATAATCCGCATAACGCGCGGCATCTTCCATGCTGTGAGTGACGAGGATGGTTGTTCGCTTCTCCTCTGCATGTATCCGATCAATCATTCCTAATATCGAACGATGCCCGGCCGGATCGAGGCCGGCTGTCGGCTCATCAAGAATTAAAATCTTTGGGTTCATGACAAGTACGCCCGCCAGCGCTACGCGTCTCATTTGCCCCCCGCTAAGCGCAAACGGAGATTTGTCTCCGTACTCTTCCGGCTTAAGTCCGACAAGCCTGAGAGCTTCACTCACGCGGGAAGAAACAAGTTCAGGCGGCACCTCCATGTTGGTTAACCCAAACGCGACGTCCTTCCGTACGGTTTCTTCAAACAATTGATATTCCGGATATTGAAAAGCAAGTCCTACATGCTGCCGTAATTTCTCCATGCCTTTTTGCTTTTTTACCGGGAGCGTAAAATCCCCAACTTTAAGCACGCCTTCGGTCGGCTGCAGCAGCCCGTTCAGCATCTGAATCAATGTCGATTTCCCCGAGCCTGTATGGCCGATAATCGCAATATATTTTCCCTGAGGAATATGAAGCGAAACGTCGTACAGTGCCTGATATTCAAAAGGTGTCCCTCTGGCATACGTATAGCCAACATGTTCTAATCGAATGTCCATAGGTGATCAAGCACTCCTTCCGACGTCGTAGTGAACGCAGGAAACGTAATTCCTTCTTTCTGCAGCCGGTACTGGAGATCGCAGGCAAAGGGAACATCCAAACCTAGCTTTCTTAGCCATTCTACCCGCTGGTAGATAACATCCGGTGTTCCTTCCGCAACCAGTTTTCCTCCGTCCATTACGATAATCCGGCCACTTCTCAGTGTTTCTTCAAGGTAATGGGTAATCTGGATGACCGTCATTCCAAGCTCCCGGTTCATTCGGTGAATGATTTCCAGGACTTCCTTCCGTCCCTGCGGGTCAAGCATCGCGGTTGCTTCATCGAGCACGAGAATTTCCGGGTGAATCGCCAGCATCCCCGCAATCGCCACACGCTGTTTCTGTCCGCCGGAAAGACGATTTGGCTCCGCATGTCTAAATTCGAGCATGTCCACTTTCTCCAGGGCATCAAGAATACGCGCTTCCATAGCAGAAGGAGAAACGCCAAGATTTTCGAGACCAAAAGCAATGTCATCCTCAACAGTCGGTGCAACAAATTGGTTATCCGGGTTTTGGAAAACCATTCCGATGGCACGGCGAATCTCCCATATCTTGTCTTCGTCATTCGTAGCCAGTCCATTTACTTTCACTTCTCCATGGGTTGGAAGCAAAAGCCCGTTCAGCATTCTGGCTAATGTCGATTTCCCTGAGCCATTGTGTCCGATAATCGAAAGAAACTCACCTTTTCTTACTGTTAATGAGGCATCCTGTACGGCCATTTCTTTAGTCTCTGTTCCTTCGTAGGAAAAGAAAACATTCGTAAGCTGTACTATGTTTTCGCTCACACCATCACACCGCTTTCAAAATTTGCATGCAAAAAAAGGGTGATAATATCCTCACCCTTTCTTGCGTCAGTGCTTTATTATTCAACTAACTCAAGGTATACCATCGGTGCACCATCGCCACGGCGAGGTCCGATTTTCAAAATACGGGTATAACCACCTTGACGCTCGGAAAAGCGAGGTGCAATTGTATCAAATAATTTTTGAATTGCATCCTGGTTGGTTTCTTTGTCAGCAACTTCTTTACGCACAAAAGCGGCTACTTGACGACGAGCGTGCAGGTCACCGCGTTTTGCCAAAGTAATCATTTTTTCAGCGATAGAACGCACTTCTTTCGCTTTGCTTTCTGTGGTTTGAATGCGTTCGCTGATGATAAGATCCGTAACCAGATCGCGGAACAGCGCTTTACGAGCAGAACTGTTGCGGCCTAATTTAGAATGTGCCATCCTTTTTTTCCCTCCTTTAAACAGATGTCTGTATCCCTAGTCGTCTTTGCGAAGCCCAAGGCCGAGTTCTTCCAGTTTCTCCTGAACTTCCTCAAGCGATTTACGGCCAAGATTACGCACTTTCATCATATCTTCCTCTGTTTTCTGCGTTAATTCCTGTACCGTGTTAATTCCGGCACGTTTTAAGCAGTTGTAGGAACGGACAGAAAGATCAAGCTCTTCAATCGTCATCTCAAGCACTTTTTCTTTCTTGTCTTCTTCTTTCTCTACCATGATTTCCGCTTCTTTAGCTTCATCAGTGAGACCTACGAACAGATTTAGATGCTCTGTCATAATCTTTGCACCGAGACTTACGGCTTCTTCCGGACGGATACTTCCATCGGCCCATACTTCTAATGTTAATTTATCGTAATTTGTTACCTGCCCAACACGTGTATTTTCTACCTGGTAGTTTACACGGCTGATAGGAGTATAGATTGAATCAATAGGAATAACCCCGATCGGCAGATCAGCCCGATTGTTCTGATCAGCGGAAACGTATCCACGCCCGCGATTAGCAGACATACGAACATGAAGACGAGCGCCGTCTTCCATCGTAGCAATCGGTAATTCAGGATTCAGAATTTCCACATCACTGTCCGCACGAATATCGGCAGCTGTGATAACTCCTGAGCCTTCCGCATCAATCTCCAGCACTTTCTCTTCATCCGAATGGATTTTAAGAGCAAGTGTTTTTAAATTTAAGATGATCTGGGTAGTATCTTCTACCACGCCTTCGATCGTGGAGAACTCGTGGAGGACCCCATCGATTTGAACGTTGGTAATTGCAGCGCCGGGTAAAGAAGATAACAGGATACGACGAAGCGAGTTGCCAAGTGTAGTACCATATCCTCTCTCTAGAGGCTCAACCACAAATTTACCATAGGTAGAGTCTTCATTTACTTCTACCACTTCGATCTTTGGCTTTTCTATTTCGATCATCACACAAACCCTCCTTCAAAACGTCGAAAATTCCGGACGGGTCATACAGGGTCCACGACCGGAATTCCCCTTTGGCGGTTACCAGTAAATCGCAACCAAAGCACAGACCTGCTTGTATCATATTACCATAGTATTCACAGGTGTATAACTTTTTAAACTGCTATTTTATGCGACTTGATGCCAAATTATACACGGCGACGTTTTGGTGGGCGGCAACCATTATGAGGAATAGGAGTAACATCTTTAATCATATTAACCTCTAATCCAGTAGCCTGTAAGGAACGGATGGCAGCTTCACGGCCGGATCCTGGTCCTTTAACCATAACTTCAACGGATTTCATGCCATGCTCCATTGCAGCTTTAGCGGCTTGTTCAGCAGCCATCTGAGCAGCAAACGGTGTGCTTTTACGAGAACCTCTGAATCCAAGGCCACCAGCACTTGCCCAAGAAATTGTGTTTCCGTGGGGATCAGTGATAGTAACGATGGTGTTATTAAACGTGGAGCGAATATGTGCAATTCCACTTTCAACGTTTTTGCGATCACGACGACGAGTACGAGTCGCAGCTACTTTTCTTTTCGCCAACTTCATTTACCCCCTTTACTTCTTCTTGCCTGCAACGGTACGACGAGGACCTTTGCGAGTACGTGCGTTAGTTTTAGTACGCTGGCCACGAACCGGCAACCCACGACGGTGACGGACACCGCGGAAAGAACCGATTTCGATAAGGCGCTTGATGTTAAGAGATACTTCACGGCGAAGATCCCCTTCAACCTTAACGGTCTTATCAATGCATTCGCGAAGTTTGGCAGTTTCATCTTCTGTCAAATCACGAACACGGGTATTTTCATTAATACCAGTCTCACTCAGAATTTTATTAGCAGTGGAACGTCCAATGCCAAAAATATACGTTAACGCGATTACAACGCGTTTATCACGAGGTAAGTCGACTCCCGCAATACGTGCCATATTTCGTGCACCTCCTTAGTAATTAACCTTGTCTTTGCTTGTGTTTCGGATTTTCACAGATTACCATAACTTTCCCTTTACGACGGATGATTTTACATTTTTCGCAAATGGGCTTTACAGATGGTCTTACTTTCACTAGGATAACCTCCTGTCATCTTCTAGAAATCAGTAACATTAGAGGTTGGAGGTCTAGGCGCCCTCTAACTTCTCGTTTCCTGACTCTATTTGTAGCGATATGTGATCCGCCCGCGGGTCAAATCATACGGTGATAATTCAACGGTGACTTTGTCACCAGGCAGTATACGGATAAAATGCATACGGATTTTACCTGATACATGGGCAAGCACTTTATGCCCGTTTTCAAGCTCCACACGGAACATTGCGTTCGGCAGAGGCTCAATTACGGTTCCTTCAACTTCAATTACATCTTCTTTCGCCATAAAATCAGTCTCCTTTCTCCAGCATGTCAGCTTGAGCTTCCTCGGCATACTTATTTAAAGCATAGCGTAATTTTGCATTGCTTACACGACCAGTTTCATTAAGGCTCTGCTGAACTTCATCAGAGAAGTAATTGAGCGGCTCTAAATGAAGAATATTTTTCTTCTTCGGCCGGTCAAATTTACGTTTATCCCCATCGGCAATCATAACATATCGAGCATCCAAAAGGGAAATAATGATGCCCATTTTCCCGGCGTCACGCCCTTGCTTCATCCGCACGAACTGTCCGATGCCTGGCAGAGGATGATCGTCTGTCAACCTCATCACCTTCATTTATTAAATCCTGGTTAGTATTTCGTAGCCGTCCTCAGTTATGACAATGGTGTGTTCGAAGTGAGCACACATCGAATTGTCCACAGTAACGACTGTCCAATTGTCAGCAAGTGTGCGGACATGCCGCTTACCCGCATTGACCATCGGCTCAATCGCAAGCACCATTCCCGGTTTCAAGCGAGGTCCGCGCCCAGGAGGTCCAAAGTTAGGAATTTGCGGATCTTCATGCAATTCCCGACCGATGCCATGACCTACATATTCACGAACAATCGAATAACCCGCTTCTTCTGCGTAAACTTGAATAGCATGAGAGATATCTGTTAGACGGGCATCCGGTTTCGCCTGCTCTAATCCCGCATAGAGAGATTTCTCTGTGATGTCGAGCAGGTGCTGGTTTTCCTCTGTAATCGTGCCTACACCATAAGTCCAGGCAGAATCACCGTGGTACCCTTCTACCTCAGCACCGATATCTAAGCTAATAATATCTCCTTCATTCAGTTTGCGCGTTCCTGGAATGCCATGGACAAGTTCTTCATTAACTGAAGTACATATACTGCCCGTAAAGCCTCCATAGCCTTTGAAAGAAGGTTTGGCTCCAAACTTCCGAATAAACTTCTCCGCGATATCATCCAATTCTTTGGTTGTAATACCGGGGTGAATGGATTGCTGTAATTCCTTGTGTGTAAGAGCAACGATACGTCCTGCTTCTCGCATGATGTCGATTTCAGCCTTGGACTTGCAGATGATCATCGAGCTTGACCCCGCAATACCTCAGCAACATCCTCAAACACTTTGTCTATATCCTGTTGTCCGTCAATTGTACGGAGCAACCCTTTTGCTTCATAATACTTCAAAAGTGGTGCGGACTGTTCGATGTTTACATCGAGGCGGGTAGCAACGGTTGCTTCGTTGTCATCCTCCCGCTGGTACAACTCTCCACCACATTTGTCGCATACTCCTTCTTCAGATGGAGGGTTGAATGCAACATGGTACGTGGCTCCGCAGTTTTTACAAATCCGGCGACCTGTCAGTCGTTCTAAAAGAAGACCGCGGTCAACATCAATGTTGATTACATGGTCGATTTTGCGTCCCATGTCTGCGAGAGTCGCATCAAGCGCTTCAGCCTGGGCCATGGTACGCGGAAATCCGTCAAGCATAAAGCCTTTCTCACAATCAGCTTTGCCCAAACGTTCCTTTACAATACCAATTACAACTTCATCCGGTACAAGCAACCCCTGGTCCATATACGACTTCGCCTGTTTCCCCATTTCCGTTTCTTCACGGATGGCAGCGCGAAACATGTCGCCTGTTGAGATGTGAGGAATTCCGAACTCCTCGACAATTCTCTCTCCCTGCGTTCCTTTACCGGCTCCTGGTAATCCCATTAAGATAATATTCATCTCTACCCCTCCATACGTCTGAAAATAACAGCCTTATCTTTAATATTACTTCATAAAACCTTTGTAATGGCGCTTAATAAGCTGAGTTTCAATTTGTTTCATCGTATCCAGTGCTACCCCGATAACAATCAGCAAAGCGGTACCGCCAATTTGTATGTTGGCCGGCAGACCTGCAACCTTTGTGAATAACACCGGAAGAATAGATACGGCAGCCAAAAAGAATGCTCCTGCCAAAGTAATTCGGTTTAATGTTCGAATAATATACTGGGCTGTCTCATTTCCTGGACGTATGCCTGGAATGTATCCACCGTTCTTTTTCATATTGTCAGCCATCTGGGTCGGATTGATTTGCACGAACACATAGAAGTACGTAAACGCGAAAATCAACAGGGCATAGATCAGCATCCCAATCGGCTGCGTGTAGTCAAAAACACGGCTAACCCAGTTGGATACCGGATGTCCTGGCCAGAACTGAGCAATCGTACGAGGAAATACAATCAAAGACAGAGCGAAGATGACGGGAATTACTCCGGCGCTGTTTACCTTTAAAGGAATATGCGTGGACTGACCACCATACATTTTCCTGCCCACTACTCTCTTTGCATATTGCACCGGTATCTTTCGAATGCCTTGCTGGACGAAAACGACCGCAATAACAATCAGGATGACCGCGAGTAGAATTCCGACAGACTTTACAATATTGAGGAACATTAAATCCTTAGAAACAAATAGTTGAGCATAGATTTGTTGCATTCCATTCGGAATTGCAGCTACGATACCCGCAAAGATGATAACGGAAATCCCGTTTCCGATCCCTTTTTCAGTGATTTGTTCACCCAACCACATGAGAAAAGCCGTACCAGCAGTAAGAACAATCGCAATCATTGCGTATGTTGTAAAAGAAGGCTGGACAACAAGGCCAGGCATCATCCGGTTAAACCCAATAGACAACCCTGTCGCTTGAATCAAGCCTAACACAATTGTCCCATAGCGGGTAACCTGTGCGATTTTCCGGCGTCCAATATCTCCTTCTTTTGACCACTGTGTAAACCTGGGAACAACATCCATCGATAAGAGCTGCATAATAATTGACGCGGTGATATACGGCATAATGCCCATCGCGAAAATAGAGAAGTTTCGAAGTGCCCACCCGAGAATGTATTGAGGAAACCGAATATGCTGTTCTTCTGGGCGATTTGATCCAGCAGCCCTACATTAATATTCGGTACCGGGACGAAGCTTCCTATCCGAAAGACGACAAGCATCAAAAGGGTAAAAATAACCTTTCGACGCAAGTCGGCAACCTTAAACACATTCGCAATCGTGGAGAACATTAAATCACCTCGGTTTTTCCGCCAACAGCTTCAATCTTCTCAACTGCTGATTGAGAAAACTTGTGGGCTTGAACCGTAAGTTTAACGTTTAAATCTCCATTTCCTAGGATCTTGATACCATCACGCTCGTTACGAACAACGCCGGCTTCCAAAAGCAATTCCGGTGTTACTACAGTATCCGCTTCAAACTGATTCAGTTTGTCGAGGTTAACTACAGCAAACACTTTGCGATTTGGGTTTGTGAAACCGCGTTTTGGTAAACGACGATACAATGGGTTTTGACCACCCTCGAAACCAGGGCGAACACCACCGCCTGAACGAGCGTTTTGACCTTTGTGTCCACGGCCCGCAGTTTTACCTGTTCCGGAACCGATACCACGACCTACACGCTTGCGGGTATGACGGGACCCTTCAGCTGGTTTGATTTCGTGTAATTTCATCGTTGCACCTCCTCTTGTAGAAGATTAATCTATTACTCTTCGATTTGTTTAACTTCAACCATATGTCTTACTTTTTCAACCATTCCGCGAATGGCAGCATTGTCCTGCTGTTCCACAGTCTGGCGAATTTTACGAAGTCCAAGGGCAGCTACAGTCGCTTTTTGGTCCTCTGTACGTCCAATAAGACTTCTTGTGAGGGTGATTTGCAATTTAGCCATGATCCAAGTCCCTCCTAACCTAAAAGCTCTTCAGTAGATTTACCGCGGAGCTTTGCAACTTGCTCAACAGTTTTCAGACGGCCGAGGCCTTCCAACGTTGCATTTACCATATTGATTGGGTTGTTAGAACCGAGAGATTTACTTAAAACGTCACCTACACCTGCAAGTTCAAGAACTGCACGCACAGGGCCGCCAGCAATAACTCCAGTACCCTCAGATGCAGGCTTCATGAATACTTTACCTGCCCCAAATCTTCCGTTAACCTGGTGAGGAAGTGTTGTTCCTACAAGCGGAACTTTAATTAGATTTTTCTTAGCATCTTCGATGGCTTTACGAATGGCATCCGGTACTTCCTGGGCTTTCCCCATACCTGCACCTACATGACCGTTCTTATCACCAACAACTACTAAAGCGCTGAAGCTGAAACGACGTCCGCCCTTTACAACCTTCGCAACACGGTTAATGGCGACTACTTTCTCTTCCAACTCCAGGTTGGTAGCGTCAATACGCATGAAGTTCCCTCCTTGTATAAGGATTTTCGTTCTTATTTAGAATTGCAAACCTGCTTCGCGCGCAGCATCTGCGAGTGTTTTAACACGTCCATGGTAGAGATATCCTCCACGGTCAAAAACAACTTGAGTTACACCTTTATCAAGTCCACGCTTTGCAATCAATGCGCCAACTTTAGCAGCCGCGTCTTGATTTCCACCATGGTTCACTTGATCTTTCAGTTCAGGATCGACAGTTGAAGCAGCAGCGATAGTTACCCCTGCCACGTCATCGATAAGTTGTGCATAGATATGTTTGGAAGTACGGTATACGTTTAAGCGAGGTGCTACAGATGTACCGGACAGCTTCTTGCGAACTCTCAAATGTCTTTTCTTCCGCGCCTTGTTTTTATCTTGTTTAGAGATCACGTTTCATTCACTCCTTTCTTAACAAACGCCTAAGCGATTACTTCTTACCAGTTTTACCTTCTTTACGACGTACGTGTTCGCCCTGATAGCGAATCCCTTTACCTTTGTAAGGCTCAGGTTTACGTACGGCACGAATCTCAGAAGCAATTTGCCCTACACGCTCTTTATCGATTCCTCGAACAATGATTTGTGTTTGAGCAGGCACTTCAAACTCAATGCCCTGTTCCGGAGTGATTTCAACTGGATGAGAATATCCAACGCTCAATGTTAAGTTGTTCCCTGCTTTTGCTGCACGGTAACCAACCCCAACGAGTTCAAGCGCTTTGCTGAAGCCGTTCGTTACACCTTCCACCATGTTCGCAATTACGCTGCGTGTTGTACCATGCAAAGCACGATGCAATTTATTATCAGAAGGACGCTCAACGATAATTTCGCTGCCTTCAATCTTTACGTTTACTTGTTCGTGAAGCGTACGAGTTAAAGTACCTTTTGGTCCTTTTACAGTCAATACAACTCCGTCAAGTTTTACGTCTACCCCCTCAGGAATAGCAATTGGTTTTTTACCAATACGGGACATTCGTCACACCTCCATTCGTTGCCTAATGTATTACCAAACGTATGCGAGTACTTCGCCGCCTACTTGCTGTTGACGAGCTTGCTTGTCGGACATAACGCCGTTTGAAGTAGAAAGAACCGCGATTCCCAATCCGCCCAGAACGCGAGGAACCTCGTCTCTCTTTGCGTATACACGCAAACCAGGTTTACTGATACGTTTCAAACCGTTGATTACACGTTCGTTATCTGCACCGTACTTTAAGAAAATACGGAGGATACCTTGTTTGTTGTCTTCAACATATTCTACATCACGGATAAATCCTTCTTCTTTCAGAAGAGCTGCAATATCACGTTTGATTTTGGAAGCAGGTACTTCCAGCTTCTCATGACGTACCATGTTGGCGTTACGGATGCGGGTAAGCATATCTGCAATCGGATCTGTCATTACCATGTGTTTAACCTCCTTCCCATTTTACAGGGGTTTACCAGCTTGCTTTCTTCACTCCAGGGAGTTGACCCTGGTATGCTAAGTCACGAATACAAATCCGGCAAAGTTTAAATTTGCGATACACGGAATGCGGACGACCACAACGTTCACAACGTGTGTAGGCCTGCACTTTAAACTTTGGCTTACGTTGTTGCTTCACGATCATCGACTTTTTAGCCACGTGTTTCCCTCCTCAGTAATAAGAATTCGAAACTATTTAACGAAAGGAGCGCCCAGTTGCGTTAAAAGTTCGCGGCCTTCTTCGTCCGTTTTTGCTGTTGTAACAACGACAATATCCATTCCGCGGATAGCGTCGATTTTATCGTATTCAATCTCAGGGAAAATCAATTGTTCTTTTAATCCAAGTGTGTAGTTTCCGCGACCATCAAATGCTTTGCTGGAAATTCCGCGGAAGTCACGTACACGAGGTAAAGAAACGTTGAATAGTTTGTCTAGGAATTGGTACATACGCTCGCCGCGCAGTGTTACCTTAACTCCAATCGGCATTCCTTCACGAAGGCGGAAGCCGGCGATGGATTTCTTCGCACGAGTGACAACCGGTTTTTGACCAGCAATCGCCGTTAAGTCACGAACCGCTCCATCGAGAACCTTCGGGTTGGAAACTGCTTCACCCAAACCAACGTTAATAACAATTTTCTCGATTTTAGGCACCTGCATAACAGATGAATAACCGAATTTCTGCATTAAAGCAGGAACGATTTTTTCTTGGTAAGTTTCTTGCATTCTTGTAGCCATCTAGTGTGACCTCCTTTCCGACCTGACTACTTATCGAGTGTTTCGCCAGATTTTTTCGCAATACGTACTTTCTTTCCGTCTACAATCTTGTGGCCAATACGAGTCGGCTCACCCGATTTTGGATCAACGATCATTACGTTAGAAGCATCAATTGCTGCTTCCTGTGTAACGATGCCACCCTGTGGATTGCTAGGATTTGGACGAGTGTGTTTCTTAACCATATTTACGCCTTCAACCAGCACACGGCCAGTTTTCGGGTATGCGGAAAGAATACGGCCCTTTTTACCTTTATCTTTTCCAGTAATGACAACTACATCGTCACCGGTTCTAACATGCAACTTTTTACGTTCGGACATGACGGCACCTCCTTGTCAGTGAACTTTATATCTATCGCTCAGGATTTACAGTACTTCAGGAGCCAGGGATACGATTTTCATGAAATCTTTTTCGCGAAGTTCCCGGGCAACCGGTCCGAAAATACGAGTTCCGCGCGGGCTTTTATCATCACGAACGATAACGGCAGCATTTTCATCAAAACGGATATAAGAACCGTCGTTACGACGCGCACCAGTTTTAGTGCGAACGATAACTGCCTTAACAACGTCGCCTTTCTTGACAACGCCACCTGGTGTTGCTTGTTTTACCGAACAAACAATAACATCACCAATATTAGCGAATTTACGTCCAGAGCCACCCAATACTTTAATACACATTAATTCTTTCGCACCGGAGTTGTCTGCTACACGCAAACGAGTTTGTGTTTGAATCACGGAGAGTCCCTCCCTTCAGTTGTAACGAATCTTTCAATCTCTACTAATTAGATAACAACGGCTTTCTCAATCACTTCAACCAATCGGTAACGCTTATCTTTCGAAACCGGACGAGTTCCATGATTCTTACCAGATCGCCAATTTTTGCAGTGTTTTGCTCATCATGAGCTTTGAACTTCTTGGAGTATTTCACTCGCTTACCGTAAAGCGGATGCTTTTTGTAAGTTTCAACAAGAACAACGATGGTTTTATCCATTTTGTCAGAAACAACTCGACCAAGAACTACTTTTCGCGCATTGCGTTCTTCTGCCATGTTTGCGACCTCCTCTCTTACTATTAGCTAATTCCTAATTCACGTTCACGAAGAACGGTTTTGGCTTTTGCGATATCCTTACGTACATCACGGATACGTGCAGGGTTGTCTAATTGACCTGTCGCTAATTGAAAACGGAGGTTAAAAAGTTCTTCCTTCATAGAAGTTACTTTTTGTTCGATTTCGGCAGTGGTTAAGTTGCGAATTTCATTAGCTTTCATTTGCGTCACCACCCAATTCTTCCCGTTTTACAACTTTACATTTAATCGGAAGTTTGTGCATAGCCAGACGCAATGCTTCGCGTGCTACCTCTTCAGGGACACCAGCTAGCTCAAACATGATTTTTCCTGGTTTAACAATTGCTACCCAGTGTTCTACAGAACCTTTACCGGAACCCATCCGTACTTCTAGAGGTTTCTGTGTTACAGGCTTATCCGGGAAAATTTTAATCCATACTTTACCGCCACGCTTCATGTAACGAGTCATTGCAATACGCGCAGCTCGATTTGACGGTTTGTTACCCAAGAGGCTTCTAATGCTTGAAGGCCGTATTCACCGAAAGTAACTTCAGTGCCACCCTTCGCCTGCCCTCTCATTTTTCCGCGGTGTTGCTTGCGGTGTTTTACACGTTTAGGGATCAACATGATTATTGGCCTCCTTCCTCTTGATTTCTCTTCTTCGCTTGAGGAAGAACTTCTCCGCGATAAATCCAAACTTTAACGCCGATTTTTCCGTATGTTGTATCAGCTTCAGCTGTACCGTAATCGATATCCGCACGAAGTGTGTGCAGAGGAACGGTACCTTCGCTGTATCCTTCAGAACGAGCGATATCTGCTCCACCAAGACGTCCGCTTACCATTGTCTTGATACCTTGAGCACCAGCACGCATTGTGCGTTGCAGCGATTGCTTTTGTGCACGGCGGAAAGAAATACGGTTTTCCAACTGGCGAGCAATGCTTTGTGCAACAAGGTTTGCATCCATATCAGGACTTTTGATTTCATTAATGTTGATATGAACTCTTTTTCCTGTTAGAGATGATAAAGCTTTGCGAAGTTTTTCAACTTCAGAACCACCCTTACCGATGACCATTCCTGGTTTAGCAGTGTGGACAGTAACGTTTAGACGGTTGGCCGCACGCTCGATTTCAACAGTAGAA
Source organism: Aneurinibacillus tyrosinisolvens (assembly GCF_001015055.1). Taxonomy (GTDB): domain Bacteria; phylum Bacillota; class Bacilli; order Aneurinibacillales; family Aneurinibacillaceae; genus Aneurinibacillus_A; species Aneurinibacillus_A tyrosinisolvens. The sequence continues at coordinate 61,663 of NZ_BBWZ01000017.1, read as the reverse complement.
ACAGAAGCGTCTTTCAATTGTTGTTTTACATATTCACGTACCTTAAGATCTTCATGTAAGAGTGTAGCATAATCTTTGTCTGCGAACCACTTGGATTCCCAGTCACGGATAATGCCAACCCGAAGTCCTATAGGGCTAACTTTTTGACCCACGCGCTATCCCTCCTTATTTTTCGGATAATACTACTGTAACGTGACTTGTACGCTTGTTAATCCGGCTCGCACGACCCATTGCACGAGGACGGAAACGTTTCAATGTCGGACCTTCATCAACGAATACCTTGCTGATTACCAGGCTATTCGCATCTAAATTCATGTTGTGCTCAGCATTTGCAACAGCTGACATCAACACCTTCTCGATTACCGGAGATGCTGATCTAGGCGTGTGCTTCAGAATCGCAATCGCTTCGCCTACTTGCTTGCCTCGAATCAAGTCTACTACGAGACGCATTTTGCGAGGAGCAATTCGGATATAACGAGCTACCGCTTTTGCTTCCATGTAAGTACCCCCTCTCTTGCGTTCAGGTTAATTTACAAATAAATTAACGTCTTGTTTTCTTGTCGGAGTCTACGTGACCTTTAAAAGTACGTGTTGGAGCAAATTCTCCAAGCTTATGTCCGACCATATCTTCAGTAACATAGACAGGTACATGCTTACGGCCATCGTACACTGCAAATGTATGTCCTACGAAATCAGGGAAGATTGTAGAGCGGCGAGACCACGTTTTAATTACACGCTTGTCGCCTTTTTCGTTTTGTACTTCGACCTTTTTCATTAGATGATCATCTACAAAAGGTCCCTTTTTTAAGCTGCGTCCCATGAACGAACCTCCCTTCGTATTAGAAGTGCGGTTTCTAGCGACCGCACCTTTTTTGCATTATTTTTTACGGCTACGGATAATATACTTATCAGACTGCTTGTTTTTCTTGCGAGTCTTCGCGCCAAGTGTTGGTTTACCCCAAGGAGTTAATGGGCCGCTGCGTCCGATTGGCGCGCGTCCTTCACCACCACCGTGTGGGTGATCGTTCGGGTTCATTACAGAACCGCGGACTGTAGGGCGGATGCCTTTCCAGCGAGAGCGTCCTGCTTTACCAATTGTAATCAACTCATGATCAAGGTTACCTACCTGGCCGATGGTTGCACGGCACTCGTTAAGAATAAGGCGGGTTTCACCTGATGCAAGGCGTATGATAACATATTTCCCATCGCGTCCAAGCAATTGAGCTTCAGTCCCTGCAGAACGAACAAGCTGTCCGCCTTTGCCTGGCTTCATTTCAATGTTGTGGATAACAGTACCAACCGGGATATTTGCCAGTGGAAGTGCGTTACCTATCTTGATGTCTGCGTTCGGGCCGGATTCAATGGTCATACCTACTGTCAGTCCGTTAGGAGCGAGGATATAACGCTTTTCACCGTCAGCGTAGTTAATAAGAGCAATGTTGGCGGAACGGTTTGGATCGTACTCGATAGTAGCTACGCGGCCAGGAATTCCGTCTTTGTTACGTTTGAAGTCAATGATACGATACTTCTGCTTATGACCGCCACCTTGATGACGAACTGTAATTTTACCTTGATTGTTGCGGCCGGCTTGTTTGCTTTTCGGCGCAAGCAGAGATTTCTCAGGAGTCGAGGTTGTAATCTCTTCAAAAGTAGAAACAGTCATTTGACGACGACCAGGAGAAGTCGGTTTGTACTTTTTAATTGCCATTTAATTTCCCTCCTTTACTGTGTCGTGTAATTAAACACCTTCAAAGAACTCAAGAGCTTTGCTATCTTCACTCAATTGAACAATCGCTTTTTTCCAATCAGAACGACGTCCCATATGTTTACCTACGCGCTTCGGCTTACCTTTTACACGCAGTGTATTTACGTTCACAACTTTTACATCAAAAATGCGTTGAACGGCATCTTTAATTTCAGTTTTATTCGCACGTAAATCAACTTCGAATACGTATTTGTTGCTGGACATCATGTCAGCAGTACGTTCGGTAATAACCGGGCGCTTGATAATATCGCGAGGATCTTTCATTATGCAAGCACCTCCTCAACTTTTGCGACTGCATCCTGCGTAATAAGTAACTTGTCATGATGCAGAACATCAAGAACGTTAATTCCGTTTGCAGGGACGAACTTCACTCCAGGGATGTTACGAGCCGACAATGCAACCGCATCGTTGTACTCTCCTGTAACGATAAGAACTTTATTATCAACTTTAAGATTTCCGAGCACTTGGATCATTTCTTTTGTCTTCGGCACGTCAAACGCCAGGGAATCCAGAACCAGGATTTCTTCGTTTTGAACTTTAGAAGATAAAGCGGATTTAATCGCAAGGCGACGAACTTTCTTAGGAAGCTTGTAAGAATAGCTGCGAGGTGTAGGTCCGAAAACAACACCACCGCCTACCCATTGTGGTGAACGGATGCTACCCTGACGGGCACGGCCTGTTCCTTTTTGTTTCCAAGGTTTACGACCACCACCGCGTACCGCTGAACGATTCTTTACAGCATGAGTACCTGCACGGCGGGAAGCCTGTTGCGCAATTACAGCATCAGCAAGCACGAATTCGTTCGGTTCAATTCCGAATACAGCATCCGCTAATTCGATTTCACCTACTTGAGAGCCAGCTTGATTAAAAAGTGTTACTTTAGGCATTGTGAGTCCTCCTTTCTTACTTATTTGTTGCCTTTAACGGCTGTTTTCACAGTTACAAAACTGTTTTTCGGCCCTGGAATTGCACCTTTAATGAGGAGCAAATTGCGATCTGTATCAACAGAAACAACTTCAAGGTTTTGAACAGTTACTTTTTCTCCGCCCATACGTCCAGGAAGTGCTTTCCCTTTCAGTACACGGTTTGCAGAAATGGAGCCCATAGAACCAGGACGGCGATGGTAACGGGAACCGTGTGCCATTGGTCCGCGTGATTGTCCGTGGCGTTTAATCGAACCCGCGAAACCTTTACCTTTAGAAGTACCGGTTACGTCTACGATTTCTCCTTGTGCAAAAATATCAGCTTTTAGCTCCTGACCTACTTCGTATTGGCCTAAATCCACATTACGAAGTTCACGTACGAAGCGCTTAGGTGTTGTATTCGCTTTTGCTGCGTGGCCTTTTTCAGGCTTGTTTGTGCGTACTTCTTTTTTGTTAGCGAAGCCGATTTGAATCGCTTCATATCCGTCCGTTGTTGTATCCTTCTTCTGAAGAACAACACAAGGACCCGCTTCGATAACAGTTACCGGAACTACTACACCTTCCGCAGTAAAAACTTGAGTCATCCCAACTTTTCTACCTAAGATTCCTTTGGTCATGATAGCCACCTCCTAATTAATGATTGTTTTATCTATTCGTTTCATCATCGTTTATATCGGGTATTACAGTTTGATTTCAATATCCACACCAGATGGTAAGTCAAGACGCATAAGCGAATCAACCGTTTGCGGTGTTGGATTCACAATGTCGATAAGGCGCTTGTGTGTGCGCATTTCGAATTGTTCACGGGAATCCTTGTATTTGTGTACCGCACGAAGAATCGTGAATATGGTTTTTTCAGTCGGAAGCGGAATCGGCCCAGACACCTCTGCGCCTGAACGCTTTGCAGTATCAACAATCTTTTCTGCGGACTGATCAAGAATTCTGTGATCGTATGCTTTTAAACGGATACGAATTTTTTGCTTTGCCATTGTAGTCCCTCCTTTTCGCCTATTTTATAAAACAGACAGTTCTCAGCGGAAAAACCTGCACACCGGCCATGGCATCGGAACCTGGTGTGTCAGCAACCTCCCGCGTCATCGCGTCTATTAAACCAACATCAACTATTATATCGATTTCTAATAATGAATGCAAGTTTTTTCTGTGTCAAATATTTATTAACTCAGACCTTGAATATTCTATCCCATTTCATATAGAAATGCAAGGTGCTTTTTCTAATTATTTTTTTTCCAGATCCGGCCTTCTTCCGTCCTCCTCGTTATGTTATTTTTGTCGAGGGACTCAAGAAACGGAATGAGGTATTTGCGGGATAAGCCAAGCACTTCCTTCGCAGCGGCAGGCGTTACCACCGGTTCTTTGCCAAGCGACGATTGCAGCTTTTCAATTCCTTTATCCCATTCCTTCCTATATATATAAAACTCATCCGTAATCTGAACAATCTCTCCCTTATTAAGAAGGTACGCTTTTAAGTCACCAGCTGCCGCTTCCGGAATCTTATACTCCTCCATAAGCGCGTTCCATGCCGGGGGAGTGATCCCCGCCCTCTCTAATTGTAGCAGCGCCTGCTCCATGGCCTGTTTATGCCTTTCAGGGAACTCGGCAGTAAAGGAAGGCAAAAAGATAACATCCGCTGTTTCGGCAAGCTTCCCACGCCGGCATGCCCATTGAATGAACAAACGCCACAGCTGCTCCGGCGTGTTTTTGAAACGCGCGCTTTTCAGCGCGGCCTTCCCCATACCCGGCCGGAGCGGGTGCTTCTCATGATACTCCTTCAAATCTCCCTCCACGCGCTCCATCCAGCGTTCTAACGTAGAGGCCAGCAGAAGAAAGCGCCCTTCCTTTCCGGAAGCATTTTCTGAGCCGCCAATGGACAGGATGGTTTCCTTTTGTCTTAGAATGGCTAACATTTCTTCTTCATTTACTGCAAGCTGCTGCATGGCGTCGTCCACCGTCGCAAACTGAACCTGTTCCAGGTATTGTTCTAATTGCTCGCGCGGGTCCCCCTCCGCAAGCCGCCGCAGCCTGGACGCTGTTTCTTCCCCGAAGCGATGCCGCTCTGCATACGGATCGATAACCTGGCCGCCGCCAATCGTTGCCATTGGAGAAAGCCTGCGAAGAATAAAGGGTTCGCCCTTCTTCGTAACAATGCTCTCTTCCAGCTGCAGCTGGCATACCGTTTCCTCTCCGGGCTCCAGCACGTTTCTGTCAAAAAAAATAACGGTGCCCATTACTTCCGACGTGCCAATGTGCAGGCGCACCCTTGCCCGCTGTTTCAACGAAAAAGAGAGGCTCTTTAACACAGCCAGGCGAATATCAATCCGTTCTGTCATTTGAAAATACCCTGGCGCTGCCAGCGTCGTGCCTCTCGCCGCTGTTTCCGATTGTCCACCCGTTATATTGACTGCAGCCCGCTGTCCGGCGAACGCTTCGCTTACCTGTTTATGGTGTACATGGACCTGTCTTACGCGCACGGTACCACCATCCGGCAGAAGCTGCAGTGAATCTCCTTCTGCTATCGTTCCTTCATAAACAGTCCCTGTGACAATCGTGCCGGCACCTTTTATTTTAAACGCCCGATCAATCGGCATCCGTGCAGGCGCGCCCTGCTTTCTGGAAGGAATCGAGGCAATGCCTGTCTGCATCTCTTGTTTTAGAAGGTCGATGCCCGCTCCGGTCTTTCCGCTCACCGCCACGATGGGAGCCCCGGATAAAAAGGTCGTATCCGCCCATTCCTTTACTTCCTCCCGAACCATGGCCAGCCACTCACTGTCAACGATATCCGTCTTCGTTAAAACGATAATGCCCTTATGAATGCCAAGAAAGCCGAGAATATCAGCGTGTTCCCTCGTCTGGGGCATCACACCTTCATCGGCGGCGATGACAAGCAGAACAAGATCGATGCCTGCTGCGCCCGCAATCATCTGCCGGATGAAACGTTCGTGCCCGGGTACATCCACTACCCCGACTGTTTCGCCTCCGGGCAGCGTACAGGGCGCAAAGCCAAGTTCAATGGAGATGCTCCGTTCCCTTTCTTCTTTAAGCCGGTCCGTATCAATGCCAGTAAGCTGTTTAGTCAGTGTAGTTTTACCGTGGTCAATATGGCCGGCAATGCCAATCGTATGGTATGTAAGGTCATTTGTGTTCAATCGTAATACCGCTCCTCTCCTCCCGCCTGGCGCAGCTCATTCGTAAGCAGGCGGCGGTAAAGCTTTTGATGCACTCTTCTCTTCATCTTAACGGTATTGTGTCTTTTTTTCAAAAAAGGTTACTTTTCTAATTAACTCTGGTTGTTTCGACACGAATTAAAACCTGTTTTGAGTTAATAGACGGCATGTCTGCATCCATGTACTCCATTGTTTCAGGTCCGCCAAATTCAGTAACCATTACTGCTTTCAAGCTGAATACCTCCTCATGGTATGATCTAGATAGTATATTTCACATCCAATCTGGAATTCCCTTCCTCTCTTACGCAAACAATTGGGCAATGTTGCAAAAATTCACTTTTGAAGGTTTTCCATTGAGTAAATCAGGCAAAAATAACAAAAGGATAGAAGAAGGTGCTCGAAAACGTTATGCAAAAGCACATGAAAAAGCTGGTTTATAGGATTTTTACGCGGGTTATGTTACAATAGTACGCATGGTTAAGACAGTTAACCGTTTCGAGTATGATTTGGGGGTGGATGGGGTGCTGGTGCCCTCCCCGGTCTTCAAAACCGAGTGGGACGTCCGTGAGGCGTCCGGTGGGTTCGATTCCCACCCTCTCCCGCCAATCCTTATATACCAAGGGTTTCATCCGCTTATACACATGTAATTCTTGTGGTCACAACTCTGTGGTTTTTTTCTATTTAGTCACAAATTGGTCACACGATTTTGAAATGATACCTTTTGCCAATAAATTATGAAAAAAGAGCCCTGGGTTTAACTATCCAAGACTCGTTCTATTTAGCGGGATAATTTATATAGTACATATTGATTCAAAGAAACTCCCTCTTTCTCCGCCATTACCGTTAGGTGCTTATGGAGAGATTTTGGAATTCGTACATTAAACTTACCACTATAATCATCATCCACAGGTTCTGGAACTGGATCTCCGTATTCCAATTTTACTTCAATCCATCCTTCCATCGCTTCACGAATAGATTCATACGCTTCTCGCAGGGTATCTCCATATGAAGCGCAACCCTCTAATTCCTTTACTCTAACGTAAAAATAATTATCTTCCCCAATTCCTTTGGTAAATTCCAATGTATAAGGTAAATTCATGTAATACTCAATATTTTTATTTTCCATACACTCACCTCATATAGATAGTATCATATATGGTACCAAATAATAAATAAAGTAAAGTTTTATATAAAATAAATGCTCTTTTCGCAAAGATTATTGCTATTAATATAAGATTTTTATTTAGCTACCATGTAAGATCCTAACACAACAAGTAATTTACTTGTTTAATCTTTGTCTTTATTCTTTCGCTACCCTTCTTACCAATATTGAAAAATCTTGATATAATTCATTTGTTTACTTAAAAAGGGAGGTCCCAAAATATAATGGATAGGTTAATACGATTTATAATTGCAGTAATTATTGGTTATATCATCACAAATGGAACCTATAATATTTTTGCAAGTTCTTTATTCAATAGCGTCCCGATCCTGGGAGATGTCTTAACCGGATTTGATATTGCCTATATAATGCAAAATACGCATGCTGGTATGGAATTAAGTGAAGCCGCCAACGTGATGGTTTCCGTGTTAGTATGGTATTTTTTTAATATCGTACTTGAAGGTATTATGCATAGAGAAAATTCACGACTCTTTATCACTATTCAAGTTATCAGCTTCTACCTGTTAAACTTGATTTTTCTTATATTACCAATATTCTTATTTTCAAGAACATTTATGAAATTATTCAACATATTATTGAAAACATTACAAAAGCATTATATGGATGATCCCTCTTTATTAAAGGGGTTGCAAAAAGCCTTATGGGTCCGTTTTGGAGTAGAAAATAAGAGCAATAAGCATCAGAAAAGGACTTTTATGTCGTTTTAACATAACTATAGAAAAAAGACCGACTTTATTTGTCCCTCCTAAAAATTTATTCTTTTGTAACAATTTTTACTTATCGAAAATTACAAAGAGGTATCCCGCAAAGTTTGAACTCACGAGATGCCTCTTATTTTTACACGTTGTGGTAAAGATGTGGTCAAGCTACCACATTGTTTCGAAAATCTAATAATATTTTCAAGTTATTGAACAACCAAATGAGTGTGATTTCTTATTACCCCAAAATTTTCCCAATCATGACTTCAATACAATCACTATTGTCAAGACAAAGTACGTTGCGTGCCTCACGCTCCGGTTTGCTCATATTCCACCACGTTTTCAAATCCGAAGAAGGTGTCCCGGACATGATAAAGGAATTAAGCATCATTCTCTTATCGTCACAGGAAGGCTGTAACCGTGCTTCTAACTCCTTTATTTTTAAATAGAAGCTAACTTTGGGGTCATCCGGCATAGTCCTCAACAAGCCCTTCGGGTCGATGAAGGATAAGTAAAACAAGAGCCATGTCGGCTCTTAAAAATATCGTTTATAAAGTTCACTGCGTCGCTCCCCCCGCAACTGGGCATAAATTTGAGTGGTTGATGCCTTTTCATGTCCCAGCATCTAAGAACGCCCTTTTCCTATATAATAGAAAAGGAGATGCGCTTATGTTTGAGAAATCAAAAAATCATGAGTGTGTGGGCGTATTTCATCAATTTACTTATGAAACTTTTAGTTCTGATAGATTCCCATTCGATTTGTCCATGATGATTCCGCGAACGTTCACATTGGATGGAACAAGTGAATGATTTCGAATAATCTGGACACTTGTTTGTACACCATCCATTATCGTTTTGCTGCCCTCTAACCATTCACGCATAGAGGTCTCAGGAAATTCAGGCATACAAGTTTTAAATAGATAATCTAATACTTCTCTTTGTTCTCGTAATTCTTCTTTTTCATAAATTTTGTCCAATACTTCTTGCATATTAACTGCATTTGTTGGTTTGCCTTTTGTGCCGACTACATAAATTTCCTCAACGTTTTCCTCATACACCGAAAGGATGATATCTCGCATGAGATCGCTATAGGGTTCTGTGATAACAGGACCATAAATTTGTAACACTAACATATCATCAGAATGGATATTGAACGCTTTTTGTACCTGTTCTATTGTGTTATCCATTCCTATAATAAATAAGCTTTTATTTATTTGCTCCTTAATCATTTTATTCACCCCTATAATAAAATTATATGAATCAATTTATGAAAATTGGGCTTCCAAATTCTTTGCAAATTTAAAAACCATGAGTCGTTCTCCCGTATTTGTACTAATATCGGTGTGGAAACTGGCGACCTCTTCACCTGTAATCTTGAAGATGATTTCTTTTAATTGTTCAATCCCCGATTCTACCAAGCCATTACGGTTCCTTTTGACAGACAACATTCCATCTTTATCTTTGCATAAGGAATATTCAGCGGGAGTTAAGACATGATCCAATTGAACAATAATCATGTTTCGTAAGATATCGGATTTTACAGCTACCGCTCCAACGCCTAGGTAATTTTTTTCCCATTGTGTTAACGCTTTACTGATTTCAGCTTCTGTAGCGCCTTTCGATTTTCTTATACTTATTTTCTTATCCCTCTTTGTTAATACTTTACTGATTTCAGCTTCTGTAGCCTCTTTTGATTTACTCATACTTATTTTCTTATCCCTCTCTCATAGAATTGACCTAATCAAGGAACACATTGGTATAGTATTGGAAAAACCAATCCTTTCTATCCCTGCTCCCGGTCGATTGGTGGGAAAGATGTCATGACCAACTTTCCCAGTTTCCCTCTGGTTCTATGCATGCAAGCCGAATCCATCCGTTTTGGACTTTTTGACGAAATTCAGGCACTTGTTCCAACAACCGTTCCACGTACTTTCTTGGCGCTTGAATCACCACCAACAAACGCAATGGTTCATGGTACATTTCATTATCCGATTGTGCGACAGACTGCCAAGGAAGTCCTGTCAATAAGTCACTGGCGTTCCCCTGCATAACACCAATCCCAGAGGTTACGGTTTGAGTCGCTTTATTCCCGCTTCCGTAATAATGAGGGGCAACGGTAGATGCATAATATTGCAGATTAATCCATTGGGCAACCGTTACCGGACCTGTAATGATGTTGGAAAGCAACGTGCCGGTCCTATCCTTTTTCCAGTCGTAGGTTTGGAGAAACGTTCTTCCATCCAAGTTGCAATTTCGGGTAAGTGTACGACTTCCAATGATAAAGGAGGCGTTACGCGCTAACCCCCATTCTGGCCGTATCTCACTCCAATCCTCAGCAAAGCGTTGTGCCTCCGCATTTGGATTTCTGAGCTGTGTGCGAATATTTGGTAAGCGTGAAAGTCGTTCTGCATTTGCCTTCTCACTCACCCTTTGCATCGTAGATTCAATTTGATTCAAAGCTTCTTGCGCTGCAGGAGAAAGTGCGGGAACATACAGCCAACGTAACGTATCCAATGATGTGATATGTTCGGCAGCCGCAAATAGGGTATCATCGGGAATCACAATACCCTCAGTTTTAAGTGCTTGCCTGACACTTGGCAGATTGCATAAGGTCGCAAGTACCCGGGCATTGAATCCACTTGACGTCCCTCCACATGCCCCACAATCCAAAGATGAAGCATAAGGATTATTGGTACTGTGGCTACCGTGACCGCAAATAACCACCAAAGGAGCGAAACGCTCGGTAAGCCCCATCATTTTTAGAGCTTGCCGTGCATAGTACACTTTTTCTTTCTCGGAAAAACCAATCGTTAACTCCGTTCCCGTAGTGTGTATCTGACTGAGTGTGAGTTCTGTTGAAGGTTTACGGAGCCATGTGTTCCGAAGTCTGCGCAAGGAAATCCCTATGCCCCGTGGAACAAAGCAGCGTGCCAAGGTCTGTAAACAAAGCCAAGGTCCGCTAATCTCCGGCAGTACGAGACTTGTAAACATGTTGTGTTTCATTGCGTCAAACGTAAAACTAAGAGAATTAGCCGCCTGTTGTCTCTGAAGATAGGAGTTATATTCCTTATCATGTGACATTTCTTTGACTTTATGTTTGGGCTTAAACATCACTGGTAATGAGTTATGGGTGTGTTGGTTCCCAAGTGTACAGGTTTCTATCGGAAGCCCGAAAAAGCCAGCTGTTCCAAAGGTTTCGAATGGACCTGCCTGTTCAAGGTGGCGGCGAAAGGACTCAGAACGTGTATCAATACAAAACACAAATTGAGCTAATGTAGGCGGCGTAGGTTTGGTTTCTGTGTGTGCTCCAGATGTGATCCTCTTCCTAACATTTTCTTCGTAGGTTTGTTCCCAAGCTTCCAGCCAAAGCCGATTCCGTACCGTTTTATCGAAACGATAAGCAAGGTTCAACCGTGCTTTTAATTCGGAATCGGATACCTTCGCCCATTCGTGAATTGGCAGGTCCCCCCATTGTACACAGGCAGCAATCAATGATTCCAAAAGTAAGGGTTCCTTCGTTCGTTCCTTCGACAAAGGAAGATACCGTTTGAGGAAGGCCCACTCCATACAAATTCGAACAGCCAAATATTCCAAAAGCAGGGAGCTTTCTTGATCGTTTTGTTGGGAACGCCAAAGCATCATCCCCGCCCACCCGGGCATGGTAAGCAAATGGGCCTCCAGGTAACCTTGTATATTCGACTCAGGGATTTCAAGTTTCAACAAAACTTCTTGTAATGCCCGGTCCGCCTCACTTGGTAGTCCTTTCAGTTGTTTCCGTACGCCGGATGATATTGCTGGGTCAAACTGAACAAATCTCTTCCACGCCTGATAGAATCCTTTTTCTCGTTGGGGCATGGACCAAACCGCTTGAGATTCATCCAAGAATAATTTGCACCACTTGATACAATGGCGATTGAGATTGGAAGCTACCTCTGTAATCCCATCCTGTTCCAAACGCTGACTGTAGGTTCGTACAACATCTGGTTTTGTAATCTGAGGGTTAAACCAGTTTAGTCGTTTTGCCAACCGTTTCACCTCAGGTGTTGTCAGAAGTTTCGAAGATGGCGCATTTAGTAAAGCAGTCAGGCAGAACTGTTCGGCAACTTTTCGCGGTAGGTTTAACGACTGGGAATCAAGCCATTTTTGAAGACCCATTTCAAGAAACGACATGTGAATCTCGCCATGATTCCACGCAGAATGGAATACGAAATCGCTCGGATACATATCTACATCACACGTCTCTTTGAATCGTCGTGCCACTTGCTCAAAAGAATGCCGCTCCAATCTCATCCACGGGTGACGTGCCGCAAATGTTTGTATAGGTCCAAGAGGTGCGATAACTTCACTCGCGGATTTGACATACTGCTCAATTTCTCGAATTTGGAAATCAGATTTCTTTTTTACCTGCACTGGTTGGGCAGTAGGAATCACATCTATTACCTCCTCGTTAGGGATTTTATTAGATATGTTGGATGGATCTCGACAGAATCGTTTTGAGGTTCACTCAGATGCACAAGCCATAAATAAAGAATGGCAAAAGACGTTGATGACTGCCGACGAACGAACCACGATCCTATAAAGCTTCCAAGGAACAATAGAAACACAAGCAAAATACCCGATAGTATGGGCGGTTGCAATCCTTTTTGTACGGCTGCCTGTAACAGTAGATAAAAGGCGTTATGAGTCATGTAAAATACGACTGCAACTCCTGCAAATAGGGAAGCCCCTGCAATACGCCCAATGCGGCCATATCCTTGAGCCACAAGTTTTGTCCATGCCAGTGATACAGACCAACCTAAGAATATGGCACTTACCAATTGATACACGTGACCGCGGGACGTAAGCCAAACAACTATACCTACGATAAGCCCTAATACAACGCCAATGACGTTCCAAAAAAGGGAATATGGTGCATAGCGAGATAGGGGTTTATTGTGCTCGATTGCAGAACCAGCTCGTAAGAATAAAGTTGCTTTGAAAACTCCGTGTAATATGGCGTGAGCAATCGCTGCCCAATATGCACCTAATGCACACTGAATTAACATGAAACCCATTTGTGCCATTGTAGATCCTACGAGTTGTCGTTTATAGTCCACCTGAACCAACATGATTCCGGTCCCAATCAGGACTGAAAGGCTACACCACACGAGCAAAACCATCTGTGCCGCACTGTCGTTAAAAATTGGAGCAAAAAGGGTCAGCAGAAGTCCTCCGGCATTCACAATGCCCGCATGCATGACAGCGGAAATTGGTGTGGGAGCCACGACCGAATCTAACAACCAGCGTTGGAACGGCCATTGAGCAGCTGGGATTATGACAGCTACGACAAGAAGTAGATTGATAGATGTCCTCTCCCATGAACTAAACTCTGCAAGACTGGTTGGGGTTAGAATAAGTGACACCTGCCAATGGCCTGTAACATGCGCCATCCAAAGTATCGCGACGAGCAAGATAAGCCAACTCATTAAAAACAGTCGCCCGGAAAGAAAAGCTGCATTTCGGGCGACATGCCACTCTTTTTTCAAACGGATGAGCCACGTGAGTCCAAGAAGCGTAGCTCCCCAACAGGCCAAAAGCCACCGTAAATCGTCACTCAGCCAAGCAACGGAATCCGCAACCGTAGTGAAGGTAAGAAGCGCAAAATAGGTTCGGTACGAACAATCGCCCAGTAAGTAATGAACCGAGTAACGCTGTACAAATAAATTAATGGTAAGAACGAACAATGCGATAAGCCAGGATAATGAATCAAACTGCCAAGGACCCAAAAAGACATTTCTATGATCAAAAACAAGAGCTAATAAGGCAACTATTGGCGGTAATGATATAAGGCCGATATGAATCCGAACAAAAGTTACGGGAACACGAGGGTAAAACAGAAATATCGCGCTAAGCAAAGAAATTGCAAGTACGATAAGAAATGCGATTGGGAATGAAATAAAGCTAAGGCCTATCATCCGGTTTCCTCCCTTGCAAGAATTAGATGAAAGCAACAAAAATACTAAAATCAGAAATAACCATTGGTATCATTTTAAAAACGCTCCTTTCCTTGTTTAGGCCCTTTTTTTCAAATAAAAAAAACCGACAAATCCAGAATTCATGGTCTTATAACCATTAATCTCTGAAACTTGTCGGTTTACTGTCAACTAACCAATTGGTTTTTTGAAAAGTCTACCTAATTTTCTATATTGAATTGCATTCGAAACTCCGCAAATCTCTTAACACCATTCATAATAGATTTCACGAATAGAGCATACGTAAGGATTTCACTTAATGATTCTCTGCCTATATTCTAGTATTTATTATATACCCCGTCAAGGGTTGTAATAAAACCAATTAAAAATCCCATCCTTTCTTTGTCATGGTTTCATAACTAAATTAAACAAATCCATGTTTTATTTCAAACTGTTGTACTCTTTTTTCGCTTGAAAAAAATAACTGCCATACCGAGTGCTAAAGCAAATGTTTGGAAATCGAAGGCTTGATTTTTCGTAAAATTATATACAACTTTTACAATTCCATACAATATCCAAAAACCTGTAAACCACCTTGCGTACTTCCAAAAAAGTTTCATTTATTTTTTCCCTTTCGTTCTTGAATAAATTGCGCTTTAATTAAAAGTTTACCATTTTATTTTACTAAGCTGCTCGTTAGTTAATTAAGCAACATCCTATATAACACTGAAAGATTACTCCTCTTTTAATCGTTTTTATTTATCCAACTGCTTTAGTCTTTTTTCTACTCTTACAAACATACAGATGATTAACACTAACATTAGACCCATAATAAAAAGCAAAGTAACAGACGCTTGTTTGAAAATAACGCTAAATAAACTTCCGATAATCATAAAAAAGTAACCATACTTTACCATAATTTCAGCACTGTATCTATTTCCTTCCCTCCACAACTTCGTGTTTTTCATGGAACGGAAAGTTCGATAGCCATAAATCGCGTTGATACTTCTTGGCGGTTTGTACTTTAAGAGCAGCCCAGACAGAATAAAGATAATTCCAATCAATACACTAATCCCAACATTCATAAGCAGCATTGTTTCCACTCCTCATAAAAAAAGGAATAATATTACAGTTTAAATAATAACATATATTTAGATTAGACCCCAAAAAGGATGGCTTTTTTGTAGTCTAAGATAAAGTAGTGGGTAAATTCATCCTGAGTTTTTGTTCTATATGACGAGATATGAGCATCTTACGATGCCCGGCGGGCATATTGGTTTACTCTTTTGATGTTATACGCCATGACTTTGAAATGAATCCATATTTTTGAGCGCACGAAACCGCGGATTGGTAATTCATCAATCCGGTAAACACGTCGAAGAACAGAAGGCACTCCCTCTACACCTGCACGAAAATTCGCGAGTGCTTTATGCCGTTCACTTCCCATTTTGGTACGCATTCGATCAGCCTGACGCTTTGTTTCTGTAAAGCGGAGCGTATTCATTTCTTTTTTTTCTTCCACAGGACAACGGTGTAAAAGAGGACAGTTTTCACAGTCTGGTTTTGCAAATTTAGCACGATACACTTCTTTTTCTGGCTTGTATTCTGAATATAAAGGGGCATGTCCAGCTGGACAACGAACAATTTGATGCGTTTCTTCGTTCATTTCGAATGTATCGACGCCCATTCGGTCATCCGGAACGGAAGACCCCGTCATCTTTGAAACATGGAACGCTACGTTTACTTTCTCTGCGTGTATCGCTGTACTTGCTCGGTAATAAGCACCATCAGCTACAAGCGTATCCAATTCACGGACTAAAGCATGTTCAGAAATGTCACGATTTGTCGAGAAAATATTATTGTTCGGAGAGCTTTAACATTAGATAATGTAAGATATGCTTGCAAAACTTGTTATTTATTGGGGAGAGGTCTAGGGTGATTGAAGAAGTGGAGTTAAGATTAACCATAGATGAACTAAAAAAAATTCTAGCGGATAAAGCAATACAGCATCATTTCAATTTTCAACATCCAGAGATCCTTCATCTTAGTCAAGAACTCGATTTTTTAATTGTAAAGTCAATGAAGCATAAAAAAAATCGCTATCTCTGTATAGAATAGCGATTTTATTTTGATTTTCTCTAGAACAAGGATATTAATTTCACGCCGGTAAAACAATCTCAACAATGGTTCCGAATTTCGTGGGCAATGCCGGCTGCCAATTCACCTATAACAGCTAACTTATCTGTTTTGCGTATGATTTCTTCCGTCTTTTTACGCTCAGTAATATCTCGACCAATGACCACAATTCCTTTCCGTTTACCATCAGGATAAAAAGTAGGTACTTTAATGACATCAAAAGTTCTAGATACCCCATCCGGTTGTGGAATAACCTCTTCCAACTGTATCATTCTCTGTGCTTTCCATGCTTCCTCGTCGCTACGTTGACAATTGAGAAATGCCTCTCCTGCAACTTGACTATAAATAGCTAATTCAGTATCCCTTTTTCCCTTATAAGGAGCATTCCCTAATTGAAAAAGGTGAAGTCCAGCATGATTCGCTTCTAACCATCGCCCCTCTCCATCCTTTAAAAATGCACCATCAGGAAGAGCATTAATTAATGTACGTAATTGTTTTTCACTTTCTTGTAATGCTTCTTCTGCTTGGCGTCGCTTTGTAATTTCTCTGGCGACAACTACAACATTTATAACTTCCCCATTTCCCCCAATTACAGGCATCCCATTTGCCTCAACAGCGATCCAATCCCCATTGCTATGTTTATATCGAAGCTCAACGAGGTGAGGCAATTTTGTTATTATCATTTTCTTGTATATATTTTGCACGAAAGAAATGTCCTCTGGATGAACCAAATCAAATACCATTCTACCTTCATAAACGGTTGGTGAGAATCCTAAGACCCTCTTATGTGACGGAGAAGCGTACTGAACAACACCTGTCTCATCCAAAACAATAATTAAATCTGACATGTTCTTTGCTATAAAACGGTAATTGTTTTCACTCTCACGAAGTTGTTCCTCCATCTGTTTTCGTTGCGTAATGTCTTTTGCAATGATATAGACACCTACAATTTTATTGCGAACAATAATTGGAACATTTTTAACACTCAGCTCAATCCGATGACCTTCCTTATGAGTGATGGTAACCTCATAATTTTGTGATTCACCTTGTGCCGTTCGCTTAAAATATCGTAGCACCTTCATAATATTTTCTTTAGTAATAAATGATTTTAATGAATGGTTAAGAATTTCTTGAGTTGAATACCCAGTAATCCTCTCAGTGGCTGGATTTACACTTGTAAATTTACCTTGTAAGTCAAGCGAACAAATAGAATCAGGATTATTTTCGAGAAGCGAGTTAAAACGATCCTCAATTTCTTTGGAACTTTGCTTGACTCGTTTACTCTTTGTGATAATTTTCAACCTTTTACTATCCATCTATACTGCTCCCTTATGTAATTATCTCCAAAAGCCCATGCTTCCTATCGACTTACATATAATTATAGAGCATACCAAAAAAATGATCCTTACTATTCTTAGTAAGGACATACCACTTTAGCTATTGGATTGTCGAAAATTATTTTGCTTTTTCCTTCTGGGAGAAAAGTGTCCCCAAATCAAAGTTCAATTTGTAATACAAATAAACATCAATTCACTATTTATCATTCAGATGAGGGGCTTTTGAATTAATGTGGCAAATACAAATTGATGGACGTGTCCATCGTCCAGTGTTGTTCTTCCTCTAACAAAATGTACATGTTTCCCATTACCGACAGGAATAGCAGGACCCGTTGTTATAGCAACTTCATGATGATGATCAAAAAAGTCCGTATTCGTTGATATGACATGCACATGACTATTACCCCTGGGAATGGCTTCACTTGTAACTCCTGCAAAACGATGGTTATGTCTCTCATCCCCTGCTTCTGCTAGCTTCGTACTGCCTAGAAATTCGTGTACATGGGTCTGTGTCGATCCTTTTGAATTTGTTTTGCGATTCGATTGACTTTTTATCTTAAAACTTTTTTTATTTGGTGTTTTTTTGTTCATAAAGACGTTTCCCCCTCCGTATGCATTCTTATATTACCGAATGTCCCCTTCTTTCTTGAGAAGCTCTTAATTAGCCCCGAAAGAGTTTCTTCGATGATATTACCTTATGTAAGCGGAGAGGTACGAGTGTTAGGCAAATGCCTTTTGCGTATTAAATGTATTTCACCTGAGAATATAAAATGGTTGGAAGGAAATATTAAGAAAAGCGAAAAAATCCCTGTTTGTATTTGACAGGTCTTAGCATCTTTTTTCCCTTTGTATTCAAGCCATTATTGTGCGCCGTTGGATTATTCGATTTACACGATGGAGCGAATTATGGGAAAACCGCCTCAAGGTACACCCATATTATGGAGAATATTTTCTAATAAAGAAAAAGAAGGATAAACTATATAAAGAAAACAGCCTACAAAAAAACGAAAGCTGGACCGATAATGAATGGTAAAAAAACACTCATAAACATATCACTACTTGTCCTTTTTTTATCTGCGATACTAGCAAAAGAAACGAATACAGAACATGCTTCAATGAATAGTTCGATGAATGTTAGACACAGAGGAATAAATTGCTTCTCCGCTTCTCCCCTTTATAAAGTCAATGTAAAAGAAAAACTCATCGCTTTTACTTTTGATGACGGTCCTCATCCTGTTTACACCCGAAACGTATTGAAAGTCTTAAACAAATACCAGGGAAAGGGAACTTTTTTTGTCACAGGACAACGTGCACAAAGCTTTTCGTCCGTCATTAAAGAACTGGACGGGCAGGGTCACGAAATTGGAAACCATACATTTTCACATCCTTCCATGAGAAAAATCACCTCATTACAGCTGCAGAAAGAAATTCAAAAGGCAGATGACACCATCTATTCTTTAACTGGAAAATATCCTGTTTTCTTTCGCCCCCCGGCAGGGATACAAAACAGTGCTGTTATCAGCGCAGCAAAAAAGAAAAACCATATCATTGTCATCTGGTCAAAAAATCAAGATCCAAAAGATTGGGCCAATCCCGGGATAGAAACGATAGTAAGACGGGTTACACAGCATGCAGAGCCCGGGCAGATTGTTTTAATGCATGATTCTGGCGTGAATCGAACACAAACCGTCAAAGCATTGGAGAAAATTCTTTCTATCCTTTCTAAACAAGGATACAAATTTGTTACGATTTCTGATTTAGTACGTCAAAGTACAAAAGAAAAGACAGGAGACGAATGCGTTGACCTTGTAATAAAACCCTAAAACGAGCAAGCAGCCGTCCCGATTGCAGGACGGCTGCTTTAGTTTAGAGGATGATATTTGTAATTATGCTTGTTTCGAGAGCACCTCTTCAACAGTGCTTACTACGTTATCAACTGTAAAGCCGTACTCCTGCATTACTTTATTGCCGGGTGCGGAAGCCCCAAATGTATTGATGCCCACAATCGCACCCTGCTGGCCTGCATACCGTTCCCAGCCGAACGGGGAAGCCATTTCAATCGCCACGCGCGCTTTTACACCGGAAGGTAAAACGGACTCTTTATAGTCTTCAGGCTGCTTTTCAAACAGTTCCCAGCTTGGCATGCTCACAATGCGTGCTTTCACGTTTTTGGCAGATAACGCCTTTTGTGCCTCAACAGCCAGCTGGACTTCAGATCCGGTTGCAATTAGGATGACTTGAGGTTCTCCGTCTGTATCGCTCAGTACGTAGGCACCGCGGCGTACATTCTTTCTTGCGAGCTCATCCGTTTTCTCAAGCACTGGAAGCCCTTGCCGGGAGAGCACCATCGCAACCGGCTCTTCGCTCTCACCTAACGCATAGTGGTAAGCCGCAAAGGTCTCATTTGCATCAGCAGGACGCAGGACCGTTAAGCCAGGGATCGCCCGCAGTGCCGGCAAATGTTCAACCGGTTCATGTGTAGGCCCGTCTTCCCCTACCGCAATACTATCATGGGTTAATACATAAATAACCGGCTGCTTCATTAAAGCAGCAAGGCGGATAGCCGGACGGAGGTAATCTGAGAATACGAAGAACGTTCCCCCGAATACTTTAACCCCGCCATGCAGCGACATACCATTCATAGCAGCCGCCATGCCGTGTTCACGTACACCAAACCAAATATTGCGCCCGCTGTAATCATGGCTGTTGAATACATTTTCCCCTTTGATATTCGTTTTAGTGGAAGAGGCCAGGTCGGCTGATCCTCCAAGGAAATACGGGATCGCTTGTGCCATTTCGTTGATCGCTTTTCCGGATGCATCACGCGTGGCAATTTTTCCGTCAGCCGGCGTAAATACAGTAAGGTCAGCATCCCAGTTTTCCGGCAGCCTGCCATGCATAGCAGCTTCCAGCATCCTGGCATCTTCCGGGTACTTCTGCCTGTAGGATTGCCATAGCTCATTCCATTCCGCTTCCAGCTTTGCACCCGCTTCTTTCAGCTTGTCAAAGTGGGCGCGAACTTCTGCCGGTACATGGAATGGCTCGTGTCCCCATTTATACGCTTCTTTGACGAGCTTCACCTCATCCGCGCCAAGCGGAGAACCATGGGCCGCCGACTTCCCGCCTTTATTTGGACTTCCGTATCCAATAACCGTACGAATTTCGACTAAGGAAGGGCGTGTGGTATCCTGTTTGGCTTCTTCGATGGCTTTAGCAAGCTGTTCAAGATCATTGCCATCTTCTACGCGCAGAACCTGCCAGCCATAAGCTTCAAAACGTTTCGCTACATTCTCGGTAAAGGCCTGATCGGTGTCTCCGTCAAGTGAAATGTTGTTGGAGTCATACAGGGCAATCAAACGGCCCAGTTTTAAGTGCCCGGCAAGGGAAGCCGCCTCCGCCTGTACGCCTTCCATTAAATCCCCGTCACCGCAGAGCGTATACGTGTAATGGTCAATAACATCATGGCCGTCACGATTGTATGTAGCAGCCAGGAATCGTTCTGCCATAGCCATCCCTACGGCCATGCCAAAGCCCTGACCGAGCGGACCAGTAGTTGCTTCTACACCAGATGTGTGGCCAAACTCAGGATGTCCCGGCGTACGGCTTCCCCACTGACGGAAGTTTTTCAGATCTTCAATGCTAAGGTCATAGCCGCTTAGGTGAAGGAGGCTGTAAAGCAACGCGGAACCGTGGCCGGCAGACAGGACAAAACGGTCGCGATTAAACCAGTTTGGATTTGCCGGGTTATGCTTCATAAAACGAGTCCAGGCTACATAAGTCATCGGGGCTGCCCCCATCGGCAGGCCCGGATGGCCAGAGTTCGCTGCTTCTACCTGGTCAATCGACAACGTACGAATCGTAGCAACTGCGAGTTCATCGATAATCTTCAGTTCTTCTTTCATTTCTTATAAGCTCCTTTCGCTGCATTCACTTCATATCGTATCCATGCTTAGTAATAGTATACTACTTTCCTTTTCCATGTCTGCCTCCTGGTTCAATTTTGCTCCCGCAAATTTTCACCGTTTTTTCACCTTTCTTGGTTAAAGTAAAGAAAGTTCAAAACTACAAAAACAGCCAGGGAGGAAGCGACATGGGATTCTATGATGATAAAACGAGCAGAAGCACAGGATGGAAAAAGTCGATTGCTCTAGTTGCACTATCAGCGTTTGTCGGGTCAGCGTCTACCTTTGCTATGATGAAATCAAGTCCAATATCCACTACCCAGCCAATCTCAACTCAACAAACGAGCAGCAAAGCAGCTGCTTCTACACCTGTTCCCGTAAGCAATGTATCCGTAAATGTAAATGGCGGAATCGTTGAAGCCGTTAAAAAGGTAAAGCCGGCTATCGTCGGCATTGTTAATTACGGAAAAACTTCTTCGGATCCGTTTAATCAAGGATCAGCCATTCAGGAACAAGGAGAAGGTTCCGGAATTATTTTTGATAAAGAAGGATACATCGTAACGAATAACCATGTTGTGGAGGGAGCCTCAAAGGTAGAAGTTCTGCTGCCTAATGAAAAGAAGGCACAGGCAACTGTAGTCGGCACCGATCCATATAGCGATCTGGCCGTACTTAAAATTCCTACTGCTTATATAACTACGGTTGCAACTTTAGGTGACTCAGGCAAACTGCAGGTTGGTGAACCGGCTATTGCTATCGGGAATCCGCTTGGGCAAGAGTTTAATCAAACGGTAACGACTGGAGTGATCAGTGCCACCCAGCGGATGATGCCCGTTACCGATGAGCAAAGCGGCCAGACGCTTAATCAGCAGGCCGTCTTACAAACAGACGCCGCCATCAATCCCGGGAACAGCGGCGGGGCACTGTGTAATGTAGAAGGACAGGTTATCGGGATTAACAGTTCTAAAATTGCAAAGAGCGGTGTGGAAGGAATGGGATTCGCCATTCCGATTAATGAGGCCCGCCAGATCATCGATCGTATTGTAAAGTCGGGACACATAGATTATCCCGCACTAGGGATTAGCGTAAGTGATGTACAGCAAAATGCAAATGAACAAAATTTAAATCTTCCCGTTGCCCAGGGTGTCCTGATTACCCAGGTACAGTCACTTGAAGCGAAACGTGGCGGACTGCAAAGAGGGGATGTAATTACAGCCATGAACGGGGCGAAGATTACTGACTCCTTCAGCCTGCACTCGGAGCTTTTTAAGCAAAAAATCGGGGATACCGTAACACTAACCGTTTACCGCAGTAACGGTAAAGAACAAACGCTGTCAGTCAAGCTGACCTCGTTATCTGCCGCCGCAAGCAGCGGAGATAGTTCGAATACTATACTACCTTAAATGAAGAGGCGGACAATCATCCGCCTCTCCCTATCTCGATTTTCCTTAAAGCAAATTATATCTCTCTTGCTGAAAACCAGCGCTCGGGGTAATTCGTACAAATGGCGATTCGTTCACCCATCCTTGCGATCTGTTGCATATCTTCAGGCTGATCAATCGTCCATGCAATCAAATCCACTCCATGGTTAAGACAGCTTTGTACTAAATTGTCTGTGATATACTGGTAGCCCATGGACAGGATAGAGGCACCTGTATAAGCAAGAAGCTCCTCAATTAAAGCAGGGTACCCATAGATGATGAGCCCGGTTTTGATACTGGGGGCAACTTTTGAAAGCGTATGAATCGTTTCGTGATTGAAGCTTGTCATGATAACATCTGATTCCATAGCATATTGCCGGACCAGATCTGCCACTTTCTTTTCAATGCCAGGGTACCAGTCGCCTCCGCGTTTGATTTCAAGATTTAGTTTTACCTTCCCCCTGGTTTCCTGCAAAACCTCTTCCAGGGTCGGGATCGCTTCACCCGCAGCAGCCGTACTAAACCAGGAGCCTGCATCCAGCTCTTTTAATTCTTTGAGCGTGAAATCCCCAACTTTTCCTGCACCATTCGTTGTACGTTCTAATGTATAGTCATGGATAATCACAGGTATACCGTCCCGGCTCAGTTGAACATCGATTTCCAGCATAGCAATGTCAGGGTGATTGGCAGCCATCTTAATCGCTGCAAGCGTGTTTTCAGGTGCCTGGCCGGACCATCCCCGGTGGGCAACACATACGTTGTTTAACATCATGTTCTCCTTTTTCAGAAAAGAGACTGCCTTAATTACCAGCAGTCTCTTTCTTTTATTCTTTATTTTTGCAGCAATTGATTTCCTTTGTCTGCTGCTGTCTTCAGTGCGTCTGCCGGAGTAGCCTGACCTAAAATGGCACGTTGGATTTCATTCATAATGACTTCCTGTAATTCTTTATATCCAGGCGATGCTGGGCGAGGCTGAGCATATTGCAGTTGATCGACGGCTACTTTGAACTGTGGATGCTCAGTGAAGAATTGCTTCATCTCCGGGCTTTCAATTGCAGACTGACGAACTGGCATGTATCCTGTATTCTTCGCCACAGTGGTTGTTTGTTCCTTGTCTGTCATATATTTAATGAATTTCCAGGCCGCATCTTTCTTCTCGGATTTAGCAAGCATAACCAGGTTGGCTCCGCCGGCAGCTACCCCATAGTTTTCTTTCTTTGGTAAGAAGGCTGTTCCGACATTGAATTTCGCCTTATCGAGAAGCATGTTTAAACTTCCTGTAGAATCAAAAATCATCGCTACTTTCCCGTTTACAAAGTCATTTTCGGCGACTTCCCAGGCATCGTACTTGGCACCCGGCGGCATTTTCATCGCTCCCTGGTCGATGAGCGATTTCCAGTAGGCAATCGGCTCGATTGCCTTAGGAGAGTTGAAGAGAGCCTGTTTTCCGTCTTCACTTAAGAACTTCCCGCCATTTTCAAACACCATCGCTTCATAGAACCAGATGTCGATGGGTGTAGAGAATCCCCATTCCTGTCCTTTTTTAGACAGTTTCGCAGCGTAGGTTCTTAGTTCATCCCACGTTTTCGGGCCGTTCTCATCTAACCCTGCAGCTTTTAATTTGTCTTTATTTACGTAAAGAACTGGAGTTGAACGGTTAAATGGAACACCGTAGAACTTGCCTTTCCAATTAGAGTTTCCTAGTAATCCCGGAACGAAATCTTCCTTATCCTTTATATATGGCGTTAAGTCTTCTAATGCTCCATTATCTGCAAAAGAGGCCATAGAAGCCACCTCGATTTGTGTTACATCGGGCTGATTCCCGGCGGCAATGGCAGACATTACTTTACTGTGATTTTGATAATAGTCACCCTGGAAGGAAGCATTAACCTTGACTTCCTTCTGTGAATGGTTGAAGTCATCCACCATCTTCTTGATGACTTCACCGTTTTTTCCGCTCATCGCATACCAGAAGTCAATGCTTGTCGCTTCTTTCGGTGAATTTGCCTGTTTTTCTGAAGCAGTGCCTGTGCTAGGTGCAGAACCACAGCCTGTTAGGACCGTTCCAAGTAAGAGTACGGATGAAAGTACAGAAAGAATGCCTTTTTTCACGTTATAAGCCTCCAAGTAATTTTTTATTTTACTCCTGAATAAACAAATGCTTTAATGATTTGGCGTTGTGCAAAGAAAAAGATAAGCAGAATCGGTATGACTAAAATCATGTTGCCTGCCATCACGATATTCCAGGCCACCCCCCCTTCAGACGCTTTTAATCTTGCGATCCCGACGGGCAGTGTCCGAACCGAATCCTGATTCGCCATAACGAGTGTCCAGAAATAGTCATTCCAATGGTAAATAAAGCTGAACAATCCAAACGTCACAAGAACAGGCCGAGCCATTGGGACCATGATTTTCCATAAAACCTTCCACTCACTTGCCTGGTCTAACCGCGCCGCTTCGAGAAGCTCCTCCGGCACCTGCATGAAGGACTGGCGTAGCATAAAAATCCCAAAGGCACTCGCGGCATACGGCAAAATAAGCGGGGCATATGTGTTAACTAATCCCCAACCGCTCATCTGTATAAAAACAGGCAGAAACGTGATTTGGGGTGGAATCATGAGAGCAATTAAGGTAAGGCCAAACAATAGTTTAGAACCTTTAAACTGAAACCTTGCAAAGGCGTAAGCAGCCGGGATTCCCGTGGCGAACTGGAGCAGGAGAATCCCAAACGTCACCAGAATACTATTCATAAAATAGTTCATGAACGGACCCGCTTGCCATGCATGAACAAAGTTTTCCCAGTGGAATACGTGAGGGATCCACTTCGGCGGGAAGACGGTTGCCTCGTCCAGGCTTTTTACGGAAGTTAATATCATCCAGACAAACGGAAAGAGAAAGATCAAAGCGACGAGGGCAAACCCGAACCATTCTATCCCTTTAAATGCCAATCGCACTACATTCATTTCTTCACCTCCCGCGTTAGCGATAATGGACACGCTTAGATAAGAATTTAAAATGGAAAACAGTCACAAGTGCCACTAACAGAAGAAGGATGACTCCTGCCGCTGAGGCGTATCCAATCTTAAAGAAGTCAAAACCGTACTGGTAAACATAATACACCAGCATATTGGTGCTATTGACCGGTCCGCCTTGCGTCATAATTTGCACATTGTCAAACACTTGAAACGAGTTAATCGTATTAATAATAAGAAGAAAGAATAATGTCGGTGACAGCATCGGAATCGTAATTCGTGTCAGTTTCCTCCACCAGGGGGTGCGGTCAATCAGTGCAGCTTCATAAATTTCCTTCGGGATACTCTGTAATCCCGCAATAAACACAAGCGTGTTATAGCCAATATGCTTCCACACATTCACGAGTACAAGAGAATAGAGAGCAGACCCCGTATCAGCCAGCCATTTGGATGGAGGCAGACCCACCAGGGAGAGCACCCAGTTCAACAAACCGTACTGCGGATCCATCATCCACATCCAGAGAAGTGAAATGGAAACCAGGGAGATAACGTAAGGACTAAAGATAGCCCCCTGCAAAAACCGGAAAATCCAGCCTTTCCGGTTTAACCAAATCGCACAAAGCAAGGAAAGAGCAACCGATATGACAACGGTTAACACGGTATAAATAACCGTATTGGATAGGACTGTCCAAAACTCCGGGTTCTGGAATAGACTTTTATAGTTTTCAAAACCTACAAACTCTTTGGTTGGACTAATCAGGTTCCACGATGTAAAGCTAAGATAAATCATGTAAATGATCGGGTAAATAAAAAACAGCAGGAAGATGACAATCGCCGGTGTCGTGTAGAGATAAGGAACCCAGCGTCTCATACCTTTATAACCTCCCGTAGGCGAACCCCATTTTCATCAAAAATATGAAGCGAGCCTGCGGGTATTTCTACTTGAACGTGATTTCCATACGCCGCCTGTTCACCATGGGACTTGACCGCAAATCGCCCAATGGAGGAATCCACATAATACAGCGTTTCTGATCCCAGCAGTTCCTTAGCAATGATGGTCCCCTGGATGTAAAGCGGATTGCTGCTCATCCGCAGTTCATCGTTCGTATGCAATTTCATATGTTCCGGACGAATACCTACTTTCGCTGCAACATTCAAGTCAATGCCTACTTCATCAGCCAAAAAAATATTCATCGGTGGACTTCCAATAAATCGGGCTACAAATTCGTTTGCCGGCTCGTGGTACACTTCCATCGGAGCGGCAGCTTGTTGAATATTTCCCTTGTCCATAATGACAATTTGGCTTCCCATCGACATGGCTTCAACCTGATCGTGGGTCACGTAAATGAAAGTTGCCTTTAATTTATGATGTAGTTCCATTAACTCAAAACGCATTTGCTGGCGAAGCTGTGCATCTAAATTCGATAACGGTTCATCCATTAGGAAAACCTTTGGCTTCTTAACCATGGCACGAGCTAAGGCTACCCTTTGCCGTTGGCCCCCTGATAATTCAGAAGGTTTTCTTGATAGATAATCCGTTAAGCCGACTGTTTCAGCCATTTCCTTAATCATTTCCTCTCGCTCCGCCTTAGGACCTTGCGATTTTTCAACCCGAACTCAATGTTCTCTTTTACCGTCATGGTAGGATACAATGCGTAGTTCTGGAATACCATGGCAATATCCCGTTTGCCCGGATCAAGCTGGTTTACCTTCTGGCCATCAATGACGATTTCGCCGCTGGTTGGATGCTCAAGCCCGGCTATCATTCTCAGCGTCGTCGATTTCCCGCAGCCCGACGGACCTACAAGGACGGTAAAAGAACCGGAAGGAATGGTTACATTAATATTTGGAATAACATCCTTCCCACTAAACGTTTTCCTAACCTGTCTCAAAGCGACTTGCGACAAAGTGAGCCCTCCTTATTCCTTTTGTGTGACTGCTTTAAAAATGTAACAAAACCGTAAAAATCCCGAAAACAATACGTAGCCTGAAAGGGATTCGAGCGGGGATGCTCCTCATATTGAAGATGGGCACTTGCGGTCCCTGCCCGAAGAGCAGCCTGAATATCAAAAACGGTATCGCCAATCATAAGCGTTTCCCTTGGATTGCATTGCATGATGGACATTGCTTTTAAAATCGGCTCAGCTTCCGGTTTTCCTGTTTTCACGTCTTCTATACATATAACTGCCTGGAATAAATCGGCTGCATCCAGAAGGATGAGCCCCATTTCTGCCAGTTCGCGCTCTTTATTTGTTACAATCCCCAGCTGGTACCCTAACCTATGAAGCAGAGTAAGTCCTTCTTTAACAAACGGGTACGGTTTGACAAGCAAATCGTGGTTCTTTTTCACTCGTTCCATATAGGAATTAAGCATCTCATCCTGTAAATGATGAAGGCCTGTAAACTGAACAAATGAAGAAAAGGGTTCGCCAAATCGTCTGTTAATCTCATCGAACGTCAATTTTCCCGGAAGGTAGGAACTGGCTACTTTGTACGTTGCCTCAACTACCGATAGCCGGCTGTTCAGAAGCGTTCCATCTAAATCAAACAAAAGAGTCTTGTATGCTTCAGATGCCACCATGCAGGTTAACCTCCCATAAATCCGGATTACCTGTTGAGACGGCAATGGCTCCGTGCTCTAAAGGTTTTCTCATTTCTTCAGCCGTTGAGATAAGGCCGCCCATAATAATCGGTATATCTGTTAACGTGCGAACTTTCTCAACCATGGTCGGAATAATCCCCGGCATCAATTCAATTGCATCCGGCTGCACGGTGTTACACATCTCAACCCCATGCTGCAAGGCATCAGTATCCACAAGGAAAACACGCTGAATGGTACGTAAGCCCAGCTTCTTAGCCTGCTTAATCGTTGAACTCTTCGTGCTGATAATGCCTGTTGGTTTCACATAAGAAGCAATAAACTCAAGACCTTCCCTGTCAACCTGAAGCCCGCCGATTTTCTCGACATGAAGAAAGACGAACCGTTCTCTTGAAAGGAACAAATCCACATAACGCTTAATGACTCCGATATTTCCTGTGAGTAAGAAGACACCGCTCACATCGCTTTCAAGCGCCTTTTCTAAATGCTTCGTATATTTAACGGATGCAATTTTTCTGTGTGTTCTAATTTGCTCATATAGTGCCTGCTGCTTCACAGAAAAGCCCAGCTCCTTTAGCGAACGAAAGAAAAAGAACCCATAGTGACAGTAAAGCCCATGATGAGCGCTTACTGTACTAGGGGTTCTCTGATTTCTCCGCCCGAATGTGTATCTACTTGTCACTTACTATAGTAGTCTCGTTTCATTAAGGCAGTTTATGAAAAATATAAAGTAAATCTTAATTTATGTTAAGGGACTGTGAAAGCAACCGGGAAAAATCAAAAAAAACAGTTCCTTACTTCAGAAAATCACCAGACAAACAGCCCTACAACCATCCCGGTTAAAAAGGAAACTAGAATACCGGAAGCGAGCAATCTCCACGTGTTTTCAGCAATAAATATGGCCTGCTCTTCAGAAAATAACGCCCTGACACTTCCCAGGATAATCCCGACTGTTGAGAAGTTACAGAAGGAAACAAGGAAAGTAGAGATAGTAGCTTCCGTATGCCTGTCTAACGTATGAAGGATCGGTTTTAAACTTCCCATTGCAATAAATTCATTCGTGGCTAGCTTCTCACCCATAAACTGGGCAACCGTAAAGATTTGCGACCACGTAACCCCCATGAGGAAGGCAAAGGGTGAAAAAATAACGGCAAATATATTTTCCAGTGAAGCATTCCCGTGGATCAGCCCCAGGATGGTATTAATGCAGGCAATTAAGGCTGTAAACCCCATCAGCATGGCAGCAATAATCAGGGCCATTCTTCCTCCCGTCAGCATACTCACTGATAACATGTCAAAGAAATTCTTCCTCCTGCCGGATTTCATTGGGTTATGGACAACATCTTCTTCCTTCGGCACCTTATAAGGGTTCATGATGGACGTAATGATCAAAGCTCCGACTGCATTTAGCGGGATAGCGATTAAAACGTAGGTTGGATTAATCATTTGCATGTATCCGCCCAAAACCCCAACACTAACGCAGGACATCCCGAGCATACAAGCCGTTAATAGCCGCCTGTTATCCATTTTGTTTAATTGGTCTCTGGTAATGGCCAGTACTTCATTGTTTCCTAAAAACATAACCTGGGTAGCGAAGAAGCTCTCAAAGCGGGGAGAACGCGTCACTTTAGAAAGAACCCAGCCGATCGTGTTAATTAAAGCGGGCAGGATACCGAAATAAGTGAGGATATCAAAGAACGCCACAATAAAAATAATTGGCATGAGCACGCTGATAAAAAAGGAAGCAGGTCCATTCGTAGGAGCAAGATCCCCAAAGACGAAATGAATACCGGACATCGAGCAGCTAATGAGCCACAAGAAGAAGCTGGCGATAGCCTGTATAACCTTCCCGCCCACTGCAGTCCACAGCATAAACCACGTAACAAGCAATTGGATAACAAGCATGATAAGCACCGAAGTGAAGTCAACCTTCCTTCGTTCCCTGGAACAAAAATAGGCAATAACCAGCACAACAATAATGCCAATTATGTTAATAATAAAGTACAATGAAGTTCCTCCTTAATCCCCATGCCGAATTTACTTTTTATCGTTCCCTGGTTCATTGAATTTATAACTTGTTCATCTGTTCCCGAAATTAAATTGCCGGACATTTGTAAGGTATACTGGTATAGGTTAGCTAAAAGAATTATCTTTATCTTTTTAGGCGGCTTACTGTTTTCCGTAGGCCTGGAAATTTTTCTGATTCCCAATAATATTATCGAGGGTATAAACAAATCGGGAAAACCTTTGCTCTTTCTACTTTGTTTGGCATCGCTGTTATGTCTGTTGGTACATCATTTCTTAAGCCGGTACCCGGACTAACAGGAGACCCTCTTCTGGCAGCTGTGTTTGGCGGTATTATTTTGGGGGTTGGCGTGGGGTTACGTATTTAAACGGGGAAGGAGCTTATACAGGAGATAATAAAAAAATTATTTTCTGTGTAATCACCCGGTTAGAATTAAAAAAGAAAAAAAGGAAATTCATTCTACTTGCCTTTCCCTTCCGCTAGGTCAGGAAGGCCAGTCTGCGTGGACTGCCCTTCCTTTTTCTAACGTTTTTGACCTTGCGGTCTTTTTCTCTACAACTTTAAAGCAACGTGCGCTTTCCTATACTACAAACAGATTCACATTATGTAAGCCTCAAGATGCTGGAGCTGGTCTTTCACATTCGCAGCACATAAACCTCCGTGATAGCAAATGACCGATTCAATGTCAAAATCCGAAAACTTCCCTAGGGAACGAAGAGCGGTATCCATATCGAGCGTGGTTTGCTGAACAGGCCCTCGCAATGTACCATTCAAGCTTATCATGGCATCTCCAGCAACAAGAGTTTTGCTTCGCTGCAAATAGAGGCTGATGTGGCCAGGAGTATGGCCGGGAGTAAAGATAACGTGAATGCCCCCGCAAAAGGAGAGCTCCTGGCCATCCGCCAGCGTCTTATCTACTTTCGCTTTGGGCGGATTTTCATATAAGGCCCGCGCCTCTTTAGGGAGCGATTCCAGCGCTTCTTTGCTCATCCGGCTTGTATCCGTTTTAATGAGCGGTAAGGCTCCCTCAATATACGGTTTGTCAAGTTCATGCGCATACACTTCAATATGCTCGCCGCATTCTTGCAGGATTTCAGGAAGACTGCCGATGTGGTCAAGATCCTGATGCGTCAGGATGACCGCTTTCAATTGTGCGAAAGAGACGCCGACCTCGCTCATTGCCGCACGTATTTGCTCCAATTGTCCGGGCATACCGGCATCAATCAAAATCGCGCCTTCATCGTCCCAAATGAGTGTCGGGTTGAATGTTGCACGATTACCGAAAGCCTCTATTTTTAATTCAACCATGGCCAGACCATCCGAAATTTTCATAAATTCCTCCTCCTCAACGGGTAAATCTATCCTTATAATAAAAGCCATTTCATTTAAAGTCAACAAATATTTAATTATAACATAATTATTTAAATTTGTCAAGATATTTTTTATAAAAAAAAGAAAATGCTTAAATAACAGCATCTTCTTTAAGAAAGGCTACACAGGACAAAGTTCCTTACCTTTCATTGCCTTTAAAATCAAGCGGTCAAGTTCCCGGCTAATGTGTAATACGCTTGGATGCTGAAAGTTGAAATCGTGTTCTATTGTTGTCTTCACGAGAATCTTCTTTAGATCATCCACAGCTAACCTTAACTCTGCTTCCTCATTCACTTTTAATCTCTCCCTAAAAGCAATTGACTTTGCTAACGCATTTTCCATTATGTATCACAGGAGGGAGATAGACCACAAAATTTTCTCAACAAATTACGACATTCCTCGAAATTATTTAATCCAATGGGAAATAAATTTTACAAAGCGCAAATCGTTGTTTTATACTTTATCGAGCGGAAGTAATATTGATCAGGAAGGAATAAGCTAATGAAAAGAATAGCCAAGGCTATTATCACCCTTCTCCCTCAAAACCAGATCTCATCTCTTGCGGGAAAACTAATGCGTTCACCGCTCAGCAAATCATTCATAAAGCGCTATGTTAATCA
This sequence comes from Aneurinibacillus tyrosinisolvens, assembly GCF_001015055.1. GTDB lineage: Bacteria > Bacillota > Bacilli > Aneurinibacillales > Aneurinibacillaceae > Aneurinibacillus_A > Aneurinibacillus_A tyrosinisolvens. The sequence goes on along the minus strand of NZ_BBWZ01000017.1, from coordinate 29,577 downwards.
TTACGGCATTGATATAAGCGGCATCGAAAAGCCGGTGGAGCACTATAAAAATTTAAATGAATTTTTCACAAGGAAGCTTGCCCCTGGTGTACGCCCCATCGATCCGGCCCCAGAAAGCATCGTAAGCCCTGTTGACGGGACGGTTGCTCAGGCAGGAAAAATTGAGAACGGGTCCATTATACAGGCGAAAGGCGTGTACTATACAGTGGAACAGCTGCTAGGCAGCAAAGAAAAGGCGCAGCGTTTCCTCAACGGCGATTTTATTACGATTTATCTCAGCCCGAGGGATTACCATCGCATTCACATCCCGGTATCCGGAAAAATTACCGGTTACCACTACATTCCCGGGCGGCTTCACCCTGTCAATGAGATCGGTGTGCTTCACGTTCCCGGGCTTTTTACAAAGAACGAACGTCTTACAACGTATATTGACTCGGAATTCGGTGAGATCGCTCTGGTAAAAGTCGGAGCCTTTATCGTTGGAAGTGTTCAAATTGCCTATGAAGACAATATCCACTCCAAACACAGGGGACAAGAGCTTGTTCATTCGATGGAGATGCACGCCCAATACAAAAAAGGAGAGGAACTGGGGTTCTTTGAATTCGGTTCTACTGTCATTTTATTGTTTGAAGAATCTACCGTAGAACTAAGCAGTGAGCTGAAAGAAGGAATAACCATAAAAATGGGGGAAAGACTGGGGACTTTCTCTACAAAAAGCCGCCTGGAATGAATTCCATGGCGGCTTTTATTACTGACTGTTACGCGTTACTCAGGTACAGGCTCATGTTCTGCTGTCAACTCAGCTTCCTCATACCAGCCTGCTGCCGTAAGTATTTTCGATACAACCCCATCAACGTCCTGCCTGACATCCGCTGCGGAAACCCGAATGACTTCCCATCCTTTTTCACGAACCGATGTATCCTTCCGATTCATTCGATTTTGTATCTCGGGATCGCTGTAGACAGTGGAATCCACTTCAATCGCTATGTCATAGTCAAGGAGAAAGAAGTCAACTTTTTGCCGCTTGCCAACCGGAACTTGAGTAAGCATCCGGAAATCGTGGCGGGCGAGTTCATCGAACAGAATATGTTCGGCAGCGCTGCCGCATTTACGGCGTTGGCTCCAATCCGTGCCTGTGATTTCTCGCTTCGTGTTAAGCGCCGCTGCCGTAAGAAACGAGACACCCAGGGCAAAGAGAAAAAGAAATAGCTCCCAGTTCATAAGATAATACCTCCGCTTTTCCCTAGTATGAGCAAAATAAAAATAGATAATGCTGCCCAGGTGCGAGGTAAAATCTTGAAACAAGCAGGGTGTCGGCCGGCCTATAAATTTTCTCCCTGCCGCTCTAATTCAGCATAAAGAATATACCGTTTGGGAGCTGGACCGACAAAATGAAACGGGTAGCACGTAATTAATGTTACCATTGATTTATCACTTGGCATAATAACCGTTGTGTCATCGCTGTCTACAATCTTATAGTCCGACACTTTATATTGATAAACCCCCGACTCGGTTTCGATACGAATGAGGTCGCCTTTTTTTACTTCCCCTAATTTCTTAAATACCGTATCCCTGTGTCCGGCTAATACAGCATTGTCCTTCTCCCCCGGCAGAGCTGTTCCTTCGTAATGGCCTATCCCTTCAGACAAACTTCGTTCATCTGTTCCTTCTATAATCGGCAGCTTTTTATCGGAGACAGGAAGCTCCAGTAAACCAATTACATTCCCTTTCCCGATGTTTGCATGAGCTTTTTTCTTATTTTCCTCCGCCGTTTTTTCTGTTGCTCGGGTCCTATTTTGTGGAATTTGAATCGCTTTCTGCAGCTGCTTGCTCTCCCACTCTTTTACCTTTTGATCTGCCCGATGTTCAAGCACGTATATTTCTATGCCTGCCCAGCCACAGGTAAGAAGCGAGAGGAGAAGAAGAAAGACAGGAACTTTGTTTTTAGATAAAAAACGCATCCCTTCTTCTCCTTTCCTTACATTTTCATGTCTTTGTCGCTTTTGCGCCTGTATGCCAAATAAGCAGCCAGGGCAAATACTGACGTTCCACTTATCGCCAGTACGTTGTACCACGGTGTTGAAGTGCCTGGCAGCTTTTTGCCTGTGTGGCGTTTGTCGCCCGATGGCTGCTGTGGCTGTGGTTGTGGCTGTTGTGGCTGTTGTGGTTGTTGCGACTGTTTAGGCGGAGCTGGCTGATCCGCAGGCTGTCCTGGCTCCTCATTCGGCGGATTATCCCCTGGTTGAACCGGTTCTCCAGCTTCTTCTGGCGGTGTTTCCGGTTCGGCTGGCGGGGGATTATTCGGTGGGTTTACTATGTCATCTGTAGCTGGGGGTTCTTTAACCGTTCCACCGCCGCCCCCCGGAGGGTTCTTTTCGCCTCCGCCACCGCCTCCATCTCCTCCGCCTCCCGGATTGCCACCAGGCAGCGCGGAAAAAATAAATTGAAGCGAGTGCTGCGCCTTTTTTCCTTGAAGCTTGTTATTTGAATCAGGTATTAAATTTAAAAAGTGAAAGGTGTACGTTATGTACATCTCCTCTCCGCTCTTCAATTCATAGCTGCCGCCAAGAACAGAAACTTCCCTATTGTATAGGTTTTTAAGCAACCCGCTATAAAGAGAAGTAATTTTTAAACCATTATCTTCATTTTCACGGTTTGTTTTTACTTCCTTATCAATATGCTCCCCTGCTTTAGAAATAGCTCTTTCAATATCGGGGGGAGGATTATAAAAGTCAGGGTCATCAAATGCAGCATGATCTCGATTCATTTTTTCAATTAATTCCTTAAACTTGTTCCCATCTATCTTGTAGCCATCCTTACGTTGGATGAGTTGAACATAAACAACAGCTTGCTCGCCAAATTCCTCATTATCCTCCTTATCTCCGGTATACTCCGGCTTGCAGTAGATTCTCTCCAGGTGCCCAACAAGGCTGCCAGTATTTTTTATAATGAAGCCCCTTGTTGCCGTTTCTCCAGGCGCCCAATTTTTTCTAGGATTTACTCCATCTGAATCGTTTGAGTAAAATAAGGGGCCTTTTCCGCCTTCACTTCGCTCCCCATCGATTTTGAGCTCCTGCTCATGAATGGTTTCCGCATACACATGCGTATTGTAATAGAAGATTGCTGTGCTTAAGGTCATAACACTTATCATTAGAATGGAGGCTATTATAAATTTTGGCCATCGTTTTTTCACTCTGCTCCCCCTTTGTATAAGTGAAGAAGCCTCACAATTTCTTGAATTCATCAATTTAAAATATTCAGATAAACATTTGTAGTTATTAGTATGCCTCCATCTTTCCTGGAAATATCAGGAATCAGGATGAATATGGGGAACTTCAGAATGATTTCTTGCCATACCAAAGTACCGGGCCGTATCATCCCGAAGGCTGAAATGGCTCTCATCCTTTTTGGACACAAAAAAGAGCCCGCTTTAAACACAGGTTTCGGACAACTTTCCCTTCTCACTTATTGCAGCTTAAACGAGTGAGCCATAACATCGTTGGACACAATACATACGGGATTCGATCTGGGCCCCGCAGTAACCTTGCACAAAATGCATCAATTCCAGGAGGAGCTAAAAATGAAAAATAAAATTGTCGGCGTTTTCAGTACACAACAGGATGCGATTAAAGCAATTAACCAAATTAAACAACAGGGCTACAATGCCAGCGATATTTCTGTAGTTGTGAAAAATACAGGAACGATGTCCGCAATTGAAAGCCAAACCGGAGCCACGGCGAAAAGTGGATTAACCAGTGGCGGTGCAAGCACGAGTGCAGGTACAAACGGAAATACAGGTACAAACAGCGGTGGAAATAATGGGAATGGCGGGTTCCTTGAAGAAATTGCTTCCTTCTTTGTGGGTGATACAGATAACATGTTTGGTGACACAAACACAAAGACAAATGCAAATACAAATACAAAGCAAGGCGGATCAGCGAATCAATTAACGCAAATGGGCCTGTCTCAAAATCAAGCAAAGGAATACGGTTCTTACGCGGACAAAGGAAACATCCTGGTGTTTGTAAATGCAGATTCCAACCAGGCGGATCAGGTATATCAGGCTTTCACTGCTAACCATTCGCTGGACACAACAACAGCCGGCGAAAACCAGGCGTCCCAGACTGCTGCCAGCGGGCAAACAGGTACCGGAAGTACACAAAACACAGCCAAACAGCAGCAAACACTCCAGCTTCATGAGGAGCAACTCACGATATCAAAGAATCAGGTGCAAGCGGGTGAAGTTCAAATCCGCAGGGAAGCCGTAGAGGAACAAAAAACACTTACGGTTCCGGTTACCCACGAAGAAGTGTATATTGAACGCCGTCCTGTTACTGGCAGCCAGGCCGCAAATTCAACAACAGCCAGTGCAGCAGGTAATACTGCAGCAGGCGGCACTGCAATGGGCAAGAATGAGGTCATCCGGATTCCCGTTATGGAAGAGCACATTACAGTAAATAAAACACCTGTTGTTACTGAGGAAATCATTATTAGCAAACGGGAAGTGCAGGAAATGCAGCAGGTTACGGACACAGTTAAGCATGAGGAAGCGCACCTTGAGAGCACGGGCAACCCCGTTATCCAGGGAGAAGACACGTTAAATCAGGCATCAAACACTACACAGTAACAACAGTAATTCTTCAGCGAAGGTAAAAGAAGCGCCCGCGAATTCTAAATCGAATTTACGGGCGCTTTCTGACGTTTAGCCATGTTTTTTACAAAGCGTAATGAATTCCGTCTCCCTTTACGCTCGATTTTTCTCTTCCTTGGATATGTATATGTTGCGGTCCACCAGCTCAATGCAACGCTTACATTTATTAGTTGAAATATTTTCTCTCATCCGATAATATTAAAATATCAGTTAGTTTTGTCACTGAACAAACAAAAAGGAAGAAGGGAAAAATGAATACGACCGGAAACCTGGACTTAATTAAAAAGATGAATCGTTCCCTTGTCTTAGAAACCGTTCGTTCCCACCAGCCTATCAGCCGGGCGGCTCTTTCCAGGAAGCTGGGTTTAAGTCGCTCTACTATCTCTTCTATCGTGGACGAACTTCTGTCGAAAAAATTCGTCATCGAGCTTGGTCTCGGTGATTCGACAAAAGAAGGCGGGAGAAGGGGCATGGAACTTGGTTTTAATCCCATGTCTGCATTTGGATTGGGCCTAGATATTGGGGATAATAGAATTTTGCATATTGTTACAGACCTAAATGGAGAGATCGTTTTCGAAAAGGAGTGCCCTGCGACAAGCAATATAAAACAAATGATAAACAATATACATAACTTTATTAGGGAATCCGGCATTGAACAGCACTTGCTCCTCGGTATCGGAATTGCGGTCCCTTCTATCGTTAACGGCAACAAGGAGGTCGTTGTCGATGCGCCCGCTTTAGGCTGGAAGGACATTAATCTGAAGGAAGAAATGAAGGCGCACTTTCCTTTTCCTGTCTTCGTAAACAATGATGTAAATTGTGCTGCCCTGGGAGAAAGATGGGTAGGACAGGGGGCACAAACGAATGACATGTTTTTTATCTCAATAGGTACGGGTGTAGGAAGTGCCATCATCGCTAATGGCGGGCTCGTGCAGGGACACCAATTCTCAGCTGGAGAAATTGGATACTTTCTGGATAAGGAAGACATAGAGGAAAAGGATATTAATCAATTTGGCGGGTTTGGCATTTTTGAAAGAAAAATTTCCGAATTGATCGGGTGTATGCACCATTCAAGGGAGGCCTCCTCTCAGCTTACACTGTATCTCTCTCTTGTTCTCTCTAATGTAGTTAGTCTCCTCAACCCGGAGAGAGTGATTATAGGCGGACCAATGGCACTATCCCTTTCGCCTATCATTGAAGAAATAAGAAACAGGGTCGCTTTGTTGAGTCCTTTAAAAACCAACATCGAACTCGCATGTTTAGATGACCGTGCCAGCGCGCTTGGTGCTGTCTCCTATGTTTTCGAACAAATTCAAGAAAATATAATTATATAAGGGGGATTACAAATGAAAAAGATTTTGGGGGTAGCGTTAGCGTCTGTCTTAGCTTTATCTGTAACGGCTGCCTGTTCCACGAGCAGTAAAAGCGAACCTGCGGCTGGCAAGGAAGATGCAAACCAGCCGGTAACGATTCGCGTTCTATCCAGTGATGACTTTGCCGGATTTAGAGAAGAAGCGATTAAAGAATTCAACAAAAAATATCCGAACATTAAAGTTCAATTGGAACATGTTGCTTATGATCAATTGCACGATAAGGAGCTTGCTTCCTTCAATGCCAAAGGCGATGCTTCGTATGATGTAGTAGACACAGATGAGATTTGGACAGCGGAGTATGCCAATGCCGGTTTTATCCAGCCTGTCACAGCGCGGTACACAGATGAGATGAAGAGCGGCATTCTGCCTGCAGCTTTGAACATTACCAAACTAAAAGGTGATTACTATGGGGTCCCGATGTTCAATGATGTTCTGTTCTTCTATTATAACGAGGACATGCTGAAAAAAGCGGGGTTCGATCATCCGCCAAAAACATGGGATGAATTCACTGCAATGTCCAAAACCCTCCAGCAGAAGAAAATCGTTGAAGATGCCGCAAGTACATGGGGCTGGAGCGCAAACGAGGGCCTTGTTTGTTACTTCTCTCAATTCCTTGCTTCCCACGGCGGTAAATTCCTTGATGAAAAAGGAAACCCGGTCTTTAATGATGCTAAAGGAGTGCAGGCCCTCCAGTACATGGTAGATTCCATGAATAAAGACGGAATTGTAAGCAAATCTTCTTTAAATAGCAACGACCGCCAGATTCTTGACGCATTCAAGAATGGCAAAACTGCTTTTGTTTCCGGATGGTCCTTCTACTGGGGTGAATTGAACGGTAAAGACTCTAAGATTAAAGGAAAAGCAAAGGTAGGTCTTGTTCCTTCCGCAAATGGAGCCCCTAACTCAACGGTGACCGGTTCCATGTATCTTGGTATTAGTGCACAAACGCAGCATGCGGACGCAGCCTGGAAATTCATTGAGTTCCTGGGAAGTAAAGAAATCCAGAAACAACAATCTCTTAAAGCCGGCGCTCTCCCTATTTGGAAGGATTTATACAACGATGAGGAGCTAAACAAAAATCATGGCGCCATGAAGGAAATGGTAAAACAGTTAGAAAACACAACCTCTCGTCCTTCTTTAGAATCTTATAGCGAATTCTCGAAGGATTTACAGATTCGTCTACAGGAAGCGCTAACCGGAAAGACGCCTGTAAAAACAGCTCTAGACCAGGCAGTTGCAAAAGCGAAAGAATTAAATCAGCAGTAATAAACAAATAGGCAGGCTCCTATGCAGGCACCTGCCTATTTGCCTCAATAATCCAGGGAGCAAAAACATGATTAAAAAAATAAGACCGTATTTTTACTTACTTCCAAGCTTTGCTGTTATTTTGGGTGTAATCTTAATCCCTCTTCTCTACGCGGTATTTATCAGCTTTATCGATTTGAGTAAAAATGTAAACAAGCTTGATAACCCAAACCTCTGGCATTTTATTGGACTTGAAAATTATATAAAGGTGTTAACCGGGGACTTCTTTTGGTCTGCTCTGGGGAAAACCCTTTACTTTACGGTTACATCCGTAGGATTAGAATTTATTATCGGGCTGGCGATTGCCTCATTCTCAATGAACAGTTTCGCGGAAGAGGCCTTGTCCGCGGAGTCATGCTCATTCCCTGGGCTTTCCCGACCATCGTAAATGCCGTGCTCTGGAAATGGCTATACGATGCTGATCATGGAACCGTTCCTGCTATCCTGGCAAAGCTAGGCTTTACCAATGGTTATTTTAATATTTTAGGAAGCTCTTTTTCCGCTATGAATGCCGTTATTGTTGCAGATGTATGGAAAAACACGGCTTTTGTTTCGTTAATTCTTCTCGCGGCACTTCAATCACTTCCAAAGGAACCTTACGAAGCGGCAATGGTGGATGGAGCCAGTGCATTTAAGCGTTTTTTCTCTCTCACTCTTCCCCTGTTAAGCCCTGCTATTATGGTTGCCCTGGTGATGAGAACGATGGAAGCCTTTAAAGTATTCGACATTATTTATATTATGACAAGTGGCGGCCCGGCGGGTGGTACACAGGTTCTTTCCTTCTATACGTACCAATCTTCCATGATGTTCGGAAAATTCAGTTACGGTGCTTCCATCGCTTTTCTGATGTCGTTATTCATTATGCTATTCGCCTTAATTTACGTCAAAATTCTGTATAAGAACATGGAGTAACCGCTTATGAAAAGAACAAAAAAACAGCAGTTCTTTATCTACATAGGTGTAATTGGCGTTCTACTCTTTACGCTTACTCCTATTTTTCTGCTTATCGTTGCGACATTCTCTTCCAATGCTGACCTGAACGCCAAAACGCTTCATCTGATGCCTCAAAATTGGACAGTGGATAACTATACAAACATATTTTCAGGAAAAGCAAGTGACGGAAGCTTGCCTCCGTTCTTCACTGCCCTTAAAAATAGTTTTATTGTATCCTTATCGACTACGATTTTATCGTTATTTATAGGGATCTTTGCAGCCTATGCCTACGCCCGCTTTCGCTTTAAAGGAAAGGATACGCTTTTGATTTCCGTTCTTGGTTTTCGAATGGTACCTGAAATCGTATTGCTTATCCCGCTTTACATTATTTTTGCCCGGATGGGTATGATTAATCAGCTTCCAACCCTTATCTTAATTTATACAGCTTTTAACCTTCCTTTTGTCATCTGGATGCTCCAGGGATACTTCCGTTCCATCCCTGAATCAATGGAGGAATCAGCGCTCATGGACGGCGTTTCCCGTCTGGGCGTATTGTTTCGGTTCGTCCTCCCGTTATCAGTGCCTGGCATTATTGCGACCAGTATCTTCGTATTCCTTGTTTCCTGGGATGAGTTTATGTTTGCCAGTATTTTCACCTCTACCTATGATGCAAAGACGTTAACCGTGGCAATTTCTGAGTTCTCTAAGCGGGGGATGATCGATTTTGGAATGCAAATCGCCGGAGGGCTTATGGCTTCTCTCCCCCCTATTATTTTAGCTCTATTCTTCCAAAAAAATATTATAAGCGGTCTCTCTGAAGGCTCGGAAAAGGGGTAACATCATGAGTAAATTTTATGAAGAAGTATTTGAACAGCCACAGGTGATTCGGAATACGATTCATTTTAATAAAGAAAGTTCCTTCACAAACGCTGGGAAACCTTATCTTTTTACTGGAATGGGCAGTTCGCTGGCAGCGTCTGAACTTCTAACCGCTTATTTCAACCAGCATGGAATTTCGTCTATCGCAATCGATAATTCGGAACTCCTTCATTATTATACGGCTATGTTAGAACAGCATTATGTCGTTGTCGTTTCGCAAAGCGGTGAAAGCTTTGAAGCGAAAGAAATTGTAAAAAGGTATCCCCATGCCGTCAGTGTTACAAATACGAAAGGAAGTACAGTAGCTGATCATGTTTATCATGTATTCTATACGTATGCTCAGAAAGAAGAAGCGATTGCTTCCTCTAAGTCTTTCACAACAACAGTGGCTCTCCTCTTGTTGCTCGGCTCCAAAGCTGCAGGGCTGACAATGGAGGATGATTTATACAAAGCCGCAGATGTTCTGGAAAAAGAACTGGAAAAGGCAGATGAATACAAAAAACAGATTGGAGAAGCATTGGATCCTAATCGCCCTCTCCTCTTACTCGGAAGGGGGCCCAGCGTTTTCACTGCCCGACAGGGAGCCTTAACTTTAAAGGAAACAGCGAGGATGTACACAGAAGCCATGTCAGCTTCTCAATTCCGCCATGGTCCTTTTGAGTTGATTAAAGAGAATCTACAGGTGCTTTTCTTTAATCCAAAAGGGAAGACTTATGAAATTAACCAGCGATATGTGCTAGAAATGGCGGAACTTGGCGCAAAAATGCTATATGTATCAGATGAAAAATTAAATCACAAAAACATCTGTTCCCTCGCCATTCCTTCCGTAAATGAATATGTGAGCACAATTCCTTACTCGCTTGTTACCCAACTGGCAGCAGTAGAGCTCTCAGCACAAAAAGGTCTTGTCGCGGGGCAGGCGGAGCTTATCAGCAAAGTTACAGGGAGAGAATAGGATGATTAATCTGATCGGCAACTTGAATGCAGACTTGATCTTAGCCCATGTGAAAGAGAGGCCGAACTTTGGTGAAGAGCATATGGTCGATCATATGATGTTCCGGCCTGGCGGGCTTGCTAATCTTATCTATCCCCTGGTAAAGCTCGGGGTAAAACCTAGAGTCATTGCAACCCTTGGAAAGGATGACTTCGGGGAAAAAATTTATCAGGAAATGCTGCCAATGGTGGAGGATGGGATCACACGCACAGGAACCCCTACAGCTATTTCTGTAGGCGTCGTAAACCAGGCTGGGTCCCGCTACTTCGTCACATATAGCGGAAATCTATATGATTTTACTAAAGAAGTGGTACAAAATGCACGGGATTTCAATAAAGCAAAAGCCAGCTTTTTCTACGGGTATTTCCTCCTGCCTAATTTCGGATTTGAAGGAACATTAACTTGTTTAAAACAGGCGAAGGCAAATTATCACCTGACATTTTTCGATTCGAACTCAGATATCGGAGGCTGGTCTGAAAAAAGCCGCAATGAAATCATAAACCTTCTTCCTTATATCGATTACTTTATGCCAAACGATGAGGAGTTACTTCATTTAACGGGATTATCTACCATTGAAGAATCAATCTCACTGCTTTTTGAAAAAGGGGCAAAGTCCATTATCCTCAAACAAGGAAGCAAAGGGGCTACAGCTTTTATAAATGGCGAGGCCGTTTATCATAAAGGGTTTCCTACAGAGGCTTTTGATACAACGGGAGCGGGAGACGGCTTTAATGCAGGCTTTATGTTTAAGCTTTTAACAGGGGGAAGCATCGAAGATTCTCTCGCCTTCGGAAATGCTCTGGCCAGTATTGTTGTATCCCGAAAAGAAAATCGCTATCCGCATCTTGATGAAATAACAGCCCTTTTAAAAAACCCCTTCAAATGATAGTATTTGAAGGGGTTTTTTCCGGAGTGCTTAACCCTTCCCCTTTTGTTAAAATTATGGGAGCATAGTGGTATCCGCTCATCCAGCGATAAGATAGTAGATAACGGAGAAGATAGGCATTGCAACCATCATAAGCAGCGGGATTGCCGTTAATGTAATACCTGCTACCGCCAGCCCTCTTCCCTTGGTCGTTCTCCTGGCGCTTAATCCGGTGACAAAGCCGACAAGCGAGAAGATAATAGACAAAATGAGCCATAGCACGGCCGCTTTAGAGCGCATGAATAGATTTGGAACGAATAAGATTAAAAAGGTCATCGCAAAAATGCCTGCAATAAGTGCAAGTACCGCCCGGCCCAATCTGTTCTGCAATTCTTCCTCATGTTCCTCCGTCTGAAATGAATCAATATCTGTCATAAAAGCATTCCTTTCCTGAACATCGTAATGATGGCTTATTATGATCCCCATATTAACATAAACAGCAATTGTGGAGGTGAAAGCATGAAAGAAAAAATAAACGAGGTTATCCAACGTTCCCTCGAACATTATGAGCCGGTTACCATCTCCTTTTACGAGGATGCGGCTATCCATACGCTTAAAGGAGTCGTGACGCAGTTTAACTATGTAAGAAGCACACTTCGAGTTATAACGATGGACGAAAGAATACATAATCTTCGCGTGGAAAATATAACGGACGCCGTTCTTTAAAGGAGAGAGCCATGCTCATTAAGAAAATTCCCCTGGAACATAAACAGCAAGTAATAAGAAGCATTCAACAGTACTTTGAAACAGAAAGAGGCGAAACGATCGGTGATTTAGCATCAGAGGATTTATTTGACTTCATCGTCGAACAAATTGCGCCTATTCTTTACAATCAGGCCATTGGCGATGCCCGCAAGGTAGCCCAGCAGCAAATGCTTTCCCTTGAAGAAGAATTGTACGCTTTAGAAGCTCCTATCCGCCCTTCGAAAAGAAAATAACGTTTCTATGTGGTAAAGGGGAGTTCCTTCTCCCTTTACCATTTCCAAAGCTTGGAGAAGGATATCCAAGAAAGCAAATTTAGTTTATGTTCTTTCCCCTTCGTTTTGACCATGTTAATAAATTCTCCAAAAAACACTTCCCATCTTTTCCCCATCTCTGATTTATTGGCCTGATTCTGCTCTACCATCCCGATGCTCAAATTGAGCGCTTCTTTAAGGTGAGCGAATGCCTGCTGGAGATGATGATCTACTTTACTGCTTTCCATGTCATACCCTCCTTATTCCATTATTTCTTTATCCAGCCGCTTGCTCATACGCTCGAATTGCGCCTCTGCTACCATGTCTTCCACTTCTTCCCGCGCCGTTTGGAGCGTTGTCCGCAGACCGGACCATGTACCTGCTGCTGCTTTTCCTCCCACGCGTCCCGCTGTGCTGAGTGTTGCCTTCGCAATCGGCAGAATAACAGATGCGCTAAGCGCCAGCGCTGTACCTATAACAAGGCGTTCTACATGCATCTTCATTAATTTTCACTTCCTTTATGCAGCTTGTAATTGTGATATCAGATAAGACGAAAGAGACGGGCGTTCTCCCGTCAAAGCCTTTAGTATCGGCCTTGACAGGAGATTCACCGAGCCGCTTACAAGGAGTACCTGCGCCAACTGGACAAAGCTCAATGGTGCAGTGTGGAAAAACTGGGCGAATGCAGGAACATACATGACAGAAAGCAGAGCGAGCCATGAGATGCCGAGGGAGCCGATAAAAAACCTGTCTTTTATCCAGTTGGAGAATTGTTGGCCGTTCTCCTGTCTCCATGAGAATGTCTGCATTAGCTGCCCTGCGACAAGCGTTACGAACGCCATCGTACGAGCGGCAGGAAGCGATGCACCCGTTGCCAGGCCGCCCGCAAAAACCCCAACGGCTGCCAGGCCGAGAATCAGCCCTCGGACTGCCACTTTCCTGTACAAGTTCTTGTCTACGATATCCTGTCTTTCCGTTACAAGTTCCTTATTCCCTGGATTCACAGCTAAAACAGCCGCAGGGAGTGCATCCGTAAGTAAATTCATTAACAAAATCTGAATCGGGACGAGAGGAATCGGCAGGCCGGCAAGAACAGCCACACTGCTTACTAATATTTCAGCCAGATTTCCGGTTAACAAGCATCCGATTGCCTTACGGATGTTGCTGATAATCGTACGGCCTTCCTTCACCCCATCAAGAATGGAACCAAAATGGTCTTCCTTTAATACCATATCAGCCGTTTGCTTGGTTACTTCTGTCCCCGTTTTCCCCATGGCGATCCCGACATTCGCTTTCTTAATCGCCGGTGCGTCATTGACGCCATCTCCTGTCATTGCAACGATGTGGCCTGCATTCTGGTATGCCTGGACAATGCGCAGTTTATGTTCCGGAGATACACGGGCAAAGATGGAGACATGCGCAATCATCGCCGCTAACTGCTCCTCGCTCATTTCATTTAGTTCTTTGCCGGTAATGACGCGATCCCCTTCCCTGTAAATCCCTAATTGTCTGCCGATGGAAATCGCTGTGACAGGGTGATCGCCTGTGATCATGACCGGTTTAACCCCTAAATGGAAGGTCTCTTCAATTGCCTGGGCCACTTCCGCTTTGGGTGGATCAATCATGCCTACCATACCGATATAAATTAACTGCTCTTCTTTTGCTTCTTCATGCGCTTCGTCTTGCTGAATAGGGCGGTAAGCAAACCCCAGAACACGCAAAGCCTGCGAAGCAAACACATCGTTTTGCTTTAGGATAGCGGTTCTTATCTCTTCCGTTAAAGGGTAAACCCGGCCGTTCTGCTCATAAGAAGCACATCTGTGTACAATCGTTTCAACCGAGCCCTTTGACATGATAAAGCAGGACTCATGGTCTTCTTCTTCATGGCAAATCACACTCATCGTGCCTCGATTTGAATCAAACGGAATTTCCCTTTTTCGCTTCCACTTAGACATGTCGTCCAGCAGAAGGCCCGCTTTTGCCCCGGCTACCAGCAGCGCCCCTTCCGTCGGGTCCCCCTTCACCGTCTGTACGCCCTGTTCTTCTACAAGCTGGCTGTTGTTGCAAAGAAAGCCGATATGCAAAAGCTTATGGACGTCCTTATTATCAAGCGGTCCTTTGTTCTCCTGGTGGCTAAACTCTCCATCTATACTGTATCCGTTGCCTGTGACAGCCCATGTCTCATTCACCGTTGCAACCTTTGTAACGGTCATTTCATTTTTGGTTAACGTTCCTGTTTTATCGGTACAGATGACGGTTACCCGCCCTAATGTTTCCAGTGCCGAAAGCTTTCGCACGATTGCATTGCGCCTTGCCATTCGGTAAATCCCCGCGCTTAACGCGATCGTAATCGTTACCGGCAAGCCTTCCGGTATGGCGGAAGCAATGAGCGCCACAGAAGTAGAAATCATTTGCCGCATCGTATTACCCCGGAGCAGTCCGACAGCAAAAACAAGTGTTCCGGCGAAGATAGCTCCACGCACGAAAAGCTTGCTAATTGAGGTAACCTGCTGCTGCAGCAGTGTCTGCTCCTTCTCTCCGTCTTTCAGCAATGCCGTTAAATAGCCGATTTCCGTATTCATTCCTGTTCCGATGACGACGCCAATTCCTTTTCCTCTCGTCACATTGGTGCCCATATAGATAAGATTGCTTCTTTCTGCAAGCGGAGTATCCGCGGCCTGTGTCCCGGCTGTCTTTCTAACGGCCAGTGACTCACCCGTCAGCGGTGCTTCATTTACCTCAAAATTCCAATCAGAAAGCATACGGATATCCGCGGGCACGCAATCACCAGCCTCCAGGACAACGACATCGCCAGGCACCAGTTCAATCGCAGATACCTCCTGTTCCTGGCCTGAACGGATGACTTTACATAACGGCGGCTGGAACTGGTTCAGTTCATTAACGACTTGCTCCGCTTTTCTTTCCTGGATTGTGCTCACAACAGCGTTCATAAACAAAACCGCGGACATCGCTATCCCGTCAAATACATCGCCGGAAAATACAGAAACAGCGGCCGTACCGAGGAGCAGCAGCGTGGTGAACTCTGTAAATTGCTTCGCAAGCGAAAAGATCCAATGCCGCTTTTCCGCCGGTTGGATTTCATTGCATCCTAAAGCCGAACGGGCTTTCATTACCTCTTCTTCGGAGAGGCCTTGATTCAGGTTTGTTTCCAACCGGGCCGCCAGTTCTTCTTCTGAGAATGCATGCCAGGTATGGCTGTTCTTAACCCAGCGCGGCGGATTCAAACCTTTGCCTGAAGGTTGCTTGTCCAACAGCTTTTTCGAGCGGGCTAGCATGATAAGCTTGCACGCGTCGGTAATTAGATTGGCAAGCGGCGGAGCCAGCCTTCCCGGAATCACGAGAGCCGTTCCAATGATATTCCATAGCCTGTTCCACTTCCGGTGCTGCTTATTCAGCAGATCGACTTTTTTGGAGTACACCATTGCTTCTTCTATCTTCCTGAAATCAGCCTGCTCTCGAATGAAAACATTCTTGACGGGAGGATAGTGCAACGATTCAAAAGCGCCAGGGGGCAATAGCTCCCATGAGGGTTCCCACAACGACGGTTGTTTCTTAACACCAATGGAGTCATATAAAAAAGAAACCTGTACAGAAGGGAATTTTTCCCGCAGGCTTTTTATATGGTACATTTCTTCCCTTGCCTGAAAAGGGGATGAGTAAAGGATAATTCCTATGCATTCATCCTGCCTTCCAAGAAAATAAACCGTATACCCTTCCCTCTCATATCGTTTTGCTTTATCTTCATACTCATGCGAGCAAACGTTGTTCCTTTGCATCCACTTCTTTGAACCAAAGAAAACATTCTGTCCGTTAACGATTCCTTTTATACCCTCCTCTGTTTCTTCCACATGGAAAGCCGTTCGCTTTGTCCTTCTTGTTTCCTCCGCTCTGGCTTTAATGGCAAACATAAGAGGATGGTTCGTTTTCTCGGTGAGGCTCCTGGCTAAACACCATACCTTCTCTTCGCTGTCCTCGGTTATGCAGGATAGCACCTCGTCCTGTTTTGTAAACAACAGGGACGTATCTTCAATCACGATTTTCTCTGTTTGTGCAAGCTGGCATAACGTTTGATTTTGCGGCAGGGTAAGCCCTGCCTGCTTTGCGGACAGTTCCGCCTGCCTCCACGCATATTCTTCTGCGGCTAAAGAGGGGCGGGGGTTTGCGGTAAGCAGGACACCCATCGTCTGTAACGGGTTTCTCGTTACAAGATACGTCATGCCCGCCAGGCCAAACGCCCACTTCGTCGCACGCTCCGCGTATGCTTTCGTTTCGGCGGATAGATAGAGGGCGGGGTCTCCGCCTGCCACGTTGTTCTTTTTCCGCTGCCAGTCCAGGAACTGAATAATACTAACTCCCGCCAGAGCCACAATATTTTCATGAACAAGGGCCATGCCGAACGCGGCCGCACCTAAAACAAGATCAGCATTAAACCGCCCTTCACGGGCAAATCGTTCAAATCCTTTTTTCAGAATCGGGTACCCGGTTACCATCGCTAAAATCCCTGATGTATAGAACATCCCCGGGCTTCTTGCCAGCGGTGACTTCCCATAAAGTACTTGTTTGGCTCCAAGAACACCCAATCCAATCACAGAAGCTGTCAGAATAAGAGGAGCGCTCTCTGGCTTTTCCCGTTTTGCAACCGGAATTTCCTGAAAGGTTTCAGGAACACCACTCTGCTCATCTACCGGGATAGCGACAGCAGCAGCCACTTCTTCAAGCGTTTGGTCGTCTATCTCTTTCTTCCATTGCGGATGTTGCTCTATATATTCCTGCTCCTCCAGCCGATGAAGGAAATGGCAAATTTTTTGCAGGGAAATTATTTTCTCGTTGTAGGTGAGCAGCATCCTCCCCGTATCGGTGCAAGCTCGGATGGTGAGAATCCCTTCCTCGCCCTGAAAGAGCACCTGCAGCTTCTCAGCGAAAGAAGGATTCGCTTTCAAGCCATACACTTCTACCCGGAGTCTTCCCGGTAAGGAACGGATGAACCTCTCTTTGGATACAATCTGCTCCACTGCCTTATCCCCCCTTTCCTCTCGAACTAAAATACATACATATTATCAACCGGGCAAAGCATCTTTATGTATTGGGAGAAGCATGTGCGGATGCATAATTAAGCCAGAAAAGGGAAGTGTAATGCTTATCTTAATTGAAAACGGAGGAACCCTTATGTTGAAAAGAATGCTTCCCAAAACCCCCTGGGGGATGGCTCTTACAGCCGCCACTGTCATTTTATCTGTATCCCCGGAAACCAGAAAAGCCGCCAGAAGAGCGGCCGTAAAAGGGATCGCAGCCGTTCTGTCTCTCGGAGATCAGCTAAAGGAGGCGACAGCCAGTACACGCGGCCAGCTAGCGGGATTAATGGAAGATGCAAAAAACGGGGGACCAGATGAAACGGCCCGACAGAATAAAGACCTGTCTTTTACGTACGATGTCGATATAGAACCAGAGGACTTTAAAACAAATGATGTAAATTCCCCACTGCGGGCGGTGAATGTAATGGATGAAGGGTATGTAAAAAAACAAATGACAGACCTGCATAATCAGCATCATTAAAAAATGGCATTATAAAAAAGACCGGAAGCGTACGTGCCGCTTTACCGGTCTTTTGCATATAAATCTTGTTTTTATTGCTCTTCTTTATTTGCTGTACGATTCTGGAACATTATACCGGATGCCTGGGAGCCCACCACGCGTCCTACCTGGTTTCCTATCATGCCGCCGATAATCGTACCGGCAACCGTTCCGATACCGGGCAGAAGGGAAGTACCCAGCATCGCCCCGTATTCGATTCCCGCCATAACGCCTACAGCACCTGTCACATTCGTGGCCGTATTAGCGGCGAATTCACTTTTTTTCATGTGGCCATTCGCTAATGCCCGAGTATCCTGAAGTTGGGACACTCCTCCTGAGACAACTCCGGCCCATAAAGAACCTCCACGAAACATAGGAACCCCTCCCTTAGATTGCTTAGATATAACGTAACGCTATGGTTATGTTGTACAAACCATGCCAGAATCATACGGAATAAAACATTCCAGGAAACGCTACGTAACCTTTTGTAACAATCGATTCATCTCAAGTAGTACAGCATTTAAACTCAGCCAGACACCGCCAAAAATATACCCTGCAGTTACATCACTCGGATACTCAATTTGAAAATATATCCGGCTTAGCCCAACAAGAGCGACAACTAGAAAAAAGCCTGTGCCGATGGCGATTCTTCCCACTGGGCTTCTACTGTGGCGAATTAATAAAAAGGCGGCAAAACCGTAAACAACAACAGCCATCAGGGTGTGTGCACTTGGAAAGGCAGCCGAGACATAGGCGGGAACAGGCGACAAAACCCAGGGCAAATGGTAAAAAGCATAGCGCAATCCCTGTTCAAACAATCCACCGCCCAGAACAGCGAAACATAAGAATGCCATTTCCGTTCCCCGATTTTCTCCCTTTACCGCAATTCCCAGGAGGGTGAGGACCGCAACAGCAGCAAGCATCTGAACGGACGACATGTAATCGAACCACCGAAACTCCGGAGTCCAATCCCCGCTAAAAATCAACGGAATGAGCGTTAAGACGACCGTATCGAATTGTTTAAATTCATTGCTCAAATAATCTTCGATAAAGCTAACGGCGAAAATGAACAGAATGACGCCCATAATTGCCGTTCCGGTAACGAGGAGCTTTACGCGGCCCAGGGAATGAAACGTATCTAACAGGCCGGCAAACATAGTTAACACGGCTGCTTTAATTCTTTCTTTGCTGCTTTTATATAATAGATAGAGGATAAGAATAGCACCGATGACGATACCTGCAATAAGCAAATATTTCTTAATTGCCCCGTGGAAATGCTCCCACTGCGGGCCCAGTACCTTACCGAGGGAAATAAAAGTCGCTGTCCAGATAAAAGCACCTGTATAAGCATAAAGCGCGAACGTACGGAAAGGCAGCCGGTTTATCCCTGAGAAATACCCTGTAAAATGCCTCACACCTGGAATAAAATACGCAATAACGAGCAGCTTATTTCCATATCGGCTGAACCATCCGGAAACCTTCTCCAACCTCTCGGGTCCCAAATGAATATAGTGGCCATATTTATAAAAAAAAGGAGTACCCAGCTTAAACCCGATCCAGTAGGACAGTGTCATTCCGAGTGCACTCCCCGCTCCTGCCATCAAAATGCTGGTAACCCAGTTTAACTTCCCCTGGAAAACAAGAAGCCCGGCATAACCCATCAGGGCTTCTCCGGGAAACGGAAGAGCGAGCAACTCCAGCATCAGAGCAAAGAACAACACGCTATAACCGTATTGATTTACCCATATTGTCAAATGTCCCAAAATTGCCCCTCCTTAAAATCACCTGTATCAAACTGTCTTCTTTCTTTCTTTTATCTTTCCCCACATCCAGAATGTCATAATTCCAAGCGAAATCCAGAACAGGCACAACAGAGACAGCCCTCCGACAAAAGGCACGTTTACGCCTGCCACTACGACAGCCGCTCCCGTCATGACCTGCAGCCACAACGGCTTCTCAACACCCGCCTGCACCCGCTGGCCGATTTTCATACAGATAGCACCCAAACCTGTTACAAAGAAAACCAGCACGGCCAGCCATAATAAAATAACAATCGGAATGCCAACGACAGTCACAGCCAGCATCATCGTAATGGCGAGGAGCAAGAGACAGGCGACAAAACCGGTTACAAGCAGCCGAACTGGGGGCCACTCAATTTGCGAGACCAAAGGCTGCAGCCGGGACTTCAGCACATACACCACGGGAAGCGGCAGGACAAACAACAGAAGGCTAAAGGCAATGCGCAAAAGCCAAACAAGCACCACAGCTGCTCCACCGGCAAATAAGTTGCTTCTTGTTGCTGTATCAAAGGAAAAATTGACAACATTGTGGGCGAATGCTGCACCAGGCTCCTGAATGATTTTCCCTCCGATAACGAACACTTCCCCTTTGATTGCAGCATTTTTCTTAACGTAAAGGTTACCGTTAAAAACAACGACCGCATCCTGTACCCTTCCGTAGATGGTTGCGTCCCCGCCAAGAACAATCACATTAGAAACCTGTTGCCCCTCACGAATAACGGTATCCTGGTGCATAAATAAGTTTTCATTTGCAGCCAGCGCCCTTCCCGCCGGAAAAAACAGCCCAAGCAAAAGCATAAAAGACAGCAGACTGCCATAATAAAGTTTCCTCAATTGATTCACTTCCTTACCCCGTTGCCTTTATTACAAGCAGTCGACGCAGTGACCATAGCGACAGTAACATGAGAACAAGCGCTGTCCCGACAACGGCCTGTAAAAGCAAAGGAACAGACGAGACAAGAAGAGGAACGATGTGAACAATACCGATAAATGCGCTTGCCAGCGAAGAGATAAACCCTATGCTTACAAAGGTAGCGGATGAAAGAATCAGGACAAAAAAGACGACGGACAGAATCGCGGCAGCCGGGATGTATGCGCGAAGCTTTCCGTATACCGGTTCACTAAAAATCGAGGATATAATTTTTTGCTCTAAGAAGCTCGGAATTTCAATGGATTGGTACGTTGTGTATACCTGGTTTCTTATCGCTGAAATCTCATCCACTGTTTCCCGGCACTCTTCGCAGCGGCGCAGATGATGTTCAACAAGCATCCGCTGCTCTTCTGTGAGCTCTCCGTCAATATAACCGGAAAGCAAATCTTCTATATGGTTCACATGCATTCTCCCCTTTCTCCGCTGGTCAGTTCGCTTCTTAAAGTTAAACGGGCTGTGTGAAGGCGCGACTTTATCGTCCCCACAGGTATTTGCAGCATATCGGCCATTTCGTCATAAGAGAATCCCTGTATATCCCGAAGTACGATGACCGAACGATGTTCCGGGGAAAGCTTCTGCATCGCTTCTTCGATGCTTAGCTGCATATGCTTATATTCCACTGATTCCCCGAACGAAGAAGGGATATTCTCTTCCAGCCCTTCCGTAAAAATAACTTTTTCCTTCTTTTTCTTTTCAATGCGATCGTAGCATAACCGGAAAACAATACGCGTGAGCCAGGAAGTGAAAGCATATTCGTTTTCTAATTTCGCAAGAGAAGAATGTACCTTCAGAAACACTTCCTGCGAAACGTCCTCCGCCTCCATTCTATCATGCAGCATCGCATAAGCCTGCCGAAACACAGCACCATTGTAGCGCCTGATTAACTGGACAAACGCTTCCTTGTTTCCCCGCTTTGCCTCCCTGATTAGCGTATAAAGTTCTTCGTTCACCCGCTCTCAACCCCTGCTTTTCGTTCCTGCGCTTGCCTGCCTGTCACCTTACATCCCATTTTTCTATTATTCCACAAAAGAGCGAAAGCCAACGAAAAATAGTATCAACTGAAAAGACCGGGAAAGAATAGGGAAAGTTCATTTTAAAGCAAAAAAACAGCAGGGAAATGTATCCAGCCCTTGTAAAAGTGTGGTGGACTTTTCAAAACACTTCGTGCCATAGTAGATAAGAGACACGAAGAAAGGAATGGAGCAATGAGCATCGTTAAAAAACTGCTGATAAAACAAGGATATCACCTAGCAATCGTAAATGCGCCCGAAGCTTTCTCGCTGCCCGCGGAGGAACTCCCGGAAAGGGTGGAAGTGACGGATCAGGTGGAAGGAACGTTCGATTTCGCTCTGTTATTTGCCCACAACCAGGAGGAACTGCGGCGTCATGTGCCCAAAGTGCTGCCTCATTTGAAGGAAGACGCCCTCCTGTGGATCGCTTACCCGAAGAAAAGCTCGAAAATCAAATCGGACATCAGCCGGGATTCCGGGTGGGAAGTATTGAAGGAAGCCGGTTATGACGGGGTTTCCCTTGTTTCCATTGATGAAACCTGGTCCGCGTTCCGCTGCCGCCAGAAACAGTACATTAAAACAAAAAAATAACAGGTAAAGTTTCCACAACGGGCAGCAAATAATCAGGTGCCCTTCCGGGTACATTATCGATGACTACTTTCTGTGAGGTGGAAGCAATGACTGGAGACGCACCGAGAGATTATGTAACTGTTGAAGACAGAGATGGAAAAGAAAAGCAATATGCAATCGAGGCGCTGTTTGATATGGAGGAGCAATCCTATGCCCTTCTTTCATCCGAAGAAGAAACGATCCTTATGCGTGTAGAAGGCGAAGAGGAAAATCAGTATCTTGTTGGAATTACCGATGAAATTGAACGAGATTCCATTTTGAACGCTTACCAGATTGCCGTGGAGGCTGCTCCCGCAGAATAGAACGGCAAGCACAAAAGAAAAGCATCGAATGGCTTCCGCTGGAAACTGTTAGCCACTCGATGCTTTTATTATTTCATCCTTTTGTCTCGGGATGGACGATAGGGGCCGTATTTACATCAACAAGCACCGGACCGTCCGAAGAAAATGCCCGCTGCAGCGTTTCCTCCAGCTGCTCGTCTGATTCAATGCGGTATCCCGTCCAGCCGCACGCTTCAGCCAGCCGGACGAAGTCAGGGTTCGTTAATTCAACCCCCAGCTGGCGGTAATCGCCAACGATCATTTTATCCCGCTCCATTTGCAGCATGCCGTTATTAAAGACAATGACTGTTATGTCCAATTCATATCGTTTGGCTGTCAGCAAATCGGCAAGAACCATCTCCAATCCGCCATCCCCAACTACCGCTACAACCTGTTTGTCCGGTGCACTTAATTTGGCGGCAATGGCCGCAGGCAAACCAAATCCCATGGTCCGCCAATCACCCGAGAACAGCATCTCCTGCTGCCGGGGTCTGAAATTTCGATTCATCCAGACCGTTACATCTCCCGTATCAATGGTAAGGACCGCATCCGGCTGCACTGTTCTTTCAATTGCCCGGGCGATTCTTGAAGGATGGAGAGGAGAGCCTGAGCGGGTTCCTTCCTGCTCATTTTCTTCAAGCCATCTGCGCCTTGCTTCCTGCCAACTGGCCAGCCAGTCCGAGTCTGTACTCTCCTTCTCCAGCCCTCGCACAAGCAGCGGTACGACAGAGGCGGAATCCCCAACAATTCCGAGTTCCACAGGGATGCCCTTTCCGATGTTCTGCCGCATAAAGTCAATTTGAATAACGCGCGTGTTTTTCGGTACGTACCCTTCCGGCCACCATGTATCTCCCACCAGGAGAACAACATCTGCTTTTTCAAATACTTCTGGTGCGTAGGGATTTCCTCCCTGTCCGATCCCACCGAGAACGTGGGGGGATGTTTCTGGCAGCATTCCTTTTGCTCCAAGGCTTAACAGAAGTCCCGCTCCCCATTTTTCCGCAAGTTCTTCTACGGATGAAGCGGCGCTGCGGGCTCCTACACCCGCGACAATCATGGGGCGGCGGGCGGTACGCATAATCGCAAGCGCCTGCCTCAAATCCTCTTCCTGGAACGTCGTCGTACCCTGCAACACAACCGGTTTCTGCCGGATTTGCAGCTCTATTTTCATGTCAAAGATGTCTTTAGGAACCGATAAGTGTGTTACAACGCCGCTAGAAAGCGACATATGCATCGCCTTGGCAAGTACTTCTATCGCTGCATCCGGGCTTGCAAGCAACGTGCTGTAGCTAGCAAAGGGCTTTATGAGTTCCTGCTGGTCCACGTATTGTTTATAATCGGTCCCGATTTTATTGGTGGGGGCCTGTCCGGAGATGGCGAGAACCGGAGCTTTATCAAGGTAGGCATCACCCAGGCCGTTCAGCAGATTGGCAAGCCCCGGCCCCATGGTCGATACACATACGCCAAGGTTCCCGGTGAGCTTCGCTTCGGCGGACGCCATCATCGCGGCAGCTGATTCATGTTTCACTGCAATAAACTGGATTTCATCCTGTTTTGCGAGGGCATCGGTCAAACCGAGAATGGCATCGCCAATCACCCCATACATGCGCCTTACACCCCAGCTTCGCAGCTGTTCTAACATGAGCTCCGCTACCGTTTTCATACCATCCGAATTTGCGTTCGTTTGTACATTTTGCGGCATCGTATCTCTCCCTGGTATTATCTTTCGTTTACCTTCATTGTCTTGTATTCTGTTTTTTCTACTTCTATCGTATGGCTAACCGAGTCGGCCCATTGCATGAATTCCTTGCCACTTATCGTTTGTGTCCCTTCTTTTTCATGGATAGAGAAGTTCCCTTGCTGAGCCAGGTTTCGAATCGTATCCTGTCCAAGTCCTGTAAGCCCGGAAAGAACAAGCAGTGGATAGTCTGTTCCTTTGTCGACTTCCTTTACCTTCATCTTATACTGCATTCTAGCCCCTCCTTTCGAATGTGATGCAGTTTGTATCCTGGCATTCGTTGCTGGCCGCTCCGTTTACTTCAATTGCTTCCGCTATGCAAACAGCGCCCTCTCCCCAATATTTGCAGGAAGCGACGGTACACGTTATGCTCGGGCTTACCTTATAATCAGGGTTTACAAGACCAATGGCCGAGCCTGTCCAGTTCACATTGTCGGCAGAACCCAAATAGTTAAAAATGCTCTGGTTATGACAAAACGATTTGCACATCGTCTGTTCTTTTGCAGCAGACATTTCCGTCTCCTGCTCGTGCATAATATCAATATTTCCGGCACCGCATCGGTCCCCGTATAAATAATGTGTACATGTATCAACAATACACTTCACTTCAGGTTTCATGATTCACTCCCGCCTTCTATAATAAAGTTCAATCGCATGTACTCTTCCGAAGTATGTCCTTTTCCTCCAATGAATATGAGAAATAGCCTGCTCTCTTAAATCGCTTCCTTTCGCGCAAAAAAAGCGAGGCAGCACATTTCCCGTGCGGCACTCGCTTTTACAGCATGCAAACCTTATATTTTTTATGAACAACATACCTTGTATGAGAAGAATGCGAGGAACAGACCCGGTTCCTCCCCTGTTGCTTCGCCTTATAAAGCGCGCTGTCCGCGGCCTTTAGTATGTCTTCACGCATGCCCGCTGCACCAGGAAGCAGAGTAGCAACTCCGGCGCTGATCGTAACATGCCTGCCAGCCTTTGATTGTGCGTGCGGGATGTGCAGGGCTTCCACCGCTGCCCGCAGCTGTTCTGCCAGCATGAGTGCCCCTTTCCGATTTGTTTCCGGCAAGATAATGGCGAATTCTTCCCCGCCGTACCGGGCGATGCTATCCGCCGGGCGTTTTAATACACCCGCAAGCGCACCGGCCACCTGTTTTAAACATTCATCACCGTTTACATGGCCGTATGTGTCGTTATAGGCTTTAAAAAAGTCGACATCGATCATGCAAAGTGAAAGGGGCAGCGTACTGCGTACAGCGCGCTTCCACTCCTTATCAAAAAGCTCTTCAAAACTTCGGCGGTTCGCCACGCCGGTGAGTCCATCAACAGATGAAAGGTGCTGGAGCTGCTCATTCAGCTCACGAAGCCTACGTTCCATTTCTTTACGTTCGCTAATATCCCGGATAACAGCCTGTATCATTAGCTTTCGATCGTAAGAAATAGGAACAGCTGATATTTCCACGTTGATTATCGTTCCGTCTACCCGTATCATCTTTTGTTCAAAAAGGCGGGCTTTCCTTTCTGACTTGTGGATTGCTTCCATACAGTATTCGATGAATTCCGTACTGCCGGGATGGAGGGATTCCTGTATATGCTTGCCGATGATTTCTTCCGGGCTTGCTGCGCCAAGCAGCTTCGCACCGGCAGGATTGATAAAAGCAGTCGTTCCATTATCATACACCGCGATTGTTTCCGGGGAAGATTCAACAAGGCAGCGGAATTGGTCCTGCCTTTCCTTCGCCTGCAAAAACTCCTTCATTCCTTTAGGTTTATACTGTTCGATTGAAGACTGCCTAGCATTCACCCTTTTCACCTGCATGCACCTCCGGATTCCACAGTATGTTTTCTATGGAGCATTTGAACGGCTCCCCTGTTCAAGCACGGTAAATTCTTTTTCGCAAATCACCTTGTTGCCGTCGTATACGATGGCTTTATATTTTCCATTTGTAAGGACAGGGTAGTCTTTCGTAGAAAATTGAGCGTGGTAATGTTTTTGATTGAAGTCGAGCTTCCCATTGCGTTGTGTAAATTCATAATTTACGGTTGTTCCGTTTGGTCCAGGCCCCGTTATGACTAAGCGTATATTGTCGGTTGGTTTGTCATCCATGTTTCCGTCTTTATCAGAGATGTGAAACTTAATCGGAACCGTAGAACCCTGCTGGAGCGTAAAATTTCGATTGCTGAAGGGCGGTTCAAAGCCATTATTGCCCGGCAGTAACTGTTCCGCTATCAGAGAGAATTTCACTGAAGTTTTTAGCCCTTGATACTCATTCCCTGTTTCAGGAGGAAGTTCCGAGGTGAACGTAAGCGTTTCATTCTCGTGGCTGGCAATGACACCGGCGGGTATTTGCTGCAAGCCGCTAAGCTGCCCTTCATAAATCGTTCCTTCCGGGTCGGAGACGGTCATACGCAGTTTTTTGTACAGGTCCTCGGAGCCAGATTGTTTATCTACGTTGATTCTATAGGTAAAATCAACATTGCCATCGTTCAGTATTTTTAGCGTCGCCTTGACCTCTTCACCAGGCGCCATGTTTTCCGCTCGCATAAAGGTGTCAATTGTACCGGTCGGGCTTTCTGCATTAATGTCGAGTTTGTATTCTGATACTTTAGCGTACGTGTCGCCGAACGGAAGGTATACAACGAGGACACATAATGCGGGAACGGCACCAAATAATAGGTTGACAAATTTTGATTTCATTTCTTTTCCCCTCACAATAATTACTGCAATTTATATGTAAGAAAAGGCGGGAAAATCCCGCCTTTCCGTAATGGAAGCTGTATTATTTCGCTTCTCCAGCACCTTGCTTGCCGTCAAATGTCCATTTAAGTTCCAGCTTATCGCCCTGGAATTTGTTTTGGTCTTGGCCGTTATCTACAAATTCATACTGAACGTAAAGTTTATCCGATGAATGTGCCGCTAATTTTCCGCCTCTTTCACCAAACCACTGGCTCCAGAAATTCCCTGCAATTGCATCAGGTGTCATGTTTTTCAACTGATCCAGAGTCGTGTACCAGATAACACCATCAGCTTTATCAGCATTGATTAAGAAGTTTACCCGGATATGCTTTCCGAAATCTTCTCCAGCGTTGTTACCATTTGCATCCGTAACTGTGTAGTCAGTTTTTAAATCAATTTTTGAAATATCAAGGCTGCCGTCGTTTTTAAGGTCGAAAGAACGATTCATCCAGTCACCTGGTTTGATGTTGTTTACATCAATGATAGTAGTAGGAGCAGCGTTCAAATCCAATGTACCTGCCGCAAATGCTGCGTTTGTTTGTACGCTGTCGCTAAAGTACGCAAACGTTCCTCCGCCAATGAGTGCTGCTCCAAGTGCTGTTGTTGCCAGTGCCATCCCGATTTTTGATTTAATCGACATTATTACTTCCTCCTCTGATTTTTCCGCTGTTATCCAGGGCTTAATTTTTATTTAAAATTCCCATAGTAAATCTAGAATGAATACCTGCCATTGATGGAAGCTGTATTATTTCGCTTCTCCGGCGCCTTGCTTGCCGTCAAATGTCCATTTAAGTTCCAGCTTATCGCCCTGGAATTTGTTTTGATCTTGCCCGTTATCAACGAATTGATATTGAACATAAAGTTTATCCGATGTATGTGCCGCTAATTTTCCGCCTGCTTCTCTACCAAACCACGGAGCCCAAAGATTTCCTTGAATTGCATCCGGTGTCATATTTTTTAACTGATCCAGAGTAGTGTACCAAATGACGTCATCGAGTTTGTCATCATTCCACAGGAAGTTTACCCGGATATGCTTTGCGAAATCTTCTCCAGCGTTGTTACCATTTGCATCCGTAACTGTGTAGTCAGTTTTTAAATCGATTTTTGAAATATCAAGGCTGCCATCGTTTTTAAGGTCGAAAGAACGATTCATCCAGTCACCTGGTTTGATGTTGTTTACATCAATAATCGTTGTAGGAGCAGCGTTCAAATCGAGTGTACCTGCCGTAAATGCTGCATTTGTTTGTACGCTGTCGCTAAAATATGCAAACGTTCCTCCACCAATGAGTGCTGCTCCAAGTGCTGTTGTTGCCAGTGCCATCCCGATTTTTGACTTAATTGACATTATTACTTCCTCCTCTGATTTTCCCCCCCGTTACCCAGGGCTTAATTTTTATTTAAAATTCCTAGTAAACTTGGAATGTTTACTCATAGTTAGTCAAGCCTCTATCACTTTGCCTCACCGGCTTTTTGCTTGCCTTCAAATGTCCAGGTAAGCTGTAGGGAATCACCCTGGAACTGGTTTTGATCCCTGTCATTATCAACAAACTCAAATTCCACACTGAGTGTATCCGCTGTGCCGGCTTTCAGGCCGCCCTTCTCATCCCATTTAGGAATGAAAACCGCATTCCCAATTGCCTCAGGCGTCATCTTTTTGAGCTGATCCAGCGTTGTGCTATAGACCACTCGGGAGCTTTTATCCCCGTTGTATAAGAAGTTAACCCGAATATGTTTACCGAAGTCTTCTATGTTGTCACCTTTCACGTCCGTAACTTTATAATCAGTAGTTAATAGAACTTTTGCGATGTCCAGTGAGCCATCATTTTTAAGCTGGAAGTTGCGATCCACCCAGTCGCCTGGTTTAATATTGTTTACATCAATAATGGTTGTCGGATTTGCACTTAAATCCAGCGTACCTGCCGAGAATTTGCTCGTTGTTTGCGCCGTATCGTTGAAGTAGGCGAACGTCCCTCCACCAATGAGTGCTGCTCCGAGTGCTGTCGTTGCCAGTACCATACCGATTTTTCCTTTTATACCCACTTATCCTTTCCTCCTTTAAATCCCCCCTCTTGCTTTCTAGGGCTTGTTGATTTATTTTGAACCTCCAGGGGACTTTCGAGATAGTAGATACCCCCGTATTTCCCCTGGAAAGCATTCAAACATTTCGAGTCGGTTCCTGTCCTGAAGTTGCCTTTGCAGCTGTCTTTTCCTTCTCCAGCCTGGCAACCGCGAGGAATAAACTGCCCAGCTGCCATACGACCAGGAGTGCTCCTGGCACAATCATCAGCCAGATAAGGCCAGCTTTGGATTTCGCAAAGCTGAGCATGTAGCCAACGTACGGAACGGTGAAGTTTGCGTACTGTCCAACGATGTTGCCTGCCGGAACCGGCTCTAAATCAGCTGTTTTGTTGGCATCGCCCTTCGTAATGTACTCAACGAGGTCGCCTTTTGGCTTGACTTCCTTAATCCGGTGCGTAATGAGTTTTTGTTTATCATCCGGCGCCTTAAAAGTGATAACATCTCCCACTTTGTAATGTTTTGGGTCATCAACCGGTTTAATCGCGATGACTGAACCGGTGTGTATAGCAGGCTCCATGGAGCCTGATAGAACGGTCATTACTTCATATCCCATCATTTTGGGTGTTCCTCCGGATACCTTAGAGGAAATCGCAAACCAGGCTACTGTAAGGAAAGCCACGACTAGCAATCCGTTTATTATTCTACTTATCCATTTTCTTACTGCCATTTTTCACACCACCCTATTGGATTACTCGTTGCCTTATCTTCCACTCGAACCACTGCCGCCT
>NZ_BBWZ01000016.1 GCF_001015055.1 Aneurinibacillus tyrosinisolvens | reverse complement strand
CTTTCTTCCTAAGCCCCGGCTGATAGACGCCGCTACATCTTCAATCGTAGCTCCTGCCTCATATTCGCGAATGGAGCCATCCGGCAGTGTAACATGAATTGCTGACATATAGAATTCCCTCCAAATTTCTACAAAATAAAAAACACGTTCAATCCCCGAAGGGACGAGCGTGTTGTTCTCGTGGTACCACCCTGATTCAGCAAAGCGGATAATAAACATCCGGCAGTGCCTCATTCATCAATAACGGGAAATCCCGGCTCATCTTACTTGCCTATACATAAGCATAAGCGTTCCGATCAGCAGCTAAAGGGGGTAATCCGGCAACCTCGTGTTAGAAAGCTCGCAGCCTGGGCTTTCCTCTCTGAAAACCGTCTGGAAGGGATCCTGTCCTTTTCAATGCTTTTACGTATACTATTTATGAATGTATTATAGTTATGCAAAAACTAAAAGTCAAGTATCCTCCTGGATAAAATCACAAATACTGCAATGTCCGCAAACAGATACTTCTTCTTTAAACAATTTTTTCATCATCCCAATCCCATAGTGGCTTTCCTGCTGCGTATGGATGACCAATTTTGCAGGAGAATGGCGAATTAGCATATCTATCATATTGCTTTCCTCATCCGTGCAATAAAGAAAGGATTCAATTGCAATCCTCGAACGCTGCGGAAGGGATAACGAATTCCACTCTTCGTCGTAATACCGGAAACGCTCTCCGCGGTGAACAACATGAATCGTACAGGGATTAGACCGCTCCGCAGGAACATGCGCGCGCAGCCGCATAATAATCTCTTTATATTCTTCTTCCATTAAATATTCTTCCACGCTCAATTCCACCATGGCTTGAAGCTGCTGCAGGTAATCTTTAAGCCGGAACCGCAGAAAACCATCAAGCTTCAATACATGATTTGTATATAAATAGCGGATAATCTCTTCCTCAATGCGGCTTGTCTGCCCACTCTGCCGCCACTCTTCTCCATCATCCGTTCCTTCGCTTCTTTCCAGACTATGCAGCACATATTCCTTCAGTGCGTTTTTGTTTTGCGCCTTTTCATACCGTCTATGGCTAACCATCATGTTTACTATCGTTTCTTCCTCTTTCGAAGCTACATAGAAACTGACGATGCGGGACACCGCATAGAACAGCGCTTCATACGTTTCAATCGTGTACTCCTGGTACGGCCAGCACTGGCAGTAAAAGTGGTAGTAGCCATTGTCCTCCTCCGTTTTCACTCTATACTCCAACGACAGCTCTCTTATTTTTGCAAGTTCTTCATGCAGAACTTTTTCAAATGAAATCAAAAGCCGCTCATCCTGCCTGGACAGCGATAATTGTATCAATTGCAATGAATCACCTTCTTTCGTTTTCCCACCCCTTTTACGTTAGTATATGAAGCTGTTCCTGAAGTATTTCATAGAATTTAACATGCTTGTTTTATGTGGGTTTGAAAAAAGGAGAAAATTTAGAAAATAAGTATTGATAACGCTTACAAAAGCAGCTATAATAAATGTAACCCCCTTAAATGGGTTGACACCTCCTGGAATTGAATTAATCTCTCCACTCCTACCTTGGACCCGTTGATGTAGTCAATGGGTCTCTTTTTTTGTCCTAAAAAGCATAGCGGCATACAGCACTCATATTCTTCATACATGTGGATAACATAGTACTATACACTCTACTTGGAAGAAGGTGATTTGCTTGATCGTAGGGGAAAAGAATAAAGCGATCCTTGCTCTGCTGCTATTGCTTTTCAACAGCACTGACTGGTTCTTTACGTGGTATGGGATAAAACAGCACTATGTGGAAGAAGCCAATCCTCTGCTTGCCGGATTGTTTTCTGCCAGCCCTTTCCTTATCCTTATTTGGAAGGTAGCTGCCCCGCTCGCCTTGCTTTTTCTCCTTCCCTGCTGCAAACAAAAGTGGATTATTCACGGGGCGGTTTTTGCCGTGTGTCTCTACACCACAGTAAACCTCTATCACTTGCTTTTCTTCGTTCTCTACTTATCTGCGTAAGAATAGGAGCCTGTCATTATGACTGATACGATCGAAATTGTCATACGCACGTTTACTTCTTTTGCATTATTCATCATTATTATGCACATTCTCGGGAAGCAGCTGGTTGGCCAAATTACATACCACTATTTCATTGCCGCCATTACATTAGGTTCTATTGCCGGTAATATGGCTTTCAACATTAAGATTAAGTTTCTATACTTTATTATTTCTATGCTATTATTCAGCGCCATTGCGTTCGCTCTGGCCTTCCTTACTTTAAAAAGCTCAACGATAAGAAGATGGATATCGGGGGATCCAGCCGTTATCATCCAGAACGGAAAGCTGCTGGAAGACAACATGAAGAAAGCAAAATATACATTGGATGTGTTAAACCAGGGATTACGGGAAAAGGATATTTTTGATATAGAAGAAGTGGAGCATGCTGTTTTAGAAGTGAACGGAAAATTATCTGTGTTAAAGAAGCCGGAGTATCGGGGCGTAACGAGGCAGGATCTGTCCCTCTCCCCTTCCCCCGGTATTTCATTTCCCGTTGAGTTAATCAAGGAGGGAAAGGTGCTGGAGAGGAACCTGGACCAGAATCAGCTTACAACCGAATGGCTGAATCAGGAACTCGCAAAGAAGGGGTATACGTTGCCCGATGTTTTCTATGGCGTATTGAGCACCAGCGGCCGCCTTTATTTTGACCTGTATGGCGAAGCATGAATATCTTCTATTCCTAACGCTTTAACACGAGAAGATTCAATTAATTCAAACATGTCTACTGGCTTTATTATGTAGTTAAAAGAAATTTTCAATTGGGGGAATGTAGCCTATTGCAACGTTAAAGAAAGACCAAAAGAGATGTTAAATAAGGGAATAAAAACAATTACGACGGAGGATATTCGTTGGCTTCGATGTGACATCAAAAGCCTAAATTTGTTAGGAGCTGTCTTGGCCAATCAGAAGGCTCATGCCAGCGGCTGCGATGAAGCCATTCTTCACAGGGATGGAACCGTTACAGAGTGCAGCTCTTCTGATATATTTATTGTAAAAGATGGCACTATTTTTACCCATCCTACAAACCATTTTATTTTAAATGGAATTACACGTCAGGCAGTCATACAATTGGCTGTAAAAAGCGGGATAAAAGTAATGGAACGGCCCTTTACTTTAGACGAGCTGTTTACCTCTGACGAAGTATTTGCATCAAGTACAACACTGGAAGTAATGCCTGTCATTCAAATCGATAATAAGACAATAGGAAACGGAAGCCCTGGTCAATTAACAAAAAAACTACAAGAACTATTCTCAGAAGCTATTCCTTCTTCTGCGTTGGATTTAGAAAAAAAGGAAGAGTTTATCTAATCACCTATAGGATTCTTGTGTATCTTGGGCTTGCTATTGTTATTTTCGGCCTGTTTCCATTGATTGCCTGGTTCCTTAGGATTTCCTACTTTAAAGTGTTTCGCATGGTGTGGGATCTATTTCTTATCGCTTTTTCGACAACAAGCACAGAAACCATTCTTCCTCATGTGCTCTTAGCTACCGCCACAGCTGTGGGACTTCCTGCTGAAGGCGTGGCGATTATCGCAGGAATTGACCGTGTACTGGATATGGCACGTACTGCTTGCAACACACCTGGACATGTTCTTGCCTGTATTGTGGTCTCGAAATGGGAAAAGGAGTTCCGTCAGGAAGGTTGGACTGAACACCAAATTAGACAGCAAACTGAACAGCGTGCACTGAACCGAGCATAAGTAAAAAACGCTTATCCGGAATTCACCTAACCTGCCATGTGAATTCCGGGTAAGCGTATACTATAAAAATAACTCTTTATTAATTCTGCATCACAAAATCATTTTCCGCCATTTCGCCTTCTTTAAAAACGCGGAGAATATCATAGTTTGTATTGCGCTGCGCCGGGATTTTACCCGCTTCACGAATGAGCTGCAGAATCTGGTTCGTATTGATTTTATACGTACAGGCTGCCGCCGACACTACGTTCTCCTCCAACATTGTCTGGCCGAAATCGTTACAGCCATACTGAAGAGACCGCTTGCCTACCTCTGGGCCCATTGTTACCCAGGAAGACTGGAAATTGGCAATATTATCAATCATCAAACGACTAATCGCCACATTTTTCAAATACTGCTCAGGGGTTTGCTTTTCCCCTTTCATATTCGTGTTCTCCGGCTGGAATGTCCAGGAAATAAAGGCAAGGAACCCTTTCGTTTCATCCTGCGCTTCACGAATACGCATCAGATGGAGCACACGTTCTTCCATTGATTCGCCAAAGCCGATAACCATTGTAGCTGTAGTTGTCAGGCCAACACGGTTGGCTGTTTTCATTACATCGACCCATTGCTGCCATGAACCTTTTAACCGGCTGATTTTCTGCCGGGTCCGGTCGTCGAGAATTTCCGCACCGGCTCCGGGGAGAGAATCAAGTCCCGCTGCTTTTAATAGCCGGAGTACTTCTTCTACCGGTTTGCCGGATACCTCAGCGATTTTTACAATTTCCGCCACAGACAGGGAATGCATTTGGATCGAAGGGAACCGCTGCTTAATATTCCTCAATAAATTCGTATAATACTCCAGCGGAAGATCCGGGTTCGTTCCACCCTGCATAAGGATTTCAGTTCCCCCTACATCAACTGTTTCCTGGATTTTACTGAAAATTTCCTCGTCTGAGAGCACATATCCTTCCTTCGAGCCCGGTGCGCGGTAAAAAGCACAGAATCGGCAGTATGTATCGCACACATTTGTATAATTGACATTTCGGCTAATAACAAAAGTCGTAATCGGATCCGGGTGCCACTTCTCCATAATTTTATTGGCGTAAAAGCCCATCTTTTCTATTTCATTGCTATCATATAGACGAAGTCCGTCTTCCAGTCCAAGCCGTTCACCGGCAAGCGCACGTTCAAGTATGCGATCTATCGACACGGTGTATCCCTCCAGACATTTAAAAAACTTATACTCATTCTTTTATCGTAACACAAAGACCCCCGCTTGCCTACCTAGCAGGGGTCTGACCAATCCTAGTCCGCAAATCTGATTTCTTCATATACCTCGGGCTGCCAGTGGATTACACAACGGTCGAGCGGAAGGTTTCTATTTATTTATTTGTTTTTCTGGGCTGTTTCAATAAAAGCGCGGATTTCATCCGGTGTAAATTTCGAGAACACCGCTTCTTTTAATTGTTTTTCTTCTTCCGGTGTGACCCCATCTGTTACCATGGAGCGGTACTTGTTTATCTCAGAAATAGAAAGGCGTTTCATCGCATAACCGACCGCTTCGCTGTTGTCTTTGAAATGAACGGTATGTGATCCATTAATCGAACCTGGCGTTTGAACAGATTTTGCGGCCTCTTCTATTTTTGCCTGCACATTTTTATCATCGAGGGCTTTCTTTACGTAAGGATTATCCGTTATCTGTGCTGCGACCTTATCCATTGCTTTATTGGCCGCAAAGTCAAATGCGAACTTTCCGCCAAAGCCGACAACAATAAGAATACCCACCGTAAGAAGCAGTCCTCTTTTCATGCCCTTTTTCATAATTCCACCTGTCTTTCACCCTCAATATGAGGAAATTACCCGAGCCTTCGATTCGTACCGTTAACCTGGTAGGCATCCGTATAATAGCGGATTCGTTCCATGATTCGCATGGCCTTTAACTGTTCAACCCCTGCCTTTTGTGAGTAGGCAAGATGGTCAAGCAGCTGATCATAAGTATAATTCGAAGTATATAAAACAGGCAAATTCTCGCTTACCCTGTACTGCAGAATCGCCCCAAGGATTTCGTCGCGCGCCCAGGGGGAGAGCATCTCCGCTCCAATATCGTCAAGAATGAGGACAGGTACTTCTTTAAGGACGGCGATTTTCTGCTGCACCGTATTATCCTGCAAAGAATCCTTAATCTCCCGGAAGAAATCGGGTGTATAAACCATAAGGGACGCAATTCCTTTGTCTGCCAATTTTCTAGCAGTAGCTCCCATTAAGTGACTTTTCCCAACACCAAACGGTCCATACAGATACAAACCCTTTGTCCCAGATTTTCCAGGTTCAACTTTCATACAGAAGTTGATGATAGCCTCAATCGCTTCAATTCGCTCATCATCATGGTCGATCGTCGTAAAAGAAGCCGTAAGAATTTCTTTTGGAATGTGATGCGTACGGATAAGTTTTTCCCGCTCCTTCTGCTGTCTGTCCATTACTTGCAGCTGGCATGCGGCATGGCGTGTTTCAATAGACATCCCCGTCCAATCAAGCACCGCCCTGTGTCCTTTCAGCAGGTTCGGACATTCAGCAAGTCCTGGACAATGGCGGCAATTTTCCGCCTCATCTACGGACTGCTTAATTCTTGAAAGGGACCGTGTAATATGAGTGGCCTGGATCTCTGGATGCTTTTTCCGCAGTTCCACTACTTCTGGCTTATTCGCTACTTCATTAACAATCTCTTCAAACGAATACCCTGCCTTATTCATGTAGGAAGAGAGTATTTTATTCATAGATTGCATACTCTTCCACCTTTCTATTGCTTACTGTCTTCCATTGCTTTAAGCATTTCCTGTACACGCTGCCTTTTTTTCTCGTAATCGGGATTGGCAGGCTTCTGTCCTTCTTCCAAGTCGTTCCCTTTTTTCTCTTCCATTTTCTTCTGCCGTTCCAATTGTTCGAGAATGAGCTCGGGGATTTTATCTTTTGCCGTTTCCTTTGCCCTGGATGTTGTTGACTTGCCGGAGGACGGCTGGTTTTTCTTACGGGGGACTTTACCTTGCCCCTTATGCTCAGCGTACAGCTGCTTCGCCTGTAGCTGCGCCTGCTGCACTGTATTAATATTGAGGCGCTTCCAGTGGGCAGCGATTTTATAAATAAGTGCTTTTGGAAGCTGTCTCTCGTGTGTAAGCATAACATATTCCAGCAGTACGTTTACGACTTCAAACGGAAGCTGATAGTCCTCCAGCAGGTCTTCCACAATCTTCTGATCCGCCGGTGCTACTTTCGCACCGTTATGATAGTGAGAAAGCAGCTGCAGGGGGGATAAAGAGGAAAGGTGCCGGTTATGGTCTTCGCCTCGTGAAAGAATCGGCTGCTTTTTACGAGAAGCCTTCTCTTTCATTCCTGTTAGGTCAGTGTCAGCCTCTTCATGAATGTTTACCCGCGGTGCCTGTCCTCCACTTACATGCCGGTACCAGTCCTTTACGTTGCGGCGAAGAATAAGTACATCAATCGTGTTGTCGGAAGAATAAATCGAAGGCTCCTGAAGAAAATAGGCGAGCTGCTGGTCATTTAGGTGGTATAAAAAGGCGAGTTCCTGTAATGCGTAGCATACTTCTTTCGTAAATAATGTTTCATTCTTTATCGATTTTGGAACAAGCGCCTCAAGCAGGGCAAAATCAATTACCGTCTTACTGTAGGCTCGATCCGCTTTTGCATACTCTTTAAACGCTTCAAGCGGGCTTTCCTGCTCTACCTCCCGTAAAAACACGTCGGTTTCCGTTCCCGGTTCAACCGTAATTTCACTGGGAGACAAGTGGTAAAACACTTCGTCAAACGCTTTCGTTATCCGTTCCCTTTTCTCTTGCCGCTCCCTCTGCTCAGTGACGGGAGCAAACTTACGGCGCAGGCTTCGGTAGTGCTGCTTTCCTACACGGTTGAGGAGCATAATGCTGAGCGTATCATCAGCGAAGAACACATCCGGCGAATACGGGGGATTCAGCGTATATTCCATCACTTGTTCCCCGGCCTCTACCCGGTAGGTTTCAAGAAGCCCTATTGCTTCAAGCTGGTGCCTTGCTTTCATAATGACATTGAGAGGGGCTGCCATCGTAACCATAAGCGTACGGTGCAGTCCCTCTGCAGAAGTGAAATTTGCTAATGATAAGCTATGATATAACGTCTGGTATAAAGCAACGGGCAAAACACCGATAAGCGGCTGGTAGAGATGAATGAGGTACCCGATCTCTCCACTGCTGATAGGGCGCTTTACCCGAATGATATAGGGGTCATTCGGGACGGTTTGCTGCCATCTCACCCGTATCACTCCCTGTATGTTTTTTGTTTATTATAGCATCCCCTATGCTTCACAATCTTGTACTATTTGTTCTATTGCTTCCCTCGATCGAAGAACCAGGGTTACTCTTTCTTTTTACTGTTTTGGAGCAATTCCTCCAGTTCTTTCACGAATACATTAATATCTTTAAACTGGCGGTAAACAGAGGCGAAACGAACGTAGGCCACTTCATCTACATCATAAAGCGCGTTCATTACCAGCTCGCCGACGTCTTTGCTCTGCACTTCCGCCTGCCCCGTGTTCCGCAGCTCTCTTTCAATCTCATCCACGATCGTTTCCAGAGTTTCCAGCGGAACCGGACGTTTCTCACACGCTCGGATAATGCCGCGCAAAATTTTCTCGCGGCTGAATTCTTCCCTTGTTCCATCCTTTTTTACGACAAGCAGCGGTGTTTCTTCAACCATCTCAAATGTAGTAAACCGCCTTGCGCATTGTTCGCACTCTCTGCGCCTGCGAATCGATTTACTATCGTTTACCGGACGCGAATCGAGCACCCGGGTTCCATTGTGTGCACAATAAGGACACCGCATAAGATCAACTCCACTAAATTGTATACTTTCCATTAGTTTGTCCCAGATAGTTTTTTGAGTCAAGTAAAAATAGAAAAGGGGAAGTCCTGTGATCAGAACTTCCCCTTCTACTCTTCTATAATAAGATGAGGTTTATGCATGTACCTCAATCTTTTTTTTCGCCTGAGAAGCTTCAGAAACAAATTTCACCAGGTCAAGAACGCGGCAGGAATAGCCCCACTCATTGTCATACCAGGCAAGCACTTTTACCTGCCTATCGCGCATAACCATTGTTGAAAGCCCGTCTACAATGGAAGAATTCTCATTTCCGTTAAAATCTGTAGAAACAAGCGGTTCGTCTGTAAAGCCAAGAATGCCTTTCATGCTTCCTTCGCTCGCTTCCCGGAGAACACGGTTTACCTCTTCGATTGTCACGTTTTTCTTTACGTCCACAACTAAATCAACAATGGAAACATTCGGCGTTGGCACGCGAAGAGCAAATCCGTTCAACTTTCCTTTCAATTGAGGCAGCACGAGGGATACCGCGCGGGCAGCACCCGTTGTCGTTGGGATAATCGATTGTGCACATGCCCGGGCACGACGCAGGTCTTTATGCGGGTTATCAAGATTGTTCTGATCATTTGTATAAGAATGAATGGTCGTCATCATGCCAAACTCAATGCCGAACGCCTCATCCAGAACTTTAGCAACCGGCGCAAGACAGTTCGTTGTGCAGGAAGCGTTGGACACGATATGATGGTTCGCATAGTCATACACTTCTTCATTAACACCCATCACAATCGTCGCGTCTTCGTCTTTGCCCGGTGCCGTAATCACTACCTTCTTCGCGCCTGCCTGGATATGTTTTCCGGCGCCTTCTTGATCACGGAACTTGCCTGTCGCTTCTACTACAATTTCAACGTTCATCTCTTTCCACGGCAGGTTGGCGGGGTTACGATCTGAAACAACCTTCGTTACTTTTCCGTTAACAATAATCGTGTCGTCTTTCACTTCCACTTTATCTGAAATGTTTCCATGAATCGTATCGTATTTAATAAGGTGGGCGAGCGTTTCTACCGGATGGCTGGCATTAATCGCTACTACCTCTACTTCTGGATCCTGAATTGCTTTCCGAAAAACCATTCTTCCAATACGCCCAAACCCGTTAATGGCAATCCTTGTCGTCATTCACATGTTCTCCTTCCCGGATATGTTACACACTATTTACCTGTCTTTATTATAATAAGTATAACACTTTTTGCAATATGTTTGTATAAATTCTTTATTTTTTTATTTTTGTGTACTTTTCAAATAAAAGACCCTACATTTCTGCAGGGCCTCTCACTTAAAACTCATTATGATATATTTTTTCATATCTCTTCTTATAGTAAACCACACGCTGCAAATAATGCCTTGTTTCTCCAAAGGGGATTCTTGATATCGTTTCAAGCCTGCCGTCCCACGTTCCGTTATCAAGCCATCGCTTTACATTGCCGGGGCCGGCGTTGTAGGCAGCAATGACAGCGTAGGGATTCCTGTGAAACATTTCGTACAGAAAGGAAATGTACCATGTTCCGAGAGAGATATTCGTATCCGGCTCATCCAGGTATTCAATCGCCATCGGCGAAAATCTCGCCTGTTTTGCTGCCCATTCAGCAGTGGCAGGCATGACCTGCATAAGCCCGACAGCTCCCTTTTTCGAAACCGTCCGTTTATCAAACTTTGACTCAATTTGTATAATCGCCATAATTAAATAGGGATCGACACCATATTGGCTGGCAGATGTGCGTATTTCCTGTTTATAATAAACGGGATACATGGTTTTCCAGGTGATCGGTGCGTCAAGCAGCAGGAAAATCACCAGGAGGAATAAGAAGAGAATGGTTTTCTTCCGAGTGAATCGTTTCATTCCGGGCTCCTCATCTGTCCTGCCACGTTTGTCGTACGTAAATCGCTCAGTTGGCGGGACACAGTTGTTCTATCAGCTCGTCTACTTGTCGTTCAGTGTCCGTTAGCGTTCCATTATTGTTAATGGTGTAGTCTGCTCTTTTGATTTTTTCTTCAAGCGGCATCTGCGCCTGGATTCTGCGCAATGCCTCTTCCCTTGTAAATCCGTTACGCTGCATCAGACGCGCTAGCTGGACATCCTCTTTACAATATACTACGACAACTTGTTCCGTCATATGTTCTAATTTTGATTCATACAGCAGTGGAATATCAAGTACAATTAAAGGGACGCCCTCTGCCTGCGCCTCTTCTGCCAACTGCTTCATTCGCCTTCTAACGGCAGGATGTACAATCGCGTTTAAGTCCAGCCGGGCCTGTTCGTTGGAAAAAACAATTCCACCCAGTTTCACACGATTAATCTCTTCATTCCCAAGCAGAATATCTTGTCCAAAACGTTTGATAATAAGAGACCAGGCATCTTCACCTGGCCGAACGACTTCACGGGCAATGATATCCGCGTCAATAATTCTGGCTCCCCGTTCAGCAAGAAGACGGGCTACCGTTGTCTTACCACAGGCAATTCCGCCCGTTAGTCCAATAATCATCTGTATAACTCTCCTTACAGCATTTTGAATAATCCACATAAAACGAGCAAAATCCCAGGTAAATAGGTCATGCTTTTCATCCAGCTTGCCTCTGAATATTTAAAACCGATACGCAGCCCGGACAAAATAAAAAGACAGTTTGTAAAACCGATGACAAATGCGGTAACCCATGGATTATAACCGATAAGCGCCGCACCAATCCCCGCACCAAAGCCGTCAATAGACAAGGCAAGACCGAGAAACATCGCTTCCATTCCCGATATGGTACCGGAACGATCGACGTCTGCTTCCGTAGGCCGCTTTAATATTTGGATAACAAGCCCAAGGGATTTTATTTCAATCGCCAGAACTGGACGTTCTTCGAGAGGATTTCCTGCATTTCCGCCGTCACTTATTTGTTCATTCTTCCTCTGGCTCTTAATGTTGTATATAGCCCAGATTCCAATCCCAATCAGAATCATTCCCCCGATGTAGCGGGTTGCAGCCGGAGATAAGAAAACAGCAAGCCATTTGCCAATGTACATGGAAATAAGAATAACCAGGGCGGAACAAGCCGTAATAATGAGCACGGAGCGTGCGGGTATCTTTATACGGCGCATCCCGTACGTCACTCCTACACCGAAGCCGTCAAGACTGACGGCAAAAGAAAGCGCCAAGAGTGAGAATACATGCAGCACATTTTTTTCCCCCTTCCCCGAGCTACCCTACAGTATACGAAACACAGCTTATCTACATGCCGATTTCTGTTCGTAGGCGGGCTGCTCCTTAACATTATATGGAGAGGAAAAAAAGTCGTGCATTATGTTCGAGGCTGACAGGCAGGGCAAATATGTGTGCCCCTGCCTCCAACTACGGATTTCTCAATCGGGGTTCCACATGTGACACACGGTTCTCCGGTTCGTCCGTATGCCTTCAGCGTATGCTGAAAATTCCCCGTTTCCCCCTGGCCGTTCACGTATGATTTAATCGAAGACCCTCCGAGGGAGATAGACTTTTCCAATATATCAACAATGCTCTCGTAAAGCGACTGCCATTGTTTGTCAGTGAGTTCGGCAGGCAGCCTCTCAGGGTGTATGCCTGCCTGGAAAAGCGCTTCATCTACATAAATATTACCCAATCCTACAACGATTTCCTGGTTTAAAAGAAGGGGTTTTACTTTGCTTTTCCGCCCTTTCATCCGTTCCTTTAGCATTCCGGCGGTAAACGCTTCTCCTAAAGGCTCGGGACCAAGCTTATGAAGGGGCGGGCCTGCTTGTTCTTTGCCTTTTACAAATAAATGCATCGTCCCAAAGGTCCGCACATCTTTATAGCGCAATTCGCTTCCGTCCGTAAAGCGGAAAATAACATGGGTGTGCTTCTCAACCGGTTCAGCTGTTGCATAAAGGCCATACCGGCCCTCCATCCGCAAATGGGAAACCAATACAAAATCATCGAGATAGAAGAGAAGAAACTTCCCTCTGCGGCCCATTTCCCGAATGGTCTGCCCCTTTAACAAATGGCTGAATTGCATCGCATCGTCCGGTTCTTTAATTAAACGAGGCAGACTTACGATAACGTCTTCGATTTGTTTGCCGACCACAAGCGATGTTAACGTTCGTCGTACGGTTTCAACCTCGGGTAATTCCGGCATTTCATTTCTCTCCTTTACTTCGCTTCATACCAGCTGGGTCCATAATTCACATCAACTTTCAGCGGAACATCCAGCGACAGTGCATGTTCCATTACTTCAGGCACGAGCCTGCGCATCGTATCCAATTCAGCTTCGGGCACTTCAAAGATAAGTTCATCGTGCACCTGCAGCAGCATCCGGCTTGCCAGCTTCTCCTGCTCCATACGGCGGGCCATCGTTACCATCGCCAGCTTAATGATATCCGCTGCCGTACCCTGGATCGGCGTATTCATAGCCGTCCGTTCGGCGAAGCTGCGGAGGTTGAAGTTCCGGCTGTTAATTTCAGGGAGGTAGCGTCTGCGCTGCAGCATCGTCGTTACGTATCCGTGTTTTTTCGCTTCCTCTACAATGACTTCCATATACCGTTTGACACCTTGAAAAACAGAGAAATAACGCTCAATAAAATCAGCCGCTTGTTTGCGTGTAATGTTCAGGTTTTGGGATAAGCCATAGTCGCTTATTCCATATACAATCCCGAAGTTTACTGCCTTCGCCTGGCGGCGCATGAGAGATGTTACTTCATCTTCCTCTACATTAAATACATCCATCGCTGTACGGGTGTGGACATCCATATCGCGGCGGAAAGCATCCAGCAGGTTTTCGTCCTGCGAAATATGCGCTAAGATTCGCAATTCAACCTGCGAGTAATCGGCCGCTAAAATAAACCAGCCCGGTTCAGAAGGAATGAATGCCTGGCGTATTTTGCGCCCCTCCTCCAGGCGGATCGGGATGTTTTGCAGATTAGGCTCCGTACTGCTCAGCCTGCCCGTTGCGGTTACCGCCTGATTGAATGAAGTATGAATCTTCCCGGTTTCTTCTCTGATTTCCTTCTTCAGCCCTTCGATATACGTAGATTGAAGCTTGCCAAGCTGCCTGAACTGAAGAATGAGCGGGATAATCTCGTGGGCATACTGGAGTTTCTCCAGTACGTCGGCACCTGTTGAGTATCCGGTTTTTGTTTTCTTAATTACAGGCAGATTTAACTTGTCAAACAGTATTTCACCAAGCTGTTTCGGTGAATTAATGTTAAACTCGACTCCGGCAAGGCTATAAATGCTGCTCGTTAGCTTATCCAGCTTTTCCTGCAGCTCTTTTCCCATTTCATCCAGTGTAGCCCGGTTCACACGAACGCCTTGCTTCTCCATATCACCGAGAACAGACGCCAGCGGCAGTTCTAAATCATAAAACAAATCCATCAGTTCCTGCTGCTTCATCTCCTGTTCCAACTTATCATGAATTCGATAGATTGCGTCAGCCTTGCTTACAATGTGGGCACCAAGCCTTTCCAGAGCGGGAAGGCTCCGCTTGGCCCCTTTTCCGTAAAGCGCTTCATCTGATATAAGCTTCATTCCGTATCGTTGCATAATATCAGAAAGCAGATGGTTCGTTTCCGACGGGTTCGTCAGATAAGAAGCCAGCAGTGTGTCGAAACAAATTCCTTCAAGCGCGATTCCCTTCCAGGCGAGAGCAACCTGGCTCCGTTTTGCATCATACACCCACTTCTTCTGCTCCGGGTCAGACAACCAGCGCGCAAACTCCGGCCAGTTCAGCTGCTCAAAAGGAATGTATAAGCGCGTGTTGTCATCTGCAAGTCCAATACCAAGAATGGGAGCGCCGTGATAATTTTCGGCGTCTACCTCCACCATAACCGCCATAGGAGATGTAAGCTTACCTGCCCACTCCCCCCTGTTCTCTTCCGAAATAATGATAAATTCAATCTCGTCCGTTTCTTCGTCCTGCTGGACGGTCGCTTCCGCTGAATCCAGCCCGAGGCGGCTAAGCAGCGATTTAAAAGCGAGCCGCTGCAGAACAGGTTCTACCTTTTCCTTCGTAAAAGCATAATAGGCAGCATCATCAACGGTTACTTCTATCGGCGCATCACGTACAATTGTAGCCAGTTGCTTGCTCATACGCGCGCTGTCCACATGCTCGATGATTTTTTCCTGCAGTTTCTTTCCTTTTACATCCTCAGCATGTTCGAGAACGTTTTCTACCGTTTTATATTCATGGAGCAGCTTGAGGGCCGTCTTCTCTCCTACTCCCGGTATGCCCGGAATATTATCCGATGTATCCCCCATAAGCCCTTTTAGGTCTGTAATTTGCGCAGGCGTTAGGCCGTATTTTGTCTCTATCTCCTGCGGTGAATACATTTCGACTTCGCTAATCCCTTTGCGTGTCAGGGCAATGCTTGTTTTATCCGAGGCAAGCTGCAGCATATCCTTATCACCGGAAACAATAAGCGTT
The DNA here is from genome assembly GCF_001015055.1 of Aneurinibacillus tyrosinisolvens. Lineage (GTDB taxonomy): Bacteria > Bacillota > Bacilli > Aneurinibacillales > Aneurinibacillaceae > Aneurinibacillus_A > Aneurinibacillus_A tyrosinisolvens. The sequence goes on along the minus strand of NZ_BBWZ01000016.1, from coordinate 70,627 downwards.
GTATACCCTTTCGCCTCTGCTTGTGCCGACACTGTGCCGATAATATCGTCCGCCTCATAGCCGGGCAGTTCATAGTGCTTAATAGTAAAAGCGTCCAGCAACTCTTTAATGAGCGGGAACTGGGAAGATAATTCGCCGGGGGTTTTCTGACGCTTGCCTTTATATTCTTTGAATTCTTCCGTCCGAAAGGTCACCTTGCCTGCATCGAATGCAACGAGCACATGGGTAGGCTTCTCTTCTTCAAGCATTCGCAGCAGCATCGTGGTAAATCCGTACACGGCATTTGTATATAAACCTTCCTCATTACTAAGAAGAGGAAGCGCATAAAAAGCCCGATTCGCAATACTGTTTCCATCAATAACAATGAATTTGTTTTCCATAGTAACCCTCGTCCCATCCCTTATTAAAAAGTATATATGCTTCCATCATACCATAGACAGATAAGCCAAAACAAAAAAACCGCCAGCGCCCTAAGTGAACTGGGATAGCGGTTTTTGTTTCTGTTATTTTTGTACATTAACGAACGGGACTGCGCCACCAGTTGTAGTCGGCAATTTTCCGTCCCATTTATCAATGGCTTTTATCTGGGCTTCAATTTCACGCAGCTTCACAAGCTCCGGGGTAACTTCCAGCTTCTGGAGTCTGAGAGACTCAGCCGTTGCCTGTGCCTGTGTTATCGTCTGTTCTTTTTCGATTTTAATCCGCTCTAAATCGAGTTTCGATTTCAGAGCCTGCTGCTCGGCAATTTGCTTTTGTTCAATTGCTTTGTTATATTCATCGCTAAACTTGAACTCGGTAATGTTAATTTCATCAAGCATCATATCATATGTTCCAAGCTTTTTTGTTAACAGTTCTTTCACGTTTTGCCCTACCTCAGATCGCTTGGAGATGAGCTGTTCCGCTGTGTATTTGGCCGTCACGGCCTTTAAAGACTCTGCAATGGACGGATCCACGATTCTTTCTTTGAAGTCTGTCCCGACATTCTGGTATAGTTTGTTGGCGCGGGCCGGGTCGATATGGAAGTTTACCGCTATCGTTGTCGTTACAATCTGTAAATCTCTAGAGGCTGCAGAAGCATGGCTTTCCGCTTTTTGCACACGAACTTCCACAGGTATAACATGCTGGATAAACGGCAGTTTAAAGTGAAGGCCTTCCTCAAATAACTGCGGCTTTACTGCACCGAGCTGTACGACAACCCCACGGTGGCCAGGCTGGACAACGGCAAAGGAATCGAACGCCAGAATAACCAGTAAAAGAACCGGCAGTAAAAACTTTATAATTTTGCCCGGGTTGAAACCAGGGGCTCCCATCTTGACAACTTTCTCACTCATTTTTCTTCCCCCTTTGTTACTTTCTACCTCTTATTACGAAAGAGGCCGGTTTAGGTTTCAGTTTTTGCTGCTTGTGGCCATCCCCATGGATGAATCTGGAGGCTTTCTTCGGCTTTGTGTGCTAATATAGGAAGAAAATAAACAATATTTATCTTTTTTACATAAGAAAGGGGACTTCATGAGGAACCAACCTGCTTTTAATCCTTATCTCGCTCTTCTTATCGGCGTGATCGCCGTATCTACATCTGCTATTTTTGTTAAGTTATCAGCTGCTCCCGCTTCCATTATTGCGACCTATCGTCTGTTATTCACCGTCCTGTTGATGCTGCCGTTCATATTATGGAAGCATATGCGTGAAATCAAGGAGATAACAGGCAGAGATTGGGCGTTATCCGCTCTGGCAGGCATCTTCCTGGCCCTCCACTTTATCCTGTGGTTTGAATCGCTCAACTACACATCGGTAGCCAGCTCGGTCGTGCTCGTTACCCTGCAGCCGCTTTTTTCGTTTGCGGGCGCTTACTTTTTCTTTTAAAGAAAAGGTAAGTTTTGTCGGCTTTCTCGGCGGTTTGCTTGCCCTGGGAGGGAGTGCTATTATTGGCTGGGGCGACTTTAAGGTTGGCGGAACTGCGTTATGGGGCGATATCCTTGCCCTGCTTGGTGCGGCCACCGTTACTGGCTACTGGCTCTTCGGACAGAGTGTGCGCAAACGTCTTTCCCTTATGACCTACACATTCGTTGTATATGGAATTAGTACGGCTACACTATTATTGTATGACTTTATCATGGGTTTCCCGCTCTATCCTTATTCAGCGAACGAATGGCTCGTATTTCTTGCGCTTGCTGTTTTCCCCACATTGCTCGGGCACAGTGTATTCAACTGGGCGATAAAATGGCTCAGTGCTAACACAATATCCATGAGCATTCTCGGTGAGCCGGTTGGCTCCGCGATCCTTGCCTACTTTATTCTCGGTGAGCTGGTGACGAAAACGCAGTTAATTGGCGCAGGGGTTATTTTATTTGGGATTTACCTTTTTATTAAATACAATCAGGCCGGAAAAAAGAAGGAACTCGAAACAGCAAGCGAGCTCCAAAAAACTAGCTGAATAAATAAGGCTGCCGTTTGGGAAGGAGGACGGTAAATGTGGTCCCTTCTCCCTCCGTACTCTCCACCTGTATTGTTCCGTGGTGTGCTTCAACGAGATGCTTAACAATAGCCAATCCAAGGCCTGTTCCGCCCGATTCCCTGGAACGGGCCTTATCCACACGGTAAAAACGCTCAAATATGCGGGGAAGGTGTTCCTCAGGGATTCCTGTGCCAGTATCCTCAATGGCCATTTTAACCTTCTCATCTTCTGTTTCCCCGATAGTGACGCTTACTTCCCCATTAGCCGGGGTATAATTTATCGCATTGCTAATAAGGTTTAAGATAATTTGCCGCAGACGGTCCGGATCACCTTCTAACATCATCCTGTCTTCTGCCGGCAGGTAAATGGTAATGTCTTTCGCCCTCGCTTCTTCCCTGACAATCCTTACTGTCTCTTTAACCAGCCGCACTAAATTTACCTCTTCCACTACGAGCGGCATTTTTTTCTGTTCAATCTTAGATAGCTCAAGAATATCGCTAATCAGCCGGTTCAACCTGTCACTTTCTTCGTTAATAATCGTCAGGAAGGTACGGCTAATCTCAATATCATCCAGAGCACCATCCAGCAGAGTCTCGGTGAAACCTTTGATGGAAGTAATGGGCGTCTTTAATTCGTGAGAAACATTGGCGACAAATTCACTTCTCATTTTCTCAAGCCTTCGTATTGCTGTAATATCATGAAGAACGATAATAACGCCTTTAATCTCATTCTGTTCATTCCTGTATGCCCCAAGATTAACATCGATAATGCGCTCCTCAGGATAATAAATATGAATCTCTTCCCTCATTTTTTCTCCCGATTCAAAGCACTGTTCGATGAGCGGACTGAGGCTTGTGTTTTGCCCAACCTCGCTGTGAATACGCCCGGCGAGTTCCTTTGCGTCATACCCAAGCATCTCTTCAGCGGCCGCATTCATTATGGTAATCCGCCTCATATCGCTTACTAAGATCATGCCGCTAAACATATTATTAAGAATGCTCTCTAACCGTTTCTCATTATCCTGGAGGGCGGACATCTGCTGCTCCAGGCTCAGCGCCATAAAATTAATCGCCTGGGCCAGCTCTCCGACTTCGCCTTTGGCATTCGTTTGAATTCTGCTTTTGAATTCATTTCTCGTAATATCACGCGCCACCCTTGTAATATCTTCAATCGGCTGCGTAATATTTTTGGCAATGCGTGTACTTATAAAACCGAATAAAAGCAACGTAATGAATAAGACGCCGACAAGGCTCAGCCAGAGCTGTTGTACCGACTCATGTACATTCGTTATCTTAACTGAGACCCGGGCCAGCCCAATTGTCTGTCCATTCTGCTTCAGCGGGACGGCTACATACATCATATCGTAATTCAATGTGTTGCTGTACCGTATAGCATGTCCCGTCCCTCTGCGAAGGGCCTCTCTTATTTCCGGGCGGTTCAAGTGGTTGGGCAGTGTTTTCGGATCGTGCTCCGTATCAGCCATTACTTTGCCGTTTTTGTCCATCACTGTAATACGGGTACCGATTTCGCGGGAAAAAGAAAGCATGCGTTCCTGCAGCTTCGGCGCCTGTTCATGAATATCAAAATACAGCACATCGTCTGCGATAATTTTCGCTTCTTTTGTTAAGCGATCCTCTAAAATACCAACATATGTATTTTCCAGCAGCTTTGCAACATACAGGCCAATTGTAAGAAGCAAAACAGCGATAATAAATAGAAAAATAAAGTTCAACCGGATGCGAAAACTCTGCATAAGTTACCCCTCTAATTTATAGCCTAGGCCGCGAACGGTTTTTATATATTTTGGCTGTTTCGTATCTTCCTCAATCTTCTCACGCAGATGGCTGATGTGCACATCCACAATGCGCGAGTCCCCTACAAAGTCATAGTTCCAGACTGCGTTTAGCAGCTGATCCCGGGTCATTACCCGTCCTGGATGGGTGGCGAGGTATTGGAGCAGCTCAAACTCTTTGGGCGTTAGCTCAAGCCTGTTCTCGTTAAAAAACACCTCATACTTTTCCGGATAAATCTTCAGCTTTCCAATCGTAATCATTTGCTCATTTTCTTCCCGGGCTTGCTCCTGCCCCTGCTGTCCGCTGCGGCGTAAAATCGCTTTGATGCGCGCCACAACTTCACGCGGGCTGAACGGCTTAGTCATGTAGTCATCGGCCCCAAGCTCCAACCCGAGAATTTTATCGAATTCTTCGTCTTTCGCTGTGAGCATAAGGATTGGTGTGTTTATCTTCTCCATTCTCAGCTGCTTGCAAACCTCCATGCCATCAAGACCCGGGAGCATAATGTCAAGAACAATTAAATCCGGCGCTTCCGTTTCAGCAAGCTTTACTGCAGAGATGCCGTCCATGGCCTTAATCACCTCAAAGCCTGCCTTCTGCAGATTAAACTCCAGCAGGGTAACAATTGACTGTTCATCATCTACTACGAGTATCTTTTTCACGTTTTACACCCTTATTGTTTAAATTTTTCTACGTCTGTTCTTGCTTTTTCTATAAGCCCGCTTGCTTCCTGTAATAGCTCATCTGCCTTCTGTTCATGCTGTTTATCCTGAATATCATAGTACATAAACAACTCTTTATATGCTTCTATTTTTTTCTCAATTCCATCCGTCAGCGTTTTCTTTGCCGGCTCCATTTCTTTTGGTACAGGTGAACTGAGGAGATCATCATGCATAGATTCGAGAGCCGTTTGCCCTTGATCAATCGCATTCATTACTTTTGTCCTTTTCATCCCATTCTGGGCTTCTCTCCGCACCTCGGTAAGAACTTTGTCCCCATTAGGAAGTGCTTCAAAAGCCTGGCCAGTCTTCTGGGTAAATTCTTTTCTGTAGTAGTCCAGATCCTCCTGACTTGTCGAACATCCCCCCAGTAAAAACAATAACGCAAACAATCCGATTACATACATTGCTCTCTTTTTCAGCATCTCTATATCCCTCCAAGCCCATCATACCACATTTTTAAACGAAAAAAAGAGTCCGGGATTGCAGTCCCGGACTCTTTTATGTTTTACCTTACAACTAGGATAGAACAGCCATTACATTACGAACTGCATCCGCAGATTTATCGAGTGCAGCTTTCTCATCAGCTGTTAATTCAAGCTCGTATACTTTTTCAATTCCGCCCTTGCCAAGCAGCGTCGGAACACCGAGGTACAGCTGGTTATATCCATATTCACCTTCAAGATAAGCAATGGAAGGAATAATACGCTTCTGGTCTTTAAGAATCGCTTCTGCCATTTCAACGAGTGAAGCAGCAGGCGCATAATAGGCTGAGCCGTTACCAAGGAGGTTTACAATTTCTGCCCCACCGTTACGAGTGCGGTCAACAATTTCATCAAGGCGCTCTTTCGGAATTAATGTTTCAAGCGGAATGCCGCCAGCATAAGAGTAGCGAACAAGCGGAACCATTGTATCCCCGTGGCCGCCGAGCACGAAGCCTGTTACGTCTTTCACAGAAAGGTTAAGCTCCATCGCTACAAAAGTGCGGAAGCGCGCTGTATCAAGTACACCGGATTGCCCGATAACACGGTTTTTCGGGAAGCCAGTAGTTTTGAAGAGGGTATATGTCATGGCATCTACCGGATTAGAGAGAACAAGGATGGTGCTGTTTGGTGCGTATTTTTTAATTTGTTCACCCACAGTTTTCATGATACCTGCGTTTGTATTTACAAGATCATCACGGCTCATACCAGGCTTACGTGCAATCCCCGCAGTCACGATGACCATATCTGCATCCTGGATATCTTCATAGCTGGAAGTACCGATTACTTGTGCGTCAAACCCTTGTATGGGACCAGCTTCAGCCATGTCAAGCGCCTTTCCTTTTGTTGGGTTTTCCATTTGTGGAATATCAACGAGGATAACATCGCCAAGCTCTTTTTGGGCCAGTAAGAAAGCAGTCGTAGCACCTGTGAAGCCAGAACCGATAACAGCAATTTTTTTACGGGTGAAAGACATAATTTTTTACCTCCTGAATTGTATTATTTATAGTAGGTAAGGTGATAAGCATATAAGTAAGGGGAAACGTATACAGTGGATGTATGCGTTTCCCCGGTATAAAATGTGTAAATTACATATTTTTGATGAGCGCGTCGCCGAACTCAGAGCACTTCAGTTCTGTCGCTCCTTCCATTAAGCGGGCGAAGTCATATGTTACTTCTTTCGAAGAAATCGTCTTCTCAATGGAGTTGATAATTAAATCGGCTGCTTCTGCCCATCCCATGTGGCGAAGCATCATTTCACCGGAGAGGATAACAGACGATGGGTTTACTTTATCGAGACCCGCATATTTAGGCGCGGTTCCGTGTGTGGCTTCGAAAATCGCACGGCCTGTAACATAGTTGATGTTAGCACCCGGTGCGATACCGATTCCGCCTACCTGAGCAGCAAGTGCATCGGAAACGTAGTCACCGTTTAGATTCAATGTAGCAACCACATCATACTCAGCTGGACGAGTGAGGATTTGCTGGAGGAATGCATCGGCAATTACATCTTTCACGATGATTTTACCCGCTTGCTCAGCATCTGCCTGCGCCTTGTTCGCTGCGTCTTTTCCCTGCTCATCCGCAATGCGGTCGTACTGCGCCCATGTGAACACATTGTCGCTGAATTCACTTTCAGCCAGTTCATAACCCCATGTCTTGAACGCACCTTCTGTAAACTTCATGATATTTCCTTTATGAACAAGGGTTACACTCTTACGGTTGTTTTCGATGGCGTACTGAATCGCCGCACGTACAAGACGGCTTGTCCCTTCTTTGGAAACAGGCTTAATCCCAATTCCTGATGTTTCAGGGAAACGGATTTTGTTTACGCCCATTTCATTCTGAAGGAAAGAGATAACCTTCTTCACTTCTTCACTGCCTTCATTCCATTCGATGCCAGCATAAATATCTTCTGTATTTTCACGGAAAATAACCATGTCTGTAAGCTCAGGCTGTTTTACCGGAGAAGGTACACCTTCAAAATACTGAACAGGACGAACACAAGCATACAAATCCAATTCCTGGCGCAGCGCCACATTGATGGAACGAATTCCACCGCCAACTGGAGTTGTAAGTGGTCCTTTAATTGCTACAAGGTACTCGTTGATTGCTGTTAATGTATCTTTTGGAAGCCATTCACCATACTCGTTAAAAGCCTTCTCACCGGCAAATACTTCATACCAGGCGATTTTCTTCTCACCACTGTATGCTTTTTCTACTGCAGCGTCCAGAACCCGAACTGATGCATTCCAGATGTCAGGGCCTGTCCCATCCCCTTCGATGAATGGAACGATTGGATTGTTAGGGACGTTTAGCTTCCCCGTATTATCCACCGTAATTTTCTCTCCATGCGTAGGCATTTCATATTTTTCAAAAATTGACACCGTTACCCCTCCCAAGTATGTATTTAAGCAGATAAGGAATTTCTCCCATGTACTTATATAGATGAAATAGGAAAGGGGTTACCGCAGTATCCCCCGTCCTATACCTCAACTTATGAATTAGCGCTCGTTCACAGGAACGTAATGAGCATCTACTGGTCCTACGTATTCAGCACGAGGACGAATGAGGCGGTTGTTGTCATATTGTTCTAAAATGTGGGCTGTCCATCCGGACATCCGGCTGATAGCAAAAATAGGTGTAAAGAGGTCACGCGGAATTCCAAGGCTATGGTATACGGAAGCAGAATAGAAATCGACGTTCGGCTTTAGGCCTTTTTCAGCCGTTACCATTTCATCGATCTTTATAGACATCTCATACCATTGAGGCTGGCCTGTGATTTCTGTTAAACGCTGGGACATTTTACGAAGGTACTTCGCGCGCGGGTCCCCGTCTTTGTATACGCGGTGGCCGAATCCCATAATTTTCACTTTCTCATCAAGGGCTTTACGAATGTAAGATTCTACATTTGCCGGGTCTTTAATTTCTTGAAGCATGGCCATTACAGCCTCATTTGCTCCACCGTGAAGCGGTCCTTTCAAGGCCCCAATTGCCGAAGTAATACCGGAATAAATATCAGAAAGAGTCGCCACAGTTACGCGTGCGGCAAATGTAGAAGCGTTTAATTCATGATCCGCGTGGAGCACTAAAGCTGTATCAAGCGCATCGATCGCAATTTGGTCAGGCTCTTCACCATTTAACATATAAAGGAAGTTTTGGGCAAATCCGAATCCAGGTTTCGGAGCAAGAACTTCTTTGCCTTCGCGAATGCGGTGATAAGCTGCAATTAGCGTGGAAATTTTCGCCTGAAGGCGAGTTGCTTTGCGTAAGTTTGCCTCTCTGGACATATCCTGCGCTTCTGGGTCATAAAGAGCCAGGGCAGATACAACAGTGCGGAGTACAGACATTGGATGGTTATCCGCAGGGAATGTTTTTAATAAAGTAATGATATCCTCAGGAATGGCAGCATTTTCAGCAAGTGCTTTCTTCAAATCATCGAGTTCCGCCTGTTTTGGCAGTCTTCCGTGCCACAGCAAGTATACAACTTCTTCAAAAGAAGCGTTTTCAGCAAGTTCATCAATCTCGATTCCCGCGTATGTAAGAACTCCGTCGATGATAGAACAAACGGAAGATTGCGTTGCAACAATTCCTTCTAATCCTTTACCTGACATAGTATATCTCTCCTTTATCCCTAGTTTATCTGTTGGTCGATCTTCAGAAATACCCTCAATCTTCCACAGAATAAAGCTCAAAAAGCATAAAAAAAAGAGAGAGGATACTTCTTTTGTTTCAGAAATAATTATAGATTATTTCCCCTGATTTGTGAATGTTTCTTTAAAAAAATGTGAAAGATTACTGAACACGCAGGAAAACTTGCTTTTTGTCTCCCACTTATCATAACCTAAAAATAACAAATCGCAAAGCGTCAATACATTTTACTTAAACGAAAGGAGGTTATAATGGATACGACATTGCTTTACCATCGCATCTTTCAAGTTTTACGCTTTCTTCTGGTAGCGGGTGGATTGTATGTCGCTTATAAAACAGCGGCCTTCCTCATACCGTTACTGTACCCGTTTATTATCGGTTTCATTATTGCCTATCTCATTAATAAACCGGTAGATCTGCTGCAGTACCGGGCCAGGTGGCCGCGCTGGCTTGCGGTTACAGGCGTCCTGACGATCGTGATTTTTATTTTACTTGGAATTATTAGTGTCGTCATTGCCCAGGTCGTTATCGAAATCGGCAATTTGCTTGACATGCTGCCTGCCTATATTGACCAGCTTTCCAATTACATAAAGAATTTTATTTCCCAAAGTGTACAATCCGGGCTGTATAATCGTTTCACCAATCTTTATAGTAACCTTGATGAAAGCTACAGAAGCAAAATCCAGGAAAACGTTAGTCTGGGCATGTCGAAAATCGCAGCAACAGGGACCAATTTAACGAAGAGCATCCTGACCGGAATACGAAACTTTTTAAGTTCGATTCCAAACGCGGCAACGGTTATGGTCATTTCTATTCTTTCCGCCTTTTTCCTCAGCAAAGACTATCATAAAATCGGCAGGAAAGTGAGAACTCTTGTGCCGCCTGACTATTTTCGCAAAGGCATGGGTGTGGCCGGCGATTTGCAGAAGGCATTGTTCGGATTTATTAAAGCCCAGCTTACCCTCATCACAATTACAGCCGTCATTGTGGTTATCGGCCTGTTGATTATTGGAGTTCCTTATGCAGTGTCAATTGGCTTGTTAACAGGACTTGTCGATCTTATGCCATACCTTGGAACAGGCGCTGTTTTCGTTCCATGGATCGCTTACGGATTTTTTACCGGCGATTTCCCACTCGTCATTGGTTTATCTATTCTTTATGCGGTCGTGATTATCCAACGGCAAATTATGGAGCCAAAAATCGTTGCCACGAATGTTGGCCTGGATCCCCTGCTTACGCTCGTTGCTCTGTTCACAGGCCTTAAGCTGTTCGGGTTTCTCGGACTGATCATCGGCCCTGTTCTGCTTGTTGTTATCAATGCTTTACAAAATGCCGGGGTGTTCCGTGATGTATGGCTGTACATAAAAGGCGAGCCGCCAAAACAAAAGAGCTGATCCACTGGATCAGCTCTTTCTCGCTGCATAAGAAAGCATATATTGCTTTAAAAGAGTAATGAACTCCCTTTTTTTCTCGTTAGCGAAAACGATTAAAATTAAACATTTCGATTTGTCCGGATTGTATCTTTCTTCGAAGCCATCTCTTCAGAAAAATTTTAGCAATGCTGCGAGTATAAGGGAAAAGGAGGAAAAATCCAACGAAATCCGAAAGAAATCCTGGCGTAAGAAGAAACAACCCTCCGGCAAACACGCAAATTCCGTCGAGGATCGCTTCGCCCGGCAGTTGTCCTCTGCTTAATTGAACCTGTGCCAGATGGAAAATATGCAGCCCTTCTCTCTTCGCAAGCCAGGCGCCTGCCACCCCGGTAGCAATGCAAAGAAGCAGTGTCGGAAACCAGCCAATAATATGGCCCGCAGTAAGCAGAAACCATATCTCTACCGTAGGTACAATAAGCAAAATCAAGATAAGAATACGCAGCATTGCCTCTCCCCCCTTCTCCTACGACTCGTACTCCTTCATTAGAGCGTAAAGCTCAGGCGCTTTTTTCTCCAATCGCACCGGCTTTAGACCCATATCCGTCCACACATGGCCGGTTTCACCGGACACAAGCAATGCCTGATCGACAGCCCGGTAAATCTCGTAAGCGAACGTGAGCCGCACGCTTGAGCAATAAGCGATTTTTGTCCGAATGATAAGCTCATCATCATAGCGGGCAGGGGATTTATATTTTGCGTTCACTTCGCTTACAGGAAGCATAAATCCGATGTCCTCAAAGCGGCGGTAGGAAAATCCGAGTTCACGAATGAGTTCCGTTCTGCCGATTTCAAACCAAACGAGGTAGTTGGCATGATAAACGACCCGCATCTGATCGGTTTCTTCATACCTGACACGTATTGTTGTTTCGAACCACTTCTCCTGTTCTCCCATAATGACCTCACCGCGTTTTCTTTCTTACTTGGTTACAGCACCTGCGCAAAACCGGCATAAATACGGCCAGTAGCCGCATCTACAGTTACTTCGTCTCCCTCTTTAAACGTATCAAGTGCATCTGCTACTCCGACGATAACAGGAATGCCGAGATTAATCCCGACGACGGCAGCATGGGAAGTAAGACCGCCTTCTTCTACGATGAGCGCGGCTGCCTTCTCAATGGCCGGCATCATCTCCTTGTCCGTTCCAGCGGCCACCAGAATGTAACCTTCCTCTGTTATGCTTGAGAAGTCCATGCTTCCTTTCACAACAAATACTTTTCCGGTTGCCGTATTCTGTCCGATCCCCTGCCCTCGCGCTACAACATCACCGACAATATGAACTTTAAGCAGATTGGTTGTACCCGGTTCTCTAACCGGCACACCGGCAGTAATGACAACAAGTTCACCGCGTTTTACGACCCCGGCTCTTACCGCTGTCCGCACGGAAGTGTCAAGCATTTCATCAGTACTATCCGTTATTTCGCTCTGCAGCGGGATGACACCCCATACAAGGGCAAGTTTGCGGCAGACATGGGCATGCGGTGTAACCGCGACAATCGGCGCTTTCGGACGGTATTTCGATACCATACGTGCCGTATGCCCGCTTTCCGTACTTGTAAGAATCGCCGCCGCATCAAGATCAAGCGCAACGTTGGCGACCGCCTGGCTCAGCGCGTCCGGGATCGACGACTGCTTAGCCGATGAATGGGTATGGAGGATCTCACGATAAGCAAGTGCTGATTCTGTCCTTTCGGCAATCCGGTTCATCGTTCTAACCGCCTCGATAGGATATTTACCTGCGGCGGTTTCCCCGGACAGCATAATCGCGTCGGAACCATCGAAAATCGCATTCGCGACATCGCTAGCTTCGGCCCTTGTCGGCCTGGGGTTGCGCTGCATGGAATCCAGCATCTGTGTCGCTGTAATAACAGGCTTTCCGGCATTATTGCACTTACGGATTAAATCTTTCTGAACGAGAGGCACTTCTTCGGCCGGTATTTCTACCCCTAAATCTCCGCGGGCTACCATCAATCCGTCTGAAACGGCGAGGATTTCGGCAGCATTCACAACCCCTTCATGGTTTTCAATCTTAGAAATAATTTGGATATCCGCTCCATGCGCCTCCAGAATTTTTCTGATTTCAAGTACGTCCTCGGACTTTCTCACGAAGGAAGCGGCAATCATGTCAATTCCCTGGATGATGCCAAACTCAATGTCTTTTGCATCCTTCTCTGTAATTCCCGGAAGCCCGATTTGCACGCCCGGTACATTTACACCTTTTCTATCCTTCAGCGTCCCGCCATTGCGAATCTGGCAGTGAATTTCTGCGTTTTCCACCTTTTCAACGGTGAGGCCGATTAATCCGTCATCAATCAAAATGGTAGAGCCGGGACGCACATCGTTCGGAAGCCCTGTATATGTAATCGACACCCTGCTCTCGTTGCCCTTGGTTTCCTCTGTTGTTAAAATAAAAGATTCTCCCTCTTTCAGTTCAACAGACGGCTGATTCAGCAATCCTGTACGAATTTCAGGGCCCTTCGTGTCAAGGAGAATCGCTACATTTTTCCCTAGTTCTTCGGCAGCGCGCCGAATCGAAGCGATCCGGGCCCCGTGCTCCTCGTGGTTTCCATGGGAAAAATTAAGGCGGGCGACATTCATCCCCGCTTCCATAAGGGACTTTAACGTTTCAATCGATTCACTTGCAGGACCAATTGTACAAACAATTTTCGTTTTTCGCATAGTAGAAGAACCTCCTAAATCGTTTCTGTAAGCGTTGCATACCGTCCCATTGATTTGTATTTCTCATAACGGTCAACCACAAGCAGTTCACGACTCAACGGCAGCAGCTCTTCAAGGTGCTTTGTTAACACGCTGCGCAGTGAAGCGGCTGTTTGGGCAAAATCCTTATGCGCTCCTCCCAATGGTTCCGGCACAATCTCATCGATAATGCCCAGCTGTAATAAATCCCGGGCGGTGATTTTCATTGATTCAGCAGCACGCTGTGCCTGGCTCGCGTCTTTCCAGAGCAAAGCCGCTGCCCCTTCCGGCGAGATAACCGAGTAGAAAGAGTTCTCAAACATTAGCAATCGGTTCCCTACTCCAAGGGCGAGCGCTCCGCCGCTGCCCCCTTCTCCGGTTACAACTGAGATAATCGGAACGCCGAATGACGCCATTTCACGCAGGTTTCGGGCAATGGCTTCACTTTGTCCCCGCTCTTCCGCCGCCTTTCCCGGATAAGCACCGGGCGTATTGATAAAGCAAATAATCGGACGGTTAAACTTGTCCGCCTGCTGCATAAGGCGCAGAGCCTTTCTATACCCTTCCGGATGAGGCATCCCGAAGTTGCGGGCAATATTATCCTTTGTATCTTTACCCTTCTGATGCCCCATTACGGTCACAGGCAAACCGTTAAACTTCGCGATCCCCGCTACAATCGCCGCGTCCTCTCCATATAGGCGGTCCCCATGAAGCTCAATGAAGTCTGTAAAAATGGCATTAATAAAATCGAGCGTCGTGGGCCTCTCCGCATGGCGTGCAAGCTGAACCCGCTGCCACGGCGTCAAGTTTCCGTAAATCTCCTGCGCCAGGCTTTTGGCTCTCGCTTCGAGCTTTACGATTTCATCTGAGAAATCAATGTGCTTTTCTTCCGTGAATTTACGGAGCTCTTGAATTTTTGCATTGAGCTCAAGGAGCGGTTTCTCAAAAGATAATTCTCCGGGCATCTACTTTTCCCTCCTTACTGCATGCATATCAAGAAGTTTTCCAAGAACGTCACGCAATTCTTTACGAGGGATTACCTTATCAAGCTGGCCATTTTTGAGAAGAAATTCTGCCGTCTGAAAATCTTCGGGCAGCTCCTGGCGAATGGTCTGTTCAATAATCCGCCGCCCGGCGAACCCGATGAGCGCCCCCGGCTCGGCAAAATTATAATCGCCCAATGAGGCAAAGCTTGCCGAGACGCCCCCTGTTGTAGGATTTGTCATAATAGAAACATATAATCCGCCGGCTGCGCTCAACTTAGCAAGGGCTGCGCTTGTCTTTGCCATCTGCATCAAGCTTAGCACGCCCTCCTGCATCCGGGCACCCCCCGATGCAGAAAAAAGAATAAACGGATATCGTTTTTCTATCGCCTGTTCAATGGCCCGGGCGATTTTTTCACCGACAACGGATCCCATGCTTCCCATGCGGAAACGAGGGTCCATAACCCCAATGACGACAGGAAATCCTTTAATCGTTCCCTCCCCTGTCACAACCGCTTCAGACAGGCCTGACTTTTCCATATCCTTTTCCAGCTTGCTTGTGTAATCTGGAAAGTTCAGCGGATCCTCCGACAGCAAGTCAGCATCGTACTCATAAAAATGTCCGTCATCGAGGGTAATCGCGATCCGTTCAAAAGCCGTCATGGCAAAATGATACCCGCACCCCTGGCAAACTTTTTGGTTTTTTTCAAGTTCCTTTGCGTAAGTGATCGTTCCGCATTGAGCGCATTTTATCATCAGCCCTTCGGGAACTTCTTTCTTTTCCGTGCGCGGTTCTTGAACCTGCCCCGTTGGGATAGTCGCGTACCGGCGCTTTTTATAAAAAATGTCCTTTAACAAAAACAAACACCTCTCTTAAGGCACCTAATGAAGAATAGAATTTAATACTTCCTGTATTTCTTCAAGCTCCCCTTCAGGAACAAGAATTTCAAACTGTTTGGATAAACCGGCCTGGCGAATTTTTACGAGGAAGCCTTCCACGGTTAATTTATCCTGTATTTTTTCAGCCATTTTTGCGCTCGGAGCAATGTAGATGACCGTCCACATCCCGGCTCATCCTCCTTCAAAATATATGTTGCTGCTTACTATTCTAAACCCTATACCCCACATATGCCTAATTAGATTTTCTTTCGCTTACTATAGAATACTGTTCTCCAGGTGGCGAGCCATGTAATCTACTGCTTCCTCCTCATTCCCCGCGCGCATTGCCTCCAGAATTAGCCGATGTTCCTCAAGGGCTTCTTCCGCTCTTCCATCTCTTGATAAGGACTGCTCACGAACGGACTTGCTATACTCAACAAGCGGCACCCAGATCCGGTGAAGCACAGAATTGCGGCTGGAGCGGCAAATCATCCGGTGGAATAAGTAATCTTCTTCCGTTGGAATCTTGCCATCCCGAATGGTTTGTTCGGCCATATGAATAATTCTCTCCATCTCCGCAAAATATTTTTCACTTCCCCTCCTGCATGCAAGGCGAACCGCATCAATCTCCAGTATTTTCCTCATTTCCACAAGATCTTTCCTTGTCTTAAAATCTTTTAACACATAGGCGCCGATTAAATCAATAAGCGTATTGTGGCGGTAATGCTGAATAAATGTGCCTTCTCCTCTTCGGGTCGTAATAAGGCCGAGCAGTTCTAGTGCACGCAGCGCTTCCCGCACAGACGATCTGCCTGCTTGCAGGCGTTCGGAAAGCTCACGTTCGGAAGGAAGTTTATCCCCGGGCCTGAGCCCATCTTCTTTAATAATTCTGTTGATCTCTAATAATATTTCCTGATATACCTTGCGTTGCTCAGACATTTTTATCACACTCGCTTGTATAATGAAAAGCAGTCTGCTGCTGAACGACGTGCTAAACACAGGAAAGAAAGGGGGAATTATTCCCCCTTTCTTCTCTTTCTTCTCTTTAAACTTGGATAAGTGCTGCCTTCATTGTTTCCTTAATTTGCTCCGGGCTTACTTCTCTTCTTGCAACCCCGGTCTCCATTGCCGCTTTTGCGACCGCCTCCGCTACCTGGGGAGCGACGCGCGGGTCAAACGGAGAAGGAATGATATAGTCAGGCGCCAGCTCTTCTTCCTCGATAAGTCCTGCAATTGCACGAACAGCAGCCAGCTTCATCTCTTCGTTAATATCTGTGGCCATTACTTCCAATGCTCCGCGGAAAATCCCGGGGAAGGCAAGCACATTGTTAACCTGGTTCGGGAAATCCGAGCGCCCTGTGCCGATAACGGCAGCGCCTGCCTGCATGGCCTCTTCCGGCATAATCTCAGGTACCGGATTGGCCATCGCAAAAATAATCGGGTTCACATTCATTGACTGAATCATATCCGGCGTCACGGAACCGGCTACGGATACGCCGATAAACACGTCCGCCCCCTGCATTACCTGTGCGAGAGTGCCTTCCGTCTTCTTCCGGTTTGTAATCACGGCGATTTCGTTTTTAATGGCGTTCATCCCATACGGACGCCCTTCATAGATGGCTCCCTTTGAATCACACATAATGACGTCTTTCACTCCCATGGAGAGCAAAAGCTTACTAATCGCAATTCCCGCCGCTCCTGCACCGTTAGCCACGACTGAAATATCCTTCATCTCTTTGTTTACGATTTTTAATGCATTCAGCAGCCCTGCAGCCGTAACGATCGCTGTTCCATGCTGGTCATCATGGAATACCGGGATGTTTAATTCCTTCTTTAATCTTTCTTCAATTACAAAACAATTCGGAGCCGCAATGTCTTCAAGATTGATCCCGCCGAAGGTCGGTTCTAAATACTTCACCGTCCTGATAATCTCCTCCGGATCCTGCGTGCGCAAGCAAATAGGAAACGCATCCACCCCCGCAAAAGATTTGAACAACACAGCCTTCCCTTCCATAACAGGGAGCGCTCCTTCCGGCCCAATATTGCCGAGCCCAAGTACAGCCGAACCGTCAGAAACGACGGCGACCATATTTCCTTTGGCCGTATAATCATACACCTTCTGAGGGTTATCAAAAATATCTTTGCAAGGTTCGGCAACCCCCGGAGAATACGCCAGGCTTAAATCTTTTGCGCTATTAAGAGGGACCTTTGACTCGATGCGAATTTTCCCCTGATTTTCTTTATGCAGTTTGAGAGCTTCCTCACGCAGCTTCGGCACTTCTTACCACTCCTTTTTTGATTTAGGACTCCGATTTTCTTCTAGTGGTCTGACCACTTCTTCATTATTATCCCATTATACCAGAAGTGGAAGGTGTGTAAACAACGTGAGTGTTTTATTTACCGGCTTACAGCGCTGAATTTTATAAATTTTTCACAATTATCTGACCACTACCAACTATTTCCTCAATCTTTCTCACCATTTCAGCATTTGGCTCAATAGAATGATCTGCAGACAGCCTTACGTATTGTTTTTTTGAAGCATAGTAAAGGATAACCGGGCATACTCCAGGCGCGCGTAACAGGATGTTCTGCAGAACGCCTAATTGGCGGCTGTTCTCCTCGATTCTTTTCTCGATTTTTATAAATACGTTCCTTCGCGAACCGCTGCTTCCTTCTTCCACTGGCAGAGGCTTCAGTTCATTGATATCTTTTATACGGTCTGCGATGCATTTTACATCCTCACCCTGGCAATCGGCTTTCCCTTCAATCACCAGCAGCCGGCCTTTTTTCAAGAGATGCGCCGCCTGGCCGTACACCCCGGGGAAGACGACAATTTCCCTATTTGACATTTTATCTTCAAGCTGAACAAAGGCCATGGGCTGCCCTTTTTTTGTGGATATGCTCCGCACGGCGCTTACCATCCCGATCAGGCGGACGTCCTGTTTGTCCTTCATCTCACCAAGCCGGTGCAGTGGGGTAACGGAAGGATGCCTGCACAATTGCGCATATTCATCCATCGGATGCCCTGAAAGATGAAACCCGAGCAGATCTCTTTCCTGTTCAAGCATTTCCTTCTGCTGGAAGGGCTGGACTGCCGAAGACAGCACCGGTGCCGAATTTGCCCCTTCCTGATTCTCTCCAAACAGCCCCAGCTGGCTTTGCTCTTTCTCACTGCGCATTTTCTGGCTCCATGACAGAGCTTCGTCGAGCCCGGCCAGAAAAGCCGCACGGTGCCCGGGGAAGGAATCCATCGCCCCGCTTAAAACCAAGGCTTCCAGCACCCGTTTATTACATATTCGCTGATCAATGCGCAGACAGAAATCATACAAATCCTTAAAAGGCTTCCTTCTTCTCTCCTCCACTATGGCCCGGACTGCTTGTACTCCTACATTCTTAATGGCACCAAGGCCGAAACGGATGGAGTCGCCTTCCACTGTAAAGTGAGCGCTGCTGCAGTTCACATCAGGGGGCAGAACCGGGATGGAGCGTCGTTTGCATTCTTCCACGTATTCCGCTGTTTTGTCTATGCTTCCCTGCGATATCGCAAGCAAAGAAGCCATAAAAGGCACAGGGTGGTTCGCTTTAAGATACGCCATTTGATACGCAATCAATCCGTAAGCAGCGCTGTGGCTCCGGTTGAATCCATAGTCTGCGAAGCGGACGATTAAATCATACAGCCGGTTGGAGAGAGCTGCATCATAGCCCTGGCGGAGCGAGCCTGCTACGAACTTATCCCGCTGCTCCTGAAGCAGCTCCTTTTTCTTCTTAGAAACCGCGCGGCGCAGAATATCCGCCTCCCCGAGCGTAAACCCGGCTACGCTGGAGGCAATTTGCATAATTTGCTCCTGGTACAGAATAAAGCCGTACGTATCCTTAAGAATGGGCTCTAAAACCGGATGAAAATAGGTAATTTGTTTTTTTCCGTGTTTGGTGGCTGCGAATTCAGGAATGAACTCCATCGGCCCTGGCCGGAAAAGAGCGAGCACGGCGACAATGTCCTCAAATCCGGATGGTCTCACCTCCCGGAGAACATGGCGCATACCCGATGATTCCAACTGAAATACACCGGACGTGTCGGCATCGGCGAGCATCCGGTACGTCCGCTCGTCATCAAGCGGAAGCCGCGATAAATCAATCCGTTTTCCTTCCTGCTCCTCAATCATTCGCACAGCATACTCAAGAAGCGTTAGATTGCGCAGTCCGAGAAAATCCATCTTCAATAATCCGACATCCTCAAGCGACTCCATCGAATACTGGGTAAGCGCATGATTTTCATGGCCTTGCTGGAGGGGCACATAGTGGGTCAGCGGTTCCCGGGAAATAATCACACCCGCGGCATGCGTGGAAGCATGCCGCGGCAGCCCTTCCACTGCGCGGGCCAGCTGCATCAGTTTCTCCACCTGAGGACTTTCTTCCACCGCCTGCTGCAATTGCGTGTTTTTCCGTACCGCTTTTTCCAGCGTAATTCCCGGTTCGGAAGGAATCATTTTCGCCACCCGGTCAACGGTCTGTGGAGATACTCCTAAGACACGGCCTACGTCCCTGACAGCAGCCCGGGCTGCCATCGTTCCAAATGTAATGATTTGCGCTACCCGATCTGTGCCGTACTTGTTTACAACGTACGCAATGACCTCATCCCGCCTGTCGTAGCTAAAATCTACGTCAATATCCGGCATGCTTACCCGTTCCGGGTTGAGGAACCGCTCAAACAAAAGATTGTATTTAACCGGGTCAATATCCGTAATCTGCAGGGCATAGGCGACAAGGCTGCCTGCGGCCGATCCCCTCCCCGGGCCTACAGCAATCCCCTGCTGTTTCGCATGGCGGATAAAATCCCATACGATAAGGAAGTAATCCGAGAATCCCATATTTTTAATGACGCCTAACTCATAATCAAGGCGCTCCTTCACCCCGTCTGCGTACTGTCCGTAGCGATAGTCCAACCCGTCATAACAAAGCCGGCGCAAATATTTATCGGGATCTGTGCCCTCGGGTAAAGGAAAGTGCGGTAAAACAGGTGTGCCGAGAGGAAGTTCAAAGCGGCACCGCTCAGCGATACGGACTGTATTTTCAAGCGCCTCGGGCAGAAAAACGAACAGTTCCTCCATCTCCTGCGGGCTCTTTAAATAATGCTCCTTCGTCTTATAGCGGACACGGCCTGCATCATCGATTGCCTTGCCCTGACTAATACAAAGCAGCACGTCATGGATATCCGCTTCTTGCTTTTCTATGTAATGGACATCGTTTGCAGCGACCAGCGGAATGCTTGTTTCCCTGCTTAAGACTGCCGTCCGCTGATTGATAACCCTCTGCTCATCCTGTTCGTGATCCTGAAGCTCAAGAAAGAAATTGCCCTGTCCAAATAGCTGCCCGTATAAATTCGCGGCTTGAACCGCTTCCTCCGTACGTCCTTCCCGGAGGAGGTGTCCGATTTCCCCATCCTGCCCTCCACTAAGGGCAATGATCCCCTGCGAAAACTCGGCCAGTTCGTTTTTTGTAACGAATGGTGTATGGCTTCCGTTAAGCTGGGCTCTGGAAACAAGTCTCATCAAGTTCTGATACCCTTCCATTGTTTCTGCAAGGAGAACCAGGGAAAATATAAGCCTGTCTTTTGCCTTGTCCTTCCCGGTCGCATTGCTGTTCACTATATGCAATTCCGCTCCGATAATCGGCTGGATTCCCTCTTCATGGCAGGCTTTATAGAAAGGAATCGTTCCATACATGACGCATGCATCAGTGAGGGCAATGGCTTTCATCCCCAGTTCAGCCGCTCTTTTTACCAGTGGCCGAATGCGCGCAGTGCTGTCGAGCAAACTGTATTCACTATGTACATGAAGATGGACAAATGGTGCGTCCATATTTCGACTCCCCCTTTATTGCTGTTACTCTTTATTATACGATATGCCGTGTATAAGATCGCATGTTCTCTTTCATAATTCGTCCCTTGTCCCCATACATATTATAGATACTACTTTTAAAAGAAAGCTGGGATATAAGTGAGCAGGATTATGCTGGCAAAGCTTATCATTGATATGGCGACTTATTTCTTTGTTGCGTTTGGTATTGTGCTGGGTGGCTCCTTGCTCGGGGGAATTGCGGCTTTTTTAACCAAACAGCCCCCTTTTCTAAGAATGGACTCGCTCGCTGCGCAATTAAAAATATGGGGACTTGCAGGTGCACTTGGAGGAACATTCGATTCATTTATGCAAATCGAACGAGTGTTTAATGAAGGTGATATTTCCCCCATTATTAAACAAATTATTTTTATCATCAGCGCGTTCATGGGCGCTCATACAAGTGCGCTGAT
Source organism: Aneurinibacillus tyrosinisolvens (assembly GCF_001015055.1). Taxonomy (GTDB): domain Bacteria; phylum Bacillota; class Bacilli; order Aneurinibacillales; family Aneurinibacillaceae; genus Aneurinibacillus_A; species Aneurinibacillus_A tyrosinisolvens. The sequence goes on along the minus strand of NZ_BBWZ01000016.1, from coordinate 49,231 downwards.
GGTGCAGTGGCTTGTCCAGGGAGATAAGTAATGCGTGTTCCATCCAGCCGTTATTGGTATCGCCATATCCGCTTTATTATTGTATTTATTTTCGGAATGATTATTGGCGCTTCTGTTTTTCTTGTTCTGCTTGGGGGTCAACTGGACATGCTCCACCTTAAAATCCGCAAGCTTGAATCAGAGAACGTTCATTACGTAGAAGAAAACATCCTTCTGAAAGACTTGGAAAAAAAGATGGTTCAAAAACAAAAAACAGTGGTAAAAGAAATAAAACTGCACATTACTGCACCGAACGGGTTTATTGAGGCTGAAATTGAAAAGAAGATGGCACGTGATCTTATCTTTTTGAAAGGGCGCCCGGTAGAGTATGTGGCCGACTTTCATGCGGGCCTTATTATGATAATAACAGATCGAAAATACAAAATTGAGAATCAAACCTATGTTGTTCGCCCTAAAATCCTTATTATTGCACCGGCCCTCCAACTGTATGTGAATGTGGAAAAAGACAAATAATGATCCTACAATTATGTGACACGGACGATTGGACTCTCGTCAAATTCACAAAATTCTTGTAAAATTAAATCATAGTTAAGATACTGCCGGTGAACTTTATACGATTCCGTGGTTTTTTTTCCCTGGAAGAACTGCAGTCACTGAATGCTAGAAGGAGGAATTTTATCATGGTCATCAGTCGAAGAGAAATGGCACGCGCCAAAGTTGAGAAATTAAAAAATGGTTTTTCCGCCTTCTCGGAAACATCAGAAGTTATTGAACTCATAGAGAAGTACATTAGAGAAGAAAACCTTGACGTTCACGTGGATAGAACTCCACTGGGCTGCTGGTTTATTCCTGCAAACAAAAACGAACCGGAATAATCAAGGATAATAACCGCGCTCCTCCCTCTCGGAATCACATGGGAGAAACGCGGTTTTCTTATTCATGAGCGAAAAATAAGAGATTCCTTACGGAAAAAGGAAGACGCAATAAAAATAGCGACAGCCATATAGGCGAGAGATGTGCCCACTACGGTGAGCATATGGCCTCCGTTAGTCACTCCGTAAAACAATTCTTTCATAATCGATATCACATTGAAAATAGGCAGGTAGAAATAAAGGAGCGGAATATCCTTGGCCCCTGTCTGCATCATCAGGTAAGCGGGCACCATGGCAACGATAATTAAGGGAGACATATACGTTTGAGCTTCTTTGAAGCTTTTCGCAAACGTACTGAGTGTAATTTCCAGTCCTGCGAACATCCCTGAGAGAAGAATCATTAACAAGAAAACAAACAAAATGACAGAAGGCCCCGGCATTTCCAGCGAAAGCGGCGCATCTCCCGCCACCAGAGACGGCAGCTTCCCCATCGTAAAGAGCAGTGTGGTAAGGGAAGCAACGGCGCTTACGCACCCCATAATGGTAACAACGATTAATTTGCCCGCCAGGATGGAACGGCTGCCAACCGGTGTAGTAAGCAGCGCCTCAAGCGTTCCCCGCTCCTTCTCACCTGCAATGATATCCGTTGCTGCCGGCACCCCTCCGGAAACAACCGACATCACGAGCATGAGGGGAATCAGGAGCGACAGAAACGAACCCGACATCTGCTTATCTGTTGCCACGCTTACCTGTTTCGTATCCAGCGGGGTCAGCACCTCACTGGATATTTTTAAGTCTTCCAATCGTTTTGCCAGCAGCTGCCCGTTCATTTTATCCAACTGTTCTTTAAGAAGCGAGCTTGCAATCTGTGATTTATTGTCCGCCGAATCATAGAGCAGGGTAACCGAAACGGGCTGTTTTCCTGCCGCCTTCTCGTAATAATGTGAATCAACAAGCACGGCTCCCCGAATTTCCCCTTCTTGAATAGCTTTCTTCACATCCGGAATCCCCGTTTTTATTATGAAATTACCTGTCGAAGCAAGCCACCCCTTCACCTGTCCCGCCTCATCCTGAACGCTAATCGGCACGTAATTGCGAGCCTCCTCGTTTGCCCTCGACATTGTAAACGCCATAATAAAGAAAAGGAGCGGAATGAACAGAACGGGGATAAATAATGTAGTAATCCATGTTTTGCGATCGCGGAATAAGTCTTTGAGTTCTTTTTGAACGATCGTACGGATTTGCCTTGTTTTCATTTGTCCTCTCCTATCATGTTCATAAAGATGTGCTCTAAGTCCTCCATTTCTCTTTCCGCAAATAGAGGTTCCAGGGGACCATCAAACTTTACTTTTCCATGGTGAATCATGACAACGCGATCGCACAGCTTTTTGACTTCCTCCATAATGTGGCTGGAAAACACAATGGTCTTTCCTCTTGTCTTCATATCGCCAATTAAGTTTCTCATCCCGAACGCGGACGTGACATCCAGGCCGGATGTCGGCTCATCAAGGAGAATGATGTCGGGATCATGGATAATGGAACGGGCAATCGCAACTTTCTGGCGCATCCCTTTAGAAAACTCTCCTACCCTTTTATCTAAAAAGGCATCCAGCCCAAAATAATGAACAAGCCGGCTTACATTCTCGTCTAGTCTCGCACGGGGAATCTCATACAATTGTCCAAAATAGTAGATATTCTCTCTCGCCGTTAACCGGTTGTACAGCCCGGTTTCGCCGCCGAACAGGATTCCGATTCTGCGCCGGACTTCCAGCTGCTGGCGCACCGTATCAAAACCTGCCACCGTAATCGTGCCTTCCGTCGGTGCCAGCACAGTAGAGAGCATGCGCAGAAGCGTTGTTTTGCCTGCCCCATTCTCACCAAGCAGCCCAATGACCTCCCCTCTCCTCACAGTAAGGCTTACCTGCTCCAGCACCTTCTTCGTTTTAAAGCTTTTACTCACGTTTTCAATTACAATCAAAATTTTCCCCTCCTTTCTAAAGGTATGCGAGCCTGCCGCTTATGATTGTGCTATGATAATATCAACGTTTTTTACCGTGATGTACATATTGAAAGGGGCTTTTAATCCTCATGTCTTTTATCGCGCTTATCACCATCGCAGCTATCGTTGCCGGTTTATATTACAGCTTCAGCTGGCGAAGGCAGCCTGGCGTAATGGCGAGAATTTATCAGGCTCGAATGAACGTCAGCTTCGGCGTGTTTCTGCTCGGGCTTGCTATCAACCAGTTTGCATTTACTGATCTGTCTGCAATTCGCATCATCATCGGTATCGTCTTTTTACTCATCGGTGCCGTGAACCTCGTTACAGGCTTGCGTAATCACGTCTATTTTATGAAAAGAAAGAACGAGGAAAGTAAGGGATAATCTTTATATTTATACGAAAAGAAGTAGAAGCCGGTTGCATAGATCCGGCTTCTACTTCTTTTTCGCGCTTTACCGCTCAATAACCTGTGTTGTCATCATCGCTTTTCCCACCAGGTTCCCCTGGTGGTATACTTCGACTTCTACCTTGCCGAATTTCCGGCTGACCTCCATTACCCTTGGCCGGATTTCGATAACGCTCTCGATTTGGACCGGTTTTAGAAAATAGACGGTGATATTTTCCGGTACCATATCTCCCTTTTTGTACTGGCGCAGGGCCCGGCTTCCGGATTCGGAAACGAGTGTAGTAAGAACACCGCTTGAAATGTTCCCAAGGTGATTCGTCATCTGTGGAGTAACTTCGCCCTTGAAATAAATGCCGTGCTCCCCTTTTTCCTCATGAAAGCGGGTCATGATTAAATCAGCAAACGTTTCACCCATCTGGGGCTGCTTTTGAATATACTGCAGCGCTTTCAAAACGTCCTGGCGGGTAATGACCCCCATCATTTTTCTATGATTATCCACCACAGGAAGAATTTCAATTCCTTCCCATACCATCATATGGGCGGCTGAAGCAACCGATACACGCCCCATTACGGTGATCGGATTTTTCGTCATGGCCTTCTCTATCGCGGTTGTATAATCCTGTCCCATAATGTCCTTTGTCGTAACGACCCCCTGAACCTTCATCGTTTCATCGACAACCGGAAACCGGCCGTGGCCGATCGTATCGGCTAAGTGGTGCCAGTCACGCACGGTTTGATTTACATGTAAATAATAAGAAGACTCCAGCGGGATAAGGATGTCTTCCACGAGCATGATTTCCTTTTTGATAAGCCTGTCATAAATCGCCCGGTTAATTAAGGTTGCCACAGTAAACGTATCGTAACTGCTCGAAATAATCGGCATTTGAAGCTCGTCCGCTAGTTTTTTGACCTCTTCGCTCGTATCAAAACCGCCCGTTATGAGAACAGCGGCTCCGTGCTGGAGGGAAAGCTTATGCGCCTGGTAACGATTCCCTACAATTAAAAGGTTTCCCGTATCGACATACCTCATCATCGCTTCCAGCTTCATCGCTCCGATAACGAACTTATTTAATGTTTTATGGAGCCCCTCCCGACCCCCAAGCACATGGCCGTCCACGATATTTACAACCTCAGCGAACGTTAGCTTTTCTATGTTTTGTTTCTGCTTCTTTTCGATTCGTACCGTACCTACCCGCTCAATTGTACTGACCATTCCCTGGGCTTCGGCATCTTTAATCGCCCGGTAGGCCGTTCCCTCGCTTACTTCCAGGTCTTTCGCTACCTGTCTAACGGAGATTTTGCTGCCGACATCCAGCTCTTCGATGTGGCGCAAAATCTGTTCATGTTTAGTGGCCATCTCTTTCACCTTTTGCTTTCTTTGTTCTGTATCAATCTGTATTACTCTCATTATACCTGTATAATATAACAAGTACAAACAGAAAAAGTGGAGTCTGAAAAAGAAAAAGAGCCATCCTTGCTGGATGGCTGCTTCTGTATCAGTTAATAATACAACTGTGTTGTTTTTTCGTTCATCCTCTCCTCTTCCCGTGAGGAAAGATGTGGTGAAGAGCGCCCTGGATCTGATTTCTCACTAATTAACTGGTAGATGTGCGCACCGATGATAAGCAGCGCAAAGCCGAGCCAGACAAAGCTGAAGACCGCCTCCGTTTCCCCCTTCACGATGGGTAAGCGCGGCAATCCATACAGTACGAGCAAAAAAGCAACAATTAAATAACTAACGCTGCGGAACGTTTGTTTCATCCCAATTCACCTCTCCCCACAGTATATGCAGGCGGCTAAAGGGAAAGAAGCGAAACTTAACGATTCCGCTTCTCCGCTTCTACAGACCACTGTGCGGGATGTCCGGCAACACAACGGTAAATTCTCATGCCTTTTTCTACGAACTTCGCTTCATATTCCGTCATCACATTACCCTGGGCATGTTCGCTCTCATGCAGATGAAAGGTAATGTCACGCAGGAGAAACAGCTCCTGGGCAAACTGGTTTAAGCTGTATTCAAACAGCGGCTCATTGTCTGTTTTTAACTGGATTTCTCCATCTGTATGCAGCAGTTCCTTATATTTGAGCAGGAAGCCGCTGTCCGTTAGGCGGCGCTTGGCATGTCGTTTTTTCGGCCACGGATCGCTAAAGTTCAGGTAGAATCTGCTTACTTCTTCGTGTGCGAAGTATTCCTGCAGGTCGGTAATATTAATCCATAGAAAGGCAATATTTCTAAGCCCCTTGCTTTCCGCTTTTCTCACGGCAGAAATCAGAACTTCCTCATAGAGTTCCACACCGATGTAATTAATGTCAGGGTTTTGCTCCGCGAGCGTAGTGATAAAGCGTCCTTTCCCTGTTCCGAGTTCAACATAAAGCGGGTTCTCATTCTCAAAAAAAGAGCGCCACTTCCCCCTGTATTCTTTTCCGTTCAGCGGGACGAGCCGCGGGTATGTCTCCATCGCCTCGCGAACCCCTGGTCTTTTACGTAAACGCATCGTTATCTCACCTGTATGTATGATTATTTTAAAACTGTTATCTATCTTACGTGTTATTGTGTCCAATGTCGAGCCTCGGCACGATGGCACCAAAAAAAAGAAAGCGGCCCGCTGGCCGCTCCAAGAGAAGGTATATATTTAAAGGGGGTTTTTCATCATGTTTATAAGATACCCCGCCAATGTTACAGCAAAGTTACAGAACTATTATGAAACTATTATATTTTCACTTTCTCTCCGGCTTTAAGGGCGAGGCCTTTCAGGTTTTTCGCTTCCAGTGCGCCTACGAAAGCATCCGCGTCCTGCCTAATCGGCGGAAATGTATCATAATGCACAGGCACAGTAACACCAGCGTGAATCCATTCTGCGGCCTGCAGAGCGTCTTCCGGCCCCATCGTAAAATTATCGCCGATAGGCACAAACGCAATGTCAATGGAATTCCTGTCTCCAATGAGCTTCAAATCACTGAATAGCCCGGTGTCTCCCACGTGGTAAAGCGTTTTGCCGTTTATTGTGACGAGAAAACCACCCGGCATTCCGGCATAAACAATCCGCTGCTCATCCTCAAGTACAATGCTGGAACTGTGAAAAGCCTGTGTCATCTTCACCCGTCCAAACTCGAATGAGTAAGCCCCGCCAATATTCATTCCATGCGTGTTCACCCCCTGCCAACCCATGTACGTAGCCAGCTCGTGCGTGGCGATAACCGTTGCGTTGTTTTGCTTTGCGATCGTCACCGCGTCTGCGATGTGGTCAGAATGGGCATGCGTCAGCAATACGTACTGTACATGAATATCCTCCGGCCGCGCCACGGCAAGGGAGTTTCCTGTCAGGAAAGGGTCAATAATAATCGATTTGTCCTCGTATGAAACCTGCACGCATGAATGTCCATGATACGTAATTTCCAATTCATTCATCCTCCGTTCCATTTTATATTAAATGCCCAAAACTCACTTCCCATTTATTTTATCAATCCTTGCCTTTGCAAACAACGGTGTTCAACTCACCATTCCCAAATTCTTTTCATAGGATAAATTGATACAAAACGCTGAGGAAAGGGGAGCGGGTAATGTTACATCGTTCCATACAAATTCATGTAGCACCCGATTATCTCTTACCGGCTGCTGTTGACCTTTTGCTTCCGGCCTCTTTTGCCGCACAGCAGGGGATCGGCACACACCCAATCCACCTATCATTTGGGAGCGCAACCGTTAAAGTTTCATTCCAGGTTTCCCCTACCGCCCGTGAAATGAAAATGAAGGAATCCATTGCGCGCCTTCTTTCACTGCCCCTGTACTACACAAGGTATGATACCCGCTTCCATGCCGCTGAGCGCACACTGGAATTCAGGCCTATCTTAGGCATCCTCGTCTATAAAAGACATACGGAATCCAGTGCCCCTTTCGGTAACATCACCGATTTTTGCCATGAAATTATTGAAACCTGTAAAGCAAAAGGCGGGGCAGCCTTCGTTTTCACACTGGATGAAATAAAAGAGCAATCGGACAGTATACAGGGATGGACTTACACAAATCAGGAATGGGTACAAAAAACATTCCCTCTCCCAGCCTGCGTATATAACCGAATCGGCTCCCGTGGAACGGAAAAGCGGGAAGAAACACAGTTGAAAATAGCCTGGCTTAAAACAAAAAACGTCCTCTTTTTTAATGAAAAATTCCTGGATAAGTGGCAAATTCACCAGCAGCTGGCACATTCTTCTCAAATGGCTCCCTTTCTTCCTTATACCGAGCTTTACAACGGTGCCGCTTCACTCCAGCTGTTCCTGCAGAAGCACCCCTACACCTATGTAAAACCTTCCAGCGGCAGCTTAGGGCGTGGAATTATTCGCATTACGAAAACAGCAGGGGGATACACGTGCGAGTATCCCACATTAAACGGCAACATTACCAAACGTTTCAACTCCTTTTCCGATTTATTTCAAGTTGTGCGATCGCGCATAGGAAAAAGAGCTTACGTCATGCAACAGGGACTTCACCTTATAAAAAACCAGGGAGGAATGGTGGATTTTCGCATTCTTGTCCAGAAAAACCAGCGGGGAGAATGGGGTATTACATCAGCTGTAGGCCGAAGCGGAACATACAGGAGCATCGTCTCTAACGTTGCACAGGGCGGCACCATGCTCTCCTTAGCCAAAACGCTCGCGCTCTCTTTTCCGCCCAATCACCCCGGCTCCCAGGCCGCTCCCGCACTGCGGCGCCACTCGATTACAATCGCGCGGATTTTTGAGCAATCCGTTAGCGGGCATTACGCTGAACTGGGGATTGATTTAGGCGTCGATCGGTCAGGGAAAGTATGGCTTCTTGAAATTAATTCAAAGCCTTCGAAAACCAACGATTCACTGGCTTCCGTCTCGAAAGGACCTAGGCGTTCGGTTGTCTGCCTGGTCGATTACTGCTTCTATCAGAGCGGATTTCCTAAGGAAATAAAAAAGAAGGCACACACCACCCGACGTCCACGAAGAAGGAGGTAACATTTGCAATGAGTAAGCAACCGGCCTATCTCGGTATTCTTGCTACACCAAGCACAAAACACCCGCCATTCCCAGACAGGGCTTTCTATGCCTATCTGTCTCTCGCGGGCAAAAAAATCGGGCTGCCCGTCTATGTATTTCTTCCTCACCAGGTTGATTACGCATCCAAAACGGTTATCGGGTATCGTTATACAAATCAGAAAACATGGGAGAGACGGCGATTCCCGCTGCCGGCGTTTGTGTATGACCGGCTCTCGAACAGAAAACGGTACGCAAGCCAGATAAAATCACTGAAATCGTGTCCTTCTGTTACCTTTCTCGGCCATGTGCTGGGAGATAAAATGAAGAACCACCAGCATCTTATCCAGCATTCAGGGCTCCTTCCCTACATGACCCCGACCGAGCTCGTACATTCTATTCAGGATGTAAAAACCGCGCTGCTAAACTATGGTGCTGTTGTGATTAAGCCTGTAAGGAACTCGCTTGGCGTTGGCGTTATAAAAATAACCTCGGAGAACGGCACCCATCAAGCGGAAGGAAGGGATATGCACAACAAAATTTTTCACAAGTACTTTCCAAGCCGTGCTTCCCTTATGATCTGGGTCAAAAACCAGCTAAAAGTGCAGATGATTGTCCAGCCCTACCTTGAACTCTCTACCCCGGAAGGAATTCCTTTCGACATTCGCGTCCTTGTACAAAAAGACGGGACCGGCAATTGGTCGGAAACCGGGAAAGCCATTCGCGCGGGCGTGGTTAACGGATTGACGTCTAATCTGTGCGGAGGCGGAAAGGCCCACAACGCGTCCTCCTTCCTTCGAAAATATTATGACGAGAACCAAATCAGTGTGATTGAAGAAAAAATCTCCTATATCGTCAGGGAGCTTCCGCCGTTTCTGGAAGGCAGGCACGGAAGGCTGGTGGAGCTGGGCATTGATATTGGAGTGGATAAAGACGGAGAGGTGTGGGTTATCGAGGTCAATTCAAAACCGGGAAGAACATCTTTTCAGCGCATCGAGGAAGGGATTCATTTTAACCAGGCCCGATTAAAGCCGTTAAAATACGCTTACTATCTGGCGAGGCAGAACAATTGGATAAGGAGGTAACAGCATGATTGCAAACGGATGGGTATCCATTCACCCTTTGCAGCGTACCTGGCACCTCCACCTTCCTTCTGCTGAACCCTTTCCCCGGCTGGCGAAACGAAAATATTTGAAATTGCAGCTGGGAAACTGGAAAAAGATGTTCTTGATTACGAAGAAACCTCCTGCCTCCCCGCTCATTGCCGCAAGAGTTCGAATTCGCAGAGATGAAAATAATTATATTGCCGGTCCTTTCGTCGGCATTCTTACGGTTGCGGGAAAGCCGCTCTTTCGTGGGGTAAAGAGTAATTTCATCGATATTATTGAAACGGGGCAGCGGATGGGCGCGTTTATTTACGTTATGCCGATAGAAAATATTGATTGGGATTCCCTGACGGTTGTGGGTTATTTGTTTGATCAGCATAAGCGCAAGTGGTTAAAAGAACACCTGCCGCTCCCCCACGTGATTTATAACCGCATTCCGAACCGTTCCTTTGAAAAAAAACCTCACGTTAAAACGGCACTGGAACGGTTATCCGCTTTGGAGGGTGTTTGTCTTTACAATCCGCATTTTTTTAATAAACACCAGCTGTTTACGGTATTACAAAAGAATGAGGAGATTTTGCCCTATATCCCGAAAACCATTCCGCTGCTTGGGAAGGAGGTTCTTTACGAAATGATGGCTTCCTACCCCCTCCTCTACTTAAAACCAAGCAACGGGATGGCAGGAAAAGGGATTTTTCGCCTGCAAAAAAGACAGGGGGAATACTCCCTGCGGTATCACGCCGGCACGGACACCATCGCCAAATCATTTAAAACAAAAAAAGAACTTTGGGGCTTTTTGTCTCCCAGGCTGAAGAAGGGCTATCTCATCCAGCAGGGTGTTCATTTAGCAACGTATGAAGGGAAACTATTCGACATACGGCTTCTGGCTCAAAAAAATGGAAAAGGATACTGGGGTGTCACCGGGATGGGGATTCGATTAGCCGGGACCGGGAAAATAACGACGCATGTCCCGCAGGGAGGATCCATTCAATCTCTGAGGAACATTCTGCCTAGTGTATTTCCACAGTATTCAGGTAAAGAACTTACAACATCGATTCGTCATGCAGCACTATGGATCGCACATGCACTTGAAAAAGAATGGCCTACTCTTGGCGAGGTCTCCATGGACATCGGGATTGATAAGACAGGAAATATATGGCTTATTGAAGCAAACGCGAAGCCAGGCAAGTTTGATGAACCGCATATTCGAAAGCTTTCTCTGCAACGAATTGTAGAATATGCCCAGCACCAGGCACAATTTACAGAAAATGCAGGAGGAGAAACTGATGCCCGTTCGTAAAATTACCGGCGAACAGCTCCCCGCTGTCCGAGGAAAACTTATCCGTTTCTTTAAACTCCATGGGGATAAGCGTATCACTTCACGCGCGCTTGCGTGGTTTGAATCACTCCCGCCGGATGAGCTAAAAAAACCGGAAAATCTTATTCTTATCTATGTGGAGGAGAAACGGCTGTTAGGTTGTCTGGCCGTGGCTGATTATGGGATAAAAGAATCATTTATCGCCATCCACCAGGAGGCAAGACAGCTGGGAATCGCTAAGCTTCTCGTTGAATATACGCTGGACAATACTGAAAAATTATATGCACGCGTGGCTCTCGATAATATTCCGAGCATGAAAACGTGCTTCGCTGTTGGAATGGTCGGCTTTTCGTGTATTACCGGACCGACAGGCAAGCCAACCGTTTGGATGGGGGCAGGCAACTGGCGTAAAGAAGACGTGGACCCCTGATGAAAACACCCTACCACAAAGGAAAAGTCCTCCTCGGCATCCTCACATACCGGAACGGCTCGTTTATTGCGGGCAGGCGTTACTGCACACAAATCGCCCGTACAGCCCGAAAATACAACTGCGAAGTTGTTGTATTTTCTCCCCGCGATAGTGACGAGGGCAGCGGACACGTATGCGGGTTTATTTATAATGAGTCTAACAAACGGTGGAAGCCTGCCAGAACGCGGCTGCCGGACATCGTGTATGACCGTTTCAGCAACATGGCGCCATCGGCCCTGCAGGAGTATGCTGCCTACCGGCAAGGCAGCATACTCCATTATATAAATAACCGGTTCGTCCATAAATGGAATGCACACAACTATTTTCAGCAAAATGAGGAGATAAAGAGGTACCTTCCGGAAACGGTGAAAGTAGAAAAAGGCAGGCTTGGCCATTTGATTGCAAAACACGACTCACTATACGCCAAACCGGCAAATGGTTCGGGGGGGAAAGGGATTTTACGTATTCGACGGAAAAAGGAGAAATTGGAATTAATCGGGAGGAATAAAAACGGCGATATTGTTGAGCGTGTTTTGTATTCCATACCGGCTGCAGAACGCTATCTCCTGCGGTGGTGCCAGGACTATGACCGTACCTTTATCTTACAACAGGGACTGTCGCTGTCTTTGCAGCCCGGATACATTTATGACAGCCGGGTTCTTGTCCAGAAGAATATCAACAATGAATGGAAATTGACCGGTATCGTCGGAAAGAAGTCCCCCGATCAGCTCGTCACCTCTAACCTGCAGGGAGGAGGAGAGGCAGTTGATTTTCACCATATGCTTTCCGGCCGCTTCACCCCTGCAGGCATTCAGGAAATTACCCGCCAGGTTAAAAAGCTCAGCCTGCTTATCCCTCCGTATATTGAACAGTCGTTTGGAGGCTTTGTCGAATTTGGCCTGGATATTGGAATCGACACGCAGGGACAGGTCTGGCTCATCGAGGTGAATACGAAACCAAATCGGGAGCTTTTCCGCCTTGCAAATAAGCGGGAAACATATAAAAGAGCAATCGAAATACCAGTATTGTACGCCCTCTACCAGCTTGGCCGGACTCCTCTTTAACAAATAGGCAGTGCGATACCCCATTTGCAGAATAAATAAACTGGAAGAATTTACACCTTCTCCTCCTCTCCCTCTTTCCTTTTTGTGGAAAACAAAGAAACTGATCAGCAATAAATCCTTGGTATATAAGGGTTTATTGCTTTTTTATATCTAAAAAAAGGAGAAAAATGGAGCCGTCAAGGTGTTTTTTTAGGTAAATCACGGGGATTCATCCAGTCGTTCACTAGTGTTTCACTCCGCTTTCTACGTTAAGGTAGTACAGGTACAAAAAAACATGCCTAATCCATTATTGGACCGGGGGAACCCATTTTTGGGGGTGAAATCGCATCTGCGATCGGGCGCCTTTCGACCGAACCCGTCAGCTAACCTCGTCGGCATATAGGAAAGGGAGTAGTATAAACATGAATAAGGGAATCAAACTATTATCCACAGGTGTATTGGCTGCAACTTTGCTCGTTGGGGGAATTACAGCACCGAAAGAAGCTGAAGCGGCATCTATTTCCGCAAAATTCGGAAGTGTTGTACATGTCTCAAATCAAGATCAGATTATCGACAACGTAATCCGTACAGGAAAAAGCCTTATGGGCGGCAAAGCTCAGTACGATCATCAGTACGTTCCTGGACGACGCATGGATTGTTCCGGATTCACCTACTACCTTTATGGGAAATTCGGTGTTGATCTTCATACGAAAGATGATGACCGACAGGTAAACCTGGGAAAATCCGTACCGAAAAGCCAGCTTCGCAAAGGTGATCTCGTGTTTTATAACTCCAACAAAGGGAGAAAGGACGTCACTCACGTTGCTATCTACATCGGCAATGGACAAGTTCTTCACATGTCAAATACTGCATCCGATGTAACAATCAGCAGCCTAAACAGCAGCTGGCATAAGAAGAACTACCTGACAGCAAGACGCGTTATTGATTAGAAGATGAACTGAAAATGAAAAATGGCAGGAAGGATCCTTCCTGCCGACTATAAGTACATAAAATACTCGATAATACCATGCACGTTTTCAGGCAAACTCATGCCTTTCTCCTGCAGAATGGCTTTGTGCTTGCGGTGAAACGGCTCCGCTTCCTCACGAATCGAACGCTGCCACTCAGCTAACTTCTTTCTCTCCTCACCAGACAGCCGCTGTTCCACAGATTCACATATAAACGAACGGCAAATGCTCGTCTTAAACCTGGGATCAAGCCCGCACCCTTTTCCGTCCACAAAAAACTGGCACATTGCATAAGCAAGCCGCTCATCGACCGCCTTATAGGCGGTACCAGCCTGCCCCTTCCACTCTTCATACCGTTGAAATGGTGAGATATCCTCACCTGGCAGCTTTTTGTAAAAGAGTGGGTGAAGGTACGCCCCGGCTATAATTTCATAATCGTATACCGTATTTTTTGGGTGGCGGTAGATGCTATTAAGAAAAAATTCCGCTGCCCCTTCCTTTACCATCCTGTAAATTTCATAAAGCGTAAATACCGGTTCGTACGCGCAGCAGCCAATCCGGGGCAGTTCACCGGCGCGCGGCTGGAAATGCGGCTCCGGGCACTGGCGGCAAACAGGTGATAGCAATTGTTTGGTTTCTTCTTCCCATACAAGCTGTTGATTTGTCATGCTGTTTTACTTCCCCTATACGTCATAATTTTATTGAGTGGCAGGAATGAGGCGTACGATTTTATCGTCTTCTGCCTGTGCTTCTCCTCTGCCGTCACGGTTATTGGTTAGAAAATATACACTGCCGTCCGGAGCTTCCGCCACATCGCGAATTCTTCCAAACTGACCGGGAAATAAAGGCTCAGCTTTTTTTACCTTTTCATGCTTCCCGGTTTCTAACTCCACCTTCAATAGCTGCTTCCCTCTAAGGTTGGCAATCAGCAGTTGTCCTTCCCAATGAGGTTTCCCCTCTCAATTACCCGAATTGTGCCGGGGCGTTCTGTGAAAAAAATACGTCCATCAGGGGAAAAATCAATGGCCCATGGCACGTTCAGCCTCTCCGCAACGATTTCCTGCCGGTATGGCATTGTGCTGCTTTCCTCTGCTTCACTGTTTCCCCTGGGTCCGCATCCAGCGAGGAACAAGGCAATGCCTATGCAAACCATGTTGTGGATAATCCGTCTTTTCTTCATACATCGCTACACACGGAGGGAGGAAATGAATCCTTCCAGGCGATTTAATCCCGTCTCAAGAATGTCCCTCGAATACGCATAAGAAATTCGAATGTATCCTTCCCCGAAGGAAGAAAAGGCGTCCCCGGGCACTGCGGCTACTCTGGCTTCCTCGAGCAGGCGGACGGCAAAGTCTAAGGAATTCATGCCGAATTTTTTTATAGAAGGAAAAATGTAGAACGCGCCATCAGGCTTGACGACATCAAGGCCCATCGATACGAGCCTTTCGTATGCATAGTCTCTTCTTTGATTGTATTCATCCTTCATGGCCTCCGCGTCATTCACCCCTGCCGTTAATGCCTCAAGCGCCGCATACTGGCTAATGGAGCTGGCACAGGTCGAATTGTACTGATGAACCTTAAGCATCTGTTCTGAAAGATAAACCGGTGCAAACGTAAAGCCAATTCTCCAGCCCGTCATTGAGTGTGATTTTGAAAGGCCGTTAATAACGATCGTCTTCTCGCGCATGTGGTTGATTGCAGCGATCGAATGGTGCTGGGCCCCATAAATTAATTCACTGTATATTTCATCCGAAAGCACAAAAATGTCTCTGTCTTCAAGCAAATGAGCGATTTCAACTATAGTCTGTTTATCCAGAATACATCCTGTCGGATTGGAGGGATAAGGAAGAATGAGACAGCGCGTCTTCTCTGTTAGTTTCTCTTTAAGTAATTTGGCACTTATTTTAAAATCATTTTGCGTTGTGTCTATATACACCGGCACAGCTCCGCAGAGCTTAATAATCGGCTCATATCCTGGATATACAGGGCCCGGGAGAATGACTTCACTGCCTGCATCAAGAATGGTCCGCAGCGTAATATCAATGGCTTCGCTTGCCCCGTTTGTTGTAATGATTTCATTCTCGGGATTGTAGGACAGGCCATACCTCGAAGCGAGAAAGCGGCTGGCAGCTTCCCGCAATTCAGGAAGGCCCGCATTCGGTGTGTATACGGTTTTGTTTTGTTCAATCGCCCGCTTGCCCGCTTCTTTAATATGCTCCGGTGTGGCGAAGTCAGGCTGGCCAATCGTCAGGGATATAGCATCATCATATTGCATGACTCTGTTAAAGAACCTGCGG
The DNA here is from genome assembly GCF_001015055.1 of Aneurinibacillus tyrosinisolvens. GTDB lineage: Bacteria > Bacillota > Bacilli > Aneurinibacillales > Aneurinibacillaceae > Aneurinibacillus_A > Aneurinibacillus_A tyrosinisolvens. The sequence goes on along the minus strand of NZ_BBWZ01000016.1, from coordinate 33,752 downwards.
ATGCCTGAGATTTGTATATCGCGGACTCTTGGGTTGATTAGGTGCTCCATCTATGTTTTCATCCTTTCGCTTCGATGCCTTTTTATAAGAGTATAGCATGGTTGAACGTCCAGCAGGAAAAAGACATCCATACTCGTTGTTACACCCTGTTCCCCTTCATCTTGAATATGTGGAAGGGGTTTTCTCTTATCCGCTAAGAGAGGAGACCTTCCTCTTTTAGTTTTCGCAGCACCTGCTTATCTGTCGGAAATGCCAGTTCGGGAAGCTGTCCGTAGGAGAAAAAAGCGGCTTCCTCCAAATCATCCTGCGCTTTTAGGCTTCCTCCCTCCTCTTCCGCAAGAAACCAGATGCCAACCGTGTGCTGTTCAGGATTATGGAAGTTGGACAGTACCGCATAGACCCGCTTGATTCGGATTTGTAATCCTGTCTCTTCTTCAAACTCCCTTTTTGCTGCATCATTCACATCCTCCTCCCACTCGACATAGCCGCATGGAATGCACCATTGCCCCCGGTACGTCCCGCTGCGTTTTCCAAGCAGGATTTTCTTTTCCCGCATAACAATAGCCGCGACACCTACCGCAGGATTCTGATAGAAAACAAACCCGCACTCTGTGCATACAGGCCTGGTACTATCCTGTTTATCATTTAAACGCAGTGTGCCTCCGCATTTAGGACAGTATTTATATCTCATAGACTGCTCACCTTCTGCTCAACAATTTACCTTGAGAATAAAATTGTAATACTATCTATAATAGAAGTAAAAGCCATGAATTTGGAGTGATATGAATTGCAGCCTGCACTCGATGTGATAAAAAACTCAGTCATTTACCATGTGGTCACCGGTTCTACTTCCTACGGGTTAACGATTAACACATCTGACCGGGATGAAAAAGCAGTGGTGCTTCTTCCTTTATCTTACCACCTCTCGCTTGACAAGGAATGGGAAACACAGGTAGGCCATCATCCGGATATCGAATACCATTCCTTGAAGAAGTTCATGAACCTGGCTGCTTCGCAAAATCCGACGATCCTTGAGATGCTGTATACAGAAGCCGAGTTTGTTCTTTTTACCTCGCCTTTATTCAATAGAATCCGGGACAACCGCCAAATCTTCCTTTCACAAAACTGCTTTTATTCTTTTGGAGGATACGCGCGAAATCAGCTCGTACGGTTAAAAGGAGGTCTGGATAAAGCCATGCTTATAGACATATCAGCTCCGCCGCCTTCTGTAGGGAAGCTGGAGAAGCATGCCATGCACCTTGTTCGGCTGCTGACAATGGGATGCGAAATCTTAGAAACAGGGGCAATGCAAGTGCACCGAACACAAGATCGCCCGCTGCTTCTCTCGATCCGAAACGGCGAAAAAAGCTGGGAGGACATTTTTGAACTTGCCTATTCTTTAGAGAAGCGCCTCGAAGCTGCTCTGGCGCATACTGCTTTGCCCCAGCACGTGGAGAGGGAGAAAATTCAGGAGTTATACAGTGAAATTATACTTCGCCATGCAAAAGACACATTTGCGGAATGAGGGGCTCGTGCTTAACATGCGGAAAACGCACCATGCAGGAGCAGCTTGTCTTCCCTGTCCAGCAGCCGATTTAGAATGGGAAGCAGTCCGAATTCCTCCTTATACCAGTGCTCGTGAATCGTATCTATAAGCAGCCAGGCAGCCTCAAGGAACTTATGAACGAGCTGCTCGTTCACTGTTTGCCGGGAGACAAGGGCTGAAAGCATAAACGCTACATAGGCCATATTTTCACGAATTTGTGTATGCTCTCCTTTAAAATAAGCCGCCAATTCCTCATTGTTGTGAAAAGCTTTAATAAGAAGAGGATGAATGCTTTTCTCTTCTTTTTTCATATGCTCTTCGCACAGATGCATAAAACGGTGAAAAGGTACCATAAAATTGTCAAATTTATTTCGTTCTCCGTTTTCAATGTCTGCCAGAATACCGGATAAATCATACATTTGAATTTTTATTTTCTCGTGGCTCTCCAGCAACGGTGAATACGCTTCCGGCAAATCCGGGCGTTTAAAACAATTAGGACACAGCGCAATATAGTTATCCATTCCTCTCCCCTGCCTTTTTGCTATATAATAATTTTATTATAAGCCTCTTTTTAGCCGGACATTGTTAACGATGTCACAAATCATAGAAGAAAGAAGTGACAAAAAGGTGAAAATTGTAAGTGCCTGCCTTATGGGGTGCCAGTGCCGATACGATAAGAAAGATAACCGGGTGGAACAGATCGAGCAGCTTGTCAAAGAGGGGAAGGCGGTGCCCGTCTGCCCTGAGCAGTTAGGCGGCCTCCCAACACCGCGGCCTCCTGCAGAGATCGTAGGCGGCGATGGGTTCGATGTGCTTGATGGAAAGGCCAGAGTTATAGATGACCGGGGAAACGACGTAACCGCCGATTTTATCCAGGGAGCACAGCAAGCATTGCGCATTGCACAAACTGCAGGGGCTGCCGAAGCCGTATTAAAAGAACGGAGCCCATCGTGCGGCAGTGCAGCAATATATGACGGGACTTTTTCAAAAACAAAACGCACAGGGGTCGGCGTGACGGCGGCTCTCTTCATTCGAAATGGCATCGCTGTTACATCCGAAGAAAACTAAGGAATACAAGAAGAGACTGCGGGCTATTATGTACCGGCAGTCTGTTCTTTATTTCCTGTCCCATCCTCATGCCGCTCCCTTCCTTCAGCTTGCTTTAGCCACTCCCACAGGAAGTAAATGAGCGTGAAATACAGGCTTATTACAATGGCGGAATAAAATAGGTTCCACCCCTTCATAAAGATTACGTCCCTCCATACTAATAGCTGCAGGTAAACCAGCATGGCGGCAACCCACGCCGCTCCGTATAAAACCCGCCCTTTCCGGGGCATATACTGAATAAAGAAAAAGCAGGCCACAGGCCATACTGTCACATCCGCACTAATGGGGAGCCATAACTTGCGCCAGAGAGCGCCCTTTATTCCCCATAATTCCAGCCAATCAACAACGATAAAATGTTCGAGGAAACGAAAAAAAAACGCCAGTGATGAGTACCGGAACAAGCGGGCGAAAGCGGGAAAAATCAGCAAAGGCAATAAAAAGAAGCATAGCAAGAACATCAAATAGGAATACTGCCATTATATGAACCTCCTGAACTTATCCTTGCCGCCTTCGTATAAATTTATAAATTGCCGGAGAGAATCTATGTATTTTATTGTACTTTTTATCCTTTCCTGGATGTGCTTTTTCTATTTCGCCGATAAAAATAACATCCGTAAATATTATGGCGCTGTGATGTATTCAAGCTTCTTAGGCTTGCTTACCGATTTAATTATGGTTACCTATATGCTCTGGTCTTATCAAGGTCTTCCTTCTCCCAGTTATTCCATTCCTTTACTGCTCGATTTCAGTATTTACCCGGTTGTATCGTATTTATTTCTTCAATCACTCCCGCCCACATGGGGCAAAATAATAAGAAACACGCTCATCTGGACAGCCGCCGCAGCCACATTCGAATGGATCACCCTAAAAACTGGGTATATGGGACACCACAAATGGTGGAATTTATATTATTCTATCGGAGCGGACACCGTGATTTTTCTTTCCATTGCCTGCCTGTACCGGTATTACTCCCAGGCATACAACGCCCTTTCCTCAAACCCTAAAAAGTAATTAAAACGGCGAGGCATTCATTCCTATAATGAGAAAAAAACCCCGCCTATCCGGCGAGGTCCTCCACATGTCTATGATTTACATCCTGCATATATCGATCGGGCAATCTTCACAGTCATTCATTTCCCTTAATTGCTCCAGATCGTGAATGGTAATATACCCTTGCTTCACAGAAATAATTTTTTCTTTCCGCATATCACCTAAAATTCGGTTGACCCGTTCACGAGTCGTACCGCAAAAATCACCAAGTTCCTGGTTCGTAAGCGACAAGTCGATAAGACCCCATTGTCCGTTTCCTTACCAAAGCTATTCGCAAGGCGAATCAACGTAGAATAGATGGCTCCCTGCTTTCCGTTAAGGACAAGATCGCGGAATTTAGAATGCGTCCGCCGATAATTCCTTCCCATGCATTTAATAAATTCAACGGCAAGCGTTCCATTCTGAATAAGCTGCTCTTCGAGGGCGGACTGGTTTACGACCCCGAACGTTCCGGATTCCAAAACAGTAGCCGTAGTCGAATAAGAAGCGGCGGTTGAGAAGAAGCCCAGCTCACCTATCATTTCAGGGGCATCACAAATTTGCAGCGTCATTTCCCGGCCACCGGCGGTAAGCTTGCTAATCTTAATGCGTCCTGAGCGAATCATATATAATTTATCAGCTTGATTTCCTTCGTTGAATAAATAATCATCTTTTGCCATCTGTACGTCAACGGCAAGTGAATCGAGCAGCGTTTTAAGCTGCGGTGAGATTGTATCATTGAGGGACTGACTATCCTCTTCCTTCACCTTGATTCCCCCTGGGAAAATAAAATGGTTTGCAAGGGCTGCTGTCTGACTTTCCCCATCATAATTTTTCACCAATTATACCATATAAATAGTAATAATTGAACTGTTTTACTATCAATCATTTCTCCTCCTGAATTTACAGGCTGGAATCCCTCCATTATAATGGAACCGAAAAGAGGGATATCGATGTGGAAAACGCTAGAACTTCCTACCGCTTCGGCACCCGGCCTGGCCGGTTGGCTGCACGGCTTTAACGCAACCCCCCTTCTGTTGTCATTAAAAATAGCCGGCCTCGCCACCCTGGTTGTTTTCTTTACAGGTGTATTGATTGCACGGCTGCTTGCACACAAACATTTTTTCGGAAAAAGCATAATAGAAGCTGTCTTCTTGCTGCCGCTTGTCCTGCCTCCAACCGTTGTGGGGTTTGGCCTCCTGATCTTATTTGGCAGGAACGGCTTAATCGGCCGCTGGCTTCTTTCCTGGTTTGATGTCCAGATTGTGTTTACATGGCTTGGCGCGGTTCTCGCTTCCATTGTTGTTGCTTTCCCGCTCATGTTTCAAAGCGCCTCAGCCGCCTTTCAGACAATCGATCAGAAATTTGAAAACGCGGCCCGGACGATGGGGGCTTCAGAATGGAAGGTTTTTTGGACGATTTCCTTTCCTCTCGCCTGGCCGGGGCTGTTAGCAGGGCTTGTCCTTGCTTTTGCACGGGCACTTGGTGAGTTTGGTGCAACATTGATGATCGCCGGATATATCCCGGGAAAAACGGATACAATCCCGCTCGCCATTTATTTTGCCGTTGAAGCAGGGCAGATGGAGAAGGCGGTATTCTGGGTCGTCATCATTGTCGCTCTGGGGTTCAGTTCAATCGTATGGCTGAACTGGTGGAGCAAACATAACATGCGCCGTTTTGCAAACCAAAAAGGCCAATAAAGGAGCTTTCTATGCTTTCGGTTCAAATCCAAAAAAAACTGGCTCAGTTTACATTAGATATTACCTTTTGCGTGAAGGATGAAATCGTTGTTTTATTCGGCCCTTCCGGCTCGGGAAAAACGACGGCTCTTAACATCATCGCAGGCCTCCTTCATCCTGATAAAGGCAGCGTTCTGCTAAACAATATGGTTTTCTTTAGCGAAGAGGCCGGAGGGCTGCCTCCGCAGAAACGGAAAGTTGGTTATCTTTTTCAGGACTATGCCCTTTTCCCCCATATGACTGTGAGAAAAAACATCCGATATGGCATACGGCAGCCCCTCACCGTAAAGGAAGAAAACCAAATTCAGCACCTTTTAGAAGGGCTCGGTATAGGGCACCTGTTACTGAAGTATCCACACCAAATTTCCGGTGGAGAAAAGCAAAGGGTCGCCCTTGCGCGGGCACTGGCATGTGAACCGGCGCTGTTGCTGCTCGATGAGCCGTTGTCCGCGCTCGATCATGCGAGTCGCCTCCGTGGGCAGGATGAATTGCTTCGCCTTCATAAAGAATGGAAAATCCCTACCATTCTCGTTACACATGATAAAGAAGAAGCCAGAAAGCTCGGGGATCGAATTCTCTATATGGAAGCAGGGAAAATTCACAGTGAAGAGCAGCTTATACCGGCTACATAGCAAAAAAGGCCCCTTTCCTCCTGGTAAAGGGCTTTTTTTTATACAAACCGTCTATAAAACTAGTTACCCGGGTATAATACTATTAACCTATTGTTTTTTATGTATTATTATATTGTTATCAGTTAAGATTATTCAACTCTTTATACAATGGGGTGAACTGCAACGATGCTTATAGAAATAAACACGACTGGAAACAAAGAAGTCCTCATACAACCAAGTACAATCATCGCCGTACGCGTAGCTGAATTGCTTACTGACCACCTCAATTGTGTGGATTACTTACGCGATGTTGACTCCATAAAATGCAATCTTCCTCAGGACATTACGGTAGATGATATGGCGTTGCTGCTAACCGAATATTTTGGCGCTTCAAAAATAAAAGTTTCCGATCGAATTGTGATCACAAAAGAATAAGGGAGTCCCTGCCGTCAGCACAGGACTCCCTTTTTTACTATGATTATTTATTTAACCTGCTATGTTTTTGCCCATAGAGAAAATAAACAAGCAGGCCGATTGCGAGCCATATAATGAAAGCAATCCATGTTTCTGCAGGAAGGCTAATCATCAAATAGCCGCAAGACAGAACGGCCAGGACCGGCAGCAGCGGTACAGCCGGTGCCCGAAACGCTCTGGGCAATTCAGGGTGCGTTTTCCGCAGGACAATAACCGCAATGGATACAAGCACGAAAGCTGACAGCGTGCCCATGTTTACCAAACTTGCGAGTGTTCCCAGGTCGACGAAACTCGCCACAAGAGCGGCAATAAATCCTGTTACCCACGTATTTCGATAAGGTGTCTGGAATTTAGGGTGCAGCCTGGAGAAGAATTCAGGGAGCAGACCATCACGGCTCATCGCAAACGACACGCGTATTTGCCCATACAGCATCACAAGAAGAACTGTTGTAATCCCCGTAATCGCTCCGAAAGAAATGAGGCCGGCAAGCCTGTCTTTATGGATATAGTTAAGGGCAAAAGCAACCGGGTTGCTTACATTTAACTGCGTATACGGAACAATCCCCGTTAAAATAGCCGATACGGCAATATAAAGAATGGTACAGACAATGAGTGAACTGAAAATCCCAATCGGCAAGTCGCGCTGCGGCCGGCGAACTTCTTCTGCAGCTGTAGAAACGGCGTCAAATCCAATATAGGCAAAGAATACTGTTGCGGCCCCGGTTACTACGCCGCCAAATCCAAACGGCATGAACGGTGTCCAATTCGCCGGTTTTACATACCACACACCGGTAGCAATAAATAAAAGCACAACCGCAAGTTTCACGATAACCATAATATTGTTTACACGGGCGCTCTCTCTCATGCCTCTGCTAAGCAGCCATGTAATAATCATGACAATAATAAAGGCCGGCAGGTCCATAACACCGCCTTTTCCCGCCCCCGGTGCGCTGGCAAGGGATGAAGGGATCGTAATGCCAAATCCCGTAAGCAGCGATTGAAAATAAGCGGACCACCCGCTGGCAACAGCTGAAGTCGCAAGCAAGTACTCAAGAATTAAATCCCAGCCGATCATCCATGCAATAAGTTCTCCCATCGTTGCATACGTGTACGTGTACACGCTCCCCGCAACAGGAACGGTTGAAGCAAATTCCGCATAGCACAGGGCCGCGAAAGCACAGGCAAGCCCCGCAATGATAAACGAAATAACGAGAGCAGGCCCCGCATGCTTTGCCGAAGCAACACCCGTCAATACAAAGATTCCTGTACCAATAATCGCCCCAATCCCAAGCATTGTAAGGTCAAAAGCGCCCAGGGTTTTCTTTAGTCCTTTCCCCTTGTCAGGATTAAGCAATTGCTCAATCGGTTTTTTTCTAAACAAACTGCTCATAACTTCCTCCTCCTGTAGCATTCGATGTTGCTTTTAATTGTTATATAAACTAAATAGTCGCAAAAGTAAGTTGTGATTATTATTCGAAATATATGTAATAGTCAGCCCAATAAAGTAATTTGTATTCTTTATCTTTTCATTATTATCCTATAAATCCAATCTTAACTCTGAAATAAAGAAGCTATCTTTTTCCCTATCGTATGCTCGGTTATATTTGCCTCTGTTCATTTACAAATCGTATTCATTACGGTATACTTATTTTCGGAATAAATCGTAATGAATCTTATTAAATGAACGGGAGGTCTTTATTAATATGGTGGGATACAGGAGAATATTTTTTAGCGCACTCGCGTTAAGCCTGCTAATTATGGTGTTGCTGGCTGGATGTGGAAACAACGATAGTGGCCAGCCTGCCCAGCAGAAAAATGGAAAAGTACTGATTTACACAAGTTTGTTTCCGATTTATGATTTCGCCCGCACTATCGGCGGAGATTATGTCATTGTAAACAGTATCATTCCTCCGGGGGCAGAGCCGCATGATTTTGAACCCTCCCCTAAAGACATGGCACAACTAAGCAAAGCGAATCTTTTCATTTATAATGGGGCCGGATATGAAACATGGATTGAAAAGGCGATTCAGAATTTGGATACAGCAAAAACAAAACCAATTGATGCAAGCCAGGGAGTCCGCCTGCTGACGCTGGAGCAAGAAATGGCCGATGAACATAGTACGGATCATCATGAACACGGTCAAATGCATGACCCGCATATTTGGTTAGATCCGGTGCGTGCTAAGCAGCAGGCCGAAACGATACAGAAGGCGCTCTCTGAAGTAGACCCGGCCCATAAGGCTGACTATGAGGCCAATTACAGCAAGCTGGCGGCACAACTGGATTCCCTTGATCAGGATTTTAAAACGACACTGGCCGGAGCACAGAAAAAGGAGTTTGTCACTTCGCACCGTGCTTTTGCCTACCTTGCGGAGCATTACGGCTTAAAGCAAATCGCGGTCTCTGGCCTTTCACCGTCTGAGGAGCCCAGCCAGCAGGATTTGACGAATTTAGTTGACACCGTGAAAAAGCATCATATTAAATATGTAGCATTCGAAGAGCTTGTGCAGAGCAAGGTAGCCCAGGCGGTCCAGCGCGAGGCGGGAGCTGAAGCGATTTTATTAAATCCTGTTGAAAACGTGACAAAGGAACAGCTGGCATCCGGGAAGACCTATGTTGATTTAATGAAGGCCAATCTGGAAACGCTAAAAAAGATGCTTGAAGTGAAATAGTTAATAAGCTCATGTATATCGAAAAAAGCACCTTAACGGGTGCTTTTTTCGATATGAAATACAAACAGCCAGGGTTACTGCAATTTGCTTTTTATCTCCTCTATCCTTTGCTGATTCCCCATATAAAGGTGGAAAAAGTATTCACCTGCCGCAATCGCCAGGGCGGCAATAAGTACTCCCGTCATTGTCACCGCTCCCTGGCGGATTAAAAAAAGGCACACGAGCCAGATAACCGCAAAGGAGAGGATAAAGTCGGAAATGACCGCCGTTATATTATTCGTCAGAGGTAAAATAATTAAATCTCCTACATAATAAGAAACAACGGCGAGAATGGCACTCATTAACAACACACCTACGAACGATACCCCGTAAAGCAGTCCCAGAATAAGAGACAGCACACCGGTTACTAAAATCAGTTTTACTACCATCGGTTTTATATTTCCCACCCGAATCCATTCCTTTATACATGTTTTGCTTTTATCGTAACCAATCTCGGGTAAGATATTCTTCGTGTTTTTTAATATTTTTTTTCGTCTTTTTGTTTCACGTTCTCGCTATCTGGGTATAGTAAGGGTAGTTTGTTGATTAAATTTTTTTGGGGGTTTTGAAATGAATACAGGTACAGTGAAATGGTTTAATGCAGAAAAGGGCTTTGGATTTATCGAGGTTGAAGGGGGAGAAGACGTATTCGTACACTTCTCAGCTATTCAAGGGGATGGATTCAAATCGCTTGACGAAGGACAACGCGTTGAATTCGATGTTGTAGAAGGAAACCGTGGGCCTCAGGCTGCAAACGTAAGCAAGCTATAAGATTGTACTCATCCTACATAATAGTGTGCTTAAGCTGCTGACATAACTGTGCCAGCAGCTTTTTTAAATCGAATAGCCCTCCCGTTCCTTCACCTAGAACGCCCAGTTCCCTTTTAGGAAAATCGACTCCCGGCCGCCGTCTTTCGTTACCCCATGAATATCCATATCGGCAGAACCGATCATGAAATCAACATGCACCAGGCTTGTGTTAGCTCCATGCTCTACAAGCTGCTCCTGAGACATCTCTGCCCCGCCCTTGAGGTTCGTCGGGTATGCATTGCCGATCGCAAGGTGGCTGGATGCATTCTCATCGAACAGCGTGTTATAGAAAATCAGATTGGAATTTGAAATGGGAGAGTCATACGGCACAAGAGCGACCTCTCCTAACCGGCGTGCGCCCTCATCGGTATCCAGCAGGTGCTTCAATGTTTCATACCCTGTTTCTGCTGTAAAGTCGACTATTTTTCCGCCTTCAAATGTCAGGGTGAAGTTTTCTATCGTATTTCCTCCGTAGTTTAACGGCTTGGTGCTGCGCACGGTTCCATTTACGCCGTCCTTATGCGGCATCGTAAAGACTTCTTCCGTAGGCATATTCGGGTTAAACACGATTCCTTTTTCACTTACCACTGCGCCACCCTGCCATAGATGCCTTCCGGCAAATCAATCGTTAAATCCGTGCCGTCGGCTTTATAAACAAGCTGTTTGTACTGTTTTGTGTTTAAATATTTTACCGTTTCAGCCAGCCTTGCATTATGCTCTTTCCACTTCTCTATCGGATTTTCCGCGGAAACGCGTGTAACATCAAAAATAACGTTCCATAACTTTCCCATCGCCTCATCCGCCTGTAAATCAGGAAAAATTTTCTTCGCCCATTCCTCTGTAGGAGTCGCAATAATCGACCAGCAGGCTTTATCTGCCATCAGGTAACTGCGGTATTTTTGCATAGCGGTGGCATTTGTCTTGTTCGCCGCCGCGATACGTTCGGGCCTTATGCCTTTTAGAAGGTCAGGATTTGGAGAAAACACAGACAGAAACGCCGCACCGTTTTTCGCCATTTCCTCCCACCCTTTTGCTTTCCACATTGGGTATTCCGTAAAGGCCTCGTCCGGTGCCTTTTCATATTTAATGCGTGTAAGCTCCTCGTCTATCCAATCAACATGGACGTTCTTTGCTCCGGCCTCATATGCTTTGTTTGCGATTTTATGCACGAGAGCCGCCGCGGAAAGCGGAGCCGTCACAACAAGTGTCTGCCCTTCTTGCACATTCACTCCTGTATGAACGGCGAGAGCTGCGTATTTTTCGAGATTTTGTTCGAATTGGCTCATGTCTATCCTCCATATACGTATAGTTGAATTAAAATAATCCATCACGTATAACAAGTATAGGGGAAAAGCGGAATAATTCCAAATTCCCAAAATTTATTCCAGCATTAAACTGCCTATAACCGCCTCATTCTAAGAAAAAACCAGACGAGACTAAGCGGTCGTGCAGCTTCCACAAGGGAGTATGTGTTAGTTTAAAATCGCAGTGAAAAAGACCGCAAGGTCAAATAATGTTAGAGAAAAGGGAGGGCAGTCCACGCTGTCCGGCCTTCCTGACCCAGCGGAACCTCCCGGAGAGCAGAACAAGCCCGCAATTGTCTCCATCCTCGAACTACCCAGATGTTTTGCGGGCTTTGCTCACAGGGAGGTGGAGCGGACAGTTCTTCTTTCCTTGCGGAAGGGAAAGGTAAGTGGAATGAACTCCCTTTTTTCTTGTTAATGCTGCTTTACGTAGCGCTTGTCTTTCATAAACATCCGCCAGAAAAAAATAAATCCCGGAGTGAGGATAGCAAAGCCTACGATGTACGAAGCAAACAGAGCCCGGAACGTGTTCGGGTGGGTAAACGCCGATTGAATGGTTACGTGAGGATAGACGATATAGGGCAGGTGGGCGTTGCCATAGGCGTAGCTGGCAAGCAGATACTGCAGGACAACTCCAACGACCGCAATTCTTGGCCGCCCTTTCATCGTTCCTTTCTTCGGAGGCCACCAGAGTGCGGAATAACCGATAATAAAAGCAATGACAGAAGCCGCCATCCAGCCGATGTAAAAAAATAAATTATTATACAGCCAGCCGGCTTCATTTTTCATCGCAGCCAGAACAAAGATCGCACTCATAAAGGAAACAGGCCCGTTTAGAATTGCATCGCGCCGGTAGATGCGGTATGCGTCCTTGTCGTCAGCTACCCGGGAATAGTCAGCCAGCAGCAAAGAAGATAGAAAGAACGTGCTGCTAATAGCAAAAAAGGCATATGCGATACCGCTCGGGCTTGTGAGCAGCTTGCCGAGCAGCAGTTCTTCACGCCCATCCACGATTCTAATAAAACTGCCCTGGGTAATCGGCAGCACCTGGATAAGCAGGGCCGGAATCAACAGTCCGGTAACGCCGGAAACAATCGACAGTGCCTTTTCATATTCCTCCATCGCATGGGAATATACAAGAAAGGCGCTCCGCAGGGCGAGCAGCAGTAAAATAAGGCTCCCCGGGACAAGTAAAACGGTACCGAGCGTATAGGTGGCGCCCGGGAAGAAACTTACCAGACCGATCACAATTAAAACAATAAAGACGTTCGTCACTTCCCATGATGGGGAAAGGTAGCGGTTGGCAATGCTCGTTGCCGATGTTTGCTCGCTTCTCCGGTACATCATAGACCAGAATCCAGTGCCAAAATCAATAGACGCTGCAACCGAGTAAATAAAGACAAATAGCCATAGCAAGGCAATCGCAATAATCTCATTCGTCATTGGCCGTACTCCTCTCAATCATCCGAACTTCCATTCCCTTTCAGCTATGAGCTAAGCGGCTGCTCCCCCAGTTCCTTCGCCAGCGGATGCCGCCTGAAATAGTGGCGAAGAACAACAATGGTAGCCACCCCCAGGAGCAGATAAACACCTACAAATAGAACAAACAACAAACCAAGATTCCCGCTTTTCGTAGCTGCTTCTGCGGTTAACATAATCCGGTAAAGAATCCATGGCTGCCGGCCGGTGCAGGCAAAAATCCAGCCAAACTCAATTCCGAGTACTGCCATTGGACCTGAGGCAACAAAGATCCACATCAGCCAGCGGGGAAACGTGTCCCGCTTTAGGCCATGCCGCCAGGCAAATCCAAAGACGGAGAGAAAAATAAGAAACATGCCGACGCCAACCATCCCGTTGAACAAAGTATGAATATAAAGCGGCGGCCAATATTCCTCCGGAAATTCATTGAGTCCAACGACCACTTCATTAAAACGGTTGCCTGCCAGGAAGCTAAGCAGCCAGGGAATCTCAATGGCATACCGCAGCTCGTGGGTCACGGGATCGGTAAAGCCTCCAACAGCAAGCGGCGCATACGCCCGGGTTTCAAACAACCCTTCCGCCGCAGCCAGCTTCTCCGGCTGGTATCTATGCAAAGCTTGAGCTGATTCATGGCCGTTCAGTCCCGTAAGCAAGGCAAAGATCCCGCCAATTGCAAGCCCTACCATTAAGGCTTTTCTATGGAAAACAAATTCTTTTACAGAATTCTTTGTTCTCAACATTTTATATGCCGCAATGGCTGTAATAGCAAAAGCCCCCGTTATATATGCTGATGTTCCCATATGAAAGGAGGTGACAAAGAACATCGGATTAAAAAACCCGGCCCACGGATTTACATCGGTTACCTGGCCGCCCTCCAGTCGAAATCCCGTCGGCGTCTCCTGAAAAGCATGGACGTTTGTAATGAGTACACCGGAGGCAAGCGCTCCCAGAGCCACAAGGCCTACACTTACAATTCTCATCACAGGGGATAACCGGTCAGCCGCATACACATAGAGCGACATAAACAACGCTTCCAGCAAAAATGCAAAAATCTCAATTTGAAAGGGGAGGGCAATAACTTTCCCCACGATTTCCATAAACCCAGGCCATAGAAGGGAAAGCTGAACCGCTGCAATTGTGCCAGTGGGAATAGCAACTCCCAGTAGAACAGCAAGCGCTTTCGTCCACCGCTTGGCCATAACATTGTAGTCCCGGTCTTTTTTCCATTGATACAAAATTTCCACCACTAAAATCATAAACGGGATGCCGACCCCGAGTGTGGCAAATATGATATGAAAAGCCATTGTCGTTCCAAACAGTGTTCTGGCGAGTGTAACATCATCCATTCTTTCCTGCTCCCCTCATTACAAAACTTGGCAACCTTATTATTGGTCTGTTTATCCAATAAATATTCCATTTATTTTCTGTAACATGAAAAGGCCGCTCTTCTAAAAAGCGGCCTTTTCATGTTATAAAAATGTAGTGTAAAGCTTACTGACTAAGAAAGACTGTGTTCCCCCAGTGCAAGATGACGTAATTTCCCATCCTTATATTCCCACATCCTGCCTTTCTTATTTTGGATGTAAAGAATATCGTTTTTCTCATCATACGTAATGGCGGAAATCTGCATATTGCGCAGCGGTACTTTTTCCAACCCCTTTGAAGCCGTATACTTGTATACTTCATCCCGATCTTCTTTTTTCATGTGGACATAGAAAAACTCCAAATAGGGAGAAAAAAACACATCTTCAACCTTCCAGTTATTATCTGGAAATTCATGAATAGGCACCGGCTCGCCGTGGTGCACCTGAAGCAGATTCATGACCAGCATATGGCGCTTCTCCACCATATAGAGCAGCGCGTTGGACTGCCCCAGCCATTTCATGAATGTGATGTTTCCGGTTTCTTCTAAAGAATCGGTCTCTTTGTTATCCTTAATCGTTAACTTCTTTTCATTATCCCTGGTTACATAAGCAATCCGGGAAGTATTCGGTGCGATAGCATACTGAACCGCATCCTCCGGGACGGATACCTTGTTATCTTCTTCCACTCCGGCAGCCGATCGGGCTGATGCCATGGTTCTTTGTAGTGATGGCGGCTTTAAAAATTGATCCAATTGGTATAACACGCCGAGCTGGGAGAAGACAAGCACTGCCGCTCCCAATAACCAAAGTGATATTTTTCTTATCTTTTTAATGCTTCTCACCATTTCCCACTCCGTCTATGACAAAACTGGTAGCTACATAACGCTCTCCGAGAGGATTAGAAGGAGGTACCAGGAAATCGCCCTTATAATACAATTCCGAGCTGTATCCGCCATCGAGGTTAGCAGCAAACTGCGCCCCATTGTCCAGCATAATTTTTTCGCAATCCAGAAGGGTGCCGCCTACACCACCGTTTCCTCTTCCGGATAAAGCAAGCAGCAGAATTGCACCGTCACTTCGTTGTCCAATAGCTGAACGGGGGGCGATACCCCAGGAGCCATCTGTTTCCTCTAAGAATGGTTTCCCGTCCTTCACAAGCTCAGGCCCAAAAGAGACAGCATCCTGGATGCCGAGCTCTTTTATTTCATTGTACGCGTATTTTCCAATAACGAGCGCCCCGTTTTGCGTAATGCCGATGAGCGGCTGTCGTACCGTCTGATCTCCGCTGACATAGCGGCCGTGCGAAACTGTAATGCCCATCGGAATGCCGCCCGTTCCTTTTCCTTTTACATCATAAAAGCCACCGGCGTTGATTCCCCCTACCGCATTCGCGTCCTTAACCATTTCGCTTACAGTTTGCCCGACATTATTTATATATTTTGTTACAGCAACGTGAACACGCTTTGGATCTTTAATCACCAGGAGACTTCCGCTATATTTTTTTGCTTCAATAGGAATGACTTCAATCCCCGTATCATTTACAGAGGAGAAATTGCTGGCTTTCATTGTCCCTTCACTCATCTTATCCATTCCAACGGGCCTGTACTTGGCAAGAGCAGTAGAAGAATAAAAGTACTCAATATACCATGGGTGCCTGCTGGTTAAGACAGCTCCAATGACTGTACTGCGCAAATTTTCAAAAGGACCGTATAAGACCAGCCCTCCTGTCGATATAACCAGATAAATGGATAGAAAGAAGAGCATTCCAATAATCTGGCCTTTCTTCTTCCTCCGATGGATTTTACTTCTGCTCGCGGCACTGCTTTTGTCCGTCTGTATGACTGGCATGTAATCACTTTCTCCCTTTCCATTCCCTATTACCATAAGCCTATAATATAGATAGAACAGTGGAATTGACAATAGGGGGAATATGGGGAAATTCGACTCCTTTCTCCTGTTTTCTCCTTCTTTCTCGAAATTGCGACAGCAAGGCAATGCTGCCAACAAAAAAGGAAAAAAGAAAGTTCATTTAAAGCAACATATACTTTCCTTAACAACAAAAAACCGCCCATGAACGGGCGGCTGCACCACTTATATAAACTATTCACCCTCCCGCTTTGACATGGAGCGGAGAGCTTCCCGGTACTCTTGATCGGCTATCTTGTCCTGCTCCGTCTCGCTGGTCTGAGTCTGTGCATCCTGTTCAACAAAGCTTCTTAATGCCTGCCTATACGCCTGATCATTGTTCCCGGCTGCCTGGTTGCTTATTGTTTGATTGCCGCTTGCCTGATTTGGATTTTCCATAGGCAGTGCCTTCCTTTCCGGTATGTAGTCTATCATTTCCTCCTGCGGCATGGGGCTTGCATTCCCTTTATCCTTTTTCTCAGATTTCTTTGCCGCTCTGAGGTTGTATACGATGAGAAAAATGAAGGCGATGACGGCTAAAACAGCAAATATAATAAATTGCATCTGCAGTATCTCCCGCTCTCCATTTATTTGCCTGCAAGTTTCTTTGTAATTGCAGCCACACGCATCCCTAATGCTCTTCCTAACGCTAAATCCGTTTCTGAGGGCAGGTTTAGCGGATCGTTAGGAGACGCTTCTACCGGGCAGGTCACACCGACTCCATAGTACGAGCCGTAAAGGGCATTCTCCGGAATATTCCCGGGTAACCCAACAATAATCATCCCATGGTGCAGCATGGGCGTAATCAGGTTAAGCATGGTTGATTCGATCCCCCCGTGGACGGTAGCCGTCGTGCAGAAAACCGCTCCGACTTTTCCGATTAGTTTTCCCTGGGCCCATAAATAGCCCAATTTATCAATCCACGTTTTTAATCCTCCGCTTATTGTTCCGAAGTGTCCGGGGCATCCCCAGATAATCGCATCCATTTCCACAAGATCGTTTACATTTGCTTCCCGGACATGGTGCAGGAACACCGCATCCCCTTCCGCCTGGCGGGCGCCTTCCGCTATTGAGCGTGCCAGGGCCTCCGTATGGCCATTGTCACTGTCATATACGACATAGATTTTCATCCTCAATTCCCCTCCATTTTTTTATTACTGTTATTCATCCCCAATCCGAACCAAATAATCCCCTTGTTTTTTGTATAGGGCTTGTAGGGCTGGGGCAAATTCATCTTAGGAAAAAAAAGGGAGGATACCGATTTATGCGAGTGTTTATCGTAAATATTTTAATTGTGCTTGTTATATTAGCAGGCGGGGGAGCGGCTGCATACTACTACAATCAATCCGCAAACTACGTTACTTCTGACAACGCCCGGGTTGACGGACAGCCGATAACCATTTCAGCCATAGCCGCCGGAAAGCTGGTTGACTGGAATGGAGAGGTCGGCAAATCCTATAATTCCGGTGATCTTGTAGGAGGGGTGCAATCCGCAGGCAGCCGTGCAAATATTACGTTTCCTGTTAGCGGAACGATCGTCCAGCAGTCTGCCGTCCCTAATTCATTTGTTACGCCGGGTACGCCTCTTGCAAGAGCTTTTGATTTAAATCATCTGTGGATCACGGCCAATATAGATGAGACGGTTATTAACCAGATTAAAGTTGGCCAGGCTGTTGATGTTTATATTGATGCATTTCCGAATACAACCTTGACAGGAACGGTAGACAAAATCGGACTGGCTACTGCAGGTACCTTCTCTATGCTCCCTTCTTCCAACACAAATGCAAACTATACGAAAGTAACGCAAGTCATTCCCATTACGATTGTCATCGAAGGATACAAGGGCCTGGGCCTAGTCCCAGGAATGAACGCCACGGTGAGAGTACATATTTAGGAGGCTGGCATGGACGCAATATCCATTAGACGTACGTTAACCGTTCTCATGATTGGCGCCTTTATCTCTATCTTAAATCAGACGCTCATTAACGTAGCGATCCCGCATTTAATGAATGATTTCAATGTATCAGCTACGACCGTCCAGTGGCTCTCAACAGCGTATATGCTTGTGAATGGTGTTCTCATTCCCATTACTGCCTTTCTAATTGAATCATTCGGAACAAGGGTCCTCTTCACTTCAGCAATGGGCTTATTTACGATCGGTTCTATCGTCTGCGCCATAGCCCCCAGCTTTTCGATTATATTAATTGGGAGAATTATTCAGGCAAGCGGCGCGGGAATTCTTATGCCTTTGGTTATGAGTGTTTTTCTGACGGTATTCCCCCCCGAAAGAAGAGGCGCCGCGATGGGAATGATGGGCATCGCCATGATGTTTGCTCCCGCTATCGGCCCTACCTTATCCGGGTGGATTGTAGAAAATTATACGTGGAGAGTATTGTTTTTCATGGTCATCCCTCTCGGGGTGTTAGACATCCTGCTCGCTGCCCGGTGGCTCCAAAATGTATCCAGGCTTTCTTATCCAAAATTCGATCTAACGGGGACGATATTTTCTACGATTGGATTTGGCTCGCTGCTGTATGGGTTTAGCTCGGCCGGCAGCGACGGCTGGGGCAGTGCGACTGTTATTGCGACGCTTTCGGTTGGGGTTATTTTTATTGTTCTCTTTATCGTACGTGAGTTGACGATGGAGGAGCCGATGCTGGAATTCCGGGTATTTAAATACGATATTTTTACAATTTCCACCATTGTTGGTTCCGCTACAACGATGACAATGTTTGGTGCAATGCTTCTTCTGCCTATCTACCTGCAGAACATCCGCGGGTTCACCCCTTTAGAGTCCGGGCTGCTGCTTTTGCCGGGTGCATTGCTTATGGGCGTTATGTCTCCTATTTCCGGCATTATTTTTGACCGAATCGGTGCCCGCCCGCTGGCGATTGTCGGTCTTGTGATTACTGCAGTAACGACTTTTGAATTCAGCAGGCTAACAACCGATACGCCCTATTCACACATCATGATCATTTATACGGCCCGAAGTTTTGGAATGTCACTATTGATGATGTCTGTTCAGACCGAGGGACTAAATCAGCTGCCGAGGCACCTGGGAAGCCACGGCACAGCCATGTCCAATACGATGCGCCAGATCGCCGGGTCGATTGGTACCGCACTGCTGGTCACAGTGATGTCGAATCGAGCGACCTTGCACCTTGCGAATTACTCGAATACAATTACTACGGCAAATGAGCCGGTTGTTCAAAACGTGAACCAGCTCGGGCAGGAACTTGCCGCTTCTGCCGGAGTCCCGCCTGAGGCAGGACAGGCGCTCGCAACACAGGTGTTATACGGTTTAGCTTCACAAACCTCCGCGATTAACGGCATTAATGACGCCTTTATTGTCGCTACATGGATCGCGGTAATCGGTTTAGTGCTATCGTTCTTCCTGCGCAGGGCAATACCGGATCGCACATAAATCAAATAAAGGCCCCTTTTTTTAGCACCGTAAAGTCGATAGAACCTATTGGCTTTTTTTTTAGTTATTGGACATACTATATGGTTGACACTTACGGAACACTGTAGTATAAATTACACAAATGTATTTAATGCTCAAAAGCATAACAGCTTTAAAGTGCAAAAGCAAAAAAGGGGGGAATCATGATGAAAATGACAAATTGCAAGATTTTGGACTGTACGATTCGTGATGGAGGACTGGTAAATAACTGGGATTTTAGCGTCGACTTCGTTCGCGACCTGTACGATGGATTAAATGCCGCCGGTGTTGAATATATGGAATTGGGCTACAAAAACTCCCCAAAGCTGTTGAACGCAACGGAGCCGAACCCGTGGCGCTTTCTGGACGATCGGTTCCTGAAAGAGATTTTTCCACAAAAGAAATTTACAAAAATGTCTGCACTTTGCGATATCGGCCGTGTCGATGAGAATGATATTTTGCCCCGGGAAGAAAGTGTACTCGATATGATCCGCGTCGCCTGCTACATACGGGATGTAGACAAAGGTCTGGAGCTTGTGCAAAGGTTCCACGACATGGGGTACGAAACTTCGCTTAACATCATGGCACTATCGCACGTGCACGAGCAGGAACTGTTCGAAGCGTTTGAAGAAATCGGCAGAAGTCCGGTTGATGTTGTGTATGTCGTTGATTCATACGGCAGTCTCGATCCGAAAAACACGGAACATCTCGTGAAGAAGTTCCAAACGCATCTCCCAAATAAGCAGCTCGGCGTTCATATGCACAATAATATGCAGCTTGCATTCGCAAACACATTAATCGGCGTGGAAAATGGGGTCACGTTCCTCGACTCATCTGTCTATGGCATGGGCCGTGCCGCGGGAAACTGTAACACGGAGCTTCTTGTCAGCTATCTTAAGAACCCGCGTTACGAGCTAAAGCCGGTGCTTGGCATTATCGAAAATCATATGCTGGCCATGCGTGAGAAATGGGAGTGGGGTTATATCATCCCTTATATGATTTCCGGCGTGCTGAATGAACACCCGCGCGTTGCAATGGCCCGGCGTGACAGCATAGACCGTGATAAATTTACCGAGTTCTACGATACGTTAACCTCCCCCGAGACGACAGGCGCTTCCGTAATGAAATAATGTGAGAATCACAGGGCCGCCTCTTTTCGCAAATGCTTTGTAGTGAGATACCTACTGCGTTGCGAGAAAGGCGCCTTTTTTCATTTTACGGGCGAATAAGACATCCCCGCTTTGTGAAAAAACTGCGGTAAGCAAAAAAGGAAATAAACATACAGGCAAAAGCCGCTCCGGATGTTAAGCTAAACATAATCACAATTTGATAACGAATGGCCTCCATTGGGTTCGCCCCTGCCACAATCATTCCAGCCATCATACCTGGAATTTGAACCGTCCCTATCGTTTTTAACGTATCGATCGTAGGGACAAAAACCGTTTTAATGCTTTCTTTAATTAAGTCTTCACATGCCTGTTTTGAAGTGAACCCTAAAGCAAGTTTGGATTCAATGATGCCCTGTGTGTGGACAAATTCCTGGCTTGTTACTTTATACAGCAAACTGATGGTTGTCATTGCGTTGCCGATAATCATCCCGCTCATCGGAATAACATAATTGGCTTGAAAGGGAATAATATTGCACACAACCCAAATAAAGAAGGTAAGCCCCCAGGTTATGGTAACTCCAGAAAAAGTAAGCCAAAACCCGTGTTTGACCCACTTCCCTCTCCCCTGGGCTGTTTTTGTTGCAATCAAAATCATTAATAAAATGAACCCGAACACGGAAAGAACATGAGTAAAGCTGAATATGTAATGCAGAACAAACCCAAGCGCAGTTAATTGTAAAAAAGGCGCGAACAAAAGCAAATAGCAAATCCCGCTCAAGTCCTAGTTTTTGAACGGATGATAAAACAAGCGGCAAAATAATAAACAATAAAAGAACAATAAAAGACGATGGCGAAATCGAATTCATGCTTCACCCCTAAAAGAATTCATAATCCATAAGAAACCCCACTTCGGGCGGGAAGTGGGGGAGGTTCGTATGGAAAAAAGGCGGGCCCTGCCCTATTTAGCAGTAGCTCCTTGATTACGTGCGATGCACCTCGCGTTAATTTGCCACCCTTTGTTAAATCTTAAACTTAGCTAAAGCATCCTGAATCTCCTGCGCCATCTCGCTAAGAGATTCGGCAGATGATGCAATCTCCTCCATGGAAGCAAGCTGCTGCTGTGAGGCGGAAGCTACCTCCTGTGTAAAAGCGGAGGAGTTTTTGGCAATGCCGGACAACTCCCTTACGGAATTCGCCACTTCTTGCGAATCTTTAGCCATTTTCTGTGAGGTGGCAAACACCTCCTGGATTTGGGTGGCTACCTGCGCTACTGCATCGTGAATTTTATGGAAGGCAGCGTCGGCTGTTTGAGCTACATTCATTCCGATGGAAACATTGCTTGTGCCCTCGCTCATCGCTCTTACGGCTTCCTTTGTCTCCTGCTGGATTTGCTGGATTAGGGTTGAGATTTGCTCCGCAGATAATTTGGATTGCTCGGCAAGTTTGCGCACCTCGTCCGCTACGACGGCGAAGCCCCGGCCATGTTCTCCCGCTCTTGCGGCCTCAATGGCTGCATTTAAAGCAAGAAGATTGGTCTGGTTTGAAATGTCAGTAATGACGGAAACAATCTGCCCGATTTCATCTGAGCGCCCGCCAAGGGATTGCACGACTTGTGAAGAGAGAGACACAGACTGATGAATCGCGGCGATTTGATTCATGACGTTTTCAATCGCTTCTTTTCCTTGCTGCGCCTCCGCTGTCGTTAGCCTGGAGGATTCGGATACCATGCTGGAAGACTGGGCAATGTCTTGAATATCCCGATCAATTTTCTCAATCAAAGTGGTCGTATTTTCAGAGCTTTCCACCTGCTGTTCGGATCCGGAAGCAACCTCCTGGATAGATAAAACAACCTGATTTGTCGCCCTCGAACTCTCACCCGTGCTTGCGGACAGCTCTTCTGAAGCGGACGCCACATGATCCGAGATTGCCCCAAGATTTACAACGACAGAACGCAGGGATTCTGTCATCTGATTGAACGTTTGGGTAAGCTGCCCTATCTCGTCATGGGATTGAACAGGGAGCGTTTCAGTTAGGTCCCCGTTGCTAATCTTCTCGGCCCCAATTAACAACTTTTTAAGGGGAACCGTAATGGAACGAAGCGTGAAGTAAACATAGACGGCGCCAAAGAGAAGAAAGATTCCGACCACGATCGCGGTCAGTGTCAATACGGATCTGGATTCCCTGTTTATTTCTCCTTGATGTAACGTCCCGGCAATTTTCCAGCCGGTTGCTGTGTTTGTCATATAGGACATTGTTTTTTCACTGCTATCGGACGTATAAGAGTATTGGCCTTTATCGGACTCCAGTAATTGTTTAGCCCAATCATTCTTGCTAATATCCTCACCGGCCTTTAGCGTTGGATGAGTAATGATTTTTCCTGTTTTATCAGAAATAAAAGCGTAGCCTTCCTTTCCGATATGAATCTTTTTCACTGCATCAGCCAGGCTTTTCAGACTGAGATCGATGGCGATAACACCGTTTCCGTCTTTTGTCTTTTTACTAATGGCAACCACCACATTGCCTGTAGTTGAAAGATACGGATCACTAATGGTTACCTCCCCTTTTTGAAAGGCCGACTGATACCATGGGCGTGTCCGCGGGTCGAAATCGGACGGCATTTCCATGTTAGGAGAAATCATAAACTTCCCTTGTTCGGTCCCCACATACGTATCTTCTAATTCGGGGTGCAGCTTTTGGTATTGATCCAAAATCGTTTGCACGCTTATGTTTTTGTTGTCCTTTATTGCCACAGCGTTAACCTGCTGCGAGAGAAAATCGATGCTTTTCATTTGGTCCTGAATAAGCTGATCCAGTATGGAATTGAGCAGTTCTACATTTTGGCTGGCTCCACTTACCATCTGGTTCGAAGTCTTCTCTTTCGAACTAAAGTAGGATGTCCCGCCAATGAGCAATGTTGGAAGCAGCAATAAAAGACAGGAAAATAAAATTAACCTCTTTTTGATCGTAAATCCCTGTTGAAATTTCACTACTTATGTACCCCCTAGTTATGTTGAATATATGTCTAAGGTACATTATAGTAGTCAATAAGTCATAATAAAAGGATTTGTTTGAAAGTTCATTAAAAAGATTTTTACTAGCAAAACATCATAAATGATAGCCTATTAAGGATTTATCTCTACTTGAAAGGTGCCGTTTAACTCCTTCTTCAAGTCGTCAAACAACTGCCTGACATCCTGCGCATAGCCGCCCAATCGGACTGCGCTTTCTTTATAATCCCGCCATTCGATGGTGAGAGGCTCTGCGCGCTCACTTAAACAGTCCCATAAAGCATCGAGATTCTCTCCATAATAATCAGGAAACTGCAGCTTCATTTTTAACACTGCGTGCAGATCTTCTTTCGTGTGAATTTCCTTCCCTTCAAGCACAATTTTCTGCATGGAGCAACTCCCTCTTTATTTTACCTGGGTAAAGGTTTGATAATGGTCCGTTGTCTTATAAAACAACCCGTCGTTTGAAAATAGCAGCCTGTCGCTTCCTCTGCGTCCGGAATGGTAATTCATATCCGCCTCGCGCCAGGTGCGTCCCTTTTTATAAGGCAGGCGTTTTTCCCGATCATAAAATCTATCTCCGCCGATGCTTTTGCCGGGAGCTACTTCTGAAAGGTTTCCTTTGCTGCTGTCCCACCCGAGCTTCTTCGCTTCGTTTTTGGTAATAAAATTATCGGGCAGTTTTCCGTGCTCCTGTATGTACCTTTTTACACTTTCAAAGCCGGCAGCTTCCTCTGCTTTATGTTTTTGCTGCGCTGAATCGATCCCTTTCGAATCCGGAGGATGTTTGGCCGGCTGCTGTGGAGCCGCACACCCGCATAATACAAATAAACAGAACAAAAAAATGACAAAATGCCTTATTTTCACCATCTAACGTTTTCACTTCCTTCTTTATTAATTATATCACACACCACAAAAGCTCATTGACTTTTATATATCAATTCGATATATTGAATTTAAAGTAGTTATATCAAATCGATATAGGTGATAAGATGAACAGCAAAGACGTAATTCTCGGCATGTTAAGGAGAGAGCCTCTCTCTGGCTATGACATTAAACGCAATTTCGAATCTCTATTTTCCTATTTTTTTGATGCCAGTTACGGCACCATTTATCCAACATTGAAGAAAATGGAACAGGATGGCTATATAACAAAGGAAGCCATCCCCCAGGAAGGAAAGCCCGACAAAAACCTATACCATATCACAGAAAAGGGAAAACAAAGGTTTCTGCTTTATTTAGAAAGCCCGCTTGAGAAAGATGTCATACGTTCTGACTTTCTGATGAGGCTTTTCTTTGGTCAATATGTTGAACGCGATACCATAGTAGCGTGGCTTATGAAATCAAAAGAATATAACGAGGAAACATTACAACGGCTGGAAGAAGATTACGATGCGTTTAAAGACAAAATGAGTCCTACTCAGAAAATATGTATCCAGGTCGGGTTAAAGCAGCACCGTGTGCTGTTAGCTATTATCAACGAAGCGCTGGAGCAGTTAAACCTATTTCAATCAGAAAGGGATGAAGGGCATGAACCATTATGATGTGCTGATTATAGGTGCAGGAATCGGCGGACTAACATGTGGAGCCAGGCTGGCAGCCATGGGTTATGAGGTCGCGGTATTCGATCATCATTATTTGCCGGGCGGTTATGTAACCAACTTTCAGCGCAAAGGATATACGTTTGACGTGGCCTTACATGGTGTCGGAGGCCTGGGGAAGGGCCAAAGCTTCCATCAGATTCTGGAATCGTGCGATGTGATGAACCGCATCCACCCGCTTCCAAAACAACATCCCTACTCTGTTTTATGGGAAGGAGAGAAAATCGATATCCCACAGGATGTCAATGCTTACCGCCTTTTCCTCCACGAACGCTTTCCCGCGGAGAAAGAAGGGGTTGATCGTCTGTTCGAAGGGATCAGGGAACTACATGCCGGGCTTCAGTTCCTGAGCAATCCAGCCGTTCCTGGCTGGAAAAAGGGGCTTTTGTTCCTCAGCAAATGCCGTACCCTTATGAAATGGTCGAATTTAACGACCGAACAAGTGATTAAACAGTATGTTCAATCCGAAGAATTCATGAACTTCTTTACGGCTCTCTGGGGCTACTACGGACTGCCGCCTCAAAAGCTCTCCTCTCTCTACTTTTTTATCCCCTGGACCGGGTACCATGTAGAGGGCACTTACTATATTCAGGGAGGAGCCCAGGCTTTATCGAATGCCCTTGTTGCCGTCATTGAAGAGAACCGAGGCAAGGTGTATCTGAAGCAAGAAGTAACTGAAATCCTGGTAAAGCAAAAAGAGGCTTACGGCATTCGAACAAAGAAAGGGCTGGAGTTTACCGGAGATTGGATCGTTTCCAATGCCAGCCCCGCGCATACCCTTGGGAAATTAGTCAATAATCACCCGCAGGCTGAAGCATACCGGAAAAATCTTGCGGCAAAGGAAGTCGGCCCTTCGTTATCACAGCTTTATATTGGCCTGTCCTGCCACCCGGAAGAATTGGGGATTACCGATGAAGATATCCTGTTTGTTGAAGAAAAGAACCATCAGATGGATTACGAAAATCTCATAGAGGGACGGTATCATATGGGGAATTTCAGTCTGACCAACTACAGTAAAATGGACCCCACACTGAACTGTTCTAATCGTGGCGTGATTGCCATCACCCTTATCGACAGTATTGAAAACTGGCCGGAAAACAAAGAAGCCTACCAGCAAAAGAAAAAAGAAGTTACAGAAATTCTCCTTGAGCGCCTTGAAACATATTACCCGGGGCTTAAGGAGAAAGTAGAAGTTATCGAGCTCGGTACCCCTCGCACAATGGAGCGCTACACAAAAAAATCCGCAAGGGGCGGTATACGGATTCTCGCAGACGATTAAACAGGCCGGAATGAAAAGAACGAGCCAGAAAACCCCTTTCTCTCATTTATCCCTCGTAGGTGCCTGGACGCAGCCGGGTGGTGGATTCCAGGGAGCCGCTACCTCAGGGTTTATGGAAGCACAGCGAATTCACAAAAAACTAAAGAGATCTCCTGACAAGCAGCCGGTTACAAGTCTAACGTAATCCATCGGTCCGTTCTCTATGTTTGCCATTCCGTGATAGAATTCTTACTTTATGGCTTTAAAGCAACATATACTTTCCTGTACCAGAACGAAAGCCCTCCGGCGCTAACTTACCGGAGGGCGTTTATTTTGTCTTTATTTCGATTCTTATCCTTAATAATGCGGAGGAATGCTTGGCATGTTATTTTGAAGAGCAGCTGGTGGAGTATCGTGAATATAAGGAGGAGCGGGTGGTAAAACCGGCGCCTTACCGTACGAACGAATCCTTCTTTTGCTTCAAGTTCTGCAATGGCAGCAGCCCATTGATTTTGATGCATCGTATCCCTTGCGATTAAGAAGGCGAGCGTATCCTTAACCCCGCGGTCATCTGTCATCTCAAATAGCCTTACCGTCTGAAGACGACCATGGGATTCTTTGGTGAGGTTAGAGCGAAAATCTGCGAGCAAGTTACCACTGGCATCCACATAGCGACCATTCCAATGAAGCTGGGGGAGGCACTAAATAAACCAGGAAGGTTAATAACGCTATGTGTGGAACGTGAAGTCAGTACAGAGAAACATTCGCCTTTGGGGTGAAATCGATTGTAAGAATAACGATTTATAACATATCCCTAAAGGCTTTAGCTTGTGTATTGAGTTGCCGCGAAGCAACACCGATCCCCTTAAATTCCTCCATAGCTTGTTGGATGAGAACCTGGCTTTCTTGAATTCCTGTTTGCGAACGTCTTATCTTTATTACCTCATCCGCCATCTCCTCTACATGAGATTCTACATCTTGTATAGCCAATTGTACCCGGCTGGCCAACTTACGAACTTCATCCGCAACCACACTAAAGCCTCGTCCATGCTCACCAGCTCGCGCCGCTTCAATCGCGGCATTCAAGGCTAATATGTTGGTCTGTGAAGCGATACTGCGGATGGTTTTTACAATATTACGAATGGAGTCGGTCTGGTCCTTCAATGTTTCTAGCACTTGTAGGTTTTGCTGAGACTCGTTAACAAGTCTTTCAGTGTCCGCAGCCACCTCCTGAGTCTTTCTGATGCCTACCTCTGCGCGATCTCGGAGCTCTTCTGCCATGTGTTGCAATTCAGATGCCACATCATTAATGTTTTTCTCCCGATTCGTAATATCAGTAGCAACTTTAATTACGGCTTCCACGTTACCTTTACTATCTAGAACAGGTGTATAGGTAGCCTCTAGCCAAAGTGAGCTTCCATTTTTAGCCACACGTTGAATCTTTGCTTGAAAACTTTTGCCTTTACGTAAATTCTGCCAAAACTCATCATACTCTTTGCTTTCAGTAAACGAGGGGGTACAAAACTGCCTATGTGACATATTTCTTATCTCTGTAACCTCATATCCCATAGTCTGAGCAAAGTTATGGTTTGCCCAGAGAACTTTGCCTTGGGGATTAAATTCAATCATCGCAAGTGAGCCTTCTATTGCCGTTAATACAGCATCCTGGTCTAACACCTGAGTGCTAGATTTTATACTTCCAAAAACTTTATTCATAAGTCTATCGCCCCTTTTTTGAAATAAAAAGGGCTAACCCTATACCGGATTAGCCCTGACTGCACCCTTATTCCTTTATTTATCTCAGAGACTTTTCGGTAACCCGGCTATCATTGTTTAATAAAACATTAGACCCGTGGCTTTGCGTCCCCATTTTTCAATGGGTTTGCTATTATCGAAGTACTGTTTAATTTTATGAAACACTGGAACTTTTTTCATTTTATAATAAATAAAGGCCTGTAACAATAGTATTGATTGTAAAATATTTGTTAACTTTAGGGTCGTAAATTTATTTTCATTGTTATTCAAAATCCTCTTTTATTCTAAGGTTATATTGACGTTCTTGTGTGACTGCATTTCTCGTAAGCCACCACCATTAAGTGATGGCTTTTTAATGTATTATTATTTGTTCAACTAAGCTTAAGAAATTTTCAGTGAGGTATCTTTTAATTTGAAAATCGTTTTCTTCATGATAAATCTTCTGTCAATACAGAAAGCTACCAGTAATGCTAGTAAACCGGTTAGAACTACATTGCCGTAAGTTTCAAGGGGAAACGGTTTGCCTTCAAGATGGATATCATTCGCACGAAATTCGAGTCGTTTCACCGCATGTTTAGCGGTGAGAAGGTCCTCTTGCTTGGCCAAATCTTCAAGTTGAACTTCAAATATAAATCGATCTGGGGAATCGCTATGAACGAACTGAACTTCCTTGGTATTCCCCTCTTCGTTCCACTTTTTAATCTCCTCCGCAGCCAACGATTTTGCTTCTCTTCCCGGAATCATCATTTTATCTAATTGTGGGGCATTCGATATCAAGTGTCTTGAAATCAAGTTTAGACCGTGTTTCGTCACAACAGGATGTTCCGAACTTGAAATGGAAAGAACCTTTGCCGTTCCAGTGTCTGAATAGATATCAAAGACGGAAGCCAACGCCATTTCCTCCACACCGTTATACAGCAGCACACCTGCCTTTGTCTTGTTCCATTGAAAGGCGTTATTCAATATATAGGTCCGCATATCGAAGTCAAATGGGTCCATCTTCGGATTTTTAACGAAGTGATAAGATGGATAGTTCATTTCTTTTGCTATTTTTTCTGCCAGGGGTTCGCCTACTTTTTGCGAAATCACATAGAGAACGGCATCAATTCCTGATGAAACACCAGCCGAGGATACCACGTTTCCGTCCTGAACATACCGCTGATCCCTTATCCAGTTCGTCTCAGGATATAGTCTTTTCAACTCCGGCATCGATTGCCAATGTGATGCTGCTGACTTTCCTTTCAATAAACCCGTAGCTGCAAGGTTTCCCGAGCCGCCACAAATGCTTAATAACGTGGTTTTGGAATGTTTTTGTATCCACTTTAGAATAGGTTCATACTTCTTTTCGTCACGCATGGTCATAAAAGGAATGGCGATAATGTCAGGACTTTTTCCTAATAACTGATCCATTTCTTTAAAAGAGTAGTGGGGTATTACATCAAGACCACCGGTTAATGACCTCACCTGATTGTCTGAAGCAACGGAATACACATTGAATGCCCCCGTCCTAGAGAGTAATTCGTATGGAATCATAAAATCGGATCCCTCAGTAGTTTCGTTCCCTAATATGACGGCAACCGTAGGTTTATTCGGATTATATTCGGGTTTCTTCACTCCTTGCAAAGAAGGAATGGGCTCTTGGCGAACCGCGCCGTAAAAATTTTTCTGTGAGCGAATAAGTCCAAGAAACCCAACCCCTCCCACAAACACTACGAAAATCAATACATAAACAACCAAGCGTACGAATAACCTCTTCATTTGATTTTCCTCCTCAATACGATGTATTCTTTCAATTACTATACCGTTGTAAGGTATGAGATGTTTAAAAAATACTCAAACTTACCATCCGGTATTAACCAATGTCACAATGACATAACCTACCCCAACCAGCGATGAAAGGGATGTCATCACCATCATGCCTTTATTTTTAAATCCATCTTTAAATAATTGGTAAACCGACCATAGTACGGTCACAAGAGTAAGTACAATCATAACTCGCTGGAATGGTAACATATCATCCGTGCTCATGCTCATTAACTCGCTAGCGGTTCCTCCCAGCATGATAAAAAGGAGTCCATGCAGCCAGTGTTGGGTAGCTAAAAAAGTAAGAATCATCGGTAGAAACGTTGATACCTTTTGACCTTTTTTCATCTTTGTGCAGCAGATTTTCATTCTTCTTTCCTCCTGTAAAAATTTTCGAATTAACTTGCCCTAGAGACACTATAAACCAGTTTTGTGAACTCAATATGAACTGAACCGTAGAAAAAAAAATGCCTAGAGGCGGTAATCATCCACTGCTTGTTTACATAGACCGACTTATCCGACATCACTAAATGCACGGGAATAGGACAATTTCACATGATAATAAAAAAACGACTCCAACCCTTAATAAGTGCTGTAAAAAAGAAATACAGGCAAGGGAAAAAGCCGTTTCCAAGTTGGAACGGCTGCTTCAGTTTACAATCGAAAAATTGCTACTTTGTTAGAGAATCATGAGCGATTCCCAGCTCGTTTTTAATACTTTCTATTCCATACCGGGTAAGGAATTTATTGAACTTTTCCCTTTTCTTCCCGTGTTGTTGATACAGAAGAATCAACTTCTTGACTAATTCAGGCAAGTTTTGTTCACTCACTTGTTCTATCAACAGCTGACCTGTACTGGCTTCCAGTGTCTTTGACATCCCTCCAATATAGATATCGAAAGCGTCCTTGCGCTTTACCACACCAATATCCTTTACAAGGGGTTCTCCACAGGCATTAGGACATCCGGTATACCCCACTCTCATGGTAAAGGGAACTGGGATGCCAACGATGGTGTCATTTAGATTTCTGGCGGCAGATAAGCCTTCTACTTCCGCTCCCTTGCAAAAACTACAGACGGACAGATTCTTGACAACGGAACCGGTATCATACACGCATAGCCCCCGTAGAAGTAACCTTTGTTTTGCCTCTTCTGCCTTCTCTTCCTCCATCTCAACAATCAGCTGCTGAAACGTAGTTAATTCAATTTTTGCTTCTTTGCCAACGATTTCCCCAATCGACATCAAATCATCTGAAGTAAAAACCGACCCTCCCACTCTAATTTCTGGACTCACCGCAAAGGTAGTTGTATTCAATCTCCTCATCCCTTCTTTTTATCTTCTTAAGACCAATCACTGAAAGGATGTACTCTTAGTCGAAATAATTGTCATAATGATTAAAAATAACTGATAATTTTTTTGATTGCTGTATTTTATACTCTGTTCACTTAGACCAAGTCACCATTCAGTGATTAATGGCTCTATCTAGCCTTTTGACCCCTTCCAGCAAAAGACTGCGAGGGCAAGCAATATTTAATCGTAAAAAACCTTCACCGTTTGTACCGAACGCTCCTCCTTGATTTAACCCTACTTTGGCTTCCTTGGACATGAATTTGTGAAGATCACGAGAATTGAGCCCGAGTCCACGGCAATCCAGCCATACCAGGTAAGTACCTTCTGGTTTAATGACTTGGATTTGAGGCAGACGTTCTCTAAAATAGTCCATAACGAAATTCAAGTTTTCCTGCAGATAATCTATCATGTCCTCTAACCATGGCTCTCCATACCGATATGCTGTTTCGACAGCTGTTACTCCGAAGTAACTTTCCGTTCCCAGGGATAAGGTGGTTAGCATGTCATGATACCGTCTGCGTAAGCGGTCGTTCGGAATAATGACCATGGAGCTCTGAAGCCCTGCTAAGTTAAACGTTTTGCTAGGAGCCATACATGTGATCGTTTGTTGCAACAGGGTTTCAGAGATTGAAGCCAATGGAATGTGCTGATTTCCACGGTACACCAAATCACAATGAATTTCATCGGACACAATAAGCACCTGATGTTTTATACAGATTTCTCCTAATCGCTTTAATTCATCCAACCTCCATACCCTACCGACCGGATTATGAGGGCTGCATAAAAGGAGCATCTTGACTCCTGCTTCAATTTGCTTTTCCAGTGCATCCATATCCATTGTGTAATAACCATCGTTTAATTGAAGTTCATGAACAACCAGATTTCTGTTGTTACGTCTTACAACATCGTAGAAAGGAGGATACACTGGAGATTGAATTAATACGTTGTCTCCAGGTTCCGTTAATGCAGAGACTAAAATACTAAGGGATGTTACTACCCCCGGACTTGTAATCATCCACTCCTTTTGAATGTTCCATCCATGCCTTCGTTTTATCCACTCGATGATGGCTTCATAATAAGACAAAGGCTTTATGGTATAGGCATAAATGCCATGCTCTGCCCTTTTTTGAAGTGCAGCCACTACTTCCGGGGGTGCCATGAAGTCCATGTCGGCTACCCACATGGGCAAAACGTCTTTGTCCCCGAATAACAATTCACTCTGATCCCATTTTTCTGATGCTGTATTCGTTCGATGAATGATTTGGTCAAAATTATATTTCATGTCCCTTCCCTCCCTAAACAGTTAAAGACATTCATTTTATTAAGGCACCTTTACGACAAACGGTATGGTAAATACCTTTCCTTCATGCTGGAATTGACCCCAGATTTTATAAATACCACTCTTTGAAAACTCGGTCATAAATTTCGCATCCGGACCTGAACCCTGCCCCTCCATGGGATGTACATGCAGATAGTTTTCTGTATCTGCGCTCATAATTACGACATGACCGATTGCTCCTAAATAAGGTTGCAGGTTTGTCATTGCCTTTTTACTGTTTGCATCTTTAATGGTAAAGTTCATCGTCAATTCCGTGCCCGTTTTTAACTGGTCAAAAGTAAGGGTCACTTCTTTCCCATCCACGACTTTTGTTAAATTGGACTCGGGCTGCAATGATTTCGGTGCAGCTGTTCTGCCCGATACGTTAATCCAATCCATTTCCACCTTCTGTTTTCCACCGGTGGGAATAAAGTCTGAAATCAGCTTATAATCTCCTCCATCTGGGAATTGCGTCGTAATCTCAAATTCTCCCTTTCCTTTATATTCAGGATGAATGTGGTTAAAGAACGATAAATCTTTGCTTAGCACGATCAGATGGATTTTCTTTTCATGATTCACATCAAAATTCTCGATGGGCTTCCCTGCTTTGTCTCTAACGAAGAAATTCAGTTTCGTATCCTGGTTCGGCTTAATATCAACCGGCACTTTCCACTCTGTTTGTACTGGAATATCCTTCTTCTCTGTTGCTGAGTGCCCACTATGACCCTTATCCTCATGTGTGTGCCCCTGCCCGTTTTGCTCCGTTCCGTTATGCGTCTGTTCCTGCCCATTATGAGCCATTGCCTGCGGTTGTTCATGCTGACTAACACTACCTTTTGATTGACTCGTTGAATTATAGGCAAACAAAACGAAGGCGATTAAAACGATGGAGACAGTTAAATAATATTTCATACCTTAATTCCCCCTTATAGTTTTACTTTTTGCAGACGAAGCGCATTGAGAACAACCGATACTGAACTGAGAGCCATTGCCGCACCGGCAACCCACGGTGCCAGGAGCCCAACAGCGG
>NZ_BBWZ01000015.1 GCF_001015055.1 Aneurinibacillus tyrosinisolvens | reverse complement strand
CTGGCACGTGACACAGCATCCATACTGCATCAAGTTTCTCCTTTTCTTAAATAGAATGAAATTTACTCTTAATCACAGATCCACTGTGCGTAGTACAAACTGCCGTGAGGCAGCAGAGCGTATGCGCCGGCTATAACAACGGGGAAAGCAGGCGAGCTCCTTGCTCGAGAATACGTTGTGAAAGGGAGCGCTGCAGCAAGTCTTCGATGCGCAACGGCACAGAATCAGTGAGATCGCGCTCGAATTGCTCTGTGAGTTCCCGTGCCACATCGATACTGTACAAGACTTCGCACACCTCGTAATTGAGGCGAAAACTTCTCAGATCATAGTTTGCGGCGCCTATTTCGGCAATCTCCTCATCGATAATCATCTGCTTTGCATGCAGCATGCCTTTGTCATATAGATAGATATGAACCCCGGCTTCCAACAGTTCTCCGTAATAGGTGCGGCTTGCAAGGCCGACGACTTTTTGATCCACGTGGTGAGGAACCAGCAATCTTACGCGCACACCGCGCGCCACGGCTGTCTTTATCCCATTGATGATATCTGCATCGGGTATAAAGTAGGGGGTGGTGATATCAATAGTCTTGGCCGCTTGTGTCAGGCAAATGAAGTAAGCCTGCCGGATGACGGGAGTAGGAATGCCAGGATTCCCTTCCAACGTGTGCACATACGCTTTATGCAACGCTTCTGCGCTTGGAGAGGTTTCTACGCCGGTGCTCTCCATGGTACCCAACTCAGTGCCCGATTCTGCCGACCATCCGGAAAGAGCTGTCCTGCCGGGTGGAGCACTGTTCTGCGATTTACGCCCTGGACCCTGAATGGGCTTTCGCGTATCTTCAGCTTTCGTGTTCCAGCGTGTCCTCGCCTTCCTCCGTTCCGGCGAAGCGATGTGCCAATGGGCGTCGAAAATAGCCTGCAAATCGACTGGAGCTTCACCTGTGATTCGCAAATGAGTGTCGCGCCAGAACCCTACATTCGGCTTCAATCCGGTATACTCATATCCGACGTTGATCCCCCCTGTAAAAGCTTCCTTTCCGTCGATTATGACAATCTTACAATGATCCCGATAATTCCAATTGGACATGATCCAAGGGAAACTCAATGGAAACATCGTCCGGCATTCAATCCCTGCCTCCATCATCTGAATAATCTTACGCCTTGGAAATTTCCGGCTCCCCCAACCATCTCTCACAAAGCGGACCCGAACACCGGCTGCGGCGCGTTCCATCAGCAGGCTCGTGATGCGTCTACCAATTTGATCATCCCGAAATATGTAATATTCCACATCAATCATTTTTTGGGCGTTCTGTAGGGATTCGATGAGTTTTTCATAGGTTTCAATGCCGTTTATAAGTACTTGGACTTGGCCAGTCCGAAGCCCATGTACGGTCAAATGCCGTAAAGCATGAGCGATAACTGAAGCTGAACGGCTAAATGAATCAGGCAACGTGTCCGACTCATTATGCGGAGATGTCAGTCTTTCTCGACGGCGAATATGCACGGGATTCGTTGTGCTGAGATAGAGTCCGAAACCGATGACAGGTAAGATGAGACAGATGACCAGCCAATTCAATGCCTTGGCCGGCCTGCGCACCTCGCGGATTGCTACAATTAACATAAAGAACGTATTTAATAGGTACAGCCCAAGAATCCACACCAATTGGAATTCCTCCCTTGTTTATCCTATAATATGTACAGACTAGGATGCGCGTATACGTTTGAAATTTGGAATAATACGCTCGGGAGTTGGAATCATGTACATGGCAGGAAAGCGCTGTGGGCATACTTCTTGATTTAGGAAGGATAGTGATAGTTTAAAAGCCGTTCCGTATCCAGAACGGCTGCTTTCGTTTACATTTTGGATAGTAGCGGATGTTTTAATAATTAAATGACCGTATGAAACCATTACCTTATTTTTGTCCAAAGCGAACCGCTAAAGCCACCCGTCTTATTTAATGCCTTTATTTGTGTAAACTCTCTCCCTATTTGAAGATACAATTCACCAGAACTCATTCTTCTTCCTCGAGGAACATCTGCCCATCTTCCTAATATCGTGTAGCCAGTAGGTCCACCTGCCTAATTTTTATATAAGAATAACTGTGTCAAAACAAAACCAGATAGTAACCAATCAAAAAAGTAAGAAAAACCTCTTTTGCAACGTAAGAAGAATATTGGCTGAACCATTTGAAAAACAAATTACAGGGTCATGTAGTTACAAATAAAAGGATCAATTAGCAATTTGGGTATCTGTCCTAGGTCATCTTCCTGCCTTCCGCATATATTTCTATTACGGCTAAAAATTAGGGAGGTAAACATGCATTATCCGTTTTATCGCCATTATGTTTATCCTGTATCAGACCAAATTGAACTCGTACCTGATACAAGAGAATCCACTGTCATGAATACTGTAACATTCACGAAACAACTTCTGAATCATTTGCAGCAGCGAAGGGGAAGGAAAATATCCGTTGCTACTCCCGTTGAAATCATTACAGGAACATTAGAGGAGGTTTACTCCGATCATATTTTAGTCTCCAATGAGGGAGAAGATTATCACATCAGACTTGAGGGGATTATCTATATTAATTAAAAATAAAAAAGATACAGATAGAAACAATCGAGTATTTGGTTTCCTGTAAAGCGCCTGCTTTTTTTGCAACACACAAATTGTGTAGTTTTGTGTGCCTATAAACTTTCGAGGAGAATACTGCTGATTATAGTAGTTGCTCTTTATGTCCACTTAGAAAGCATAAAAAAAAGCATGGTAAAGAACCTTTTCCGATTCTTTACCATGCTTTTCAAACAATTTTATTTCTTCAGCATCTCAAATACCTGTTCTACGTCCTTATCGCCGCGCCCGGAAATATTAATAATAATGCTCTGTTCTTCATTCAAAGTTGCAGCCAGTTTCATTCCATAGGCTACAGCATGGGCGCTTTCAAGGGCGGGGATAATTCCTTCTACTTTGGCTAACGCCTGGAAAGCTTCGAGCACTTCCTCATTCGTTACCGCTACATATTCTGCGCGGCCTGACGTTTTTAAATGGCTATGCTCCGGTCCGCTCCCAGGATAATCGAGCCCGGCAGCGATGGAATAGGTGGGCATTGGATTTCCTTTTTCATCCTGCAGGACTAAACATTTAAATCCATGCAGCAATCCGGCTGTCCCCTGGGTTAACGTTGCTGCCCGGGACGGTTCTACACCGATGAGGCGAACCTCTGTATCAGGTATATACTCCGCAAAAGAACCGATGGCATTGCTTCCGCCACCTATGCAAGCAACAACGGCATGCGGAAGACGGCCTTCTTTTTCAAGGATTTGATTCCTGCTTTCTTTACTAATAACAGACTGGAAATGTTTCACCATTGTAGGAAACGGGTGGGGTCCTACAGCCGAACCCAACAGATAGAAGGTATTTTCATAGTTTTGCACTAAATCGGCAAAAGCTTCATCTACTGCGTCCTTCAAACGGCCCTGTCCTTTAGAAACAGCCACCACTTTAGCACCCAGCAACTCCATCCGGAATACATTAAGTGCCTGGCGTTTCGTATCTTCAGCACCCATATAGATGATGCAATCCATCCCGAACATCGCACATGCGGTAGCTGTGGCAACGCCATGCTGACCTGCACCGGTCTCCGCAATCACACGTTTTGCACCCATTCGTTTCGCTAATAGAATCTGTCCAATTACATTGTTAATTTTATGGGAACCTGTATGGTTTAAATCTTCCCGCTTTAAGTAGATTTTCGCCCCGCCGGCGTTATTCGTTAAGCGTTCAGCGAAATATAGCGGGGTCTGTCTGCCTACATATTCTTTCAAATAATACTGAAATTCTTCATTAAACTCAGGTTCATCCTTGTATTTCAAAAATTGCTCTTCAAGAATGTCCAGCACATTTTGAAGTTCCGCAGGAACGAAACTCCCTCCAAACTCTCCGAAATAACCTCTCTCAACTTGCTCTACTTGACTCATCTAATCTCAACTCCTTAGTTTTTGAAAGTCGTACAATAGAAATTGTAACATGATACTATGAAAAATGGAATATTGCTAATTTAAGCTAAATATAGGTTCTAATGCAGGATAAAGCATTGTGTATTTTTTATATTTACGTTTATAATGCGCTGCCTTCGTTTTATCCGGAATATAACGCTTAAATATTTGATAGGATAACGACTTTTGATAAAAATCATAATAACTTTGTTCCCAGCCTAAACAGATAAAGCCTAAAGCTGCAGCGCCGATGGAAGTAAGATATTCAGATTCCTGAGGGACAATTACTTCCATATCAAAAATATCAGCAATGATCTGATTCCAAATTACACTCTTGCTTCCTCCACCAATTAGAGACAACCGGCTTTTATCTGAAGAAACAAGCTCCATAGCCTGCTTCATCCCCATTGCTACGCCTTCTAAGACGGCACAGCACATTTCTGCTTTCGTAGTAGTAGGTCTAATTCCAATAAAAGATCCAGAGGCATTTGGATTTTGAACAGGGCAACGTTCACGGTTCAAATAGGGCAGGAAAAGAATATCGTTTTTCCCTCGATCACAAGACTGCATAAGCTTCTCCGCCTCTTGAAAGGCAAAATCATTATTGTACTCACTGCTATTACCAAAGACTGAAACGGCCCATTTATGTGCATTCCCAGCATTCATTAACGGCGCGATCGCAATATACAATTCCTTTTCCGCAGCGGGTAACCCCTGCTCCTATTGTTGCAGCACCCGCATCCCCGATACCGCATAATACCGGAGTGCCTGCCGCAAGGCCGGTTATTTTAGAGGCTTGTTCATTCACATGCCCAGCGATTTCATCGGAAGGACAAATAACCGGAAGTTTTTCCGATTCTATGTTATATCGATACAGCCACTCGCTTTCCCACTGCCTCTTGCTTACATTCATAACCCCAACTGTTGCTGCAGATGTTGGATCCGTTACATTCCGGCCGGTTAGTTGCCGAATGACGTAATCTTTTGCACTAATTAAAAACACAGAAGTTTGCTGATAGATTTCCGGCTCTTGCTCTTTAATCCACAGGATCTTTGGAAATGTGAGTGTGCCGTCCAAATGATTTCCGGTAATATTTCGTATCGCCGGCGTTCCAAGATCTTGGTTCATTCGTTCAGCTTGTTCAGCGGCGCGGCTATCCGAATAGAGAATAGCCGGTCTGGCCGGATTTCCTTCGTGAGTAACAGGTATACAATCCTGCATTTGACCGCTAAACGAAATCGCAGCAATATCCTCCGCATAAATCCCGGCAGATAACCCTTTTACATTTGTTGTCCCGATATCGAAGGAGGCAATATATAACACGGTTTCTCACTTCTTTCCTTCATAGACGTGAACCACGTTCCATTCTTTGTAAGAGAACAGCAGCGATTACAATAAGTCCTGTAATGACATCCTGCATAAATGGCGGTACTTCCAGAATCGTTAATCCATTAGCCAGAATTCCAATAATCGCGGCTCCAACAAATGTCCCCCAGATATTAGGCACTCCTTCTTTGAAAGAAGTCAAAATAGCCTGACTTTACAACCAACATAAAAGAACTCAACATAGGATTATATCATTCAACGTACGCTCCTTTCAGTAGCAATCTCTTTTCTGGATCTAGATATATTATTACATTTGTAACATAATAAAAGTAAGATGTAGAGAGGAATCATGATAAAATTTTGTTTAAAGACGGCCCCATTGAAATTTTTTGTCTTATATCCAGATTAATTCGACAATGGATAGCGGTTCCCATTATCTGAAAGGAAGAGAAAAAATGAATTCACTTGTAAAAAAATTAAACGAAACAATCGAACAAGAAAATCCTCATGTTTATTCAATGCTTTCCTCTCTGGGAAAAGCGATTTATTTTCCAAAGGAAGGGATACTTAGCCAATCCGCTGAAGCGAAGGCCAAGGCGAAAAAATTTAACGCGACGATCGGGATTGCAATTGAAAACGGACAGCCCATGCATTTAGAAGTCATTCAGGAAACACTGTCTGCCTACGCTCCCAAGGATCTGTATGAATATGCTCCTCCTGCAGGGAAACCTGAGCTGCGCTCGGTTTGGCGAAAAAAGATTTTGGCTGAAACGCCGTCTCTTGAAGGAAAAGTTTTTAGTAACCCTATTGTCACGAATGCGCTCACGCACGGTTTGAGTATTGCAGCCGATTTATTTGTCGACCAGAACGATGCGATTATTGTTCCGGATAAAAACTGGGAGAATTATGAGATTACTTTCGGGATCCGCCGGGGAGCGCAATTGGTGAATTATCCGCTCTACAATTCGGCCGGTAAATTTAATGCTGCTGGCCTTAAGGAAGCTATCCTGGCCCAAAAGGAAAGCGGCAAAGCCATTGTACTTCTAAACTTCCCGAACAACCCTACCGGTTACACTCCAGGAGCGGAAGAAGGAGAAGAAATCGTTGCTGCTGTACTGGCAGGAGCGGAGGCAGGGATTAACGTTGTCGTTCTGACAGATGACGCCTACTACGGGCTATTTTTCGAAGACTCCATTCGGGAGTCGCTGTTCGGAAAATTAGCGAATATCCACCCTCGAGTATTAGCGGTGAAGATCGATGGTGCAACGAAAGAAGAATACGTCTGGGGATTCCGGGTGGGCTTTATCACATTCGCGGCACAAAGCGAGTCACTGCTTTCCGCGTTGGAACAGAAGACAATGGGAATTATCCGGGCTACCATTTCCAGCGGACCGCACCCGTCGCAAACGTTTGTTTTAAAGGCACTTCAGTCTCCGGAATACGCAGCTCAGAAGCAAGAGAAATATGGGATTATGAAAAGCCGAGCCAATCGGGTTAAACAGGTTCTTGATTCCGGTAAATACAACGATGTCTGGGATTACTATCCGTTCAACTCCGGCTATTTCATGTGTCTGAAGCTTAATACGGTTGATGCGGAAACGCTGCGTACTCATCTTCTGGAAAATTACGGGGTAGGTACGATTGCACTCGGTGCAACAGACTTACGTGTGGCATTTTCTTGTGTTGAGGAATCGGATATTGAAGAATTGTTCGCGGATATTTATCAGGGTGTTAAAGATATCGAGAAGATGTAACAATAAATACAATTATACTGATCAGAATAGGGATGCCATAATTTAAGCATCCCTTTCTTTCGTGGATAATTGTACATATATAAATGGTTCGGGAATGAAGTCCACTACATAATCATTTCAGATCTCAGCCGGTGTCGTTATTTATTGACCGACACCGCAATCTTCAGCGCCTCGAGAGGCACCTTATCTGTTTCCAACTCATAAATTACGTTTCCATCCTGCCAGTAGATACCAACATATACCTCTTTCCCTCCAGACCGGTACTCTACTTTCACGCGGCCCTTATCTTTAGGGGCAGGTAAGGAGTGGTTTTCCAAATAAGCAACCATTTTCCTCGCAATACCCTGATTGTTCATTTGATCTGTCAGAAGTGAATGAATCTGCAGAATCCAATTTCCTTCACGCCAGTTCAAATAGGAATGGCCGGCTGCGCCTTCTGAAAACCCCTTGATGCCGTGACCCAGATCTACAGCTTCAGGGCCACCTTCAACATTTATTGGCGGAAAAACATCTGTGGCACTACTCTGATCTTCATAGGTCCTCGCTATAAAAGAAGCAATAACGGGTACATTTCTGTTTGGCTGCAGAGATTTATCATTAATAGGAAGAGCCTTTTTGGTTTGATAAAAAATAACTTCGTATGACTGCGCTCCATTGCTTTCTATAGAAGC
The DNA here is from genome assembly GCF_001015055.1 of Aneurinibacillus tyrosinisolvens. Taxonomy (GTDB): domain Bacteria; phylum Bacillota; class Bacilli; order Aneurinibacillales; family Aneurinibacillaceae; genus Aneurinibacillus_A; species Aneurinibacillus_A tyrosinisolvens. The sequence goes on along the minus strand of NZ_BBWZ01000015.1, from coordinate 81,188 downwards.
CGTCAAGTGATGACCAGCGTCAATCGGAAAGGAAGAAGGAATCATTGCACCCTCCATCTTCAACTTGCTTTTCACCTCACTGACCACATCAGCAGTGGACTTTGTTTGATCAATGCCTTTGTCAGCTGCTTGATTACCCTGATTGCTGTTATCGCTCTGAGAAGGCGGCGTTTGGGCCGAAGCTGCCACACTCTGTGAGTTGCTCGGTTCACTTCTGCTAGTGCCGGCTCCGCAGGCAATCAGAGTAACAGAAATCGCCAGTGTCGTCGGTAACACAATAGAGTAAAACCTATTTCTCATTTGTCATCCCTCTGTGTATTAGAATTGTCGGTATAGATGCTTTACCGTACCTCTCTTTCTAGACGCTGGACTCCTTCGAAATGTTGCGAAAGCCAGCCGGAAAGGGTTAACTTGGTAAGATTAACCCATATTCTCAGCAATCTTTTTCAATTCCGCTGCACGGGAAGCAATAAAGTCTCTCATTTACTTTTGCAAAAACAATTTATCGGCGATAACTCCAGCTAAACCTAATGGGGACTTATACTGAAATATATCCACCATGATTGTCCCATTCCCTTCTTCCACGAACTGGTGTGTATGAATGAAAGAATGGAAGGCTCCCTTCAGCATAATGTCTACAAATTTATAAGGTTTCTCCATTGTTATTACCCTGGCTGTTAGCTTTTGTTTGATACCGAAGTGAACAGCTTCCCAGGTAACCATGTCTCCTTCCTCTAATAACCTTTCTGTAACGCCACCGACAGCTCTTTCTTTTGTTTTAGAGGTTGTTTGTGTATGAATATCCACATTCCTCGCAAGGTCAAAACATACTGTAACAGGCGCCTTAATAAATTGTTGATGCTTAATAACAGGCACTTCATCCCCTCCTTTCATAAGCATTTATAAAGCGCTACTCTATTTTGATCATCTTCTTGATTCTACCGAATACCCATATACCCAGGTAAATACCTGCCAAATTAAAAATAAAATCATCAATATCCAATGTACCACGGTGGGATGAACAGACCAATATTTCCCGCCAAATTGTATACAGCTATAGAAAGATCTGCCTTGCCTACAAAATAGTAGGAAATTGTCTGGAACGGAAGTAGGTTATATCGGTTATACGTTTGATTTGAGGGGCGAAAAAACAACAGTATAAGTAAAGAAACACTATACAGGATAATAAATAAGCTGAATATGCGATACGGAATTAGGATAGGCTGTTGGAAGTGATAAAAATATCAATTGGGATACACCCAGTGATATGTATAACCACCTTTTCGGGAAGCTCTTCACATTATAATCTCCTATTTTAAAAAAATACCTGCTCGGCAGCGGAATCAAAAGAGCATTACTGACATAATCAGCAATGCTCTTCACTTGAAAAACAACGATATATTCTTAAATTGGAATAGGCACGAGCAAAGTACAGCAGCTTATTTTACTTGAGTTAAGCCTTCCCATCCCGATAAACAGCAGAAAGTTTTACTAATTCACCATGAAAAAGATTAGAAGAAAATTGTATCATTTTAATCCCCTTTAAATTTGTGTATACAAAAAAGCAACCTTCTTGTCGCACCATAACCGGGTTATTTTAAACGTGCTCATAAAATCCTTCCTATATTGAAAAAATAAGGTGAAACTACTGCTGAATGGAGAGATGTATATGAACTTAAACCTGCCTGTCGTCACGTGTCCAAATTGCAATTCACGAAAAGAAATCCACTTCGTATTAACTGCACAATCCAATCAAAATGTAATCTACAACTGCCCTGATTGCGGTTATGAGTTAAGGGATATTGAAACAAGTAAAGGCTAAAAGATAAATAATAACACAAGTGTTGATTAACCAAAAAAGCAGGCTAAAACTAATCAATAAACAATTCACCTTCGAGCACGATGAATAATTCATCCGAATCGGGATGATAATGCCATTCATACTCTCCGGTAAAAACTGCAAAACGCAGACAGCTGTCATTTACGTGGCTTACGACAAAATTTCTATACGTTTCACGAATTTCCTGGCCGAGGTGATGAAGATTGATTACTTCTAGCCGGCTCTGCGCACTCATTTTTCACTCCCCCTTTAAATAACGGAATTAATTTATCACTGCTGTTCCTGCAGTCTGGAATAGAACACATCAATAGGACGAAGCCAATTGGTTCGTGCGATACTCGCAGCGGTCTCTTTATCTTGACATTCAAAAGCCTTCAGGATTCCTTCATGTTCTTCGATGGAGTCCGTTGTAAGGATAATAGATTTGTGGAAGAAAAGCCGGCGAACGTGTGCCTGGAGTGTCGATATCGTACTTGCAATATACGGATTTTGGGCAACCTCAACAATAGCATTATGGAATTGTTCATCCAGCTTTAACGCGGAATAAAAATCGCCCCTTTCAACGGCTTGCGAAAATTCGGTATTGATATTACGCTGCGAATCAATCGTTTGTTGACTAATAGCCGGCGTGGCGAGTTCTGCAGCTAAGGCTTGTAACACGGCTAAGGGCGGTAAGATTTTTGATACATCTTCTTTATTGACCGGCGTAACCTGAGTAGCCACGCCCGGGTGCATCTCGACAAAGCCTTGGACACTAAGCAATTGCAAGGCTTCCCGAATAGGAGTCCGGCTCACTCCCAGTGCCTGGGCCAGTTCAGCATCATTGAGCTTTTCTTCAGACTGAAGAGTACCATCAATAATCCATTCTTGTATTTGAGAAAATGCACGCTCTTTGGCAGATAAGCGAGCAGGTGTCGAAAATTTTTTAGGTATTGGCATTCGATTCCCTCTCTTGCTTCGGTAACGAAATATAATCTATTGTAGTATATCTCATTGATATATCAGACACAACTTGCATGCGATATATTGCATATAGGTTTTATTTTTGTTATGATCGATATGTAATATATTGGGTATTTCGATGCCAATAAGGAGGTTTTGTATGGAGCACTTTTATTTGTTCTTTCTAACAACGATTGCCCTTGTTATTGCACCTGGAGCTGATACCGTATTGGCAACAAAGAATACGCTGGAGCTATTTATCTTCTCTACATGGGGATATCGACCCTTTTTTCAAAGAAGGATCATCTAACGGTTGAGACAATCATTCTTGATAAGACCGCTATTCCTTACACCGCAACTCAGCGGGAAAACTCGTGTTTTTTACAAGGGATTTTATCCAATTTGCTTAACCCTAAAGCCGTTATTTTCTATTTCACCTTTATTCCGCAGTTTATCGTTCCGGGCCAGTCTATGTCCTGCCAGTGTGGATTCACGCGCGCCATATGACTGTATAAAATTTGGTTCTCTCTATCAACAATAAAAGGCAAATGAGTAGCAAAAGGCAGATTATCTTTCTGAGAAAACAGAACAGCAAAGCTATTGTGCTCAATAAAATCGAAAAGAGCTTCTTTATCGGTTACTTCAAATGATGATGGTATATACATAATTCCCTGTTCCTCCTATTAGTCAAGTATGCAAATATAACGTTACCGGCCATTCATTAAACTGGAAAGTTCATCGATTGCATGCTTTAGCTCGTCCTTTGTGTTATAGAAATGAGGGGCCATTCTTATTACATCCTGCCTTGCAGAAACTGCGATGTTTTTTTCTTTCAACAATCCCTCAATTTCCGATGCCTGTTCCACATAAAAAGACACCAGACTTGTTCTGGATTCAAAAGATTGTGGACCGATAATGTGCAGCCCTTTTTCCTGTCCATAATGCAAGGTGAATTGGGTTAACTCTTGCAAATACGACTCAATGTTATGTATCCCAACTCCAAGCAGCAGCTTTAATGCCTCATACGCCGCATAAACGCTTATAAAGGAAGGCGTACCCGTTTCAAACCGGCGAGCCCCCGCTGCAAAAACAGGGTGATAAATATCAAACGTTGATGCTTTTTCCTGTCCAAGCCAGCCAGTCACTCTCGGTTTTAATTGCTCGGCAAGCTCCTTTTTTATATACAAAAACGCTATGCCCGGGATTCCCAGCATATATTTGCGCGTTCCGGCTGCCAGTATATCAATTTCCATTTCTTTTACATCAATCGGAATATGCCCTGCCGATTGGTAAGCATCCACAAACAAAAGAGAACCTTTTCTATGCACAATGTCCGCAATCGCTTTAAGGTTTTGCTTAAATCCATTGTAATAATATACGTGGGGTATACATGTAAGAATTGTATCATGTGTTACTTCTTTTTCATATTGCTCCAGGTGTACCACTCCACTGGAAGATCGAATCAGGGTAATGTTGTCTTTCATCGTTTCCTGTGCAAGCCATATATGGCCGACAGTAGGGAAATCTATATCTGTGAACACGATTTTATTTTCCCCTTTTTGGTAAGGAAGGGAAGCCGCTATAGCAGAAATGGCATGAGAAACAGAGGATACTACAGCAATCTCATCCGGTTCCGCCCCAATGAGTTCAGCAAATTTCTCCCTCGTCTCCTCTAGTTTTTTCATCGCTTCGTTCCAATTACTGCCTGACAAAAGCAGACCCGCATGATATTCCTCAATCGCTTTGGAAACAGGGCGGGCCAATGCCCCCTGAGAACAGCTAGCCAGATGTACATGAGTGGACAATGTAGGAAATAACGAACGATAAGAATCGTATGGATGAATCATTAGCCCTCCCTTGTGAAAGCACAGTGTGGATTTTTACATACGAAAGAATGCCTCCTTACCTCAATATAATTCGGAATACGGAGTAAAAAACCTGCCAAAAGAAGTGAAATAGCAGCCGAAGAAACTTCGCCGGCTGCTTCCGTTTCCCTTTACTTTTACGTTACGTTAATGTTTAGAATAAGGGAAAGGGGAGGAGAGTTGATGAAGATTAAGGAAATCCCAAACAAGCTGAAAATATCTCCGCGGGCCATTCGCTTTTATGTTAGGGATTGTCAATGGCGGGCTTACAGTCATGCCAATATTTATGATGAAATACAAGCTTGCACCTACGTGAGCCCTAATATGATGGGGCGGGTTCAGGGGTGGCTGGACCCCTTATCCATGCTTTCACAATCGCTGGCACTAAGCCTAATCGCCATGGTTTTTCCTTCAGCAGTTAAAATAGAAACCCTGTTTTACGTAATAGGCTTATCTGTATTGTTCATAGGAGGCTTTTTCTTATTAACACTTCCGTCACTAGTAAAGAAATCGTATGGGCAATCACAGCAAAATATAAGTTAAATCGATTACATTTCCTCTTCTTTGGATTCTTGTACAGAAAGAATGTCCCTTTCCTTTGCCCTATTTAATCCATTCTTTACATGCTTCAACTGTGCAACAATTATAAAGCTGATAACGACAAGCAGAAACCACGAACTAATTTTGCTGACATGGACCACTGTCCAGGCCTCCCGCTGATTGGGGTACTGCCAGGCGCCGAAGAACGTCGCAATATTTTCCGCGATCCAGATAAAAAAGCCGATAAGAACAAACGACAGCACAAGCGGCATTTTGTACGTTGACCCTTCCAGCGAATAGTGTACGTATGTACGAAAAAACAGAACAACCAGCAGCGCCATCAAAATCCAGCGCATGTCGTAGATGTAATGGTTCGTAAAGAAGTTAAGATAAATCAGGGCGCTCAATGAAACTGTCCACATAGCCGCTGGCCATCCATGCAGCTGCAGATGCAATCTACGCCATGCCTGGCACATGTAACTGGCTACGCTGGCGTACATAAAACCGCTGTACAACGGAACACCAAATATCTTAGTCCACGCTTGCTCAGGATATGACCAGGAACCAATATTGACCTTATAGATTTCCAGACCTAAGCCAATAAGATGAAAAACAGCAATGACCTTTAATTCATCTTTTGTTTCAAGGCCGGAACGGTACATTAGGTACTGAATGAACAGGCAGATAAGCAAAATGAGATCGTATCGGTGCAAGATAGGAAGGGTGATTAGTTTGGAAAGGGCAAGCGTTAAAAAAATAGCAACGGGAAAGATGCAAGACATAGCTTGCTGGTAGCCGAAATAAAGCAACTGTCTTAAATACACAATGCAACTCCTCTTTGATTTATCTGCACCGGCAGCCTTTTCAACTCACTTTACTTTTCCATTACATAATCAATTGACCACTTTTTATTTTTGTGAACCAACCGGGCAGTATACCTGGAACGGCCGATATGCCGTCTTAAATCATTATACATTGCATCCATATCAAGAAACTTACCAATCGTATAGATAGGGATCTCGATTGATTTATCAGCTTTTAAAATATTGCTAAAATCAATGAGCAAACCATTAACAGCAAGCGAAAGTAACTGTTTCTTCACCTCTTCAGGAAACGGGTATATCTTCCTTCTCTTTGACGTTGAGACCATGCCAGTTACTTTATTCGCGATGATTTCTTGAAAGTCACTGTAATATTTACAGTAGACTCTGCAAAACCATCCATCATCATGGGCCAGATAAGCATATCGATTCTCAATTTTTTCAAAAAATGGGCTTTCGATAGGCTCGAACATATGCCCAAGATACAGCAATCCCGCTATTTCTGGAGATTCAAGCTTCTCAATGTTTTCTTTTTGATTAAAGTCAACCCAACTGAAGTTTCCGTAACTATATACATCCTCTTTTAAGAAATCTTCCATTTCTTCTTTATCAACGACTTCAAACTGTGTACGGGAACGGAAACCCGGGCTGAAGTACTCTGCTTCCAGCAGCAGCAACTTATTCAATTCTACTGGAGCGTATTTGACAAATTCCCTTAACTCCATTCCGTAATACACAATTTCGTTGTTCTCCGGAAAGGCATTAATATAAAACACATCTCTAAACCTTCTCAAACAAAATTCCTCCTGCTAACTTATCAATCATTCATTCCCTCATTTCCTGTAGAGAGGCATCAGGCTAATGAAATGGCCATTTCCTTTCTTCCGATCCGCAATCTTGTTCGTTTTCAAATCAATTATACACTGCTCCGGGTGCTCACTCCAGTTACTGACATACGCATATCGGAAATCTTCTGAAAATCCATCTACGAAAAAGGCTGTTTTTCCCTCCAAGTGTTCTTCCATTTTCATTGTTTGGAAGTTAAATATATAGATTCCGCTATTTTTTTGCTGCTTGGGCTCAAGGATATATCCGGTCAGCAGCAGTTTCCCGGAGCCCGGTGATAAGCCGAAATCATTAACCGGAAGGTCGACATGATGCTTGATCCGGAGGCTGGACGTATCCATCACTTGTAGCCCTAGAGGGAGTTCACGATATCCCGAAACCCCGTTCGTTTGGGTTTCCACTTCCCTCTTTGTTCCGGTAATGAAAAGAGAGCGGCCATCCGGGCTGATTGCGGCCCGAATATCGGTTCCGGATGCCATTTTCGCCTCTGCGTGCGGAATGAGCCAATGTTGGATTCGCTGAGCTAAAGAAATCGATGGTTTATACGCCTTTTCCTGGATAATCGCCCTTTTTTGCAAATCGATTACAGTTACTTTATTTTGGTCCGCATGTACGATATATAGCCTATTACGTGCCAAATCCCAGGCAACCCCCGGTTTCATTGCGGTTATATTAGGCATTCCGTCCGATCCCGATTCATTTCTTTGGATTTGCCCATCAGCAAGTCCTTTAATATGAATAGCTTGAACGACTTTCTTTTTTTCCAAATCAATAAACAAAAGCTGCGGCGCATCCTTTGCCAGATTATTTTCATCGATTGTTTGTCCGTACATTGCCAGGAGGCCGGAAGGAAGCACGTGCGTCTCATAGGGAGTAAAGAGCTTCGGCAAGCGGAGAACTTCTTCCTCCGTCTTATCCTCAATCATATAACGAACAAGGCTAAAGACCGATGGGACTCCGTGAGTTGCGTCTATCTCGGCTGGAACCGTCCACAAAAGCGAGGAGCCGTCCGGATGATAAATCAATGGGCCGGTACGCTCATCCACCTCTATCTTCTGCTGGACACTCTCTTTCCACGTCGTTCGATCGATGAAGGAAAGCCGGCCTTTTTCATTCTCCTTCCCAGTCGGCCAAATAAAGGCGGCGATCTTCTTTCTATCCGGACTCACTGCATAATTGTAATGATGGCCCAGATCCAATTTGAGTTTATCTGATACAGGTTTCATGGTCACGGGATCGACGGGGGTGCCGGACAATAATCCATTACGGCTTTTATCGTCTTCCACCATAAGTAATGAGGCCGGTTGATTGGGTAGACTTTCCACCTTGCCCTTTCCCAGAGTGTTTTGTCCAGCCTGGCATCCTACACTGAAAACAAGCATGAGGCATAGTATCCATTTCTTCACGGGTTAACCTCCTCCTTTGTTATGGCAAACGCTTTAAACTCAGGGCTTCTATTGATTTCTACTATACTTTTTAAGCATGCCGTCATGACATGGAATAGTGGTAACTTTTATATTATTATGGCTTCTAATTCACAAAAGTCCCTAAAAGATCTTGTATCTGAACTCATACCACCTTGCATTCCTTCCGTTTTTTGTTACGAAAGGTTACCAAAGATTATAATGGGTCTTGATGAAATTGAATTTGGAGTCCCGTCTGAAAAAAGTAGAATAAATCTTCATGAAAAAGTACACATCTAGTCTATAGGAAGTGGGTTTTAGTAAGTGACCTTTGAGATTTGGATTTCATTTGTTTTAGCCTCTTTGCTTATTATTGCAACACCAGGTCCAGTCGTAACTTTATTGATCACTACAAGTATTAGTCAAGGTAAAAGTGCTGCTTTTTCAATGATTCCTGGTACTTTTTTGGGTGACTTAACATCAATGCTATTGTCATTTGCTGGTGTAGGAGTTTTACTACTGGCCTCTCCAACCCTTTTCAGTATTATGAAATTAGTTGGAGCAGCCTATCTTATTTACCTTGGTGTGCGCATTTGGTACGAGTCTGCTAGTAATGCAACAACCCAAAAAAAGCCATCAACTAATAAAAGTAAATCCGCATTAAAGGCATTCTGGGTGACTATTTTAAATCCCAAAAGCTTTTTGTTTTATGTGGCATTCATGCCTCAATTTGTAAGTAAACATGAAGCATTTTTACCCCAGATTTTACTTTTAGGGGCAACATTTCTTGGCTTAGGGTTGTTGAATGACTTTACTTATACCGTAATGGCAAATAAAGTTGTTCGATTTTTGAATAATCAGTCCCAGAAATGGATACATAGAATTGGAGCACTTAATTTGATCATCACCGGAATAGTTATTTTTGTTTTAAAACATTGAATAGTAATAAACAAAAAACCCAGTTATTCTTCCTCTAAAAAAGGATTAACTGGGTTTTTCGTGTCCTCAAATGTCTTAATATGTATTTTTCCTTATTTTGATACGGTAACCCTTAATACTTCTTTAGGTAAAATAAACGAAAGGATATTGAATATAGGAGGATTTATCGGAGATCCACTTATCAATGGAATAAATTAACTTCAAAAAAGTCGATGATTCCTAAGCGTAGGAAAAATCGGCTTTTATTATGTCGAATTTTGCTTAGCGTATGTTTTCCGCGTTTTGTTAGTTGGACCCCAAATACAGGTTTACCTATGATTTCTTCTTTAGAAAAAACTCCTAGAAGTTTTACTCCAGCCTGGTTTACATATACAAATTTCTCATCACAGTGAATCATAATCGCTTCTGCGGAAGACTCAACAATCTGACGATACATTTCTTCTCTTTTAAGTAGTACCTGATATATTTCTTCATTGAAACTTTCCATTTTTTTCGCCCCTTACTATTTTCGAAAAATTCTCTAATATATTATCGGACGCAGATAATTAAATCAATATTTTATCATGCAAATCTCTTCTAAATCCCTATAAAAAGAAATCCGGCGATTCCACCTGTGGTGGTTAAGCCTGCCAAGGAGCGTGCCACAAAGGCGTCGGCTTGTGCACAAAGTAATAAAATACTAGAAAGAAACATTGTCCATAAAATCATTTTGAATGTCGAGTAGAGATAATTCTTTTACTTTTGGTCTATCTTCATGTGTACAGCCTCAAGCAAAAAACACTTTGTCGAAAAATATATAAATATGTTGAAACAAAAATTAATTAATGTTAAAACTAATATACTCACTATGAAAATGTACAGTTACACAGTTAAAAGTGACCATATCTTAGGTAGAAACGGAGAATAAAAATGAGCATAAGCAAAAAATTGTTCAGTGGTTTTTCAGCAATTCTTTTACTCTTAATCACTATCGCAGCAATTAGCTTGTATCAAGTCACAACTATTACGGATACATACTCTTTTTTGGTTGAACAGCAGGCAACAAAAGCTTTGAAAGCTAAAGAAATGAAGTTTTTAGCAGCAGAAGAAGTAAAATATATCCGAGGATATCTAGTTACTGGCAACTCTGCACAAATCGAAAGTTATAACAAAGTTAACGAACAGTATGGCACAGTATCAAGTGAATTAGGAAAGGTGCTAATCAAGGCGGAGACACAAAAACTTATTCAAGAAATTAATCAACTTAATGCAGATTACGGTCAAGTAGCGAAAGAAGCAATTGTTTTCAAAAATCAAAATAACCCAGCGGGTTATATTAAACTGTTTGCAGAGCGAGGAACTCCAATCGCCAACGAGTTAACTAAAAAGGTAATTATACTCGAAGGAATGTGCGTTGATCTCCTAAATTCAGAGAATGCACACACAAAACAGCTAGCTTCTCAGGTTAAAACCATTATTATAGTCGTATCCATTTTCACACTAGCACTTGGAATTGCCATTGCTCTCTATATCAGCCGTATTATCTCTCGACCCGTTTCAGCAGTAGCTGAAGCGGCGAAAGAAATTGCGAACGGTAATCTTTCTATTCCAGATATTAATGTGAAAAACAAGGATGAAATTGGTGAAATGGCCCAATCCTTTAATGAAATGAAACAAAACTTACACCAATTCGTTCGCAAAGTAAGTGAAGGATCTGAACAGGTCGCCGCTTCTTCTGAAGAACTGTATGCAAGTTCCGAACAATCTTCTCAAGCGGCTAATCAAGTGGCTGAGGTCGTAGCAGAAATTTCTAGTGCAACAGAGGGTCAAATGAAAAGCATGGAAGAAAATAAGAAGTCAATGGAAGAAAGTGCAGTCGGATTGCAGCGTATTGCTGAGTCAGCTACTAACGTTTCTGAAACTTCTGTAGAAGTTCTGCGTGAGGCAAAACAAGGAAACGAGATCATTAATAAAACGATTCGCCAAATGCAAGGGATTAGCACTTCTGTACAGGGAGCGGCTACTGTTGTTCACGACTTAGGAGAAAATTCAAAACAAATCGGACAAATTATTGAAGTTATCAGTGACATTGCAAACCAAACCAATCTATTAGCCCTTAATGCTGCCATTGAAGCGGCACGAGCGGGTGAACATGGAAAAGGATTTGCGGTTGTAGCGGATGAAGTTCGTAAACTGGCTGAACAATCCAGGCAATCTTCCGAACAGATTGCAACCTTAATTCAAGATATACAACAGAACACAAGTCATGCGATTACCGTAATGGAGCAAGGAACAAAAGAAGTTGAGTCTGGAACGGTAATTGCAAACCAGGCAGGAGAAGCTTTCCATCATATTTTGACTTCGATTCAACGTGTAACTGATCAAGTTCAAGAAGTCTCGGCAGCTACCGAACAAATTTCTGCAAGCACACAACAATTGACAGCTTCTGTGGAGCAATTGACACGTACCTCTGAGGAGATTTCAATGGGTACACAAGGAGTCGCTGCATCCTCAGAAGAACAACTGGCATCGATGGAAGAAATTACAGCTTCATCTGAATCTTTAAGTAAGCTTGCTCAAGAATTACAAACTGAAGTTGCTAAATTTAAAATATAGTTTTTTATAATTGAATCTAGGCGGTGTTTTTATTTTTTAAGCCATTTCACCATGAGCCGTTCCTATTGACGCAGGGCGGTCTTTTTTTTACACTTCTAACAATCCTTAACTATACTCCCGTTAGCGCAGCAATGAAAAATAGCTGCCGAAAGAGCCGTACTTCACTAACGATTCCCGTCGTGAAATAGTTTATACCTAACTCCAAATCGATGTTACCACAGCCCTATTTATAGATTTTGAAATGATTTAATTGCTTCTTGGCTTTGAAATTGAGAATAAGATACCGATATATAAAAAGAAAATTATCTACTCTATCAATCAATAGTAGCTCAATAAATTAATATGACCCTAGAGAGGATTTTGTAAAAATTGATTGTATTAAAAGACTTTTTTATAAATTTTTGTATCTTATGTACAGGAATTTTCCTGATACATCAATATCTTTATAGAGACAGGGTTGCATCAATGTCTCTCACTAGAAGGAGAGTCCTTACTGGAGTTTTACAAGGGGGCTTCGGGGTACTTATCATGCAATTTGGCATTCATATAGAAGGTGGTGTGCTTATTGATCTTCGAACGATCCCCATGATGATAGCAGCCTATCTTGGCGGATGGGCATCCGCTGTTGTGGCGACGGTTATCATCATTTTTTGCAGATTAGCATTATATCCCATCTCATACTCCGCCCTCATTAACGTTGTTGTTCTTACTTTATCTGCTATCACATTTTCCTTGATTTCTCATTCCAACATGAAAATAGAGAGAAAATGGAGCTTTATGGCTGTATCGTTCATCACAATTCTTGGTATTACGATTCCCTTCGTTATACCTGATTTTAGAAAAGCATTCATCATATTCACTCAGTATGCCTTTGCTGTTATTTGTGGAACTTATGGAACTTATCTGCTTAAATCTTACCTTTGGCGCAACGATCAGGATTATGCAAGACTAAAAAAATTTGCCCAAAAAGACTATCTCACTGGTTTGGATAATATTCGATCATTTAATCATGCTATAGATTCTGCCTTCTTAAAGGCAAAAGAACATCAAGAAGAATTATCCCTGTTATACATAGACATCGATCATTTCAAGCAGGTAAATGACACGTACGGGCATCCTGCTGGCGACAAAGTGCTGCAAAAGGTGGGGCATATCCTCATACAGTCATGTCGTTCTGTGGATATTGTCTCCCGCAACGGAGGAGAAGAATTTAGTATCATCATGCCAGCTTGTGACTCCGCCTCTGCCAGAACGATTGCAGAAAGGATACGCCAGTCTATAGAAGAGAGCGTATTTGTAATAAATAAGGACGTAGAATTAAAGGTAACGGTTTCCATCGGTTATACCACGCTCAACCAAAAGAACATGGTTTCTATTGGACAACTGATTCATCAAGCAGACGAAGGGTTATACAGGGCAAAACGAACGGGCAGAAACCGAATTAGCAGCAATCATTCTTTATATAGGAGAGGTTACCAATGAATCGTAGTCCCCAAAAGAAAGAACATTTTGTAAAAGACACTCAATTTTTACGTGATTTTATAAACCAGTTAACAACCAATAATGAAAACAAGGAAGCCGAACTTCCATTCTATCGAACAATGTTTCAAAACCTAATTGAAAAGGCTCCTGTTGGTATTTATATACTGGAAGAGGGGGCCTATTCCTATGTTAATACCTACTATGCCGCTCTTTTGGGGTATACAAAGGAGGAATTAACCCAAGGAAAGGTTTGCCTTGATAAAACGATCCATCCCGATGATTTTCCGGTGATACAGCGTAATATTGAAAAAAGAAAACAAGGAGACAGCAAAGAAGAACGCTATCGGGTACGAAAATTTAATAAAGATGGCCGTCTAATCTACACTGAAATTCACACTACGGGAGCGGAGATGTATGGGAAAACAGCATTGTTTGGGAGCGTTATTGATATAACGGAACAGGTAGTAGCACAACAACAGCTTCAAGAAAGTAATGAACAATACAAATCCCTTTTTGATAGCAGCCCAGACGCTATTTACTCCCTTGATGACGAAGGAAGATTCATTAACGTGAATCCGGCTAGTGAGTTGCTTACAGGTTATTCTAATCAGGAAGCAGTAGGAATGCCCTTTGCGCCCCTGATTGCCCCGGAAGATTTACCAGAGGCCATTAAACATTTTGAAGAGGCAAAAAAAGGAATACCCAGTAGTACTGAGCTTGTTCTTACACGAAAGGATGGAAAGAGGATACATATAAATGCAACTCATTTTCCTATGAGGGTAAACGGAAAAATTGTTGGTACGTACGGGACTGCCAGAGATATCACACAAAAAACTCTATATGAACAACAAATAAAAGAACTCGCCTTTTATGATCCTCTAACAAGACTGCCAAACCGAAAGTTATTTGAAGACCGCTTAGGGCAAATAATTAACCTTTCAAGGGAAGACCGGCATCCATTTGCCATTCTCTTTCTTGACTTAGATCGGTTTAAGTTTATTAATGATTCATTGGGACATCATATGGGTGATGAATTTTTAAAAATGGTGGCAGAACGTTTAAAGCAAACCATCCGTAAAACAGATACCCTGAGTCGACTAGCCGGAGATGAGTTTACCATTCTTCTTCCTGAAACTTCTCAGGAAGAAGTCATACGATTAGCGGAACGTATTAATCAAGTGATGACGGAACCTTTCCGTGTTTCAGGCCATTCCGTTACAGTTTCAGTAAGCATAGGAATTGCTTTTAGCAAAGGAATAGGTGACGATGTTCATGAATTAATTCGTAATGCGGACACAGCCATGTATTATACGAAAAAGTTCAGAAGGAATCGTTATACCATCTATTCGGAAGAGTTGGACTTGAAAGCTTCTAACAAATTAACAATCGAACGTGATTTAACGAACGCGATTGAAAATAATGAATTGGAATTATACTACCAGCCCATTATGGACTTAAAAAACGAAAAGATTATCGCATTAGAAGCTCTCATTCGTTGGCATCACCCGCAATTGGGACTTGTTCCGCCGAGTGATTTTATCCCTGTTGCAGAGGAAAGTGGACAAATTATACTTATCGGAACATGGGTACTCGAAACGGCATGCCGCCAAAATAAAATATGGCAGGATTCAGGTATTCCACCCTTCAAAGTAGCTGTTAATATTTCTACGAAACAACTGCAGCAGTTTGACTTTGTTGATTCTGTTGCAAAAATAGTGGAGGAAACAAATTTACAACCCGAGTGGCTGGAGCTTGAGGTAACAGAGAGCATCCTGTTGGATGATGTAGATTTAATAAAGGGCAGTCTTTTGAAACTGAAGAAAATCGGCGTTTCCATATCTATTGATGATTTTGGTACGGGATATACCTCTTTAAGTTACCTCCGTCAATATCCGTTTGATAAAGTAAAAATCGATAAAAGTTTTATTGATGATATTAGCCGCGACTTGAACGGAAAGCGAATCACGTCCGCTATTATATCTTTGGCCCACAGTTTAAACATGAACGTAGTGGCGGAAGGAATTGAAAGTGAAATTGAGTTGAGGTATTTAAAGGAAGAAAAATGTGATGGAGGACAGGGCTATTTCTTCAGTCGCCCCCTACCGGTTCATTCGCTTCAACTTGATTTACCTAAAATATAGGAAGTTGCTGCCTAAACGGGCAGCTTCTTTTCTTAAAACGGTAATATGGGGTATTTTTCATCAGGATAGAAATAGAAGTAATCCAGTACCATGTAGTATTCTCATCTCTAAGGTTGGCTGCTAAAGAAAGAGCTTTGTCACACTTCGAAAAAATTATCTCGTTCAACCTTACATACTCTTAATGCAAAATTTCTATACCACTCTGTCTTTCCTTTTTGTTGTGCAACTCCGTGGGCTGAGGTGTCCTTGCAATTCTACTCATATTATCTCTTCCCCTCTCTACTCAACTAATTAGAAATTTCTAATTGATCATAACACCATCAATAATTTGGTATCAATCATTATCTTTATTACTGCCGCTAAAACTATTCACTCCTATTCAGTTCTTGTCATCGATGCCCTTTACTTCAATAGAAGCAACGAAGATGAGCGATGGCATCCACTCCTCAACTTGAAATTTAATAGAGCTTATTGGTAAAAAGAAGTCAGAAGCTTATTCAACTAAACTCCCGTTAGCGGAGCACACAAAAAACCGCTTCGCATTATTGCGGAGCGGCCTGGACACCATCATTTTTATTGGCAATCCTTTTTCTTTTGATTTCTTCGAACGCATTATCTAGCCTGTATATCTCGCATCTTAAATCAAGCTCGTTCTCACATTCATCAAGGATGTTCCGCATAAAAGCCTTGTAGCTTTCGCAAAGTTCCTTATCCGACCTGCACAGTATAAAAGCAAATCTGTATATCGCATCATTTGTCAATACAGTCATAGTTCCAATCCCTCCCCATGAACGTATATGTATATTTTATACTTACACTGTTATAGAAATATGAAGAGAGTATAAATCCACAGTAATTTTTACCGGTAGAATCTCCCCTGCCGGGATTTTCTTACTCCAGCTAAGCAGCGCTAGGCAAGCAAATCCGAGAAGAAACCCTACTGCCAGAGGCTTATTTAAATTTATTCATCTTTTCATCCCCTATTAAGTAAGAGTGCATTTCAGTCTTCGTATCCCTTCTTCTATTTCCTCCCTCGACAAGTTTCCATATCCTAAAATAATTTTATTTTTATGGTTTCCTTTTTCGATTGCATGGAATTCTACGGGGTAAATTTTAATTTTTTGCTGTATAGCTTCCATTTGTTGTTGTTCCGAGAAATCAACACCTTTAAATTCAGCAACAAGATGTAACCCCGTTGAATCACCCAGAACGTTGACGCTGTCCGCGAATTCTTTTTTCAAACATGTCTTGACACAATCACGGCGGGCTTTATATTGTTTCTTCATCTTTCTAACATGGCGTTCCAGGTGTCCTTCATCAATGAAGCGCGCAAGCGTAAGCTGTTCTAATGATGGAGTGTGAAGATCAGTGAACCATTTTAGGTCTTTACACCGTTCGGTAAGGGAAGGCGGCAGAATTAAATATCCTAACCTCAACGCGGGAGAAAGAATCTTGCTAAACGTTCCAATGTAAATGACCCGCTCCGGATCCAACCCTTGAAGTGAGCTAACCGGTGTACCCTGATAACGAAACTCACTGTCATAATCGTCTTCTACAATATAACTATTCGCTTTTCTAGCGAACTGGATCAACTGTATACGGCGTTGAATCGATAGAGTTCCCCCTAATGGAAACTGATGGGACGGAGTAACGAAAATAAGGCCTGGCTTTTTATCAGGCGGGATAAGGTCCGTTTTCATGCCAAATTCATCTACAGGTACAGGATAAAGAAAAGAGCCTCGGGATGAAAAAATAGTTTGGATATCATGCGTAATAGGATCCTCTATAATGACTTCATCCTCTGATGAAAGCAGCAGATGGGCCACAAGGGACAAAGCCTGGGTTGCACCGGATGTGATGACGATCTGATCAGGATGGCAGTGAACCCCTCTCGTCCTCTTCAGGTATCGCGAGAGGACGTGTCTTAGCTCCGCGCGCCCTTCAGGATGGCCATAACCGAATATAGCGTGTGGTACTTCAATGCACACCTCCTTTGCTATCTGTCCCCATATTTTTCTTGGAAACATATCTAAGGCGGGGATGCCGGAACGAAAGTCAATGATCTCACCGGTTTTCTCCTCAACCAAATGACTCCTTTTAAAAAAAGAAGAAAATTCCTCTTCCTGCTCTTGATCTAAATAAGCTCCCTCCGCAACATACGTACCCGATCCTTGCTGTCCCACGATGTAGCCTTCCGCCAGCAATTGCTCATATGCTTCTATGACTACATTGCGTGATACTTCCAGGCTGGACGCCAATTCACGACTGGACGGGAGGCGTTCTCCAGCCTGAATTTCCCCACGCAAGACCCGCATACGTATTTGTTCATAAACCTGTCTAATTAGAGAAAGATGTAACGACCGATCGATTGGTATCCAAAACATGCGATTCTCCTTTCAACTAAATTGGTACTAAAAAAGTTCACCAAAAGTGGTACTCATATAAACCAGTTTACCATGATATTTTTAAGATACAAAAATTCACACAAATCCTGAAGGGAGTTACACTATGTTTTCCAATGACCAAATCCAGGTTATTCATGCATTAAAATCAATCGCAAGGGACCAGCGGATCAAACGTTATATTCAACAATCCGAAGATCTATATCCTCTGTTATTCCGCGCGGCACAACGTTTTGTAGCGGGGGATACAAGGGAACATGGCATTTCGAAGGGGCTAGAATTATTGAATAAAGGATACGCCATTTCCCTTGAATACATAGGAGAAAATACTCGAACTGCAGAGGACTGCTTCCAAGCGAAAGATGAATTCCTTACTTTAATCAGTGAGGCTGGCCGGCATTTAATTTCACCTACAATCTCTTTCGACTTATCTCACATCGGTTTGTCTGTGGACCGAGAGCTTGCTTTCAGCAATGTAAATGAACTGGCTGAAGCAGCCACAAAAAACGGCCTTTCTCTCATGATTAGTATGGAAGAATCCGAAAAGACCGAGGCGATTATTGAAATTTATAAACGAGCAGCGGAAACGTATTCTAATGTTGGGATTACCATACAAGCTCATTTACACCGCGCTATGAACGATATACTTGAATTACTTGATTATCCCGGGAAGATACGAATTGTAAAAGGAGCCTACCAGGAATCTCCTGAAATTATGCTTCCTCGATCCGAAGAATTGAATGAACGTTATTTACAGCTTGTTGATTTATTAGCAACAAAAAATCACCCTGTATCGATTGCAACGCATGACGAAGTTATTATCGAAGAAGTAAGACGGCGCGGCTATCTTAAACAAGCCAATACGGAGTGTGAAATGCTGTATGGAATACGCTCCGATTTAATGCAGAGACTGAAGGCAGATGGTTATCAGGCAAGGGTATATTTAACATACGGGACGGAGTGGTATTTGTATTTGTGCCACAGACTTGCTGAATATCCGGAAAACATCTATGCTGCAATTGCCGATATTGTTGAGCCGAATCGTACAAATAAAACATCTTATTGACCTTAGAATGAAAAAGGCTGGTCATTCCTCAGCCATAAGGAAAACCAGCCTTTTTCATTATACATAGTTTATCTCCTTTTGCTTTTTTGCATAGATGCCGGTAAAATACCGTTCATCTGTCAGCAAATCGGCCAATGTATCGGCGAGTTCACGAACAGGTACTTTTTCCTTAAGCAACGTTCCGATTCGTGCATCATGACCGATGTGTCCGCCATAGAAAATATCGACAGCATCAACCAATTCTCCATCCACTCTCGTCTTTGTTCCGCGGAGACCAATATCGCCTGTTTGAATAACCGCACAGGAATTTGGACAGCCCGACCAGTGAATACGCAATTCTTCACGTCGTATAACAAGACGCTCTTCCAGTTCATCCAGTAATTTAATAGCCGGTGTTTTAGTGTCAACGATAGCTAAATCACAGCCCTCCTTACCTGTGCATGTGACCAATCCCCGGTGAAGCGGAGTAGGGTTATATGGCAAATCACTTAATAATGGTTCCAGTTGGAATTTCCTGAGGTTAATTTCAGGAATATGCGGAATAACAGCATTCTGTTGGGCTGTAAACCGAATTTCGTCTCGCCCATATTTATTGGCTAGCCGTGCTAGCTCCCGGCATTGGTTCGATGTCATTTTTCCATTCGGCACACATAACCCTGCATAAAAATATCCTTTTTGCTTTTGCGGGTGGATTCCGATATGATCATGATGCTTTATTTCCTTAACCTCATAAACAACTGAAGTTAACGGCTGATCGAGCCTGGTATTTATCTCGCCCAGCAGCCGTTCTGTTCCCCAATGCTCAATGAGATGAAGCATGCGGGCTTTATTCCGATTTTCACGGGTTCCATGTTCTCGAAACAGGTCAAGGATAACCATGACGCATTCTA
This sequence comes from Aneurinibacillus tyrosinisolvens, assembly GCF_001015055.1. Taxonomy (GTDB): domain Bacteria; phylum Bacillota; class Bacilli; order Aneurinibacillales; family Aneurinibacillaceae; genus Aneurinibacillus_A; species Aneurinibacillus_A tyrosinisolvens. The sequence continues at coordinate 61,416 of NZ_BBWZ01000015.1, read as the reverse complement.
CAGCTTTTTCTTTCGGCACCCATACACCGAGGTCTTTAGCTACGCTGGCATACAGCTTTCCAATCGCACCGCCCAGCCGGATTCGAAATCCTTCCTTAACCCCTTCTTTTAAAGGAATAACCTGGGGTATCAAACCAATATCGTTCAAACGTGAATGCCCGCAATCTTCATAACAACCTGTCACAGATATATTGAATTTTCGGGGTAAATTCGCATAGATAGGGTTACCGACAATACGTTTTGATAGTTCATTTAGAATTTCACTTGCATCAAAAGCTTCGTGCTCTTGAATTCCTGCGACCGGACAATTCATTAAATTCCTCACGTTGTCCAACCCGGTTTGCCTGGAATCTAAGCCGCTATCGCGTAAGGCCTCGAGTACCTCAGGTAAATCATGAAGGGCAAGCTTGCGGATTTGGGCCCCCATACGCGTTGTAATCGTTACAATTCCATCCCCATAGCGTTCGGCTATGTCTGCCAGTTTTTCCGCCTGGTGGCAGGCCAGTTTCCCGGAAGGAACACGTACACGCAGCATAAAGCCGCCTTCCCTTTTACGATAAAACAACCCGTACCACCTCATGCGTGCTATATCTTCTTCAGGTACATTCTCAATGGCTCCTTTGGCATACATATAAATATCAGGCAGGATAGATAACCCTTCTTTTTCTTGTTTCATTCGCTCAATTTTGTTCATTATCATCACCCCTGTGTAAGGACATGTAACATTAGCTATTATTTTACTTTGAATTATAAAAAATGGATTTTTTATGTTATATTACCTTACACACTTTCTTTCATCATATATAAGCAAAGATATATAAGCGAAGGTTATGTATGATATTTCCAGTTGAATAGAAGGGGTGTTCACTGATAGAATAGTTACCAAATGTTGCTTGTAGTAAGGGGAAATAAGCCATTGGAATCGTTCATCAAAGAATTGAGCACCATAGATAAGATTGAGGTATTGGTATCATTAAAAGAGGAAATTAAATCTAAGATCATTCAACCTATTCACTGGACAGAACGCTTAGAATTATATTACAAAGTGCAACTAATTAATGAGAGAATACAAGAAATAGAGCGCTCATCTTAATCCGAAACATGTTAACTGTTACAATATGTTTACTACTATGCAGTTGCATAAATGGAACAAGCCCTTGCTGTTTAGATACAGCAGGGGCTAATTTATGTTCAATATAAATAAATCTTCTCTTTTACCCAGGCATTTGCGAATATTTGCATTGTTTAAACTGTTGTACGTTTCCAATCAACTCTTCTACGCATTTACTAAATTAATCACAATGAAGGAGTTGATTGGAGTGCCTACTATTCCAAGACCGGGTTTTGTATTATTACAGCGTTAAAAAATCATACCAATTTCAGCTACTGTTTAAAGTATAAAAAAGTTATACTTTAAATTTACCAATGGTCTCCTGTAACTCTTCGGCCATATTGGTTAAAGAAGAGGCAGAAGCAGAGATTTCTTCCATTGAAGCCAGTTGTTCTTCGGTAGCAGCTGAAACATTTTGTGTTCCAGCTGCGGCCACCTCTGCCACTTCTGAAATAAGTTCAATCGAGTGAACAACCTCCTCTGTAGCAGCAGAAATTTGTTGAGCTGCAGAAGAAACCTGCTCAATTTGGCTCGCCACTTCGTTAACAGAACGCTGAATTTGTTTAAAAGATTCTCCAGAGAAATTGACAACATCAATCCCCTGTTCTACTTCTTTCGTAGCATGCTCCATCGATTGAACCGTCTTATTTGTTTCTTCTTGGATCGCGGTAATCAGCTGTGCGATTTGCTGCGCTGAACTTGACGACTGTTCGGCTAATTTACGGACTTCATCCGCTACAACTGCAAACCCCTTTCCATGTTCTCCTGCTCTGGCGGCTTCAATAGCCGCATTTAAAGCAAGTAGATTCGTTTGAGAAGAAATATCCGTAATTACTTGTACAATCTGGCTAATTTCATCTGAACGCTCTCCCAGGGATTTAACTGTCCCGGAAAGCTCACCAAAAGTACTGTTAATAGCATTCATTTGTTCAATCGCCAATTGAATGTTTTTAGCCCCTTCTTCCGCTCTTTCTGAAGTCTCTGTTGCAGAAGTAGTAACATATTGGGCGTTATCTGCAATTTTTTGTACACCAACGGCTAATTCACTAATGGTTCTTGAACTTTCTTCTACACTTTGCATCTGTTTGTCTGTACCCGAAGCGACTTCTTGAACTGTATGAGCGATTTGTTCTGTGGCTTTTCCTGTTTGTTCCGCACTCGCTGATAACTCCTCTGCAGAAGCTGCTACTTGATCTGAATTTCCCGATATCTTACCGACTAATTCACGAAGACTGCTGGACATTTCATTTAAATGATTGAACATCTGCCCAATTTCGTCTTTTCGTTTTGAAGCAAATTCTTGTCTTAAATTCCCCAATGCAATTTCACTCATGGCATTTTGAATTTCTGTTATCGGCTTTGAAATGTTTCTTTTAGCATAAAGTAACATGAACAGTGTTGAAGCAAGAAGGATAATACCTCCAGTCAGAATAAGATTAAACATTAAATTATTCAGAGAATCTAAGTAATCTTTGGTTTCAACAGTAGCCATAATAATGTTTCCGTCAGAAGTACGATTAAATGCCAAATATTTTGTTATCCCGCCTTCTTGGTATTGAAAATCTCCCTGGTTATCCGCCGTAATTAAATTTCTAAAAGGAAGGGCATTAAGGTTCTTCCCAATGTACTCCTTTTGTGGGTGAGCGATGATATCTCCTTTGGAATTAGCGACAAAAGTAAATCCTGTCTTTGCAAACGAATATTTTTTTATTGCATCTTGTAGGTTAACGGAATCAACCACTTTTTGGTACTCTACAGGTTCCATCCCGAGTTGAAACATTCCCGGCTTATCTTGGCGGGCAACTCCGATATACATGAACATTTTTTTATCTGCACCACGAATAGAGGGTTCTTGTGCAAGTTCAAAATCTTTATTTGTTATGGCTTCCATAAAGGGTTTAGATTGTTCGGATGAATCATACTTATAACCAATGAGGGCGGGATTACTGCTAAACTCCATGATTCCTTTGTCATTCATCACGTTAACTTCCGAAACACCAATTCTATTTGCCAAAACAGAAAGTTCTACAGTGGTATAACTAGTACGACCCTTAAGTACCTCTCTAACAGAATTAGCCAATTTCAGATTATCGTTTTGCAAACTTTCCTTTAATATGTTGACGGTTTGATAATAGGAATTAAAATCAGATACTAATTTAGTGGTGTTGCTACGCACTTCCAATTTCATTTGGTTATTAATAACATTCTGTTGGGCATTATAAGTAAAAGCGGATAAACTGATAACGGTTGCGATAATAATAACAATCGTTATGACAGCTATTTTAGTACCAAAATTAAAATTTACAATGTTTTTTAAACTTTTCTTAGAAGTGTTCATGTGATGTCCCCTTTGTGTTTCATTCTTTAATTTTGTTTTATATCATACTAGGCTAATCCGGTATAGGATTAGCCTAGACCATATTTCCACTTAGTCATCTATCTTTGAGGCTTTTCGGTAACTCGGCTGTCATAGTTCACTAGAACGTTAGACCCCCTGGCTTTGCATCTACTCGAACTTTCTTATTTTACGACGAATAAATACCTATTACAATAGTTGCAATCATTAGGAGTTTATTAATCTTCTTGTTATAGATTTATTTTTATAATTCTTTCCTTTGAATAACTGAGTTTGTCTCGTAATTGCTCATGGAGAAATTTCACACTTGTAGTCACCCTTTCATACCTCTGCAATCTTTAGCATTATTGTATATTCTATATCTTTAAAAAGATGGATAATCAGATAAAAAAAGAAGGCTTTTTAGCCCTCTTTTTTTTCTTCTTCTATGCCAGACGAAACACAATGCCATGCCCGCCTTTTGGATACTCCCACTTAATGTTTTGGTACGGACAGCCAATCCTGCAGCTCCCGCACTCGTGGCATCCCTCATAACCGACCGCCATCCGCATTCCTTCCCATTTGTATACTTCAGCCGGACAGAACACCGTACACAGCTTATCAGGACAACTTGTAGCGCATACATCATGGTTCATAACATGAAGATGGGATTGGGTATCCGCACGAAAACGAACAAGATATTGTTTCTCTTCAATCGTGTTTGTTTTGGGAATCTCACTCATTATTTCATCACCTTCCATGCTCGATAAATGTCCTGGAACATGCCCAGTTTACTTCTGCCTTCCGTCATACTTTTCATAATTTTTTTCTGTTTCTCTTTCTTCGGCGTACCGTCGATGGTAAAGAACTGGCTGGCAGCCTTATTAATCATCGGCAGATAATCTTTGAAATACTGTGGGTGCTCTTCAAACGTATGGGTTGCATCCTTATACTTCTTCAAATCCTGTCCAACGAAGCTCTCCAGCAGACGGATTCGATACGTATCGAGCATATTCTCAGAGAAATCGTTTGCTTCCTTCGCAAGTACGATGGTCTCGGCAGCAAGCCTGCCCGCCGTCATTGCCATGTTACTTCCTTCCCGGTGAACTCCGTTAACCATCTGGCCCGCATCACCAACGACAACGACCCCGTTGCCAACGATTTTTGGCATCGAATGGTAGCCGCCCTCAGGAATCAAGTGGGCTGCATACTCCGCCGCCTCTCCCCCACGGATTAACGGGCGAACAAGCGGGTGCTTCTTTAAATACTCAAGTAAATCATAGGGGCGCATTTTTTGTTTAATCATCCCCGATAGCGTAGCACCCACCCCGATATTGATGCTCTCTTTGTTCGTGTAAATAAACCCGGTTCCCAGAACTCCTTTTGTCGCATCACCGAAAATTTCAATTGTTGTCCCCTGGTTCGGCTCCAGATTAAAACGATCTTCTATTTTTTCTGCCGGAAGATTGATGACTTCCATAACGGCGAGCGCTACTTCGCTTGGCTTAAATTCTTTATGGAAGCCGAGCGATTTCGCGAGCAGTGAATTAACCCCGTCCGCAAGAACAACGACGTCAGCGTATACATCCCCATCCGGCCGGTCTGTTCGGACGCCGATAACCCTTCCGTCTTCTACGATACATTCCCTGACAACGGTTTCGTTAATCAGGAGAGCTCCCTGTTCTACTGCCTTACTTGCGTACCACTGATCAAACTTTGCACGCAATACCGTGAAATTGTTGTACGGTTCTTTTGCCCATTCGAGCCCCTTGTATCCGGAAGTAAATACGGACTCCTCGCCAAGCATCCAGAAGCGCTGCTCGATAACAGGCCTTTCCAGAGGTGCTTCCTTATAGAAGCCGGGAATAATCTCTTCCATTTGGTGGCGGTAAAGTATGCCCCCCATCACGTTTTTTGATCCAGGGTATTCGCCTCTTTCAATTAATAGAACATTCAGCCCTGCTTTCGCCATGCTAAAAGCCGCAGACGTCCCGGCAGGCCCCGCACCTACTACAATCGCATCAAATTTCTCAGACATATGCTATTTCACCGCCATTCACTGCTTTTTGAAATGCCTCAATCATATGCGGAACAATTTCAAACGCATCACCGACAATACTGTATGTTGCAACATTGTGGATCGGTGCTTCCGGGTCTTTATTAATCGCAATAATAAATTCTGAATTCTGCATGCCAACAATGTGCTGAACGGCTCCGGAAATTCCGATTGCAAAATAAATTTTCGGCGTAACAGTAATGCCTGTCTGGCCGACTTGGTAATGGTGATCAATCCAGCCTGCTTCCACTGCATCCCGGGTTGCACCGACACTTGCACCTAACACTTCTGCAAGCTCATAACAGATCCGGAACCCTTTTTCATCACCTAACCCTTTTCCACCTGCAACAATAATGTGCGCTTCATCAAGTTTCATGCGCTGGGTTGTATCACGAACAATTTCAAGTACGCGTGTCTGCAAATCCTTCTCGTGTATCCCAAGCGGTTCATGAATGACTTTCCCTGTTCTGCCCGGCTGAGGCTCGAGCGCCTTCATCACTTTTGAACGAACGGTCGCCATTTGGGGCCGGTGGTTTTTACAAAGGATTGTTGCCATAATGTTTCCGCCGAATGCCGGACGGCTTGCTTCGAGCAGCCGTTTTTCCGGATCTACATCAAGCATCGTGGTGTCTGCAGTTAACCCTGTCGCCAAATCGGTAGCCACGGCACTGGCGAGGTCCTTTCCGTTTGTCGTTGCACCGTACAGAATGATTTCCGGTTTGTACTTATTGCAAATATCAACGACTCCCTTCATATAGGTTTCAGATCGATACTGTTTAAGGACAGGATCATCAATCATATACACAGCATCCGCACCGTAGGCAAAGCATGTGTCTGTTAAGGAATCAATGTTATGCCCAAGCATGAATCCGGACAGCTGAGTGTTCAGCTTATCCGCAAGCCGCCGCCCTGCTCCCAGCAATTCCAGCGATACACCCGCAATTTTCCCGTCCGTTTGATCGATAAATACCCAGACACCTTCATGGTCAGCGAACCGGTCTGTACGCTGTTCCTTTTTTGTTTCTTTTTCAGGTATAGCAGCGGCCGTCTGTGCAACCGGTTCCTTCTTCTCCTCAGCGGGAGCGGGAGCAGCGGCAGCCGCAGTTGGAGCCGGCTCTTCTTTAGGTTCGATTTTTTTCTTCGTTGGATTCGGCAGGGTGATTGCCTCTGTCGGGCAAACAGGAATGCACTCCTGGCATTCCTCACACTTCGCTGCGTCTACTTCACATTTATCAGGCCCAAGGTAAAGCGCGCTTACCGGGCATGTATCCACACATGTTCCGCAGGAAATACAAGCGGCGGAAATCGTTACGGCCATGTTACACGCCTCCCTTTACTAAGAGTTCACGTTTTTCTTTCATTAGGATTTCTACCAGCTGGCTTACCTGCTGATCCGGCTTTCCTTCAAGGCGCTTCCCGCCTTCCGGTTTCGGAGGGCTGAACATCTTGCCAACGATCGTTGGCGATCCTTTTAATCCAAGCTGGCTGCGGTCTACTTCTCCAAGATCATCGACTGTCCAGACGGTAGGCCGATATCTCGCCGCGCGGATCATATTAGGCATTGAGGAGTACGGCACTTCGTTTATTTCCTTCTCCACCGTAAGCAGGCAGGGAAGCGAGGATTGCAGAACTTCATATCCATCCTCAAGTTTTCTATGGACAATAATTTGTTTCCCGGCTTCGTTTACTTCCTCCACCTTCTTCACACCGGTAAGCGGAGGAATGCCCAGCCGGCGGGCAATTCCAGGACCCACCTGGCCTGTATCACCGTCAATCGCCATTTTTCCGCATATTACCATGTCAAGCGGTTCCTCTTTCATTATTTTAAAGATCGCTCTCGATAGGGCGTAGCTCGTTGCAAGTGTATCCGCCCCTGCGAACGCCCGATCTGAGATAAGATATCCTTCGTCAACCCCAATCTCCACACATTTTTTTATCGCTGCCACTGCCTGCGGCGGCCCCATAGACAATACGGATACTTTCCCCCCATAACGCGCCCTCAGCCTGACAGCCTCCTCTACCGCATGCGTATCATACGGGTTAAGGATTGCGGGAACCCCGCGGCGATCAAGCGTGTTCGTCTTCGGATCGATTTTAATAATCTTCGTGTCCGGTACCTGTTTGATACAGACCAGGATGTGCATATGCATTCCCCTTTCTTATGCAAGAATATATTGTGAAAAATTGTACATAAAAGAGATAAAAAAATAAGTTCTACGCATACAGGATTGCACAGGTAACATGGCGGACAAATTATTCACACTATAAATAATATTCAGATATTTAATACTATAACCCTGTTATTTACTATGCAATCAGTAGATTTTTGTTGAATTTATTGCATAATTGTTTTGTTAACCATATTCGATAAAAAATGTAAAATTCCTTTTGAAAAATAAAATAAAGACAGGCCGCCCTGCCTTTATTTTTATTCTACTTTAAAATCTGGGAATATTCGTCCAGCGCCCAGTATATTTTCTTTATTTCGTCTGTCCGTTCCTTGGATGAAAGGCTTGCGTCAAATGTCACCTGGCGAATTAATTCAAGTACAAACTCGTGTGTACCGCCGTTCTTCTTTTCGTTTTCAGACAACATCTGTAAGTAATGTTCCACCATAGCTCCCTCCCATATTGTATATAGTATGATTCTTACTCAGCTTTATTTCCATTATATCACCGGCGGGGTCACAGCGGGAGTATGGAGTGAGCACATTTAAATTTGATTTTTATTTTGCAAAGTAGCAAACTTAAAATAAGTTACTCGTTATTTTCAATGTAAAACGAAAGGAGCTTCTGTATGCAAAAGTATTTATTTCAAAAGTTTTTTAACGGATTAGGGTCGGCTGATTTCGAGATTACGTACTGGGATGGCCAGAGCGAAAGATACGGCACAGGAGAACCGCGCTTCACGCTTGTTCTTCACGAAAAAGTGGCTCTTTCCGATTTCATCAAAAATCCGGTAATGGCTTTTGGTGAAGCCTATATGAACGGAGATATTGACATCATCGGATCGATCGAGGAAATAATCAGAACTGCAAATATGAACAAAAGCGTTTTCTGGAGCAAAACCCTCTCCCGCCTTTCCTCTCTGCCTTCCCTGCGGAAACAGAAAGAAAATGTCCAGCATCACTATGACCTGGGGAACGATTTCTACTCTTTATGGCTCGATAAAACAATGAGCTACTCCTGCGCCTATTTCCGCACTCCTGAGGACTCTCTTGATCAGGCCCAGCTGCAGAAAATCGACCATGTGCTCAAGAAGCTGCAGTTAAAGCAGGGTGAAACGCTGCTCGATATCGGAAGCGGCTGGGGATGGCTCATTATACGTGCAGCCCAGCAGTACGGGGTAAAAGCAACCGGTGTAACACTAAGCGAGGAACAATATAAGAAAACGAAAGAGCGGATTGCCGAGCTTGGTTTGGAGGATCAGGTAAACGTGGAATTGCTGGATTACCGAGAGCTGGCGAAAACAGGAAGGACGTTCGATAAGATTGCGAGCGTAGGAATGTTTGAACATGTCGGGCAGGCCTATTACCCTGACTTTATGAAGTCCGTGCAAACGATGCTCAAGGACAGAGGAGTCATGCTTCTGCACACGATCACACACCTTATAGAAGAGCCTACCGATCCATGGATTGAGAAGTATATATTCCCGGGCGGATATATTCCGTCTTTCCGTGAAATTATTCAACTTCTTCCCGACTATGATTTCAACATCATCGATGCTGAAAGCCTGCGACTGCACTATGCAATGACCCTTGACCGATGGGCGGAAAGATTCGAAAACCATGTTGATAAAATAAGGGAAATGTACGGGGAACGCTTCGTCCGGATGTGGCGGTTATACCTGCAGGCAGCCGCTGCTTCCTTCCGGTTAAGCGGGCTCAATATTCACCAAATCCTGTTCTCTAAAGGGTTAAACAACGAGTTGGAAATGACTCGGGACTATCTATATCGATAAACACATCAGAAAAACATCGCGGGCATGCCCACGATGTTTTTCTTGTACCTTGGAATCTTGCGGTTCTATTCTTCTTTTTCCCACATTTTATTCAGTTTCTCATAGGTAGCCGGATACTTCGCCTGGTATTGCAGAAATGTCGGAATCGGGTAGCGTACGCCCCCTTTATGGGTGCCTTCAAACCCTGCAAGAACGTCTTCAGCCATCGAGTATGGGAAAGAAAAAGCCATTTCATGGTCATATGTTTGTCCAAACACACGGTCTCCGTAACATGGCAAAATAACCTGGGCGTCGGCGGTCTGCATCGTACGAATAATAATATCCGCGCAATCTGCCCTGGCCGAAAACTGCGAGGTGATAGAGCCGCCTTTTTTATACAGTGAAGCAGCCACCATGCGCATCACCTGTGCCGAATTCCCGTATATAACGACAACATCAGGTTCAAAGGAAATGCGATCGAGCGGTCCAACGACAATAACGCCGCCCTCTTCTTTTGTAAATTTCGGAACATCCGCCTCAGTTGCTTTCCCGCATTCTAGCGTTTCAGTATACATCCCATGTGCAAGATTGCCTTCCGTATAAAATTCAACCGGCTCCTCAAAATGAAAAACCGCTTTGGCAATCGGGCAGGAAAGATCTTCCCCTCCCATCGCGATTGTCCAGCCGTAGCGGCGAGCCATCGTAATCCCCTGGCAAATGCTTATCTGTACACCGAGATCTCTTACCGGCCGCTTCGCCCGGGGCGGGATTTCTCCGTTATCCCTCACCACCCGGATTCCAAGTGGAAAGGTATCAGGCCGCACATGCTTTTCAATTTCACGATGCAAAAGCTCCATTTTATCTTTTCCTGTAACATGCAAGGTTTCACTCATTTTTCAATTCTCCTTTTAAGATGATATTGCATACGCTCCTAATGTCGATTTAAATATTTACTATATTCTATTTTTTGTGTCACTTCCCCTTCTTTTCCTTTCTTCCATCTTTTTTGCTGTGTTTCTTGCAATTTCTCCGCTCTCCTGTCAAGAATAGAGAGGAGGAAGGTGAAAAGAACGATGAAACAATGGGATGTTCTTATTATTGGCGGGGGTCCGGCGGGCCTTATGGCCTCTGTGGCCGCCGCACAGCACGGAGCCAGTGTACTGCTTATTGATAAAGGAAATAAATTAGGGCGCAAGCTTATGATTTCCGGCGGCGGGCGGTGCAACGTTACAAATGCAAAACCAAAAGAGGAATTAATTAAAAACATTCCAGGAAACGGGAAGTTCCTGTTCAGTGCCCTCGATTCTTTTAGCAATACGGATATTATGGAGTTCTTTACCGGGCTCGGTATCCGGCTAAAAGAAGAAGACAGGGGCCGGATGTTTCCTGCCAGCGATAAGGCAAAAACCGTGGTGGAAGCTCTTCTTTCCGAGGTAAGAAAGCTCGGTGTCAGCATTCGCACGAACGAACCGGTAGAAAAGGTTATATATGATGATACATCCATTAAGGGGGTGAGATTGCAATCAGGCGAAATAATTGAAGCTAAAGCTGTGATAGTAGCTTCAGGCGGAGCCTCGGTTCCGGCCACAGGTTCAACAGGCGACGGTTATCCGTGGGCGCGGGCGGCAGGCCATATGATTACCGCGCTGTTCCCGACGGAAGTTCCCTTGACGGCCAACGATGCTTACATAAAAGAAAACAGGCTTCAGGGACTTTCCTTACGAAACGTCGCACTCACGCTGTTTAATCCTAAAAATAAAAAGGTAAGCACCGAGGAAGGGGATATCGTATTCACGCACCAGGGAGTTTCCGGCCCCGCAGCGCTGCGAACGAGCCATTATGTATCGGTTACCCGGCGGAAATTTGACAATTCCCCTCTGCTCCTGACGATTGATGTACTCCCTGATAAATCCGCTGATCAAATTATGAAAGAAACGCTTGAACTAATGGAGAATGAACCGAAGAAAGCTGTCAAAAATGTGCTGCGCACGTATGTGCCTGAGCGCCTAATGAAGCTCATCCTTGAGATAGCAGGCATTGACGAGGACATAACCTATGCCCACATCTCAAAAGAAAAGTGGAGCAGGATGGCTCAGCTTATAAAAAACTTCCCTGTCACCATTACCGGCACCCTTCCGCTTGAACAGGCAACGGTAACCGGGGGCGGCGTCCACACCAAAGAAATCGACCCGAAAACGATGCAGTCAAAGCTGAAGCGAGGGTTGTTTTTTGCCGGGGAAGTGCTCGACGTGCATGCCCATACGGGCGGCTATAATATCACCGTCGCCTTTACGACCGGACACGCGGCAGGTACGGCAGCGGCAAGACAGGCGCTAGGGCTAGAGGATAGCTTTCTTCCGTTAAAAGAAAAGAAAAAAGGGAGATAGGGAAGCGATGAAGGAGAGAGTAAAAGAAACGCTGCAAAGCAATGTGTTATTGGCACTGGAGTCTTCATCTGACTCCCATGGCTTTGAGACATACCCGTACCGCAAAAAGGTAGGCGAACTTATGGACAGCCCCGTGCTCTCTGTTCCACCCGGCACGGGTATTATCCCTGCTGCACAATTGATGATGGAAAAACAAATCAGCTCGCTGCTTGTTATGGAGGACGGGCAAGCAGAAGGAATCATCACAGAACGCGATTTAATGAAGCTTATTCCTTCTTATAACAAAATCCCGCTTTTGTCTGTCTCAGACATTATGAGCAGGCAGGTTATCACCATACGGGAAGACGCCTTATCTTTATGAAGCAATGCTCACGATGATGAAACATAACATAAAGCACCTTCCCGTCCTCGCAAACGGAAAAATGAATGGAATGGTTACGCTGAGAAAGCTTACCGACTTTCGCGGCAATCTCGTTCTGGAAATGGTCAAGGAAATTGATGACGCGGACAACATAGAACGTTTAGCCCTGCAGCATAAAAGTGTCGCAAGCTTCATCGAGCGGATGCTGAATGAAGGTGCAACTCCCCATGAAATATGCTCGCTCACAACAGAGTTTAACGATCGTATACTGCGCAGAATTATAGAACTCTCCGAGCAGTCCATGGTAAAGAATGAGTACGGCGCCCCCCCTACCGACTACTGCTGGATTACGATGGGAAGCGAAGGCCGTAAAGAGCAGACGCTAAGCACGGATCAGGATAACGGGATTATTTATCCTCATATCGATGATGAAGAGCAGCACAGGCAGGCCGATCGCTATTTTGCCGTGCTGGCTGAAAAAATTGTTTCCGGGCTCGAACAATGCGGATTTCCCCGCTGCAAGGGAGACGTAATGGCTACAAACCCTAAATGGCGCAAGTCGCTATCGGATTGGAAACGGATGATGAATGCCTGGTTCTCCCACATGCAGGGTGAAGAGATTCGTATGTTTACGATTTTCCTCGACTTCCGCCCGGTATATGGGCGGATGGAATTAGCACAGGAACTGCGCCAGTACTTTTTAACTAAAAAAAAGGAGTTTCCGTTCATTTATAACCTGCTTGCGGAAGATGATGCCATGTCCTCTGTTCCGCTTGGAATGTTCGGCCGCATTGTCTACGATAAAAAAGTCGGTGACGGAATTGATATTAAAGGCGGCGCCCTTGTTCATTTCGTTAACACAATGAGGCTTCTCGCTATTTTTGAGGGGCTGGAAGCCGTCTCAACGATCGAACGCCTGCACCAGCTCACCATGCACCAGGTGTTTACAAAAGAAGAAGAGGAAGAAGTTCTGGATTCTTTCAATACCCTGCTCTATTTTAGAATTCGCGAAAATATGAATCAATATAAACAGAGCCTTCCTCTCTCCAATGATCTGCATGTTCCCGGACTATCCAAAGAGGAACAGATCAGGCTGAAAAAAGCGTTAAATACAGCGAAATGGCTGCAGCAAAAATTAATGCGGCAGTTTCAGGTTCGCGGTATTCGAATCTAGCTTCTCTAGAAACGCATCCTTCGAAACGATACAGGCGCTTACTAGCCGAGTATCGTTTTTTTTGTCGACCACAGTCGAAAAAAAAGTGTTTTCAAATGTTTCCAAATATTTTAATATTATGATAGGGTACTAAATATCCACTGTTTTATACCCAATTTAATTGAAAACGCTTTAAAAACAGGGGGTGAAAAGAGAGATTCACACTATTTAAGAAAGAAAGAGAGAAAAAACAAAAGAATGGAGTGTGACTTGATGTCGAATCTTGCAAAAAGCAATACTACTAAATCGGGGAGAACACGTTCTACCGGGATTGACTACACAGCTATCGCTCAAAGCGAAAAGTTCAAATCGCTTCTTGCGGCCAAAAAAAGTTTTATCGTTCCGATGAGTATATTTTTCTTTATCTTTTATTTTACGCTTCCGGTTATGACATCTTATAGTAAAGTACTGAATACGCCTGCCATCGGGGCGATTACATGGGCCTGGATTTTTGCATTTGCCCAATTCATTATGACATGGACGCTGTGCACGATTTATTCAAGAAAAGCTTCCTCCTTTGATAAACTTGCCGAAGAAATCGTCGAAGAAAACGCAAAGGGAGGAAATCAATCATGAATACAACCGCCTTTTTATTCTTTATTGCCATTGTTGCCGCAACGCTTGTGATTACGTACGTTGCTTCAAAAAAAACGAATACGACCAGCGAATTTTATACCGCAGGCGGCGGCCTGACAGGCTGGCAGAATGGACTAGCTATTGCAGGCGATTACATGTCCGCCGCTTCCTTCCTCGGTATCGCAGGAGCGATTGCCCTGACTGGGTTTGACGGTTTCTTCTACAGCCTTGGATACCTGGTAGCCTATCTCGTTGTTCTCTATATCGTTGCGGAGCCCCTTCGTAACCTTGGAAAGTTCACAATGGCTGATATGATCGCTGCCCGCTTTAATGATAGCAAGGTCCGCGGAGTAGCAGCGCTTAACACAATTACCATTTCTATCTTTTACATGATTGCCCAACTAGTAGGGGCAGGTGCACTTATTAAACTTCTTCTGGGGCTTGAATATACTACCTCCGTTCTCATCGTAGGAACCTTGATGACGGTATATGTAATCTTTGGCGGAATGACGGCGACAAGCTGGGTACAGATCGTTAAAGCTGTACTGCTCATGTTCGGGACGTTCCTCATTTCTGTTATGGTATTTGCCAAATTCCACTTTAGCATTACAGAAATGTTCGAGCACATGAAAACAGCAACCCCGCTCGGTCTTAAATATCTGGATCCCGGGGTCAAGTACAAGAACGGACTCGACAACATTTCAATGAATATGGCGCTCGTGCTTGGTACTGCCGGACTGCCGCATATTCTTATCCGTTTCTTTACGGTAAAGGACGCACCGACCGCGCGTAAGTCAGTCGTGTATGCAACATGGCTAATCGGAGCTTTCTATGTCATGACTGTTTTCCTCGGATTCGGTGCCGCCGCATTCGTCGGAAATGATGCCATCATAGAAGCAAACAAGGCAGGAAACATGGCAGCACCTTTACTGGCTGGAAAGCTGGGCGGTCCGCTGCTCATGGCATTTGTTGCCGCGGTTGCCTTTGCAACCATCCTCGCCGTAGTAGCCGGACTTGTTCTGGCAGCCGCTTCCGCTTTTGCGCATGATTTCTACAGCCATATCCTGCGTAAAGGGAAAGCAACGGAAAAAGAGCAAATGGTTGCCGCCCGTTACGCTTCCATTGGTGTTGCGATTATCTCCGTTATCCTGGCGCTTTTTGCCCAGAAAATGAACGTTGCCTTCCTTGTTTCACTTGCATTCTGCGTCGCTGCCAGCGCAAATCTTCCCGTTATCATTTTCACAATCTACTGGAAGAAATTCAACACCGCCGGCGCTGTAACCGGAATGATCGTCGGCCTTCTAACCGCACTCGTTCTCGTAGTTGTCAGCCCGAACGTGTTCGATCCAACGGCAGGAAAAGCGATCTTTGTTGGAACTCCGTTAATTAGCCTGACAAATCCGGCGCTCATTTCGATTCCAGCCGGGTTTCTTGCGGCCTACCTCGGAACGGTCATTTCCGGACGCAAAGAGGATCCTGCGAAATACGACGAGGTGCTCGTGAAAGCGAACACCGGTATACGTGAATCCGCATAACAAGCAAGCCCCCTGCTTTATTTACCAGGCAGGGGGCTTTTCTTGCCCAAAAACTTTTTTAAAATTTTTTTTGCTTTTTTGGGTTTTTTTGTTTAGAGAGGCGAAAGGTGGGGAAGTATAATAGTGAACCTACTCCCCCTTGAAATTGCAACTGACTCTCACACCTCTACTCCCTAATTGGACGCATCGATTGATGCGTCCCTTTTTTTGCTCAAAAGAAAAAGAGCCTTTTGTTTCAGCTCTTTTTTGGGCTTGCTTCTAAACTTCAAATTTTTCTTCGGCCATTTCAACAGCCTGGTCAGCGATGCTGTTTGCTTCTTCATAGTCCGCGTTTCGAAACGCCTGTTCCGCTTTCGTTAACACTGCGGCCAATTCCTTGTCATAACGGCGGAAGCGGTTCAGACGCTGGATTTTTTGCTCTGCCTCCTGGCTGTCACGCACCATGTCGGCCGCATGATCCAGCATGCCGATGACCCTTTCCTTCGCCTCTTTTAAGAAGTGGTCCACTTTCTGCATGTTTAGCGGGATTTCCTGCAGCGCCGCTTCCACCTCATACACGGCTTGCCTTGAAACTTGTATGCTATTTTTTACACTTTCGGGAATGCCGGGAAGGTGCAGCCTCTTTAACTGCTGCTCCACTCTGCTGACATCCGAACGCAGTCCCTGCAGCTCTTCCCGGGCTATCGTTTCGCCTTTACGGAATTCCTTTAGTTCATTCATGACGAGTTCGCGGCGCTCCATCATAGCAAACACCCGCTCAGCTGCCTGGCCAAGCGTTTCGCTGTGGTGCTCGTATCTTCCCGTTTCTTTAGCTCCTGCGGCCTGTTCCAGTGCGTTCTCCACTTCGGCAACAACTTCAGGTATTTGCTGGAAGTAATGAAATGCTTCCCCGTCTTCTACCTGGTATCTTTCTGCCAGATCGTTCAATTCATCCATGAGGTATCGCTGATCCTGCCGCAGCGTTGCCACATGGTATGGAAGTTCGTTTATATATTGACGGTATTGCTGGCGGCTGGTCACGATTTCTTCCATTGTTTGATAAACGGATTCAATCTCCTCACGCACTTTCATAATATGCTCTTCTGCTTCCAGGATTTTTCCTTCCTCAAATAAAATCGGAAGCGCTTCTGCTTTGCCGCGGATTTGCATCACTCGTGCTGTGAATGGCTCGTCCCCGAAGGCATATCCTTGCGCAAGCATTTCTTTGCAATCCTCATCAAGCTGCCGGATTTCCTGATCCAAATCTTTTTCGATCGTTTGGCGGACAAGCGGGACCTTTTGCAGAACTTCCATTAATGCCTTTTGCCTTTCACAGATCAGCTGTACCCGTTCCTTTACTTCTTCAAATTCTCCTTGCTCCTCCGCCTGTTTCATCGATTGGGTATCCCGTTCAAATTGATTCAGGCATTCCTTGAGCGTATGGAAGGAAGTTCCGTATTGGATGCGCAGTTCATCCAGCCTGCGTTCCGTTTTCTGCCTTAGCTGCTCCGATTCTTCCTTAAAAGATGCAGCATCATTGAGCGTTTCTTTCAGTTTGTCCAGTTTTGTATGCAGGCTTCGATTTTCTTCCTCAATACGGAAAAGCTTGTTTTTCGCTTCCTGTATAATTTCTCGGCCTTTTTTAAAGTGAAACTTTGCGATCATCTCTTCCGCATCGACTAAAATGAGTTCAATATCTGTGACAGCATCCTTTTTCAAATCATCCAGGGAAGTAAGAATCGCCAGGTATTTTTCCTTTACTCTGCCGGGTTCCTTCTTCCACGCCGGGTCCATCTCAAAGGCGTTCAACTGCTCGGCTACTTTCATTCGCCATTCATCTACTTCATCCACTTCCTTGAAGGTCTGCTTTTTTCTTGAGTAAGCAACAAAGAGAGCGATGAACAGTGCAGCGAAAACGACCCCGATTGCAACCAGCCACATGGGCCAGGACTGCACCTCTTGACCTGCCTGAGCCGGTGCACCTGCAGTAACAACCTGCTCGATTTGCCCACTGGATTTCTTCTGGCTATAGCTCTTTAGCTCTTCGTTTATCGACTGTATAAATGAGGACACGCCCTTCGGCATCGTTCCTCCCACTATGTAAGGATCAAAATAGTTTTCTATTTTTCTTTTAATAACATCCGGTGTAATTCCATTTTGCGAGAAATAGGAGCCGCTGATGACAACCATTCTTTTTTCTTCTATGGAAAGAATAATCACCATCATTTTATCTGAAACAGCAAGCTTCTCGGAAAAGGCCTTTGCATAACCGTCCAGGCTGAGCGGCTTCGGACTCTTAATTACAACAAGCCGATACGTTTGCGGCATTTTTGCTATAGCCTTGCCCACTTCCCTCTCTTGATCACCGCTGATCGCATTGTCTTGATCAATAACCGGCGCATCAAGAGAAGCGGGGAACTCAGCAGCCCATATCGTAGAAGTACCAGGATAGAATACTATGAGTAAGGTGAAAACCAGTAGAAAACGAAACGCTCGCCCTATCGTACATCTCATCACGCAGTTGCTCCTTTAAGAAAGAAATAAACCTACCTATCTTATTAATTAGGTATACACTAAAAAAGTTCCTGCTTGATCAGGAACTTTTCTCTAAAAAACCTGCCGTGCAGTGTCAATCGGTGTCATCATATGTTGTAAAAAGTCGCATACATAATTGACCATTTTCTGAACGAACTGCTCTTCAAGCGGCTCAGCGTGGAATACTTCTCTAATAATCTGTGGGTAAGCGTAAGGAAAGCTCATGATCGATAAAATATGAATCACAATTCCATCGACATCCAGAGCAGGGAATTCTCCCTCCAGCACACCTTCCTCGAGAATGGCCGTGAAATAATGCCTAAGCCTGGCAATATAGGTGCTCATAATTTCTCTGCCCAGCATGGACTCTACGGACAATTCACGCTGAATTAAACGTGTCACCTGATAATGTTCACATTGGAAACGAACCCACTCTTCCAGCATATTGCGAAGCAGAACATGGAGGGAATCCCAGTCGCTCCGGTATCGGCATTCATCCAGCCGCCCGAAAAGCCCTTCATAGTAGTTTATCATTACATATTCCAGTAACCCCTTCTTACTTTGAAAATGGTAAGAAATGAGCGCAAGATTCACCTCTGCTTCACTGGCGATTTGCCGCACGGTTGTTCCGTCAAACCCTTGCGAATCAAACAGCCGAATCGCAGCCTGGACAATTTTTTCCTTCGTGAACTTCGGCGAACGCTTCAAATGCCTCTCCCCCCACTGGAAGTATAAAAACCTTGCTTCCTACGAAAGCAAGGTGGATTTCTTCTTCTTTAAGTAGTTTAACCCGAGCATGAACAAGATTAATCCAATTAAAATAAGAACAAGTTTTCCTTTATGATGCTCCCAATTAATCAAATAATGGCCGAGCAGCGACTCAAAAAAAACAGCGGGGACTTTTCCGATTAATGTGGCAAATAAAAACGCTCGAAAGGGTATTTTTGATATACCGGCAGCCGTATTTACCGCGCTGGAAGGTAAAATCGGAATCCAGCGGGCCAGCAGGATAACGACGAATCCTCTCGTCTCCGCATGGCGATTTAAATTCTTCACAAAAGAATGGTGGCCCATTTTCCTTTCCGCCCATTCCCGTGCCGCATAGCGAGCTAGAAAGAAGTTTGCAATCGCGGCAAAAACCGCTCCCGTCCAGCTGACTGCAAAACCGAGCCCGAGTCCGAACGCGATAACGTTCGCACCCGCCAGTAAAACAAAAGGCACAACCGGAAAGAACGTCTGCAGCATTACTGCCAGTATAGCTATAAGAAAAGCAACCCAACCATAGGATTGGATATACTCTGCAACCTGTTGAATATTCCCTGTACGCAACAAATGACCAAACTCTGTTTGCATCACAAAATAAATAATTACGACCAGGAAGAGGACAGAAAAAATGATCCGCTTCAAATAACGGCCTCCTCTACTCATATAGCTTCACATACGAATCATTATATCATTAATAAAAAGAAAAAGCCTCCATTATTGGAAGCTTCATTGTAAAAATGCAGGGAATTCGTTTCCTATTCCACTCTCCGATATTTTTTTACACCGCCCAGCTCAACCACTTCTACGCGCTGCGCTGCTTCGAGTAAATCCAAATGCCCGAGCGTTTCAGAGAAGGTAAGCGGCAGTTCTTTGCTAAATATTTTCGGGAAAAGACTGACGGAAAGCTCAAACGCGGTTTTAGGTCCTTCCTCAAGCAGCTGATGGATTTTGTCCGCCCTCTCCCCATGACGCCTTAGCCGGTGCTCGATTAATTCTCTGTGCTCCGTTATCTCCTCACCGTGTGCGGAAAACATGCGTGTGACATTCATTTTAGCTACCCTTCCCATGGCTTCGCGATAGACGAGAAGCGGACGTGCCCTTGGCATTTCACGATATACCGGCGGTTCAAGAAAAGCGTTCGAAGAAATTTCCTTGATAAGGAAATCACCGGACAGCATCCAGCCATCCTGCTCACGATAAAGCGCCAGGTGGTTTTGCGTATGGCCAGGCGTAAACACGGTCTTCCACTCTTCAACACCTTGAAGAGGCACCCCTCCCTCTACCCTGACATGCACAGGTGCCGGTTCTCCAAACTTCTCCATCATCTGGCGAAACTTAATCACATGCCCAAGCATCTCGTCCGGAACCCCGTTCTCCTGGTAAATCCGCAGAAAAAAAGCATCATGGTATTCAACAAAGCCCGCATCCATCTCGATATAGGGCACGGCATCGGGGTGTGCAATGACCGTAGCTCCGGAACGTTCGTGGACTTCCGCCAAAAGACCGGTATGATCCACGTGCTGATGGGTTAAAAAAACCTGCCCGATATCACTCCAGGAAAATCCGTTTTTCTTTAAAAATGCGTCCAGCAATTCACGCGCTTCTATTGTTTTCGGTCCCGTATCAACCAGCGTTAACATTTCGCCCTTAATTAAGAAAATGTTAATCGGTCCAACGTTGAACGGTGTGGGAATTTGAAGCGACAAAATCTCTGTCTCTACGCTATGCGATTTCATATAAACCTCCTGTAATTTGATGACTGAATAGTCACTCATTATAATTGAAAATAAAGAGGCTTCTTTACTATAGAAGCACTCTTTCCACACTTATGATTGTGAAGCGATAAAAACACGGTCTCTTCCGGCATGTTTCGCTTCGTATAGCGCCTCGTCCGCCAGCTGGAATACATGCTCAACACTGAGGCGTTCATCCTCTTTAAACCAGGTAGTCACTCCGCTGGAAATGGTAACCGGCGGCGTTGTTTGCTCCTTCACTTTAATGCGAACGCGCTCGGCAACTTCCTGCGCCATCTCCATGTTCACTCTTGGCAGGTAAATAACCATCTCTTCACCACCCCAGCGAGCCGCAATATCAGAAGGCCGAATCGAGGATTTAAGAATACCGGCCACCTGTATAAGGATATTATCTCCTATTTGGTGTCCGAAGTTGTCGTTTACCAATTTAAAGTGATCAATGTCCATCAAAATAATGGAGCCATAACCGTCCAATGCCTGCGACTCTGCCATTTTATCATAGAGATACTTGCGGTTATTAAGCCCTGTTAAATTATCAGTAATAACCATTCTCTCCACTTCGGCATGAAGGGAGGCGTTCGTCATGGCAACCCTAACATGCTGGGCGAGGATCTCGAGGCGCTTAAAATCATCAAACATGTAGAAATGAGGGCGTTTATCCATCAGCAGGATGGCTCCGTCAACATTCTCACCGTTCACAAGCGGCACAGCCATGAAAGAACGGTAAGCAAATGGCTCAAAGATTTGTTCCCCCTGGCATGTGTCGGCGATAAGAATCGATTCTCTGTTTGTAAGCAAATCCTTTAGCCTTCCATCCGCCTTGATTGACAAATTTATATGCTCATGGTTTGTAGCGGCCTGTATCGTAAATTCCTCGGTGCCTTTCGTCGGGTGAAGGATACAGCAGTATTGCGTCTTAAAAATCTCTGTTAACTTAAATGTAATGAAGGACAGCACATCATTCATTTTAATGCTTCGGTTCAACTGCTGGGTTATTTCATTAATAAGGAGCAATTCCTTAATCAAATTTTGCGATTGACGGTACAGCTGGGCATTCTCAAATGCATTCCCGGCTGTGTCGGCAAGCATTGTAATATATTCAACTTCGCGTTCATGCAGCGACAGAGGCCTATCCGTATATACCTCAAGCACACCGTATACCCCCTGCTTCCCCCTCAGTGGAGCTGCAAGCGTGAAGGTACGATTCCCTGTAGAATTAACCATAATCGTGCGGGCTTCCATAAAAGCCTGTGCACTCACATCGTAACCGGCAGCAGAGAAAGTAAACTGTTTTACAGGGAGGGTGCTGGAATAAGAGTCATGGGAAAGCCATAAATCCACCTGCATCTGCGGATACAGTTTTTTTACGTTATCGATAAAAGCGTGAAGAACTTCATCCACATCGATCGAGGAGTGAATTTTTTTAGTGATTTCGAACCACATGTTTCGCTTTTGTTCATCCCGCTGTGCCCGGAGCTGCATGCTTGAATTATGAATGGAAAGCCCCAAATCCTTTGTTAAACTGTAAATAAGATGTTGTTCCAACGGCGTGTAGGGGGAACCTGTCTCATTCAGAACAATAAGCAATCCGAGCGTTCTTTCCTTGTACTTAAGCGGAACGATTACATATTCGCCCGCAAATGAGGTGTCCTCTCCAAATAATTGGAGGTCGTCTGTTTCTCTGCCCGTCAGCAGCTCTTTCCCCGCCAAAGCTTCAAGGATGCTCTGGTATAACAGCCATTCTGAATTGCGGCTTATGCTTTCATTCCAGCAGTTAAGGCTGTTTTCACTTGAGGACCAGCATGGTGCCACAATGTCCTGTTCCTCATCAAAAATAACAGCCATGCAATCCCCTTTATTAATAATAGATGCAATACGGGTGACAATGGTTTCCATTACTTCATCGAGTTTCAGGCTTCGGTTTACTTCCAGAAGCAAATGGCTGACCTTCTCATTTTGATTCATTTTTAATGCTTGATAAATCCTGCACATAAATCCATTCATATAAGACAAGGCGGCCGCTTGCTCAACCTCATGGGGAAGCGCAATCCCCACGTATCCTAAAACGGTTTCGTGCTGGATAACCTGCATGCACAGGGTGTAATCGTTCTCTTGAGCCTGCCAGTGAACCTTCTGTCCGTGTTCGGGCTTGAGGCAGACCGGAGCAATGACAAATTCCGGGTCTCCTATTTCTACCGAAGTAAGCAACTTTCCCGATTCATCCATGGCAAAAATCCACCCGCAATCGGCAAGAAAAGAGTCAGGAGAAAAGCATTGTAAATCAGTTGAAAACGCCTCTTCAAGCCTATGTACAGACACATCATCCACCCCGGCCTGCCCCTCCTGATTATATAACCCGTAATTATTCAATGTTTCGCCTTCTTTCTATCCTCTACCATCCTGCTTGCTATTTATCTACTCCAAATGACTGTCATCATTCACTGTATGAAGCATCCATTTGCTATTCTCATATGTGGCGTAATTAATGGATGTATTGGTAAGCCGGGTTTTCCCCGTGCCGTGCTCTCCTCCACTCATATGATGAAGAACAGCGTTGATTAATCCCCCATGACTTACAATCAGAACGTGCTCGGCATCGCTATTTTCTGCAATTTCATGTAAGCACTGAACGCCGCGATGCTGCATTTCAGAAAATGTTTCGACTTTATATTTGCCCATATGGTCATTCCCCGGATCGAAATCAGGGAATTGGGCACGTACGGTCTCATAGTCTTCCCCTTCCCACAGGCCGTAGTGGCGTTCCCGAAGCCCAGGATAGACTTCAACTTGAATCCCCTTAGCATCGGCCAGGTATCGGGCAGTATGTATGGCTCTCTGTAAATCGCTGGAACACACAAGTGTAAAAGGGATTTCCTTTAATTTATCAGCCAGAAGCCTGGCCTGCCTTACTCCTTCATTGTTTAACGGAATATCGCTATGTCCCTGGATCCGCCGCTGAACGTTCCAATCCGTTTGGCCGTGGCGGACAAGATAAACATGTTTTTTATGATTATTTCTCATCAGGTAACCTGCCTATTTTTTCTAATTTAATTATACGGGATACTCATGAATGTTTCACGTACTATTTATATAAATTGCCAATTATTCTCTTTTAGGCATAGAGAGAAGTCCCGATCGGCACAAAACTGAATCTGGCTATTTAAAAATACCTTCTTATTATTGTACTATGTTTTTATATGTTTTTTATTAAAATTTGTTTGCCATCTTTGAATTTTCTTTGAATTCAGCTTTACTTTATGGAAAGAAGGAACCTGATTTGAACGCAGAAAAATTACTCACCGGCCGGTTTGGACTTATCGCTACGGCAACTTTTGTTTGTTTTTTGTGGGGAAGCGCATTCCCTTTTATCAAAATGAGCTATACGCTTCTCTCCATTCAAAAAAACGATACATATGCCCAAATTTTATTTGCTGGCTACCGCTTCTTTATTGCCTCGCTTATGCTCGCCGGATTTTTGTTCATTAAGGAGCGCCGCGCCTTCTTCGTTAGAGGTTCGCTTCCCGCCATCATCCAGGTCGGTTTTTTCCAGACGACCCTCCAGTATATTCTGTTCTACATTGGATTGGGATACAGTACAGGCATTCAAGGTTCGATTATTACCGGGTCCGGGACGTTCTTTTCCGTGCTGCTCGCCCATTACATGTATAAAAATGATCGCATGAACTGGCACAAAACAATCGGGCTCACTCTCGGCTTTTTCGGTGTCATCCTGGCGAGCAGCACAGCAGGTTCCTTTCATCTTGCTTTCGGCCTTGGGGAAATCGCACTCCTCATCGCTGCTTTCTCCAATTCGCTCGGAGGAATTTTAGCGAAAAACAAAGCGTCCACGTTAAATACGGTATATCTTACGTGCTATCAAATGCTGCTGGGCTCCCTCGTGCTCATCATCATCGGTGCAGCCGGAGCAGGGTGGGCCCCTTTTCATTTTAACGGAACATCTTTGCTGTATTTATTATACTTGTCCTTTCTTTCCGCAGCGGGCTTTGCCCTGTGGAACACGCTCCTAAAGTTCAATAAAGTTGGAAAGGTATCGATGTACTTTTTTCTTGTCCCGGTGTTCGGTGTGCTTCTATCCACGCTTCTCCTTGCTGAAACACTGCACTCCGTCGTTTTTATCTCCCTCTTTTTTGTTATAGGAGGAATCGTCATTGTAAACAGTGAAAAAGAGATCGTTGCTGTAAGCGCGGAAAAAAGTTGACTTTTGCTATACCGGATGTATAATATTATTTATGTGCTTTATGCAGGGTAGCAATGATTTTAGGTAAAAACGCCTGGTCACTTTCATTAGTTTCATCCCTTAAGGGCTGCGGCTGACTTCCCTTAACGGAGCATGCGGCGGAAACGCTACCGTCCGGAGAGCATGTAGAAAGTTACGGAACTAGCCAGGTGGAAGTAAACACCTAATTAATCTTATTTGTAAAGGGGAACGAATTAATATGGCACGTTATACTGGCCCACGCCACAAACTTGCTCGCCGTCTTGGAATTTCTTTAGACGGAACTGGCAAAGACATCAAACGTAATTTCCCACCGGGACAACACGGACATGGTCGCCGTAAAATGAGCGAATACGCGGTTCAATTGACTGAAAAGCAAAAACTTCGCCACATGTACGGAATGATGGAAAAACAATTCCGTAAAGTATTCGACGATGCAAGCAAAATGCCTGGCGTTGTTGGTGAAAACTTCATGAAATTGTTAGAGTCCCGTCTGGACAACCTTGTATACCGTCTTGGATTTGCCGCTAGTCGTCCAGCTGCACGCCAGCTGACAACACACGGCCACATTACGGTAAACGGCAAGAAAGTAGACATTCCTTCTTACCGTGTAAAACCAGGCGATGTTATCGGACTTCGTGAAAAAAGCCGTGGCTTTGATATCGTAAAAGATTCTATTGAAGCCCGCTCTTACCTTCCAAACTACTTGAGCTTTGATGATGCTAAAGTAGAAGGAACGTACACTCGTCTTCCTGACCGTGAAGAGCTTCCTGCGGAAATTAACGAAAAACTCATCGTTGAGTTCTACTCTCGTTAATCGATTTCTAAATAACACAAAAATCTCACCGTACAGTACGGTGAGATTTTTTTTATGCTATTGATGCTATTGAATTGTAACTTTGGCAAACTTCCTTTTACCTACCTGGATGATCATGCCGTCCTCTACAGCAATGCGGTCATCGACGGATTCTACCTTCGTTTCGTTAATTTTAACCGCTCCCTGCTGTACCATCCGGCGCGCTTCTCCGTTGGACGGCACAAGGTCAAGCTCAGATAAAAGCTTTACAATCCACATCTTTCCATCTTCAAGATCTGCAGCTGCAACAGTCTTTTCTGGTATATCCGCAGGCAGGGCGCGCTGCTGGAAGACGGTTTTGAAGTGGTTTTCCGCTTCCTGCGCCGCTTCTTCTCCCACATACATTTCTACAAACGTACGGGCCAGACGCATCTTCGCATCCCGCGGGTGAATCGTTCCATTCGCAAGACCACTCTTTAGCTTTTCCAGCTCCTCAAGTGAAATGCTTGTCGCAAGCTCGTAGTATTTCACCATTAGCTCATCGGGAATAGACATCGCCTTACCATAAATTTCATTCGGCGGCTCGCTGATTCCAATATAGTTGCCCAGGCTTTTGCTCATTTTCTGAACGCCGTCCAGCCCCTCGATAATCGGCATCGTAAGTGCACATTGCTGCGATAAGCCGTATTCTTTCTGCAGCTGGCGGCCCATAAGCAAATTAAACTTCTGGTCCGTCCCGCCAAGCTCTACGTCGCTCTCCAGCGCGACGGAATCATACCCCTGCATAAGCGGGTAGAAAAATTCGTGGATGCTGATCGGCTGGTTACTTGTATAACGCTTTTCAAAATCGTCTCGCTCAAGCATGCGGGCAACCGTTACTTTGGCTGCCAGCGTTACAACATCGGAGAAATTCATCGGGGCAAGCCAGGTGCTGTTGTAATTCACTTCGATTTTGTCTACATCGAGGATTTTAGCGAACTGCTCGATATACGTCCTGGCGTTCGCCTTTACTTCTTCTTCCGTGAGCTGTTTTCTTGTCTCGGACTTGCCTGTCGGGTCACCGATGCGGCCCGTAAAATCACCGATAACGAGCTGTACGGTATGGCCAAGCTGCTGGAACTGACGAAGCTTATGTAATACAACGGTGTGTCCAACATGAATGTCCGGCGCTGACGGATCGAGGCCAAGCTTAACCTTTAGCGGTTTACCGGTAACAACGGAGCGCTCAACTTTTTTCCTCATTTCCTCCTCCGGTACAATCTCCGCCACACCGCGGCGAATAACTTCCATCTGCCGCTCAACCTCAAGCTTCTGCTCATCTGTGAGCTTATTTCCTTTTTCTTCACTCATCTTTTGAATCCCACCTTTACGTATAATAGTAAATAAAAGAACATGCTTTCTTTAGCCAAAAAAAACCCGTCCCTATAAAAGGGACGAGTTCGCTCGCGGTACCACCCTCATTAAGGACATATTGTCCTTCACTTGAGAAAATAACGGCAGGCTGGCCGCCAACCGCCCTATTCCCCAAAAAAGCAGGGAAAGAACAGGGATTCACTCCAGCGCTGTACTTCACTTTCCGCCCGGGCCGGTTTTCAGCTGCCACCGACTCTCTGCCACTCCGGATATGGATCGCTACTCGCTCGCCTTCTCTGTGAATAATAAAATATTTAGGCTCATGTTATTTCAATAATAACTAAAAATAATGTTAAGATGCAACATTTATCCTAACAAAACGTCTTTATGATATAATGTTGCTGTTATTTGTAAGGGGGAATTATATGGATCATAAAAACGATTCATCGAATCGGCCGAATACATCCGTAAAGAAAAGAAACATATGGCGCACTCTTCTTGTTATTTTCCAAATGTCTGCTATTTTATTCTTTATGGGTGTATTTTTTGCCGGAGGCGTTGCGGGAGGATATGTAGCTTCCCTCGTAAAAGATGACCCGGTAAGAAGCTATAATGAGATCAATAAAGAGTTATCCAGCAATAATCTCACTGGCTTTGCCTACTTTAGGGACAAAACACTGATCGGACAGCTTCAGACGACAGAAGACAGGCGGCTTGTCACACACAAAGAAGTATCGCCCTATTTTATTGACGCTGTTATTTCAACTGAAGACAAGGAATTTTATCAGCACCGCGGCGTCGTGCCCACAGCTATCGCCCGTGCCGGAATCCAGCAGATTACAGGATCTGCCGTACAAACTGGTGGAAGCACGCTGACGCAGCAGCTCGTTAAACAGACGTTTTTAACACGCGCCCAGACGATGGAACGAAAGTTCAGGGAAATCTTTCTTGCGATGCGTGTTGAGCGTATGTTCTCTAAAGATCAAATTCTGGATGCGTATATTAATAAAATGTACTTCGGGAAGAGCGCAAGCGGCTCAAATGTGTACGGCATTCAGGCTGCTGCCAAGGGAATTTTCGAGGTAGACGCAAAAGATTTAAATATTCCCCAGTCAGCCTATCTGGCGGGAATGCTCCAGGCACCGTATAATTACATACCCTTTAAAGCGTACCAGAAAAACGGATTAAAGGCGGGTTTGAAGCGGCAGAAGCTTGTTCTCACCCGGATGCTCGAAAACGGAAAAATAACAAGCAGCCAATATAATGAGGCTCTCTCCTACAATATTGAGGGCCACCTTGCCCAACAACGAAGCATAAAAGCATACGAAAATTATCCTTATTTAACAATGGAAATTGAAAAGCGGGCAGCAGAAGTGCTTGTTAACCAGGACATTGAAAAAAATCCCGACTTGAAAACGAAAAACTTTAATCAGCTGGTAGAGGAAAGACGGATGGACATCCGCCAGGGCGGCTATCATATCTATACGACGATTGACAAAAAAATTTATGAGAAGATGAGAGAAATCGCCTCCAATGCGAACAACTTCGGACCGGAGAAAAAACCAATTAACGGAAAAAAAATGCCGGAGCAAATCGGAGCAGCTTTAATCAATAACAAAACCGGTGCGATTATTAGTATGATTGAAGGGCGTGGTTTCAACATAGAGAAAATGTCGCACGCCACGGCTCCGAGACAGCCCGGTTCAACAATGAAGCCGATTGCTGTATATGCCCCGGCCATTGAACGCGGAATTATTTCTCCGGGCACTACGGTTGTCGATGAAGAAACAGAATTCCCTGGCTACGACAAGCCGCCGAAGAACTACGGAGAGAAATTCAGGGGGCCGATGACAGTAAGGGATGCTCTCCGGTCTTCCACGAACATTCCTGCGCTCAAAGTATATTTTGAGACCGGCGTTCCTGAATCCCTTTCCTATGTTAAAAAGATGGGCGTTACATCGCTTGACCCTGTAAGGGATACGGGACTCGCAACGGGTCTTGGCGGTTTAACAACGGGGATATCGGTAGAAGAATTGACGAACGCATATGGAACGTTCGCTAACTCTGGAAATTTCACAGACGCTTATTTGATTGAACGGATTGAAAACAGCGACCATGAAGAAGTGTATCATCACGAGGTTAAGCCTGTACGCGTGTTTAAGCCATCTACCGCATGGCTTGTCACCGATATGCTCCGTGATGTTATACGTGCAGGAACAGCTACGAAGGTACGAAAATACACATCAGGCAGAGATGTTGCAGGAAAAACAGGGACGACAAACAGCAATATGGATAAATGGTTTGTAGGGTACACTCCTGATGTCTCCCTCGGTGTGTGGATCGGATACGATAAGAAGTATGAGGTTAACGAAAGCTCCTTTACACGGGCGCAATTGTTATGGGGAAAAATCTTTACCTCGGCTATCAAAATCGACCCTTCCATCTCGCCTGCGGGAAACCAGATGGCCATGCCTCCGGGAACTTCCCTTCGCACGGTTTACAATGAAAACCTGGCGAAGTCGACGAATCCGTCGTCCTACTCCAGCTATGGCACAAAAGGCCAGGGGAAAACGGGAAGCTCAACAAACAACCAGGCAGACCAAACTCCGCTTGATTCGTCAAATGGGTCGAAGAAGTCTGATAGTGGCAAAAACCAGAATACGGATCAGCAATCCGGACAGCAGACGGATCAGAGTCATAACGGCCAGGGAAAAACACCGGATCAACAACCTGGACAGCAGACTGACACACAAAGCAGCCCCGATCACCCGGCCAAGCCTGATCAGTCGAGCAACCCTAGCCAATCGGGCAAGCCTGATCACTCAACCAAATCAGACAACAAGCAATCAGGCAAACAAACGGATAGGCACAGTAAAAAGAAAACAGATCAAACACAGCAATAGTATTAACACAAAGAAAGAGAGGCGGGTACGTAAACCGCCTCTCTTTTCTTATTCCCCTGCTTAGTCTTCCATCGTTGACAGGTCACCGGTTGGCAATCCGAGTTCCCATGCTTTAAGTACCCGGCGCATAATCTTACCGGAGCGTGTCTTCGGCAGCTTGTCTCTTACCTCGATTTCACGCGGTGCAGCATGCGCAGCCAGACCTACCTTTACAAACTGGCGAATATCTGCCAATAATTCTTCCGATTCCTCGTATCCGTCGCGCAGTGCGATAAAGGCTTTGATAATTTCACCACGTATCGGGTCGGGCTTTCCGATTACACCCGCCTCTGCTACCGCCGGGTGTTCAACAAGCTTGCTCTCTACTTCAAACGGACCTACGCGCTCACCGGCCGTCATGATTACATCGTCTACACGGCCCTGGAACCAGAAATAGCCTTCCTCATCCATATAGGCGGAGTCACCTGATACATACCAGCCTTCCAGGCGGAAGTACTCCTCATACTTCGCAGGGTTGTTCCATACCCTTCTCATCATAGAAGGCCAGCCTGTTTTAATGGCCAGATTCCCCATGCGATTTGGCGGCAGCTCGTTCCCCTCATCGTCAATAATGGCAGCCACAACCCCAGGGAATGGTTTACCCATCGAACCCGGTTTAATTTCCATGGATGGATAATTGCAAATTAACTGGCCGCCGGTTTCCGTCATCCACCATGTATCATGGATACGCTTATCAAACACTTTCGCTCCCCAGTATACAACCTCAGGGTTAAGCGGCTCCCCGACACTTAGCACATGGCGGAGGGCTGACAGGTCATACTGTTTCACAACCTCGTCCCCTGCTCCCATCAGCATGCGGAAAGCGGTTGGTGCGCTATACCATACTGTTACTTTGTATTTCTCAAGGGTGGAATACCAGTCCTGCGGGCTAAAACGTCCCCCTCGGATCACATTGGTCGCTCCATTGAGCCACGGACCGAAGATTCCATATGATGTTCCTGTAACCCAGCCCGGATCGGCTGTGCACCAGTAAACGTCGTTGTCCTGCAAATCCAGAACCCACTTGGCCGTCTGATAATGCTGGATCATGGCATTATGAACGTGGAGCACTCCCTTCGGTTTTCCAGTCGAACCGGATGTATAATGAAGGATTAACCCATCCTCCCGGTCTACCCACTCGATTTCAAACTCAAGGGAAGCCTTGTCCATTTCCTGCTCATAGCTGACTTGTCCTTCAGGAAGCTTATCCTCCGCCCCAACTACAATAACGTGCTTAAGGGCAGGCAATTCGGCTACCGGAACCCGGGACAACAGGGCCGGCGTTGTAATAATCGCAGTTGCTTCACTGTCTTCCAGGCGATCCCGGACCGCCCCTTCCATGAAGGCTTCGAATAGGGGGCCGACAATGGCTCCCACTTTAATTGCTCCCAGAACGCTTACATATAGCTCAGGTGTGCGCGGCATGAATACAAAAACACGGTCCCCTTTTGCAATTCCAAGGCTGCGCAAAACATTGCCAAACTTATCGGATAACGCTTTCATTTGTGTGAATGTATACTGTTCTTCCCGAATCGCATCACTGTAATACAGGGCTACTTTATTTTCACGTGGAGTTCCGATGTGCCGGTCAATGGCTTCATAAGCTAGATTTACTTTACCGGTCTC
The DNA here is from genome assembly GCF_001015055.1 of Aneurinibacillus tyrosinisolvens. GTDB lineage: Bacteria > Bacillota > Bacilli > Aneurinibacillales > Aneurinibacillaceae > Aneurinibacillus_A > Aneurinibacillus_A tyrosinisolvens. Next base: position 29,916 of record NZ_BBWZ01000015.1, on the reverse strand, counting down.
ATACCAGGTAAACTGCTTTTCTGCATCTTCCCATCTGAAGTTTTTGTATGCTTCTTCATATGCGGGCATATTATATCCACTACCTACTACGGGAAGTATCTTCTTGTCCATCATTTCTTTCATACGATCAAACTCCTCTCCCTATATTATGGTTTAATTATTTTATTCTCTATCTACTTTGAAAACCCTTTCGTAATTTTTATTATATCAAATTATCTGTATTTTAAGCAATTTATTCGTTCACATCATTTTCGGAATCATTGAAATGATTATCGTGTATAATTGATAGAGAATTTTGTATTTTGGACTGTATGCCAGACAGGGTGTGAATTTATAATGGAATATAATAAAGCGTTTTATCAGCAAGAAAAAGCAACTTCATCCGGAACATTGCTCATTTATGGCCCGGCTGCTGCCGAAACGATCGCTTCTTTAAAAATGGACGAAGGATTAACCGCCTTCCGAAGGCCTCATGAACAGCAGAAAGCGCTGGTTGAAATCGCCGGCCTGCCGGAAGGCCGCATTATCGTCGCTGTACACGAAGATACGATCATCGGCTACGTAACCTTTCTATACCCCGATCCGATGGAACGCTGGTCGCAATCCGGCATGGATAACCTCATCGAACTGGGCGCAATTGAGGTGAGCAGCCACTTCCGCCACCAGCATGTCGGCGAAGATATGCTGGCCGTTGCTTTTCTTGACGATGCCATGGAAGACTATATTGTGTTTACAACGGAATATTACTGGCACTGGGATTTAAAAGGTACGGGTCTTACCGTTTGGGAATACCGGAAGATTATGGAGAAGGTGATGGCATCTGCCGGTCTTGAATGGTTTGCTACTGACGATCCGGAAATCTGTTCTCATCCTGCCAATTGTATGATGGCACGCATAGGAAAGCGGGTATCGCTTGATTCCATTCAGGCATTTGACCGCATTCGCTTTCAAAACAGATATATGTACTAGCCTTTTTACCTTTTTGCCGAAAATCATTTACTACTTTGAAAGCGAACGAAATAGAATGATAAATAACTAATGCAGGGGGAGGCCATATGATGCTTGTTGAGGATATAATGAAGAAGGATGTTATAACGATCGATTCAAATGATTCGCTGCGCCTGGCTCTTCTGAAGGTTCACCAGAACCGGATTCGCCACATCCCGATTATTGAACAGGGAAAACTGGTTGGAATTATTTCCGATCGTGATATCCGCGACGCATGCCCTTCTATCATTAGTGCTTCCCATCCGGATGATGAAAAAGTAATGACCACACCTGTCTCCACGATTATGAGAAAGGATGTGATTACCGCTCATCCGCTTGATTTTGTCGAAGAGGCGGCTCTTGTATTGTATGAAAACCACATCGGATGCCTCCCTGTTGTCGTTGACGATACACTGGTAGGAATCCTTACCGAGACAGACATCCTCCACACTCTGGTAGAACTTATGGGCGTACACTATCCAAGCTCGCACATTGAAGTGGAGGTGGATGACCGGACAGGATTGCTCGCCGATGTTGCACAGCTTTTTAAGGAAACAAACTGCAACGTAACAAGTGTTCTTGTTTTCCCCGGCCAGCATACCGGAAAGAAAAACCTTGCTTTTCGAGTGCAGACCATTAATCCGCGCAAAGTAGTTTCCAAAATTGAAGAGGCCGGTTACCGCGTTGTATGGCCCAGGGAATCAGAGGGAGTACTATGAGTATTAAAACAGCCTTTATTTATAGTGAAGAATATTTGGATTATTTCTTTAACGATGATCATCCATTTAATCAGAAGCGGCTTGTTATGACCGTTGATTTGCTGCGCATGATGAACCTGCTGCAAGACAGCGATATTGTCGCTCCCCGATTAGCCACCAAGGAGGAGCTCGCCCTCGTCCATGATCGCCAGTATATTGAAGTTGTAGAGGCAGCAGGGCACGCAACAGAAGAATTGGCGGTTGCCGGAAGCTTCGGGCTTGGCACCGAGGACTGTCCTGTTTTTCCAAACATGCATGAAGCGACCGCCCTAACGGTGGGCGGAACGCTTCGAGCCGTCGAACTTGTCATGTCCGGCGAGTACCGCCATGCGTTAAATCTTGCCGGGGGATTGCACCACGGCTTTCGTGGACGAGCCTCCGGGTTCTGTATCTATAACGACTGTTCCGTAGCTGTCGCTTACTTGCGAAAGCATTACAATGCCAGAGTGCTGTACATCGACACGGATGCCCATCACGGGGACGGCGTGCAGTGGGCTTTTTATGACGATCCGAACGTGCTGACATTATCCTTTCATGAAACCGGGAAGTACCTGTTTCCTGGCACCGGAAATATTACTGAACGCGGGGATGGCCAGGGGTACGGATTGAGCGTAAATGTTCCGCTTGACGCATTTACTGAAGATGAATCGTGGCTGGAAGCCTACTACAATGTGCTTCCTACTGTCGCCCGCGGATTCAAACCGGATGTTATTGTTACACAGAACGGATGCGATGCCCATACATTCGACCCGCTAACCCACCTGTCGGCTAGCATGAAAATTTACCGGGAAATCCCGAGGCTGGCGCGCACGCTGGCGGACGAGCTATGTGAGGGCCGGCTTATCGCTACAGGGGGGGGAGGCTATGACATATGGCGGGTTGTTCCAAGGGCATGGAGCATCCTCTGGGCAGAGCTATCGGGGCGGCGCATCGTGGATAATCTCCCGCTCCCTTCCGAGTGGATTGAGAAGTACCAGCAGGAGAGCCCGGTGCAGCTGGCCCCAACGATTTTCGATCCTGAAGGCCTGTTTCCTCCGATTCCGCGGCGACAGGAAATTACAACAAAAAATAAGAACACAATTGAGAAAGCGCTTTTATATTGTCCGAAAGGATAAGAAAAAAGAAAGTTCATTCCACTTGCCTTTCCCTTCCGCGAGGAAGGAAGAACTGCCCTTCCTTTTTTCTGACGCTTCTGACCTTGCGGTCTTTTTTCTACTGCTTTTAATGCAGCATATAATTTCTCATCCAGGAACATAAAAGGCCCGGGGATTTTTCACCCGGGCTTTCCTGCTGTAGAAGCTATCTGCTCCTCTATTCAATATGTGCGATCATATTTTTCACAATTTCAAACGAACGCCGGGACGCCAGTTCAGTAAACTCGGCAAAGTTTACATGCGCAGATCCGTCCGCTTTATCAGACATCGAACGGATGACGACGAACGGAACTCCATTCATCGCACATACCTGGGCGACAGCAGCCCCCTCCATCTCCGTGCACGCCCCCTTCATCTCCTCATGAAGCTGCTGCACGAGAGCGCGGTCCGCGACAAACTGATCCCCTGACAAAATGCGGCCGGTTATTGTTTTTCCTTCCGCTGTCTGTTCGCTTGCTTTTACAGCCAGGCCAACAAGGCCCGGGTCTGCGGCAAATATGGAGATCTCGGAAAAAGGAATCGTCCCCTTTGCGAATCCAAGTGCGGTTACATCCATATCGTGCTGCTGGCAGTCCAGCGATACAACAACATCTCCGATTTCCAATTGGGGGTGCAGCGCACCTGCTACACCCGTAAAAATAACAGAATCAACCGCAAACGTATCAACAAGGATTTGGGTGCACACACTGGCGTTCACTTTTCCGACCCCGGATTTACAGAGAACAACCGGTTTTCCGTCCCATTGCCCTTCATAATATGTAATGCCGGCCTTCCGCACTTCACGCGCAAGTTCCATCCCATCCTTATACAGGGCGATTTCCTCATCCATTGCGCCAATAATTCCGATCTTCATATCCAATTTTCTCTCCTCAATCTATGTTCTGTGTTTCTTTATTTCTTACCTTCGTTGATTGCCGCTCCTCAATTCGGTGAGGAAGAATGACAATATGGTGCTCCACTTTTTTCGTTGTTCATATACTTCGTCAGAAGGCGCATAGCAACAGCGCCGATATCATACATCGGCTGAACGACAGTGGAAAGGCGAGGCCGCACCATTTCAGCAAGCCGAATGTTATCAAACCCGACGACATCAATGTCATCCGGAACTTTTAAGCCGTTGTCCTGAATGCCATGGATAACCCCTACTGCCATTTCATCGCTGGCGGCAAAAATAGCGGTCGGCCGCTCCACGAGGGAGAGGAACTGTTTGACAGCCTCAATGCCTGATTCGTATTTAAAGTTTCCGTTATACACGTAACTGTCTTTGAAAGGCAGCCCGGCTTCCTCAAGCGCACGCTTATACCCTTCAAAACGCCGCATGCCCGTCAGCGGATCGACAAGCGGGCCTGTTACCATTGCAATCCGTGTATGCCCGGCTTCGATTAAAAACCGGGTAGCATCATACCCTGCCTCGAAGTGACTAATATCCACCGAAGGAAGCTGTCCGGTCGGATCCTTTGTACCCGCAAGCACAATCGGTACGGCAGCCGTTGTGAATACCTGCATATGGTTTTCGGTGATTTCGCGGCCCATAAATATAATTCCATCTACCTGCTTCTCCAGCAGCGTATTCGTAAGATGAAGCTCGCGTTCAATCCGTTCATCGGAATCGCACAAAATGATGTTGTATTTATACATGCTGGCGATATCATCAATCCCCCGGGCCAGTTCAGCAAAGAACGGGCTTGCAATGTCCGGAATAATGACACCGACCGTTGTGGTTCTCTTGCTGGCGAGCCCTCTCGCAACGGCATTTGGCCTGTATCCGAGCTGTTCGATTGCTGCCAACACCTTTTTTCTTGTTGACGGTTTCACATTCGGATTTCCGTTGACTACACGGGAAACCGTAGCCATGGAAACACCGGCTTCTCTTGCTACATCATAAATAGTCACTGGCACTAGTAACTCCTCCTAAGACATTTTTACAAATTATGGTTTTCAATCGTTTTCATAATTTTTCATTTATCATAATACAAATGAGATAATCGTGCAATCGTATTCATCTTTCTTTAATAAAAGAAAAAGGTGAAGAAACAAAAAGCTCGGTTTCTTCACCTTTCCGGGGTAACGACTTTGTGGGCAACAAGCCAGCGGCTGCTATCCGCTTTTTTCGTAAGCCTATACTCGATGCGGTACCTCTCTCCCCCTTCAACTTGCCCCAAACACTCAACAATGGCTGTATTTTTAAGGTAAGAAGTAACGCGCACCTCTGGTTTTTTCATCGTTAGAATGCTTATCTGATGAAAATAAGGGTGGATAGCGAGCCCCCTGCCCGGTATGGAATGGTTAAAATCACTCGTTTCATGTGCAAGCTGGGTGGCCAGCGAGGCACTCCACATCTGTGCATAATAGTCATACAGTTGCTTTTTACTTATGAAATCGGAAAAAACATAGACCCTTCGGCCCTTGGCCGTCTCATGCTTTGTGGATGAAACAGCCTCCTGAACCATGCGCTCCGCTGTTTGAACGGTTGTAACCAGCTCATTGCGCTGGGCTGTCGTTATCGTAAGCGTGCCGGAAATGAATACTATAGCCAGCAAGGCTTTTATGCTCCATGGCTCCATATGTGTCACCCTATCCTTGTTCCTGTATGATTAGGGTGTACTCGAACAGAGCAATTATGCACATGAGGCGGCAGGCGGCCTTCTGTCCATTATTCCCCTGCTCTTATACCAAGTTCTTCTTTCGTTTTAATATAGTGATAAATCGCAACGGCGGCCTCCGCCTTCGTTATTTGCTGTTCGGGCAGGAACTCATTATTTTTGTTTCCTGTCACGATATGAAGGCGGCTGATAAGCCCGACCTCCCCCTTTCTTTTAATCGCTGCTGCATCTTTGAACGGCAACTCAAACAAGTCTCCTCGACTTGCCAGCTTGTCATAGCCAAGCGCCCGTATGAGCAGGACGGAGAGAAATTCCCGGGTAGCGGGTGCATCTGGTTTAAATTCTTTGCTGTTCTGTTCGAGAATGCGCTGTTGTGCGGCCCACTGAACAGCACTGTAGTAATCTTTATCGTCAGCTACGTCCACGAAGGCCGGCTTCTGTTCCGGACCGTAGTATCCAGGCATGTTTCCGCTTGCAGTCTGGAACAATTGAATCAGCTCTGCCCGGGTGAGTTTCTGATCAGGGTTTACTTTTCCGTCTTTGACTTCAAGCAAGTTGTTCGCAATTAATTCCTCCAGCTCTTTTCTTGCCCAGTGATTAGCAATGTCACCCGCGGGTTTATCCTTGTCGTTATTTACAACTCTAGGTCCATACTGGTTCCACTCGCCTGTTTTTGCGTTGAGATAGCTCGGTTCGCCAAATGGGCTCTTCCCGTTATCGAACGAAGCAGCATAAACAAGCTTGCTGTCCTTTGTCTTTTGTCCCGCCCTGTTTCCATCGAAGTACGGCGGGAACGTAGAATACTGCAATTTTGTTTTTAGAACGCTAAGGTACTTCTTTTTCGCCGTCTCTTCAGAAATAACATTGGCAATCGGAGGCATCTCTACATTGGACCAGTTCAAATTATAATTTGTGACTTGTCCGGTGTCCGCGTCAATCGTTAAATTAACACCTTCATTTATTACCCGGGTCCCCTTCTCCACTCTCGGGAAGTACACATCGTACCCAAGCAGTTTTGTTTCGTCTCCCTGGTATAAACTTGGGGTAATTTGTGCGCCAAGCAGTTTACCGAGCCGGGCCGGCACCGTTTTCTTAACGAACGCTTCCGCTTTTTCCCTCGCCTGATCCTGTGTAATGTTCACCTTAATCGCCTGGGGATCACGCATTTTCCGCTCAAACCCGGCGTTCGAGTTATAGCCGATAATTTCTCCTGTATCGGCGTCAACCATTGCGCTCTTGCTTTCATCCCTCTTGTCCTTGTTCTCCCAGAAGATATCCCAAACCCTTCGTTTGTTAGGGAAGGCATCCTCACGGTAGCTTTTCTGCCTGATTTCCATGCCAGCTTCGATCGGGATGACTTCTTTCACTCGATTAATGGCTTCCGCCTCACCGTAATTAAGCGTATTTGGAACGGTTTCCTCTTTATCCGATAGCGGTTTTCTTCCTTCTTTAGCTGCGTCTACATTTTTACCTGTAAGAAAGTTAACCTGTTTTCCGCTTTTCGCGTCAATTGTAATTGGATTTGCGTTAAAATAAGGCAGCAGTGGTCCTTCCGGTATGTATACAATATCTGCTTTGCTTTTGGTCCCCGAACCATATAGATTCGGAATGTAGCAAATTTCCATCCGCAGGGATTCACTAATGGCTTTGCTAATTTCCTGCTGGCTCTTTATGCCGTTTTTATTATCGAAGGCAAACTCATTCCACATAAAATCGACCCCGCGCAGGTTTCCCTTCTTGTCATAATTCATGCGGATCCCTTGTTCGGCGACAGGAACTCCATCCTTGTGCCTCTGGAAAAAGAGCATGTTATTCACATACGGAGAACTGCTTCTCTTCTTCAAGTTTTCCAGGCTGTCTTTGTCCAACTGCACCTGCCCTGCATAAGCCGGGTAAAATCGCTGAATTAACTCGTTCGCGTCCTTTACCATCTGCTCATCGTTGATTTTCCCGGGAAAACCCGCACTCTGCTCAGCTTCCCTCGACCAGGACCACATGTTTAAAACGGTTCCTTCCTGCGCATCGATTGTAACCGTAATGTCTCCGAAATCAGGGGCCTGCCTGTTCCAGCCAATGCGCCATATAGCCCGTCCCATGTATACGTCATTTTCCAGTGCTACCTGTGTGTTGCTGTAGCCTTCTGGCACATTTACAAAGCTTTTGGCAATCGAGATTGCTTTTTCGCGGGAAATCTTAGACACAGTGGCCTTATTTTCCGCTGCCGCTGCCAGTGCCGCCGGCGTAGCCTCTGCTGCGAACACGTTGTACGGGACAGCTTCCCCTGCGAGTATACATGCTGCAAGTACAGTGGTGCATGCAATTTTTTCTGCTTTTTTCTTCACTTCCCTTACCCCTCTCATACGTTTTCTTTCTGTTAAAACGCTTGTACTATACTATATGCTTAAATATTAAGAATATATTAACATTTTTATTTTATACTGGAAATAAATACATCAAAACTTCTTCTGCCATGCTTCGGGGTTTAGCAGGCATGAAGGCCGCTCTTCGTTTAAACCTTGAACAAGGTTTTCAGAAGCTAGCATCGCCATCTTAAAGCGAGTTTCTCCAGTAGCCGAACCGATATGGGGCAGCGTCACGACTCTATCCAATTGCAGAAGCTCGTTGTCAGGATGTATCGGCTCTTTTTCATACACATCCAGTCCGGCAGCCAGTATCACCCGGTTTTTTAGCGCCTCTATCAAAGCATGCTCATCCACCGTTCCCCCTCGTGAGGCATTAATGAAAACAGCCGATTTTTTCATGAGGTTAAACTCCCTGCTCCCTATCAATCCTTTCGTTTCAGGTGACAGCGGAGTCAGAAGGCAAACAAAATCCGATTGTTTTAGCAGCTCGTCGAGACTGCTGTATGTCGCCATGTATTTTTCTTCCGCTTCCTTATTTCTTGTACGGTTATGATAGAGGATTTTCATATCAAAGCCGCAATGTGCTCTTTTTGCGACAGCTGTACCGATGCGGCCCATCCCAATAATTCCAAGCACTTTATGGTGTACGTCCACCCCGAACCTTTCTTCCTCTATCATTTTGTTCCATTTTCCTTCTCTAACATAATTATGCAGCTCCGATATTCTCCTAGCGCTTGCTAATAACAATCCGAAAACAGTATCCGCGGTCGTATCTGTTAAAACATCGGGAGTATTCGTGGCCATAATCCCGCGTTTTGTCATTTCGGCAATATCAAAGTTGTCGTAACCTACCGAAGCATTGCATACGATTTTTAAACGCGGCGCCTGTTCAAGCAACTCCTTGTTTATCTTAAGACCGGAGCCAAGTAAGCCATCCGTTCCTTTCAATTTTTCAAAAAAGTGGGGAGAAGACAAATCTTCCTCCCTTTCGTAATACGTAACATTGCATGTTTCCTTGATAAGATCGAGTATTTCTTCCGGAATTTTCTTGTATACGATAACATTATGCTTCATCGCCCAATCTCCTTTTTCATATAAAGATATAAAAAGGGCGTCCCAAAAAGTAATTTTAGGACGCCCTCTCTGTCATTCTGTTTATAATACAGGTGCACTTTCCTTGTATAAGCCTGACTCCCGAAGTTTAGCAACAAACTCATGGAACTGTGGAATCGTAATTTGCTGCTTCGCATCAGATAAAGCAACGTCCGGATCCGGATGCACTTCGATCATTACGCCATCCGCGCCTACAGCAAGCGCCGCTTTCGCGGTTGGCAGCAGAATATCGCGGCGGCCGGTGGAATGGGTAACATCCACAAACACAGGCAGATGCGTTTCCTTCTTCAAAATCGGAACCGCAGAAATATCAAGCGTATTGCGCGTTGCTTTCTCGTACGTTCTGATTCCGCGCTCGCAGAGCATGACATTTGAATTACCGCCGGATACGATGTATTCGGCTGCATGAATGAATTCATCAATGGTTGCAGACAGACCGCGCTTAAGCAGCACCGGTGTTTTCACACGCCCGGCCGCTTTTAGCAGCTCGAAATTCTGCATGTTGCGGGCACCGATCTGGATAACATCGACATATTCGGTTGCCATTTCAATATCCCCAGGCGTTACGATTTCACTCACGACTTGCAGGCCAAGTTCATCGCCTACCCGGCGGAGAATTTGCAGCCCTTCCAAACCGAGTCCCTGGAAGTCATACGGGGATGTACGAGGCTTAAACGCCCCGCCGCGAAGCAGGGTAATTCCGTTCGCTTTAAGAGCTTCCCCGACCTGGCGCACCTGCTCATAGGACTCAACAGAGCACGGTCCCGCTACAAGCAGCGGCTCTCCTCCGCCAACTTCAACCGGGCCAAGTACAACGACTGTGTCCTCCTGCTTTTTCTTCCGGCTGACAAGAAGCGTTTTGCGATTATCATCCTCCTGCAATTCGAGAGATGCACTGAAAATTTGTTTGAAAAGGTGTTGGATCGTACTATCTTCAAAAGGTCCCTCGTTGTGTTCCAGAATCAGGTTCAGCATCTGACGCTCGCGTTCCGGATCAAATCGGTTCACACCCTGCTTAAGCTTAACTTTTCCAATTTCCTGGACAAGTGCGGCCCTTTCATTGATCAACTCAAGAATCTTAAGATTTACCTCGTCTAGTTCTCTGCGTAGCTCTTCTAATGTTTCGTTGCTCATCTTCTCTCCACCTCTTCTGCTTTTTCAGATAATTTTTAAAAAATATTAAAAAGAATTATAGCTTATTCTTCGTTTTTTGTCAGCTTTTAATTTATCCCTTCCAAAAGGAATTTACATTCCCGCCGCGAATATTTACATATATCGTACAAAAGGTTAGATGTACGTTTATTGAAGGAGTTGCGGTTATGGTCGAAGAAAGAAAGGAAGCAATTTTTGCCCTTGACATTGGCACACGCAGTGTCGTCGGTTTGCTTGTTGAACCCGATGAAGCCGGTGCGTTTAAGGTTATCGGCTACGAGCGGGAGGAGCATGCGGAGCGTTCCATGCTTGACGGACAAATTCACGACGTCGTTGAAGTGGCAAAAGTCATAACCCGGGTTAAACAGCGCCTGGAAGCTAAATTAAACGTTACCCTGCAGCGTGTTGCCGTTGCAGCAGCAGGCAGGTCGCTGCATACACAGCGCGTGGAGAGCTCCCAGGATATCTCCACGACGGGGCTGGTAACGAAGAATGATATTATCGCTCTCGAACTGTCAGCGGTACAGCAGGCACAGCACGCGCTTGCACAGGAACATAATGCGAATGATTTCAGCCAGTATTACTGCGTGGGATACAGTGTGGTGAACTATTTTCTTGACGGTGAAATGATCGGAAACTTAATCGATCAACGGGGAAAGGAAGCAAAAGTGGATGTCATTGCTACGTTTCTGCCCCGTGTCGTTGTAGATTCGCTTATGGCGGCCCTCCAGCGCTCCGGGCTTGAGATGCAGGCGCTCACGCTTGAGCCGATTGCCGCCATTAACGTCCTTGTTCCGTCCACGATGCGCAGGCTCAATGTGGCGCTTGTCGACATTGGAGCCGGCACATCCGATATCGCCATCACAGGAGAAGGGACGGTCAGCGCATATGGAATGGTTCCTACAGCCGGAGACGAAATCACAGACGCACTGAGCCAGGCTTACCTGCTCGATTTTACTGTGGCGGAAGAAATGAAGCGGCAGCTTTCAGAGAAGGATGAGGTTTCTTTTCACGATATTCTCGGGATGGAACATACATACAGCCGCCAGCAAGTCGTCGAGCAAATCGCGTCCGAAATCGACCACCTGGCCTCACTTATCGGCGATCGTATTGTTGAGTTGAACGGAAAAGCACCGCAGGCGGTCATGCTTATCGGCGGCGGAAGCCTAACGCCGGATCTGCCTGCCCGGGTGGCAAGCAAGCTCGAACTTCCTTTGGCGAGGGTGGCCGTCCGCGGCGCAGATGCGATCCAGACGTTTACAGATAAAGCCTCGTTAAGCGGCCCTGAATTTGTAACGCCGCTCGGCATCGCTGTAGCCGCCCAGAAGCACCCCATTAAATACTTAACGGTTTACCTGAATGAAGAACCCTTGCGTATTTTTGACTTAAAAGAAATGTCGGTCGGCGACGTTCTCCTTTACGCGGGCATAGATATTAAAAGACTTCACGGGCGCCCCGGCCTGGCGATGACGGTACATGTTAACGGAAAGATGAAAATGATCCCAGGAAGCCATGGCAAATCGCCTCTGCTTCTTGTTAACGGAGAAGCAGCCTTGCTTGATTCCCCCGTTCAATCCGAAGATCGAATTACACTGCAGGTAGGGGAAAATGGCCAGCCGGCTGCCGCAAGGCCGGTTGAACTGCTTGAGAGCATTGACACCCTTGACATTACGATTCATGATACTCCTTATTCTTTGCCGCCCTTTATTAAAATTAACGGGGAAACGGGGGAATGGGAAACACCGCTTGCCGACCGCGATCAGATTGAAGTGCGGCTGCCGCGCACTCTGGCGGAAGCTCTGGCGGCGGCAGAACTATACCATACCGAGATGGAGCAGCGCGTCGTTCCTTTTACCGTAAATGGCAAAGGGACGAGCTGCTCCTACTCTCCCTATTCCTTTTACATCAATGGCCGCGAAGCGAAGATGGAGGACCGGGTAAACAAAAACGATGCCATTACTTATGTAAAGCCGGGTATCGCTCTGCCCTCTCTACAGGAGGTCATCCCTGTGGAGGACCGGACCGAACTGGCAACCACCGTGACATTTAACGGGCAGACGATTCGAATGCCGTCCAGCGAGCTGGAGCTTTTCGTTGATGGAAAAAAAGCAGAATGGAGCGAACCTGTCCATACGAACGCCACGATTGTAACCCGTGTTCATTTCAGAAACGACCCCGTATTCAGCGATGTATTTCGTTATGTTGAGAGCAGCCTGCACGCTCCCGAAACAGGAAAGGCCCTCATCACAACAATTAACGGCGCCCCCGCCGCCTTTACCGATCCGATCAAAACGGGGGATGCGCTCGAATTTCGATGGGAATGAGCAAAGAAAAAGAACCGCAGTTTTAATCCTGCCGGTTCTTTTTCTTACCTGCTACACGATGGCAGCTTTGAGATTGTCCTGTGTAATGTTCCAGTGGGATGCGTGCCATTCCACCTGCCCGTTTTTTACATACAGCACTTGCGGCGATTCGTGTTTGATGCCGAAACGCTCCGCAATTTCATTGGAAACAGGGCGTGCATTTTGCACGATAACGAGCGCCCACGGCTTCGTCTCCTCATCCTTCGTGTATTTCATAAATTGATTGTATGCATCAGCGCTGATTGGGCATGTATTGCTGTGCTTTAATAAAATTGCTTCCGGATTTTGTTGTAGAAATTCATTCAGCTGTTCAATGGATACGAGTTCCTGCATAGGTTATCTCTCCTTTTTGTAATGTCTCCCTCTATATTACCCGTTCCCAGCCGAACAATAAATAAAAAAACTGCACAGAAAGCCCATCGGATTTTTCGTTATTTCGCTTTTTTATGTTCGTAATTCGCAATTCCAGCCAATAACGATTGAGATATTTCACAGAATCGTGCATAATAAGTAATGCTGCGTGTCATACCTACCCAGATAAGGAAAGATTATTACGAGGTGATTAGAATGAAAAAAACAGTTGTTGTTATGCAGGGTGACCAGACCGGACAGGAGCTTCTTGAGGAATCATTACGCGTATTACAACCAGACGTAATTGGTTTTGAAATTGATTTTGAAACATATGACCTCAGCCTTGAAAACCGCAAGAAAACAGACAACGAAGTCGTGCATGAAGCTGCACGTGCAATGAAAAAGAACGGGTTCGGCTTTAAAGCCGCAACGATTACACCCGAAGAAAAAGGGACTGTAGGAAGTCCAAATGCGATTCTTCGCAAGGAAATTGATGGAAAAGTTATTGTACGTACAGGACGCCGAATTCCAGGGATTCGCCCGGTAGCGGGTGCATACGCTCCAATCTCTGTTGTACGGATGGCTGTAGGCGATGCATACGGCGCGAAAGAATGGCGCGAAGGCGAAGGCGTTAACGAAATCGCATACCGTACAGAAACAATCGACCGTAAAACATGCCGTGCAGTTGCTGAGTTTGCTTTCCGTCATGCGCAGAAAACGAACGCAAAAGTATTCGGCGGACCGAAATATACAGTAAGCCCCGTATACGAAGGTATGCTGAAGGAAGAAATGGACGCGGCAAGCAAAAAATATCCAACCGTTCGCTATGAACCGCAACTCATTGATGCTACATATGCACTCCTTCTTTCTTCCGCCGGAGATGCGATGGTGATACCGGCATTGAACCGTGACGGAGATTGCCTGAGCGACATGGTACTTCAAATGTTCGGCTCTATCGCCGGTGCTGAATCCGTCCTTCTCGGATTTGACGACGAGTTCAACACACAGGCTGTTATGGTGGAAGCACCGCACGGTACCGCTCCTGCTCTTTACGGGAAAAATGTAGCCAATCCGATGGCGATGATCCTCGCAGCGGCTTCTCTCCTCACCTATTTCCAGGATCAAAAAGCTTCTATGGCTTCACGGGCCATTTACGAGGCAACAATCGAGGCGGTAAGCGAAGGCACACGCACATCCGATCTAGGTGGAGGCACAACAACAAGCGACTTCACAGACGAGGTCATTAAAAAGGTAAGAACAAAACTTGATGTTTGGGCAACGATGCAAAGCTTCTAAACCTAAAGGGGACAACCCCTGCAGGTTTGTTTGGCGGAAATAAACAAAAACCCCTTTTACCAGCCTTGCCGGTAGAAGGGGTTTTCCTATGTGTTTACGCTCTTGGTTTTCTCTTGGATGCAATAAACATTGTTGTAATTAAAATTAATGGAATCGCCATGGACCCAATTAAACCGGCCATCGCAATTGTCTGTCCTCCCATCAGAGTTACCCCCCTACCTCAGATGATATGATTCCATTTAACCATATCCATCCATTTGCGTCTATTGCTATAGAGGGGGTGCTTTATGGAATTTCAGTGTTTTCCAGACAATTGTAAAACTTTATTCACAATTGGCTCTGAGGAGCCATTCCTGCTTGATTTCATCCATCCATATCGCATCATTTAGCGAGCGGGCGAGCAGGTATAAATCAAGCAAATCATCTATCGGCTTCTGCTCTGTTTGCTGGCTCATCCGCAGCATGACACGGGTAAAAGCGGAATGGTTCGCAAAGGAAAAAACACCTGCGCCTTCCGCTGGTACAACCTGCAGTAGAAATCGCTTTAACTCCTCTTTCACATGCTCCACGAGTTCGTTATGATCACACTCTGTGCAATTGTATACCGGAACATGGTTAATCTGGGTTTCGTTCATATACACTACTTTTCGCAAGCTTAAATACATAACATGCCCGCACTGGGCACACTTTTTCTCCATTGTCCCTTCCCCTTTCCCGCCGAACACAATCTTGTGCAATAGATCATATTCGAAGAAGGGAACGTTTAGCCCATTAATATCTTGCGTTTACCTTCTGGCACACGGGACAAATCGCTACACGCAGGGCGGTGCCTTTTTCATCCTCCACAACATACCCTTTTAAGCGGGATACGCCGGTGTCACAATATAAACATTCGGACGAAAATTCCATATCAAAATTAGCTTTCCAGGCAAAAGGTTTAAATGTTTGACCTGTTGAAATCAAGCTAATGCTCTCACTCATCGTATAACCTCCTGATTCGATATCGATATATGCCTATCCTTGACTGAATCATTCGATTGTATACGAATTGTATGAAAATAAATATGTTTCACATTGTCCTTTTTTCTACATACATTAGTAAAAAAGAAATTGAACAACTACTTATTCAATAGGAAAGGGGGAAATGAATTGAAGCGGAAACAAACGTATGCGACTCAAACATTCAGACAGCCTTCCTATATGCATCCTGCAAACTATTTTGTTTCCATTGTAGAAAAAGCGAAACCCGCCATCATCTCCATCACAACAGAGGATCACTCATCCAACCGGAAAATGTCTCAAATTCTTCATGAATTTCTTTTTCCAAATGCGCCTGCCACAGGAAAAGAAGTTCGCCGCAGCTTCGGGACCGGGTTTATTATCCACCCCAAGGGCTACATTCTTACAAGTGAGCATGTGATTCATAATGCCAAAACGATCCAGGTAAAATTGGCAAATGGAGAGACAAAGAACGCGGATATTGTATGGACGGACGCCCGGCGTGATCTTGCTCTTATCCAAATCACAGGCCGATCGAGCTATCCGGTTCTGCCCATCGGTTCTTCGAAGGAATCTCAGGTAGGGGAAATTGTCATTTCAATTGGGAATCCACTGGGGTTAGAAAACACAGTGACAACGGGGGTTATAAGCGCCAAAAACCGCCCCGTTCAAATCGCAGGAAGGAAATATGAAGACATTATCCAAACCGACGCAGCCATTAATCCTGGCAACAGCGGCGGTCCCTTGATCAATCTGAACGGGGAAGCGGTTGGCATGAACGCATTTATTATACGGGATAACCACGGACTTGGGTTTGCCATCGGCATCGACAGCATTAAACCGTTCATCCGCAAGTATTTATAACGCTGCTTTATTCGTATGATGTACTGACAAACTCAACATTCGGATTTTTCTCTTTCGCCCATCTTTCCGCAAACTCGTTTTCAAGAAGGACAACGAGCTTTCCTTCCCGGTCACGAACAAGAAGGCTTCCGCCATACTGGATTAAATTCAAATCCTGTTCTTTCTTATCCCCTTTTATCCATCTGGCAAGCTCATATCCAAGTGGCTGAATTTCTACTTCCACACCGTATTCCCCGCGAAGGCGGTGTTCGAACACTTCCAGTTGCAGCTGGCCGACCACGCCAAGGATTAAACTCTCGGCACCGGGAGCGGCCGTCGTGAAGTATTGGACAGCCCCCTCTTCTGTCAACTGCTGCATTCCTTTATGGAATTGTTTATGCTTCATCGCATCCTTTGCACGCACACGGGCAAAAATCTCCGGCGAGAAACTCGGAATGCCCGCAAAGGAAAAGCTGCTGTTTCCTTCCACAAGTGTATCGCCAATTCCAAACGTCCCCGGGTCAAACAGGCCAATAATATCTCCCGGGTAGGCATCTTCCACAATGCTGCGCTCCTGTGCTAAAAACTGCTGCGGCTGCGACAATTTAATTTTCTTTCCTGTCCGCACGTGCTGCACGGTCATCCCTCTCGTAAAGGTACCGGACACAATGCGCAGGAAAGCAATCCGATCACGGTGGGCAGGGTTCATGTTTGCCTGGATTTTAAAAACAAATCCGGAGAATTTAGTATGATCCGGCGTAATCAGCCCTTTCTCACTCATGCGGGGCGCAGGACCCGGCGCAAGGCTGAGGAAGTACTCAAGAAAAGATTGGACCCCGAAATTCGTTAAGGCACTCCCGAAAAAGACAGGGGTCAGCTGTCCTGAATCAATTTTTTCTTTATCAAATGGATCGCCGGCAATGTCGAGCAGCTCGACATCTTCCTCCAGCTTGGTGTAGAGCATATCTCCAATAATGGACCGAATCTCCCGATCCGTTTCTTCACTCTGGAAGGCCGGAACAAATTTCCGCTCCGCCTCACCCCGCTTGAACAATTCCACCTGTTGTTTTTCCCTGTCGTATACCCCATGAAAATCAGTCCCTGAACCGATCGGCCAGTTCATCGGGCAGGAGCGAATGCCCAGCACCTCTTCCAGCTCTTCAAGCAATGAAAGCGGGTCGCGGGCATCCCGGTCCATTTTGTTTATAAAGGTAAAAATCGGAATATTTCTCATCCGGCACACTTCGAACAACTTAATCGTTTGCGGCTCTACTCCTTTGGCCGCGTCAATCAGCATGACAGCACAGTCCGCCGCCGTCAGTGTCCGGTACGTATCTTCACTGAAGTCCTGGTGTCCGGGTGTATCAAGGATATTAATGGCGTAGCCATTATAAGAAAACTGCATCACACTTGATGTAACGGAAATCCCGCGCTGCTTTTCGATTTCCATCCAGTCAGACGTTGCCGATTTGGATTTCCGGCTTTTTACCATACCGGCTGTATGAATCGCTCCGCCAAAATAAAGCAGTTTCTCCGTAAGTGTCGTTTTCCCGGCATCCGGGTGGGAGATAATCGCAAAGGTTTTTCTAGGATCTGTCATATATTTAAAAACGCCTCCGTTTTCCATGATAAAAATTCGCTGTATAGGCCACATTTAACTATACCATATAGGAAAAGGAAGAAGGTAGTGAAAGCTAGGCTGTATGTAAAGGAAAAAAGAGGGCTCGTCCCGATCAGACAGGCCCTCTCTAGTTTAACGAAACGGTGCTGTAACCGTCCGGCCGATGTCGCGGATAAGCGCGCCGATGTCAGCCGTGAGGTCCCGGACAGGGTGCCCTGCCGCCATTTGCGTATTCAGCGTTCGTATGCGCTGGTGGAGGTTCCGGTCGGACGTTACATGAATGTTGTATCCCGGCTGCGATTTCCGTAAAGCCTGGTAAACCTCACGTTCTTTTACCTTTGCATCCGCGGCATTTGCGCCGTCTATCCCAATGATAACATCCTTGCCGTTCACGACCGCACTGGCGCGGCTCACGCCTTTCACACCGGTCGCTAATCTCGCCATGTGGTCTGCAACACGCTGCTCATTGTTCCTGGCCGCATGAGGACGGACACCAATCGTATTGTAACGTGCCGTGCCGGCCCCATCCGAACGGGTTCTGACTCCATCAGGCGTTGCTACTCTGTTTGTACTGTTCTGGTTGGCGCGATAATTTTGTGTGTTCGCCTTGCCATCGCCACCCGGTGCCCGGTTACATCCAACGATTGATCCTGCCATTACAACAACAAGTGAGGCAACTGCTAAGCTTTTTACAGCTTGCTTCATGCTTTGATCACCTCCACCCTTAGTATGTTCATCTTGTTTGAACACCACTTTGGAGGTTAATGGATAAGAAAGTTATACTTTCTTGTCTACTAAAAAGATGGAATTAAACCAAGCCTCCCTCCAATATTTATATGAAGAATTCAATTGGAAAGGAGATGCGACGCAATGTATACCTTCCGAAAGAAATACCATGTATACTGCAGCCCGAACAATCCGTGTCCCCCTATTGTAAAAAGAACGTATGAAACGCCGCCACAACTGTATATGGGATTCCAGCCCTATAATTTACCTCAATATCCGCCGCCTGAAGCGCTTTGTCAGGGGACACTCTGGCCTGCATTGTACGCTCCGTACGAAAGCCCTTATAGAGATAAATACAGCAAAGGAGGAAGCAAACCATGAAACAGCAGCCGGACACCGCTTATTATGACCTTCTGCTAGAAATTCAACAGGTCGAGTTCGTTGTCATTGAGCTTAATCTTTATCTGAATACTCATCCGGATGACCAGGCAGCGATTGCCCAGTACAATGACTATACACAACGGAACATGCAGTTAAAGAAAAACTTCGAAGCGATATACGGTCCACTTGCCAACTTTGGCTGCAGTTTCTCCACGACGCCGTGGACGTGGAACAGTTCACCATGGCCATGGCAGGTGTAAAAATAGCACGAAACCAAACATAGAGGAGGGGATGTTTCTTGTGGATATATGAGAAAAAGCTACAGTACCCGGTTCGTGTGAGCAAGTGCGATGTGCGAATGGCTCGATTTCTCATGGAACAATACGGCGGTGCGGACGGGGAACTGGCAGCCGCTCTTCGCTACCTGAACCAGCGTTATACTGTACCTGATAGGGTGATTGGCGTTCTGAACGATATTGGAACCGAAGAATTGGCCCACCTGGAAATGATCGCGACAATGGTCTATAAATTAACGAAAGATGCGACACCTGAAGAGCTGGAATGTGCTGGACTGGGGGATCACTATGCAGCCCATGATAAAGCCCTCTTTTACCGTGATGCCGCAGGCGTTCCTTTCTCTGCCAAATATATTCAGGCAAAGGGCGATCCGATTGCCGATTTATATGAAGATATTGCAGCAGAAGAGAAAGCCCGAGCTACGTACCAATGGCTGATCAATTTGACCGATGATACCGATTTAAAGGATAGTTTAAGCTTCCTAAGAGAACGGGAAATCGTTCATTCCCAGCGATTTAGGGAATGCGTTGAGATATTAAAAGAGGAACGGGATCGCAAGAAGGTATTTTAAAGCAAAGGGAAGGCGCCAGCAAAGACGCCTCCCCTTTTTTGCAGTTAATTTTAAGATAACCACCATTCCGTTTTTTCCTCGGCAGGCGTCCGCTTTGGCTCTTTTACCATGTCCGGTTTCCCTATATAAACGAGCCCCATAAGCCTATCCTTCTCTCCAAGGCCGAACAGCTTTTTCATTACAGGATGGTAGCTGGGCTTTCCTGTTCGCCAGATTGAACCGTATCCAAGTGAATGGGCCGCCAGCAGCATGTTCTGAATACAAGCCGCTGCAGCCGAAAATTCTTCTGACTCAATAATCCGTTCCTCCTGGGTTGGAAGGCAGGCCATCGCAATAATAAGGGGGGCGCGGAAGGCTTTTTTGTAAGCTTTCTCGTAAAGCTCTTTCCGTTCCTGTTCAGAAATTCCTTCCCCTTTCTCGATAACAGCAATTTCTCCATACGCCTTTCCAAGCCTGTTTCTGCCTTCTCCTGCCAGCACGAAGAATTTCCACGGCTGCGTATTGTGATGGCTCGGCGCCCAGTTGCCCGCTGCTATCATTTTTTCAATATGTTCGCGGGGAACAGGTTCTTGCGTAACTTTTCCAATCGATCTGCGCGCTGCAACCAGTTCAAAAAATTCTTCCATCGAATCCTCCCTTTCTATTCCGGTGCTTTGTTCAAAAAAGAAGCAAGCTTTTCAGCAAACAGGCCGGTATCAAGCACACCTGCCATGTGACCATATGGACTGCTAATTTCATAACATTCCGCTTTCCCTCCGTGCCCTGTAACTATATCAACGACCTGCCTGCTGTATTCAGGCGGAAACAACAAATCGCTCGTACACGGAATCATCAATAGTCTTGCCTTGATTCGGCCCAGCGCATCCTCTAGTGAAGAAAACCCGTGGGCGATATTATGAAGCATCGCCGCCCGTGCCGTATAAATATAATGGTTGGCATCGTACGGTACCATTCTCTGTGTGACCATATTACGGAACTGGCGTTGGAAAGAAGGCTGCTCTTCCATAGAGGTATATGGCTTACTTTCGTTCGAAATTCGGGGAAATGCTTCCTCATACCACCCGTACTGGTAAGCGGCCAGGTTCATGAGCGACAGGGCCAGCGTCAATCCGGCTTCGGGTTCGCTTCCTTCGCTGTAGCTCCCACTCTTCCACTTCGGATCGAGCGTAATGGCGTCAATGGCGGACTGTAAATACGCAAGGGAAGTAAGCACCGGGGTTTGCGCGCCGCTAATGACACAAACGCACGCTTCCAGCATGTCCGGGTAGTGGACAGCCCAATTCAGCGCCTGCATGCCCCCCGCAGAAGGCCCGATGACCGCGGCAAGGCGTGAAATGCCAAGCGACGTAACCAATTCGTATTGAATCCCCGCCATATCACGATATGTAAATTGGGGAAATGTTATTCCGTATTTCTCACCCGTCTTTGGATTTATCGTTCCCGGACCGGTTGTAATTACATGAGGATTTTTCAGCTGGATATTGCATAGCGTGTCAGAAGCAATAATAAAATAGCGGTCCGTATCCATCGTTTTTCCCGGCCCGATTAGCTGATCCCACCACCCTGATTCTTCATCAGCAGGAAAATACTTCCCCGCCGCATGGCTTGTTGCGCTGAAAAAATGGCAAACAAGAATCGCGTTGTTTTTCTCGGCATTCAGCTTTCCATACGTCTCAAAACCAATGGTTACAGAAATTGTTTCCCCGCATTCAAGCGTGTATTCCTCCAGTGAAAAAGGCTGCTTTTCTACGTTTTGCATTGTCATCCGCTCCCATTCCTCCTGACTCGTTTTCCTTCCGATTTTCTTATGGCAATTTATCCTATTTAAGAAGAACATACCACTTTTTCTTCGTTTCTGCTATGATACAGAAAGAAATGAGAGGTGTGCACAATGAGAAAAATACGCTATCCACATCCGGGAACAGGCAGCACAATCCCCTCGGGCCCTGTTATCTCTGACCGGATGAAAGCGGAGGATTTCCTGGCGGCGCTTGGTGCAAAAGGTACGGCAGCCAACCGGGGAATGAGCCTTGAAGATGAAGTAAACCAGAGCAATGAATATTACGTAGCCCACGGTATCGCGTCCGTGCATAAGAAGCCGACTCCTGTGCAAATAGTAAAGGTGGATTATCCTTCCCGTTCCGCCGCCGTTATTCGGGAGGCTTATTTCAGGCAGCCTTCAACAACGGATTATAACGGGATTTTTGAGGGACGCCATCTCGATTTTGAGGCAAAGGAAACAAGGAATAAAACCTCCCTTCCTTTAAGCAACTTTCATGAGCACCAGATCGAGCATATGCGCCTCGTCCGTAAGCATCAGGGTATCTCTTTCGCGATCATCCGTTTTACTTCCCATGATGAGACGTATGTTTTGGATGCTGAGCATATCATCGCGTTTTGGGAGGAGTCGAAACTCGGGGGCCGCAAATCGATTCCATATGCGTATGTGCAGGAACATGGATATCTTATCCCGGCCGGATACCGCCCCCGTCTGGACTATCTTGCAGTAATCAAGGAACATTACTAATACGTCATACAACTGGTTCATACATACCCGCTGCCGGAGTGACAGGTACGCAAATCGAGACCTCCAACCCTTCCCCTACTGTTGAATGGAAATGGATTTCTCCTTCAAGGCTTAAAACCCGTTCTTTGATTCCAGACAAACCCATATGCTGAAAAGAAGGCTGCAGAAGATTCAGGTCCATCCCCACACCGTTGTCCCGATAATTTAAATAAATCGACTCATCGTTACTTCCTAAGGTGATGTGAACGAGAGTCGCTTTAGAGTGTTTCGATGCATTAGTCAGAAGCTCCTGCACGATTCGATAAATCGCCAGAATGTGTTCATAATCCAAGTCCTGATTAAAATCTGCATGAAAATGAACCATATAATCAGAACGCAGCTGGGCAAAACCGGATAAATCCTCTAAAGCTTCTACCATCCCTTTTTCTTTTAAAAAAGGCGGTCTCAATTCATTGCAAGTTTCACGAATTTGGTGAATGACATCAAGAAATCCCTCTTTCACCTGATCTAACCGCTCCGTAAGACAGGAGGGGATTTCTGGATGTGATGAGATCATTTCCAGCTGGCGATACCATAGCAATTGATCCTGGAGAGCGGAATCATGTAAGTCCGAAGCGAGGCGGCGCCTTTCCTTCTCCGATAAATTGAATAGCAGACGCAAAATCCAGGGAGGGGCTGATGTTTGCTTATTTACTGACTCCTCTAACTCCTTTATCATCCCTTTAACTAGATGCAGGTTTTCATATACGATACTGGTATAATGTGCAATGGTTTTTAGCCATACTTTTTCATTCTGATTAAAATCGACTCGATTCTTTTTTTCTCCAATCCATAAAAGATAACACTTCCGTCTATGTTCACCAACCATTAAAACAATACCGTCGTCCAAATCTTTGTATTCGCCAACCGAAATCAAGCTGCTGTCCTGTTTAAACTGATTCGCAATTCTTTCATACGAAGAATCAACGGAGCCTTTCTTAATCGAGATAGAGAAATCCGTCAAATCCATGTCGAATAGGCCAACGGATTTAACAGGCAGAACTTCCCTCACTTCTGCTATTAACCGCTCTTCCAAATCAGGGATCTTCATAACCTTGGCTATATCGTAAGAAAACCGATCCAAACTCGCCTGAAAATTATATTTTTCTTTAAACAGTTTCGGGCGAAACCGAAAATCAAGCTCCTCTTTGATATAGAAAAAGCTTGTGATTCCCAGATAAACCACCATAAAGGATTGAATCCATTGAATTAGCATAACTTCTCTATCGATTAGATAAAGAAGTAGAAGGATGCCGACAGTAGGAAAAATCGATAATAAAGAATAATATCGTAAGCGATGAATAACAAAATCAATATCCAGTAAACGATTCGCTATGACAAGATAAATTAAAAAGACAGGAAGCAAAATCAAAAAAATAGCCGCCAGTGTTTCGGGAATCAATTCGATTTCCCAAAAAATTCCAGGTATAGCCACTAACCCAATAAAGGGGGAGAAGACAACGGTAAGGCCTGCTACTATTAATTTAAGAACCGGTTCATATATGGTTTTTCTGTTGCGAATATAACCGGAAAGCAAAATGTAGAGACAAATAAAAGTATTGATACAAAAAAAAGAAAGTTGAGAGATGCGAATAATAGGGAATAGTTTACCGAACTCACCTATAATGAAGACTCCATTGATAAAAATAAGCGCCCCATTCACTCCATAAAGAGCGGATAATAATTTAGAATGACAAAGGCGAATGTTCAATCGTCCATAATAATGGTATAGAAAATGCAGAAAGAGCACCGGAATAAATAAAAAGGTCATTCCATTTATAAACCGTGCTGCGGAATCACCACGTGCCGACCCCCCGGCACTTAAATAACTTAACCCTACCGCCAGTAAAAAGAGAATGAGGATGATGGCGGACTTATCCTCTCTTTTTTTCGTATACAAAAATAGAGAAAAAGCTAAAAAGACGATAAAGGCCACGGTGGGTACCAGGGTATGATAAACGAATAGCTCAGGGAACATATCCTTGGATATACGGTAAGTAAACCGTTCACCATTTCTTACCAGTTCAAAACTCTCTACATTTTCCACAATGTTGTATTTTTTAACCATTGGATGCTTACCGGGTTCACTTCCATTTACTGAGGTAACAGTTTCCCCTAGTTTAATTCCATGCTGATTAGCCCAGCTTATTTTTGTAACATGAGAAATGTGCCATTGACCTGTTTTATCCTTTTCTATAGATAATCCCACAAAAGGAACATGCAAAGTAATCCATATTAAATAAAAAGGTGTTAGCAAAGTGATAAATACAGTCATCAAAAATAAGACGTTTTTTCTCATATTACTCATATTGCTCTCCCTTCAAAAAAACAGGCCAGGATCCCCTGACCTGTAACCAATGTGCATCTTATTGCCAGTAACCCATTGTAGCCATAGTAGCATAAGAGACTGTGTTCTGAAAAACATCGAGAACCGCTTGTTGCTCCGTATCGGATAACCCTATTAGGCTAACCGTACCGGCTTTTACTTTTTCGATAACGTCTGGGTTTTGTACTAAATAATCTACGATTTGTTGCAGCATAGTCTTCATTTCTCCTTTTATAGTTATATAGTCACGTGTTAAACATATCATAAAATTGAAATTTTCGGTCCGCAAATCTTGTTGCGGTTTTCCGAAATATGGTTACGGTGATATAGTGAAAATAACTGAATACAGAGATGAAGCAAGAAAGGAAGGGATGCTCATGTATCACCGTTTGTATATTGAATACTTATATTACTTTAATATCGAGCAGGATTATTATGAATGCCATGAGGTAATGGAGGAATACTGGTTAAACGAAGGGAGAAACCGGCTGCTCCAGGCTCTTCTGCAGGTTGCCGTCGGCCTGCATCACTTCCGCAACCAGAACATAGAGGGCGCCATCAAGCTATTCGAGGCAGCGCTTGCCAAGTCAAACGAGACGTGGGAAGGCGAACTTGGAATCGATGCTGCACTCCTTTTCTCCAAAACAAAAGAGTACCTTGAAAAGCTGCATGAGCATGAAAGCACACCTTTTTCCTTCTATCCGCTGTATATATCCATCCTTGATCCGATACTTGCAGAAGCAGTCGCGGCGTGTGTACCAGAAGGAGTTGCCGAGGACGATAAATTCTAAGGAGGCGAGTCTATGGCTTTTGGAATAAAACGGGAACAGTTAACTGAGTGGAAGCAGCGGGTGGCACAGGGGGAAATCGCCTTTTTAACCCACTACTGGCTGCATCCACGCTATCCCGGAATTACTACGGTAACGAAAGCAGGGTGTTCCGATATCAAACGATTAATCGATTGGGGAAGGAAATACGGCTTACCTAAGGAATACATACATTACCGCGCCTCGTTTCCACATTTCGATTTAATCGGAGAGAAGCAAAAGGAAATTCTGTATAAAGAACAGCAGTGGGAACAAATCAAGCGTTTTCACATTTAAAAAATGGAGGAGATAAGTATATGACTGAACAGGTAAACCGCCAAATTCTGCTCGCCAGCAGGCCCCAGGGAATGCCGACAGAAGAAAACTTTCGATTCGTTGAATCTGCTATCCCCAGCCCGACGGAAGGGGAGGTTTTAGTAAAAACACTGTATCTTTCTGTTGACCCGTACATGCGCGGACGAATGAACGATGCAAAATCATACGTACCTCCCTTTGCATTAAACGAAGTCATAAGCGGTGGGATTGTCGGTGAAGTCGTACAGTCTCGAACGCCGGATTTTGCAGAAGGGGATATCGTCGTCGGAAATCTCGGATGGCAGGAGTATTCGATCGCAGACAAGAATCAGGTAAGAAAAATCGATTCTACAATTGCCCCTGTTACTACCGCTCTCGGCGTTCTTGGTATGCCGGGCCTGACCGCGTATTTCGGCCTGTTGTATATCGGACAGCCAAAAGAAGGAGAAACGGTTGTCATTTCGGGAGCAGCAGGAGCCGTCGGAATGATTGTCGGGCAGATTGCAAAAATCAAAGGGTGCCGCGTTGTGGGCATCGCCGGGTCTGACGAAAAAAACAGGTATCTCGTGGATGAGCTCGGTTTCGATGAAGCGATTAATTATAAAACAACAGACAATATGAAAGACGCACTGAAAAAGGCCTGCCCAAACGGTGTCGACGTTTACTTTGACAACGTGGGCGGAGAGATTTCAGACGCGGTTATGAAACTTCTTAATTTTAACGCGCGTATCCCCCTGTGCGGGCAGATTTCCCTATACAATCTTGAGAAGCAGGACGTTGGCCCTCGCGTTCAAACACAGCTGCTGATTAAGAGCGCAATGATGCAAGGATTCATCGTCTCCAACTATTCGGCTCACTTCAAAGAAGGAGCGACCCAGCTTGCCCAATGGGTCGTCGAAGGAAAGATTAAATACACGGAAAACATTGTCGAAGGGTTTGAAAATATTCCGAAAGCATTTCTCGGCCTGTTTTCCGGTGAAAACCTTGGCAAACAGCTGGTAAAGGTAGCTGAACGTACGCGTTAGCGCAATGCAAAAAGCCACGCCCCTTCACCGTACCTGTGGCATCTTCAAAGTTAACTTGTAAATCTATTTTTTGAATAGTAAGAAAAAAATAGATTTAGTTACATATTTTAGATTTAATGTTTACAGATGAAAATGGGGGGTAAATATATTTCATGCTACAAAATTATTACCAAAGGAGCGATGTTAAATGGCACGTAATAAAAATAACAGGCGCGATAATGATAATAAGATGAGCATGGAAGAACGTGGACGCAAGGGCGGGGAAGCAACCGCTAAGTCCCGTGGCAAGGAGTTCTATCAGGAAATTGGACGCAAAGGCGGAGAATCAACTGCTGAGTCCCACGACAAAGACTTCTACCAGGAAATCGGCCGTAAAGGCGGAGAATCCACCGCCGAGTCCCATGGCAAAGAGTTCTATGAGGAAATTGGACGCAAAGGCGGAGAAGCGACCGCTGAGAATCACGATAAAGACTTCTACCAGGAAATCGGCCGTAAAGGCGGTGAAGCCACCTCTGAATCCCATGGCAAGGAGTTCTATGAGGAAATCGGACGCAAGGGCGGAGAAGCCCGTAATAATAACAACAATCGAGACTAAGGAAGGCTTACAACCGGGAAACAAGTTGGCCAGGCAGCCCATCTTTGTCTAGATGGGCTGTTTCTTATTCATTATTATTCTATGCAATATTTAATCATTTAATAAAAGGAGCCATAAACATAATGAACCAGCACCAGAAATTAGACCAGAATGAATTACTGACTATTCTGCTTGATGCATATAAAAAAGGGCAAACTTCAAACACACTTCAGGCGGCTGACCTTATCTCCGACATTGCTGCCAAATTAAAGCCATTTGTATCTCTTCATTCTTCCGTACCTGATGAAACGTACGTGTAAGACATTTATAGGTCGCGCACCATCCACGCCTGCTCGGCATCTCTTGTAAAGCCCATTCTTTCAAGCGCTCTTGCGGCAGGAGCATTAGTAGAAGCGATGTTGACTGCTGTTTGTTTACAGGGTACTGTGCAGGAAGAAAACAGCTTATTTACGGTATACACCGCGATTTCCTCCCTGTCCTCCCTATTGTTATCCGCTTCACACTGATAAAGGGTAATACCTAACAAATTCCCGGATTCATCTACCGTTCTTTTATAAAGGGTATAACCAACCGTCTGGCCGGAACTATCCGAAACAAGAAAGGCTTCTCCTCCATCACGGAGGCTTTGCCATTGTGTTTGCCACGAAACAAAATGCTTGTAGAAAGGCAATCCGGCCGTATCAGACGGACGCCCATATGTCATTCGGTAACGGGTTGGCGTTTCATTGTAATGGACGCACTCGCCGGATTCGTTGTCCTGACGATATATTGCTAAATGATCTGCAACCTTATACCCCATACTTTTATACAGTTGAATCGCCCTGTTATTTTCACTTATTGCTTCCAGCGTTGCAATCTCCACTCCGTTCTCCTGATAGATTGCCAGTGAAGCCTGAACCATGCTCCTGGCGATCCCTAAGCCACGGAAACGGGGAATCACCACAGTTCCGCCATTCCATGCTATTTTCTTCCCCTTGTTATGCCTAATTCCATTAAGGATAAAGCCTGCCGGCTGTTCGTTTACATAGGCTACAACGGAATATTCAGGGGAAAGTCCCTCGCCCGCCATCCGCCTCACGTACATATCAACCGTCATGCTCATTGGAAAAAAATAATCGGCAAACCCTTCATTCCACAATTGGGCTGCTTCCTCAAAAGTACAGGAGGTTAATCGTTTTATCGTAAGCACATCCCTTCCTCCTCTTGCCAAATGTATTATGTACTCCTAATTTATTAGACAAAACAACAAAAAACCCTTGATGTTTTTCATCAAAGGTTATCATGTATGTATAAAAACAGTAAAATGTGGTGCCGAGGACCGGAATCGAACCGGTACGGTAGTCACCTACCGCAGGATTTTAAGTCCTGTGCGTCTGCCAGTTCCGCCACCCCGGCTTATAAAGGGCATATGGAGGAGGCACCCGGATTTGAACCGGGGAATAAAGGTTTTGCAGACCTTTGCCTTACCACTTGGCTATGCCTCCATGTATGGTGCACCCTTCGGGTACTACTGATTTCATCTGAACAAAGAAGTTCATTCGACGTAGTTCAGATGAACATTTATGGTGCATCTATCTTCGCAGATACTACTGATGTCATTCTAACAGGAAGTAATTCGACGTGGTCAGAATGACAATTAATGGTGCGGTCGGCGAGACTCGAACTCGCACGATCGAGGATCACTACCCCCTCAAGATAGCGTGTCTGCCAATTCCACCACGACCGCATAGAAAGAATATAATTTTAATGGTTGGTAATGGGCCCTACAGGACTCGAACCTGTGACCAATCGGTTATGAGCCGACCGCTCTACCAACTGAGCTAAGGGCCCTTAATGGGGCGACCGATGGGAATCGAACCCACGAGTGTCGGAGCCACAATCCGATGCGTTCACCACTTCGCCACGGCCGCCATCATGATAAGAAAACTGGCGGAGGGAGCAGGATTCGAACCCGCGTGGGCTTGCACCCTAACGGTTTTCAAGACCGCCCCGTTATGACCACTTCGGTATCCCTCCGCAAAAAAAAAGCCTATTTAGATTTATGGCAGGGGCAGTAGGAATTGAACCCACACTGGAGGTTTTGGAGACCTCAGTTCTACCTTTAAACTATGCCCCTATGTTGATTGCACCCTCGCGGGTACTCCCGATTTCATTGGTTGCGGGGGCAGGACTTGAACCTGCGACCTTCGGGTTATGAGCCCGACGAGCTGCCAACTGCTCCACCCCGCGATAATTCAATAATAAATGGTAGCGGCGGAGGGGATCGAACCCCCGACCTTACGGGTATGAACCGTACGCTCTAGCCAGCTGAGCTACACCGCCATCATAAAATGGTCGGGAAGACAGGATTTGAACCTGCGACCCCCTGGTCCCAAACCAGGTGCTCTACCAAGCTGAGCCACTTCCCGTTAATAAAGGCAAATATGAATGGTACCGATGGTCGGGGTCGAACCGACACTCCAGAAGGAACACGATTTTGAGTCGTGCGCGTCTGCCAATTCCGCCACATCGGCACAAAAATGGCGTGCCCGGAGAGACTCGAACTCCCAACCTTCTGATTCGTAGTCAGACACTCTATCCGATTGAGCTACGGGCACGTGTTTGTTATTCATAATTTTCTTGAGATCCCTGCAAAAACAGTGGAGCATCTGTCTTGCGCAGATACTACTGATTTCATCTGAACAAAGAAGCACAGTCGACGTAGC
>NZ_BBWZ01000014.1 GCF_001015055.1 Aneurinibacillus tyrosinisolvens | reverse complement strand
TCTGTAAAAAATATTGTATTAATTCGCCTTAGAGATAATATAAAGCCTCTTTGTGAACTCAATATGAACGGAGATAAAAAATTCCTCAGTCCAAAAATAATCAACCATCTTATTTACACAGACCAAGTTATCAAACATAAAAAAACAGCTAACCTGAATAAAAATCAGAATAGCTGCTTTGTAGTTTAAATATAGTCAAAAGAACATATTAAAACCTACATTTTATTGAACTATCGATTCCCGTTAGCGTAACAAAAGGCTGCAGCGGCAGCACCATCATTGTTGTATAGAGTCCATTATTGAGCTATCTCACACCCTCAACTGCTAACATATACATTGTTAAAGATTGGGCTTCTTGAATCATCCATTCCCTATATTCGTTTTCCGCTGTCATATATTCTTTTTCAGTAATATATCCATCTCTTTCCATCTGGACCCCTCTGCTTGAAGCGGTATCCGCCCATATTCCAATTCGTGTTTGAAAATCTGGATCTGTTTGCTTAGTTATCTCATGTTGGGGGGTTATAGTAATTTCTTCAATTTCACTTTTTCGAAACATTTCAGGAAGGTAATCAGCAATCGCATTATTAATACCCGCATCGGAACGCCATTTCAAATAAGCAGCATAGAAAGAAAGCATACTTGAGGGAGGCTTAGGTTCCCATGATATCTTCTCATGATTATAATCAACAACCAAAATACGCCCACCCATTTTAGCGGCAGATATCATCATTTTCAATGCCTTTAGCGGATCAGACAGCCATATTAAAACACGAGCGGAGGTAACAATATCAAATTCTTTGTCATAGGTAAGATTATAGATGTCGCCTATTTCAAAAGTTAATCCCGGAGTTTCGCCATGAGTTTGACGGGCTTTTTCGATTAGACTTGGATTACTATCAATTCCTACAACCCGCCCATTTGGACCCACTGCTTCAGCTATTCCACGTGTAATTGCTCCTGTACCACAACCAATATCAAGAACCGTCATATCTTTAGTGAGTATCTCCGCAAGCCTTTTATGAGAGTTTGCTAAGGATCGAGAATCTAATACATTTGTTAACTTTCCTGATAATTTAGCCCGATTTCCGGCAGTATTTGTGTCCATATAATCTCCCCCACTACTCATTTAAAATCCCCTTGATTTTCTAATACCATCATATGTAAAGTGGATTTATAATTCAAATATATATATTTTATCTCCTTTATAGTTTTTATCTATTGGATTTGGGTCAATATCTTGGACACGAAAAAGTTAAGTTTTAAGCTGATTGTTTGATTTGATTTTCTATCATCTGTGGAGTCTTGTACCCTAAGCTGCTGTGGATCCTTTTTCGGTTGTACCAGCTCTCAATAAATTGAAACAGAGCTAGTTTGGCGGAAGCGTAGTCTGCGTACTGGACATGATTCACTTCTTCTTTCTTTAAAATGGCATGAAAAGACTCAATACAGGCATTGTCATAAGGGCAGCCCTTTTGGCTAAAAGACTGTACCATCCCAAGCGATTGAACGAAGTTCATAAATTCACTACTGGTGTATTGTGAACCTAGATCGGAGTGAAGAACCAAGCCCTTAGCGGGCTTCTGTGTTTCATAGGCGTTTTCTACTGCCTTAATCACCAAATCTGTGGTCATGGAACGAGAAAAAGAATGCCCCACAATTTTCTTGGAATGCAGGTCTAAAACGGAGGCTAAATAGCACCAGCCATCCTTTAATGTATGAATGTACGTAATATCGGTCACCCATTTCTCATTGATGGTCCGAGTGGTATGGCCATAGCCTTTTTTAAGATTTCAAGTTCCTGCTTTAACCGGAGGTTTTCCTTTTGGATGGCAGCCACTTCCTTTGGAGTGAGCGAGTCTTCCCCTTCACCTACAGGAGTGAACTCTTTTATCCATTTATAAATCGTTACTTCAGACACGCCGTATTCGCTGCTTAATTCCTTCGCCGAGCTACCAGCATGATAAAGATCCACAATCGTTTTCTTAAAGTCGTCATTATATTTTTTACCTGGGTTCTTCCGTTTCAAGTTGGACACATCCTCTCAAGTAGTATTCTAAGGACTTAACTAAGACGTGTCCATGAAACTATACTAACTCCACTGCTTTTTCAAATTGTAAAATTACAATACTCATACGAATTTAAATCACTTTTATTCCAAATAAAAAAACAAATTTTTCTTTATTTTCAGATTTAATTTGAGTTATAATTAACTCATGATAGTCGTATTCAATTCAATTTTAATAATTAGAAGTGCAGTACAAAAAATACTGGGATGTGGGTGAATGGATAACGCTATAGATGTGAACAAAACAGAAATAACTACAGAAACTCTAATGAAAATATTAGATCATTCATCGGATGAAATTTTTGTTCTTGATAAGGATGCTCGTATTATATACGTAAATAGACTCTCTGAAAGACATTATGGTCTAAAACCAAGTCAGCTTATCGGAAAATCAAATGAAGATTTTGTTTCAAAGGGGTACTGGGGCCCATCCATTATCCCCATCGTCCTAAAGGAAAAAAAACCTGTTACAATTAAACAAACTACTTACATTGGCGGCGAATTGATTACAACAGCAATCCCTATTTTAAACAATGAAGATGAAATTGAACTAATTGTGACAACTTCTCGCGAAGAAAATTTTAAAACCCTCTATAAACCTATTGAAGAGGCAATGGGTGAATCAAAAGAGACTCACCTCATAAAAGAAAGTATCATTACAAACAATGAAAAGATGAAAAAATTAATTAAATTCTGTGATAGAGTAGCTCAAGTTGATACCACTATCTTGATAGAAGGTGAGTCCGGAACAGGGAAAAGCATATTAGCTAGTTACCTCCACAAAATGAGTCTGAGAAAAAACAATCCCTTCCTGGCAATTAATTGTGCTGCAATTCCAGAAGAGCTGTTGGAATCTGAATTATTCGGGTACTCTGAGGGAGCCTTTACGGGAGCAAATCGTGGTGGAAAAAAAGGGTTGCTAGAAGCGGCTAACCACGGGACTATTTTCTTGGATGAAATTGGAGAAATCTCTCTTAAAATCCAAGCAAAGCTTTTGCAGGTAATTCAAGAGAGGCAATTCCTCCCAGTAGGAGGCAGAGAAATAAAAACGGTGGATATCCGGATTATTGCTGCTACAAATCAAGATCTATATCAGATGGTACAAAAAAAACAGTTCAGGGAAGACCTGTATTATCGGCTCCATGTCATTGATTTGAAAATGCTGCCATTACGGGAGCGAAAAGAAGACGTCATTCCCTTAACTTATTACTTTCTCAATAAATTTAATCAAAAATACCAAACTAGTCCCATCATCACTCAAGAAGCGTTAGATATTCTCGCAGGTTATCATTGGCCCGGTAATGTCCGTCAATTGGAAAATATGATTGAACGTTTGGTTGTTACAAATGATGGCATGATTCAATCATCTGATTTGCCAGAACTTATTTTGCAAAACACTAAACCAAAATCCCATCATCGTTATTCCTCCGCACTTGATTTAGCATTGGAAGAATTTCAGAAAGACATCGTAATGAACTCTTACAATAAATTTAAAAGCTCGCGTAAAGTGGCTACCGATTTAAATATAAGCCAGACAAAAGCATCTAAATTAATCCGGAAATATTGCCAAAATTCAAATCTGGAGTTTACTGAATAAAGGAGGGGAAATCCCCTCCTTTATTAGACTTCCATTGAAACATATTTAGTTTCCAGATAAGGTTCGATTCCTTCGCTTCCCCCTTCTCGGGCAATTCCGCTTTCTTTTATTCCTCCGAACGGTGCTTGGGCTGTTGATGGTAAAGCATCATTCCATCCCACTATGCCATATTCTAACGCCTCCATAACTTTTGTCCCGCGAGTGACACTTTCTGTATAAAAATATGCAGTAAGACCATACGGGGTATCGTTGGCATACTGAATCGCTTCTTCATCCTGTTTAAACTTTTGAATCGGAGCTACAGGACCAAATGTTTCTTCGTTCATGATAAGCATATCTGGTGTTACATTCATTAGAACGGTGGGCTGATAGAAACAAGCATGTTCATTGACGATGTTACCCTTTCCACCGACCGCTACTTTTGCTCCTTTATTGAGTGCATCTTGAACATGACGATTGATTTTATCGTATCCATACTTATTAATAATTGGACCGACTTGAACGTCTTCGTCAAATCCATTTCCCACTTTCAATTGACCTACAGCATGTACAAAGGCATTGACAAATTGAGCATAAATCTTTTCATGGACATAAATTCGGTTAGCACAAATACAGGTTTGCCCTGCATTTCGAAATTTGGATGAAATGGCTCCGCGTACTGCCTTCTCAATATCAGCGTCCTCGAAAACAAGTAAGGGAGCGTGCCCGCCAAGTTCCAGGGATATTTTTTTAATCTGATCTGCACTTTGTCGAATCAAGTGTTTGCCTACAGCGCTCGATCCTGTAAATGTGATTTTGCGAACTTTAGGATTTTTCATAAAGGTATTTCCAATTTCGGCCGGATTTCCAGTTACAAGGTTAACGACACC
Organism: Aneurinibacillus tyrosinisolvens; assembly: GCF_001015055.1. Taxonomy (GTDB): domain Bacteria; phylum Bacillota; class Bacilli; order Aneurinibacillales; family Aneurinibacillaceae; genus Aneurinibacillus_A; species Aneurinibacillus_A tyrosinisolvens. Next base: position 94,947 of record NZ_BBWZ01000014.1, on the reverse strand, counting down.
ATTTGGTATACCTACTTGTTCACAATATTCCATCAGTTTAATTGCTGTTAAAGGGGTTTGCTCTGCAGGTTTGACAATAAATGTGCACCCTGCCGCTAGAGCGGGTCCCATTTTTCTAGTAATCATTGCTGCGGGAAAATTCCAGGGGGTGATGGCCGCCACTACTCCTACAGGTTGTTTCAAAATAGTAATTCTTTGTGAAGCATCTCTACCAGGTACTGTTCGTCCATATACTCGTTTTGCTTCTTCCGCGTTCCATTCTAGAAAGGAAGCAGCATATTCAACTTCTCCCCTCGATTCTCGAATTGGTTTTCCCATCTCTAAAGTCATGATTCGGGCTAATTCCTCTTTGTTTTCGATCATAATATCCGCTACTTTTTTAAGATATCGGGACCGCTCCTGTGCTGGAAGTTGTGACCAACTGGAGAAAGCAGAATACGCAGCTTCAATGGCCATATCCGTTTCATGCGGCCCCATTTTGGGTACAGATCCAATAGTCTCTCCATTGAAAGGATTGATAATATCCATCCTTTCCCTTTCATTTCCTATCCATTCTCCATTTATATAATTTAATTTCGATAGAACCGTATCGATTTTTGCCATTACCGAACCTCCTTATTTAGAATACAAGTTTTACTATTTACTCGAAAACAAAAGGATTTGTTCAAAAGCTAATTGAGCAATAGCTTGATGACCTCTTTTATTCGGGTGTACGCCGTCCCCATCCTGGAAATAGTCTTTAATTACATTTTGTCTATCGTCTAAAAATAATTGATTAAAATTTAGTGACAACAAGTTATTCTCTTTTACAAGATCCATTAAAGACCGAATGTATTGTTGTTTTTGATTGAGGTAATTTGTATACCCAGCTACGGGTTCCCAGACACTTTCCTGATTGATACCTTGAAAAAAATGGGTGTCGGTATTCCGATTACAGGAATGATACCGTGATAAATCGCTTGCTTAAACATCGAATATATATTAGAGAGAATTAAATGGATCGGAAGATTCCACCATAAATCGTTTACTCCTCCCATAATCACTACATGGGTAGGCTTGCAAAGGATAACATCATAATAAAACCGTCCTAACATCCCTGTAGTGGTATCCCCGGAAATGCCCCGGTTCACAATGACAACGGTTAATTTTTTTTGAAGGAGAAAGGGCCAGGCCTCCTCTTTCCTTACTCCTATCCCCTCCGTTAGACTATCTCCTATGCATACAATTTTCACGCTTCCCCTCCATTTTAACTGCTTTTCAGTCTTTTTTTGTGACGATTAAAACCGGCCCTTTTTTCTATCATTTTTAGAATAAAATCCACGCATACTGCTAGTAATGCGGCCGGTATGGAACCCGCTAGAACTTTGGCATCATCTGTTGTCGCAATCCCCCGATAAATCATTTCACCTAAACCTCCAGCCCCTACAAAAGTAGCAATTGTAGTCACACCGATCGCAATGATGGTTGCGATCCGGAATCCGGCCATCATAACAGGAAAGGCTAGTGGAATTTTCACTTTAAATAACAACTGGGTGTAAGTCATTCCCATGCCTGTTCCTGCCTCAATCAGATTGCGGTCTACGTTGCTCAGTCCAGCGTACGTATTCTGAATGATGGGCAATAAAGAATAAAAAACGAGAGCCACGATTGCTGTGGTATACCCCAATCCGAAGAAAATCATGATGATTAAAAGTAAAGCAATAGAAGGAATCGTCTGGATCATACCGATAATATTTTGGATTAAATCCGCTAAGTTTCGATACTTTGTCATGAAAATAGCAATCGGAACCCCTAAAAGTATTGCTAACAGAACACCACTAAAACTCATATAGATATGTTCTAAGGTGAGTTTTAGAATTTTATCTCCATCCTTCATGATTATCCCGAATGCTTCGTTCAATGTATTCATTTTTCCCTCTCCTTCATAGTTGGAGAAATTATTTTTTCAAAAGCCCTTTTTCCTTTAAGAAGCTCTTCGCGATTTCTTCAGGATCTTTTTTCTCCACATCTGCTTGATAGTTCAATGCAGTCATAGTAGCAGTGTCTATTTTCCCGGCGACTTTGTTGATGACGTCTTTGAGTTCAGGATGTGACTTTAACATATCATTTCGTACTACGGGCGATGCTTGATAAGGTGGGAAGAAATGTTTTTCATCTTCTAGTGTTTTTAACTTATATTCCTTTAGCCGCGCATCTGTTGAATAAGCTAAAACAATATCAACATCCTTATTACTAACTGCCTTATAAACAAGTCCGATATCCATCGGTGATTTCTGTCCGAATTCAATGCCGTAGTTCTTTGAAAAGGAAGGATAACCATCTAAAGTTCGTTCAAGCCAACCATTATCAGTTCCTAATTTCATATCTTTGGCGTAAGGTTTCACATCCGATATCTTTTCTAGCTTTAATTTATCTGCGACATCCTGTCGAACCGTAAACACATACGTATTCTCAAACCCATAGGAAGGAAACCATGTTTGGTCATATTTTTCCTGCATTCCCTTTTGTACGGTTTTTAATGCTTCTTCTGGGTTTTTAGGAGGCTCTTTGATTTGCAAACTGCTGGTTAAATCTGTTCCTACGTATCTAACTGCTGAAATTTGAATATCATTATTATTCATGGCTTTAAAAACCACAGGAGTAGAACTTAAACCAGATACGATTTCAGGTTTCAACTTGGTGTTTTCCTCAATTAATAATTTCAACATATTGGCTATAATCAATTGTTCTGAAGTGGATTGTGAACCAATTTTAATCGTAGTACTCGACGCACTTGTGGATTCACTCTGAGAACAACCTACAAGCATACTCAATACCAGCAACAATGTAGTAACAGCCCCGACGATTTTCTTCATAAAAATCCCCCTTTTTATTTTCTTAAACCTTTTGGTGTACATAATGCTTGAAATTTTCTGGTTGCTATATCTGCTGCGGCCGCTAACAAAGCTGCTAATAAGGCACCAACAATAAGCATATTGTTATTCGAAACTGTTAGGCCCGTAAATACCAGATAACCCAAGCCGCCCCCACCAATTAATGAGGCAAGCGTTGCCCAGCTTATCGTATAGATGGTTGCGGTACGAAACCCACCCATAATGATGGAAATGGAAAGAGGAATTTCCACTTTGAAAAGGATTTGAAAATCGGTCATTCCCATTCCCCTCGCGGCTTCTTTTATGGCCGGACTGACTTCCTTAATGCCGGTATACGTATTCTGAAGCATCGGTAATATAGAATAAAGAAAGAGAGCCACAATTGCCGGAATACTTCCCAATCCTAAAAACGGGATCATGAATCCTAAAAGAGCCAAACTCGGGATGGTTTGAATAATATTTACCAAGCCGATTATATAATGGCTTATCTTCTCCGCCCTTGTCAGGAAAATCCCTAATGGTACTGACACGATAAATCCAGCCAAAACGGCAACAAAAGAAATGTAGCAGTGCTGCCAAAGAACCATCAATATATCCGGATACCGATCGACTATGAACTGCAGAAACTCATTCATCGTAACCCCCCGCCCTGAGAAGTGATAGATTATGAGATTCACCCTTAATAGCATGATTGGCATTTAATTCTCTTAAATGTTTTTGCAGTCGTTTGACTCCAATGAAATCGGTTACAAAATTATTTGCTGGATTCCGTATAATTTTCTCCGGGGTGTCTAATTGTATAATGCTTCCCCCTGCATAATACAAATACGATCCGCAATTTTAATCGCCTCGTCCATATCATGGGTAACAAAAATAATCGTTTTCTTAATCGTTTTTTGGAGTTTCACAAACTCTTCCTGCAGCTGTTCCCGACTAATTGGATCTAATGCACTAAAAGGCTCATCCATCAAAATAATCGGTGGATCGGCAGCTAAAGCACGTATAACCCCCACTCTTTGTTGCTGACCTCCGCTTAATTCAGAAGGATACCGATGCTTATAAACCTTTGGATCCAGTCCAACCATTTCTAGCAATTCGTCTACTTTATTTTCATAGCTTTTGGCATTTGTTTTTTTTTAATTTAGGAACCAGGGCTACATTTTCTGCGATTGTCATATGCGGAAATAAGGCAATTTGTTGTATAACATATCCGATGTTTCGACGTAACTCCACTGGATTTTGTTCAAGAATATTAGTTCCATTAATTTCAATAACACCCGAGGTGGGCTCTATAAGGCGATTGATCATTTTCATGGTGGTTGTTTTCCCACACCCGCTTGGGCCGATTAGAACGAATAATTCCCCATCTCTAATGGTTAAGTCTAAACTTTTAATGATTTCAGTACCGTTATATACCTTACTTACTTGTCTAAAAACAATCATGGAGCCCTTCCCTCCTACTTTGCTAGAATATGTCCATCTTGGTTTTATAACAGTTTCCCTTTTACTCCGTAATTCCCAAAGCTTTAGATACCATTTTGTGGAACTGAAACACTCCGTTTTCCGTTGGAGACAATACTCCCCTTTTGAATGCTTTAGAATTAAACCCAATTTGCGCCAATTCAATTAGTTCAATATCCTCATCTCGTACCTGCTCCATAAACTGAAGTAATTCCTCATCCTCTTTGGTGAGATTTTCATCACGAAAGAAAACATCATAAACACCCAATGTGGTTTCATGATCGATCGGAATCATTCGGATGACAGTCAGGTTTCCAGTACCAGGATAAATTGTAATCGCCATGTTTGGCCATAACCAATAAAAACGTCCTCCTTGGAATTCTGCCTTATTCAATTCTATGCTTCCCAATGTCTTATCTGGCTTTACAATCGTACCTTGAACGGAATAATTATCACAGGCTATAACTTTATATTGGCTCATGTCCAGTGTAGCGACGAAAGACGGATGAGCAATGGGGCAATGATCACACTCCAAGTAGTTATCCATAAAAGCCTTCCAGTTACCTTTAATCACACGGCTTTTGCTCCATACTTTTTTTAATTCTCCCAAGAATTCAACATCTTTAAGGGAATCAAAGAAGTCTCCATAACTCGCGGATAAAGATACAGCATGATCGTCTAAATTCACAAAAATCATCGAAGTTTGAATTTCCAGACGAATTGAACGAAGGCAGGCACCTCCTTCACAGAAAGAACCTGTATCCTTAAAATTAGGTGCTTTATTCAAAGAACCATCTAAATTAAAGGTCCAGCCATGATAACCACATTGTAGAATTTTCTTGTTTCCCTCACTATTTTTTTCTAATTTAGTTGCACGATGTGGGCACACGTTATAAAAGGCCCGAATTTGATCGTCTTTTCCTCGAACGATTATAAGTGGTTCCCCAGCCACTTCACAGGTAAAATAATCCCCTATTTTTTGAATCTGACTAACATGCCCAACATACTGCCAGCTCTTTGCAAAGATTTTTTCTTGTTCCTCCGGCAGAACTTTTGGATCAGAATACAAATAATAAGGCATTGTCTTAGTTTGATTTAATTCGTTGTTTTTTTCTTTTACTGGCATAAATAAAATCTCCCTTCTTAGGTCCTGCATAGTTTAGAGCACCCTAACAATCTGCCAGCCCGTGAACTAAAATGAACCGGAGTTTATTAGTCGTGATGAATTATGTTTATTGCAAAACCTGTGCCAGTTCTAATTATCTCAATTTTCAATGTAGATAACTTGCTTATAATTTTAATTCCAGACATAAAATGAGTTTAATTCAACTCACGAGTTGAATTAAACTCATTTTCATATATTTCATAAAATTTATTCTATAGCTAAAATTAATAATATTCAATATTAAACCAACGGAAATGAAGGATGAGATTGGACATTTGTTTTTTTATATAGATATCTGAGATTTCTACAAGCGCAAAAAGACCCTTTAAATATAAGGATCTTTTTGCGCTCTTTATTTGGTATTATCTCATCTAGTTGTTTCACTTAGCAGCATCATTGCTTCTTATGGGCTATAGAAGGGTTATAAGACCTACGATTCATTGAGTATTGTTTTATAATAATTTAAGTCTGGCGCATATTTCCCCGGTTACTTCCTGTGTAGTTGCTCCACCACCGATATCACAAGTCTTGATGCCCTCCGCTGTTACTTTCTCAATGGTTTGGAGCAATAGGTTTCCAAGCTCATTTTCACCAAAATGATCAAGCATCATTTGGGCTGTCCAAATTTGTCCAATTGGATTTGCTATCCCTTTTCCTACTATATCTGGAGCTGAACCATGAACAGGTTCAAACATTGAAGGGTACTTCCCATTTACATTGATGTTTGCTGAAGGTGCAATTCCTATACTCCCCATAATTGCTGCTCCCAAATCAGTTAAAATATCACCAAACAAATTACTGGCAACAATTACGTCAAGCGTTTGAGGACGGGTCACTAAAAATGCAGCGAGTGCATCAATATGGCAAGATGCTGTTTCGATACCTGGGTATTCTTTAGAAACCTCATTAAATATCTGATCCCAAAAAGGCATAGCATGATATACCCCATTTGACTTTGTGGCGCTAGTAACATGCTGTTTTCTCTTCGCAGCAAGATTAAACGCAAACCTCATCGCCGTTCCAGTACCTCTTCTAGAAAATATTGAATTTTGTATAGCTAACTCGTCATCCCCTCTATAAATTCGTCCTCCAACTTCACTATATTCACCTTCACTATTTTCACGAACCACAAGTAAATCGAATTCCTTTGGATTGGCTAAAGGTGATGCAATACCAGGAAATCTTTTTGCTGGACGAATATTAATAACTTGTTCAAATTCACGCCTAATTTTTATCAATAATCCCCATAGAGAAACATGGTCTGGAACGAGTTTTGGATTGCCCACAGACCCTAAGAAAACCGCGTCGAACGCCCCTAATGTTTCCATGCCATCAGATGGCATCATTACTCCATGTTCTAAATAATACTCACAACTCCACGGGAATTCTGTAAAATCAAATTGTAACCCTCCATGAATTTCTGAAATAGTATGCAAGACGTCCAAAGCTGCAGGTACTACTTCTCTGCCGATTCCGTCCCCTGGAATAACAGCAATGTTAAATTTTTTCATTGTTGCCCCCCTAAATCTTCGATTTACTAATCAGCTTATAAATCTACTTTATTATAAAATTAAACCTCACCTTCCAAATTAGTATTGCAATTTTGCTAATCATTTCGCAGAAAAAAGCACCAATGAGTAACTAGATCAATAACTACTTCGAAAAATAAAAATTTTGCAGTTCATATTCTTTTCCAAACAAAATTCTATGGGACTTCCCTCTTTATTTTTTCAATACTACATCAGGATGGGAATGCCCTCTCTTCTTTGGAAGATATCCACCTTTGAATGTTTTCAGCTCATAAGAAACAATAAATGCTTCCGGCTCATACCATAAAATGAAATCCATTAGTTCCCTTTCTCTTTTTCGTTCCGTCACAATGTCCAATTTATATCGCTTTCCATATCTGCCTTCGCCTTCGAATATCGTTACACCATACCCTTGATTTCTTAGATCTAGAATTAACTTTTCATTTTCCTGGTGTAAAGTAATAACAAATGTCGTATAACCTAGCGCTAGTTTTCTTTCAATATATCCGCCTAATGCAATTCCCAGCGAATAACCAATGGCATAAATAATCATTCCTATAGTATTTTGCTTTCCATTGAATACGAGCGACAAACCAAATACATAGATTAAACACTCCATAAAACCGATTATGGAGGCAATAACACTCCTGTTTTTCACCAGCATAATAATTCGTAGTGTCAAAAGAGGAACATAGATTAGTTGTAAAAGAAGAATCAAAAATATTTCTTTCATAAGTATTGCAGCTCCTACTCTAACTCCTTTTTGGATTCGTCCATCATCCAAACGTTCATTTTCTCCCTATAATATTTTAAATTCATTCCCCCCTTGGTACTCTTGTTTAATTCATCAAATAATAATGCAATTTTGATGCCATTATATTTGTAATCATTTAGGGTAATTATTAAACAAAAGAAGCAGACTATAACTTCAAACCGAGTCAGGAATTTAAAACTGATATGTATTTCCTTAGCTATAATTGCCCAAAATAAAAAGTAGTTATGTTCATCACTCGTTAGAACATAACTACTAAGGACACGACCCATAAATTTCAGGGACGGAACTTTTTCGTGTTTTTACTGAAAAGGACATTGTTGATTGAGTTTATTAATGTATTCGGTGTAATGTTCAGTGTCTGACCATTGCACGTATTTTATTTGACCATCCATGTGATCAGGAAATTCCAGAATATAAAAAGGTAAATGTTTACCTTGAAAATTTGGATTTAAATCGAATATCCTGTTTTTCGCTTTCTGTATAAATCCAAATGAAGAAGCGGTTTATTAAATCCCCACTGTTCTCCCCCTTTTCTTGTCTCTACCATCCAAAAATTTTTTACTCCTTCGTTTTATCGTTTGTTGCTGATTTTTAATCAAAAGAAAAACCGCTCATAAAAAGAGCGGTTACTATCTATCCATTGTTAAATTTAAAAAATGCAGTTGAAAATTAAGTCCAATTCGGTAGCAACGTTTCTCCCCGGTCTGTTGCAGGTTGAGGTGTAACAGAAAGGGAAGATATTTCATTACGCCATTCTGGAGTCATGTCCACATCAGCAGCTGCAAGGGAATCCTCAAGCTGTGTTAAATTTCTTGCCCCGATAATCGGTGCTGTTATGGCAGGATTGGACATCACCCAGGCAACGGCAAGCGTTGCAGGGCTTATGCCACGTTCCGCCGCATGTGCATTAAATCGGTCAGCTACAACAAAATTCATTTCATCTAAATAACGATCCGTGTATCTTTTGTCTTGCACTAACCGTCCTTGCTCTGGTCGCTTATCCACCCCATATTTTCCTGTAAGAAGCCCAGCTCCTAGAGGGCTATAGGAAATCACCCCCATTTGTTCGGAAGCAGCCAGAGGTAAAATTTCGACCTCAGCTTGGCGTTTAACCAGGTTATACATAGGTTGTATTAATTCAAAACGGGCAAGTTGTTCTTTTGCAGAAATCCCTAATGCTTTGGTAATTTGCCATGCTGCCCAATTGCTTACTGCCGGATAGAGAATCTTTCCTTGCCGTTGCAAATCGTCTAGTGCCCGTAATGTTTCCTCCATTGGTGTCCGTTCATCAAAGTCATGAACGAAATAAAAATCAATATAGTCTGTTTTTAAACGTCGCAGACTTGCTTCAACGCCTTGCATCATATGTTTTCGAGACAATCCTTTTCCATTCACATCAGCACTCGTGTTCCAAAACACCTTTGTTGTTAGGACGATATTTTCACGTTCATGTGCGATACATTCTCCTAAAATTTCTTCAGAACGTCCCCCACTATAAACATCGGCTGTATCAAAAAAGTTAATACCCGCTTCCCGACAACGTTTATACATGGCTTTAGATGTTTCTTCATCAGCATTTCCGCCAAAAGACATCGTACCAAAACATAAATTTGAGACTTGAACCCCTGTTTTTCCTACTGTGCGATATTCCACAATAAAATACCTCCTGTTTTCAAAAGTTAAGAGAAAGCCCTAATGGAGCATCACATCAGGGCTATTCATATCTGAAATATCGAGTTTTTCTTTTTAACCCACTTGACTTGTTGGACGAACAATCATCTCATTAATGGCTACATCAGATGGTTGTTCAATTGCAAATGAAATTGTACGAGCTATTGCTTCGGCATCAATCGCTACTTTATAAAATTCATTTAAACCTGCTTTTAACTCTGGGTCCGTGGTAGTTTCTAATAATTCGCTATTAACAGCCCCAGGAGAAATATTTGTTACACGGATATTCGTACCACTCATCGCTTCTTCTTGGCGTAAACCTTCAGAGATTGCTCTTACTGCATGTTTGGTACCGCAATATACCGTTCCACCAGGATAAATGTTATGTCCGGCTACAGAAGAAAGGTTAATAATATGACCGGATTTACGTTCCCTCATCGAAGGAAGGACGGCAGCGATAGCATACAAAACACCTTTGATATTTACATCAATCATCTTATCCCATTCATCAATTTTTTTCTTAAAAAGAAAAGCTTGCGGCATGATACCAGCGTTGTTGACTAACACATCGATTTTTCCGAACTCTTTAAGAGCATACGCAGCAAGCTCTTCCATTTGTTCATGGGAAGTTACATCTGTCACTTTATAAATAGCTTGTCCGCCATTATTTCGAATTTCTTCTTGTAGTTTCTTTAAACGGTCTTCACGACGAGCAGCTAGAACCAATTTTGTCCCTTTTGATGCAAGTTCTTTTGCAGTAGCTTTCCCAATCCCGCTAGAAGCACCTGTAATAATAACAACTTTGTCTTGAATAGTAGACATACTAAATAACACCCTTTCTTAATTTTCAGGAATAACTTGATTTACACAACTTAATGCGTTTAGTGTTCTTGGAAATCCCATATAAGGAATAGAATGTGTCAGAGCGGTGATCATCGTTTCCTTCTCATTGCCCACATTTAAGTTTCCCTGGACATGTGCATTCACTTGCCCTTCAGCACCGCCCAACGCACTGATGATACAGAGTGTCAGCAATTCTCGTGTTTTTAAGTCGAGTCCGCCACGGGTGTAGAAGTCTCCGAAGCAAAAAGAGGAAAGATATTGCTGTATATGTTTTTGATTTGGCGGAGCACCCTCCTGCATTTTTGCAATGACATCCCCAAAAATCTCTACCTGCACTGCAAGTCCCTTTTCAAAACGATTATCTTCTTCAACTTGCTTTTCGCTTTCGATCGGTAACGTAATATTCTTGGATTTGAAAACCTCATTTACCTCTGCGATGGCATTCAGTGTTTTAGGGAATCCAATGTACGGAGCACACTGGTAAACTGCCTCTTTGATTTCTACCGGCGTCAGCCCAATGTTCAGTGCGGCGTGAACATGTGCCTTGAGCTGGGGCAATGTCTGGTTGGTGGCAAGCACTACCAGGGTGATAAGCTCACGCTGCTTATCATCAAGGTTGCCTTGATAGAAAACTTCCCCAAAAATGAAGTGACTCAGGATGTCCTGAAAATCAGGATCGGTAGCGTATGCAGGGGAGATTCCATTGCCAAATAGCTGTTTGTACTTTTCCTTGCTCTTCTCAACACGATCCATAAATAAACCTCCTGCTTGAAATTAATTTCCTCTTCTATTATGCCGAAGGCGGTTAAATCAGATATCTTCAGACAAAATGCATATTGATGTATTATTGCGCATTTATGTATAATTATAAACAGAAACAGGATGTCCGCAATGATCAAAAGACGAGGATTCATGTATTAGTGCACAAATTGATTAAAATTGTGTAATTATTTTTAAGGAAGTTTGGTGACTTTTAGAATGTCTAAGGTGGATAGAAGAATAATCAAATCTCAAGAAGCGATAAAAAAAGCTTTTGTTGAATTAATGTCTGAAAAAAAATTCGATCAAATTACAATACAAGATATTTCCGATAGGGCAAATGTTGGAAGAAGAACCATCTATCTTCATTACGTGGATAAATTTGATTTACTGGATAAGCTCATAGAAGAACATATTAACAAGCTACGGGAATTGTGCGAATCGGCACGAGACGTGGATTTTAAAACTGGAAATCTGTTGTGGTTCGAATACTTTGAGAGTCATTATTTATTCTTTTCAACAATGTTAGCGAGTAAGGGTGCCCCTTACTTTCGTAGTCGATTCCTTGAATTTGTCATCGAAGAGTTAAAGGGTGAAGTGGAGATAACCGAAGGAAAAAATCACGGATTAAGTGAAGATGTTATTCTTCAATTTTTTGGAGCAGCTATCGTAGGATCAACGGAATGGTGGTTCAAGAATGGAATGCCTTATCCACCTCATATCATGGCAGAACAAACGGGAATATTGTTAGACAGAAATTTATAATCGATATTTTTAAAAGTAGCTTAATAAAACAAGGAGCAGAGACCTTAGACAAAGCGCTCCTTGTTTTTGTGCAGATTATCGTCATTTTATGAAGCTATCTTGCCTGTTAATTGAGCAAATAAAAACGGCTGGCGAAATCCCCCGGTCGTATTTCACTTATTATTCCCTTTAGTTGAATAAGAAAAGGCTTTACCCCTAAGAAGTAAAGCCCTGCATTGTGTTGTATAAGAAGAAGTATTAAATATCAAGTTTACGGGTACCGAGCCATTTTACGATTTCAGGATCGTTATGTGAAAAGAACAAGCTCTTTTTCGTATCTAACGTAGCCATCGTCTCCATATCCTCTTGGCTTAATTCAAAGTCAAAGATATTGAAGTTTTCGATGATTCTTTCCTTATGAACAGACTTTGGAATCACAACGACTTCTCTCTGTGTTAACCAACGTAAAATCACCTGGGCAACGGATTTATTATACTTTTCAGCTATTGATACTAAAACTTCATTCTGGAACATGTTATTTCTTCCTTCAGCAAAAGGTCCCCAGGACTCTATCTGAACATTGTTCTCTTTCATAAGTTTAGCACTTTCTATTTGCTGGCAGAAAGGATGCGTTTCGACCTGGTTTACGGCAGGAATTACTTCATTATGAATCATCAAATCTACCAGACGATCCATCTGGAAGTTACTAACTCCGATTGCCTTGATTTTTCCTTCACGATACAATTCCTCCATAGCACGCCAAGAACCATATACATCGCCAAATGGCTGATGAATTAAATATAAATCCAAATAATCCAATTGCAATCTTTCCAGTGATTTTGCAAATGCTTTCTTTGTGCTCTCATAACCGGCATCCTGAATCCAGAGTTTTGTCGTAATAAACATTTCCTCTCTTGCCACGCCACTCCGTTTGATTGCTCTGCCGACCGCTTCTTCATTTTGATAAGAAGCAGCGGTATCAATCAGACGATAGCCTGCCATAAGGGCGTCATAAACGGATTGTTCACATTCATTTGCATCTTGAATCTGATAAACACCAAAGCCAAGTATAGGAATCTCAACACCATTGTTCAAAATGACTTTTTGCACATGAAACCCTCCTGTTTTTTAAATATTAAGTGTCAAGTCACTCATTTTATCCTTTTTAAATCCTCTATTTTTGAAATAACCATGACTCATTCCCATGCAACCAAGCCCGATAGCAGAAACTTCGAGTCCGCTTTTTCCTAATTTACGCTTTTGCATTATTTGCCTTCCTTTCTTTTTTATTATTGTCACTTTAAACTGTTACATTATTTATCCGCCACCGATAGCAGCCATACTACATCTATGGACCAAACTTTAACATTCTTATTATGCAACAAATGAAAAAGCGACCGTTATCCCATTCCTCCCAAATGATTGCCTAATCCTCTTACAATGACTTACTCAACAGACGAATATGGACTTATAATGTAACTATCAAGAATGAAAGAACAAGGAGGGTTTTATGTCTGAAGAAATATATAAACAGCAGGGTGAGCTTGCCAAACTGATTGAACGTTATTCGGGTCGGAATGGTGTTCACGCGACTGCCATTCCGTCTTTATATTTCATTCGTCAATCTCATGTGACCGGACCAAGTCACGGAGTTTACAAGCCTTCCTTATGCATTATGGTTCAAGGTGCGAAGGAGGTATGGCTCGCACAGGAGCGCTTCAAGTACAGTCCTGCGGATTACCTTGTTGCATCCGTTGACTTGCCGGTTACTGCCCAAGTCACGGAAGTTTCTTCCGATTTTCCGTATTTGGCTTTAAAACTTGAATTTACGCCAAGTCAAATTTTAGAGGTTTTACGTGATTCTGAAATTCAAGTTAGCCCGAAAGAAAATCCTAAGCGAGCGATGTTTGTCAGCCGAATGGAGTTATCTATCTTAGATACGGTAGTCAGATTAGCTCGTCTACTAGACAATCCGAAGGATATCCCTGTACTTACTCCTCTCTTCACGAAGGAAATTCTCTATAGGGTTCTGCAAGGTCAGTACGGGGTTGTGTTGGAACAAATTGCAATAGAAGGAAGCTCAACCTATCAAATCAGAGACGTTATCGAATATATCAAGAATAACTATGGTAGGTCTTTTCGGATTGAGGAGCTTGCGGAAATAGCGAATATGAGTGTTTCTTCGCTTCATAGGCACTTTAAAGAGGTAACCGCAATGAGCCCGATTCAGTTCCAAAAACAACTGAGACTCCAAGAAGCCCGGCGCTTGTTATTATCTGAGTTAACAGATGCCGCTGATGTCGCATTTCAGGTAGGATATGAAAGTCCATCGCAATTCAGCCGTGAATATTCCCGCATGTTTGGTCTTCCACCTATACAAGATATAAAGCGCCTGAGAGCGATAAACGTATGAATCCCCTACATTACACTTGTCGGAAACGCTAGTCGAATGGAATGCCTTATCCGCCTCATGTCATGGCAGAACAAGTGAGGATTTTGTTAGAGAAAAATCTATAATTAAAACCGGCTGTTTTTTTTTGCACTTTGCTTATATTAATTCAACTATTCAATTGAAACTAAAATCTTGATTATTATCCCAATAAAAATATTACATGATGATTGTTCTGAACCTAAACAATCACCCATTTGTTCCAATATTTGATCTTACTCCATCTTGAATAGCAAGTTATCTTTCCCGTTTTCGGAAGGAATGCAAGTTGTTGTCCCGATTTCAGGGACAACAACTTGCTGGATTTGAGTCAATATCTTGGACACGAAAAAGTTAAGGTATATTGTAAACAAACAAAAAGCCCTTGCCATTTAGATATGGCAGAACTTTCACTTTTTTGGTTAGGACCTCATTTTCATTTGAAATGTACCAGTCGTTCTAAACAATTAACCAAAAGAGTATGCTTCGTTTCATTAGGCTGGTAAAACGATATGCACTTCTGTACCTTCATCAACTTGGCTTTTTATACCTATCGTTCCTCCGTGATTTTCGATGATTTTATAACTAATGGTTAATCCTAATCCTGTACCTTTTTCCTTTGTCGTATAGAACGGCTCCCCCAGCCTTGTTAACCGTTTCTCAGGAATTCCGCAGCCCTCATCAATAATATGGATGATAACCTTGTTATCTTCTTCCCTAAACTTAACTTTCACTGCTACACTTCCTCCGCCAGGTGTAGCTTCGATGGCGTTTTTAAGAACATTGATAAAGACCTGCTTTAATTGATTTTCTTCGCAATTTATCAAAGGAATTTGGGTTGTAAACTCGGTTACAAGTTGGACATTGTGCTTATTAGCTTCGCTTTGTAATAATGCAGTAATATCCTGTAATATCGAAATTACACTTTTCTTTTTGAAATCCACTACCTGCGGCTTTGCGAGCAATAAGAACTCACTAACGATGGAATTTATGCGTTCCAATTCTGACAGCATAATCTCATAATAACTACTGTTCTCCTTGTTCTGGGATTTCAATAATTGAGTAAATCCCTTTAATGCTGTCAATGGGTTGCGAATTTCGTGGGCAACACCAGCTGCAAGTTCTCCAATAACCGCAAGTTTATCTGTCTTTCTTAAGAGTTCTTCGCTCTTTTTCCGTTCTGTAATATCAAGCAGTGAGCCAATAATCGCAGGCTTTCCATTATAGATTGTCCTTGTTCCATGTACTTCACAGTCAATGACACTTCCATCTTTTTTTATGGCTTGGAACTGGTAATGGTTACTTTTAACCCGCCCACTTTCTCTCTCTTCTATATTTTTAGCTAGAAGAGGTCGATCTCCCGGTACAATGATATCTAACACACTTATCCCAAGCATTTCTTCCTCTAGATAGCCGAATATTTCAGCACAACGCGGGTTTACATATAAAAGGCAACCATCCTGAAGAATATATACGCCGACCAATGCTTCTTCAACCAGACTTCGGTACTTGGCTTCTGCTTCCATTAGAGCTTTTTCTACTCGCTTCCGTTCGGTAATATCTCGACCAATGACAACAAGTCCCTTACGCTTAGCATCTTGATCAAAAACAGGCACCTTAATGGTATCAAATATTATTGATGTTCCATCCGGTTGAGGAAAGACTTCTTCTACCCGAATGGTTTCTCTTGCTTCCCATGCCTGCTCATCCGTTTTCTTACATTGAAGCAATGTATCTTTTCCACTTCTACTGTAATTAACTAGCTCGGATTCCCGTTTACCTTTATACGAAATGTTCTCTAATTGAAAAAGTCGAAGAGCGGGAGCATTTACTTCTAGCCATCGACCCTCTCCATCTTTTAAAAAAACACAATCAGGCACAGCATTGATTAACGCGCGTAATTGACGTTCGCTTTCCTGTACCGCTTCCTCCATTTGTTTTCGTTCCGTAATATCTACACAAGAGGCAATGATTTCTACTACACGCCCGCCACGAATGATAGGATTTAAAGCTGCTAGGTAATAGATTCCATTTACTTCTCCTTCATAATTTACGCTTTCTCCTACCCATGCTCTTTTATAGTAGGCTAATTTTCTTTCCGCCTCTTCAATTGGAAGAAAACCAAATAAATCTTTACCGATTATTTGTTCAGGAGAAAATCCCATGCGACGAAGTAATTCCCCATCTGCAAGAGTATGAATGAGCTTGCCGTTCTGTTCCTTTAACTTAAAGGTCATGCCCTGTTGTAGACGTATGGTATCCTGAAGATCTTGCCGAGCCATCCGTAAAGCCTCTTCTATCCACATCTGTTCATTTATCGTTTGGGGGATCCCGTGCTTTTCAAGTGTTTTTTCCATATCGAGAAACTTCTCTTCTAGTTCATTAAGCGGTAAAGGTTTGGAGATGAAATACCCCTGTGCTTCATGGCAGAGATGGTACTGAAGAAAAGATAAATGTTCCTTTGTTTCCACCCCTTCTGCAACTACACGAAGGTTTAGATTTTTAGCCATAGCGATAATCGTTTGGACAATTGTCGCATCACTAGAGTCTTTTAAACAATCCCGAACAAAAGATTGATCAATCTTTAATTTATCGACCGGAAACTTTTTAAGGTAAGCAAGCGAACTATACCCTGTTCCAAAGTCGTCAATGCTGATTTTCACCCCTAAATTTTTCAACTCAGTTAGAATCTTGATAGAGCGACCCACGTCCATGGTCATACTTTCCGTGATTTCTAATTCTAAATATTGAGGATCAAGCTCAGTCTCCTTCAATACCTCACTTATCATTTCTACTAAGTCTGTTTGATAAAACTGACGAGCAGAAAGATTGACCGAAACAACGAACGGTGGGAGACCCTTTTCTTGCCACTCCTTATTCTGTTTGCAAGCCGTATAGAGCACCCACTTGCCAATGGAAACAATCAGTCCTGTCTCCTCCGCTAAAGGGATAAAATCAGCTGGGGAGATGAACCCTAAATCGGGATGAGCCCAGCGAAGGAGAGCCTCCATTCCGGAAACCCCCCCTGATTGCAAGTCGATTTGGGGTTGATAATGAAGAAGCAATTCATCACGTTCTAACGCTCTATGCAAATTCATTTCCATCTCTAACGTAGTATATGCCTTTGATTGAATCGTCTCTGTATAAAATCGAAAGGTGTTTTTTCCTTCTTGCTTTGCCTGGTACATAGCCAAATCTGCAAATTTAATCAACTCTTGTGCGGATGTATTCGTCTCCACCTCAGTGGATAAACAAATGCCGATACTCGGTGAAATATAGATTTCATGTCCATCTAAATCAAAGGGTTTATCTAAATGTTCAATAATTTTTTGTGCGATTTGTTCGGACTCTTCACGCTTGGTATCTGGTATGACTAGAATAAATTCGTCTCCGGAATGACGAAAAACCATTCCTTTTTGATTGCATTCCACTAACCGTTCCGAAACCTTTTGCAATAAACTATCCCCCATTAAATGTCCTAAGGAGTCATTGATAATCTTAAACCGGTCTAAATCGATAAATAAGACTGCGATCGTATCGGATTGTAATAGTTCAGTCGTCAAGACTTCATAAAGATGCCGACGGTTCGGCAGTCCTGTAAGTTCATCGTGATAAGCCAAATACTTAATATTTTTTTCGGCAATTTTACGTTCAGTTATATCCCGCCCAATAACGATAAGTTCCTTCCGTTGCCCATCAGGGTAAAAAAGAGGTACCTTAATGACATCAAAAAACTTTATTCTCCCATTAAGCTGTGGAATTTGTTCTTCACATCGAGAAACAATTCCAGATTCCCATACTTTTTTATCCGATTCTTCACAAAATAACAAAGCTTCCCTAAAGAATGGTGAATAAGAGATTAATTCAGTATCTGTTTTCCCTTGGTATGAAACATGTTCGAGCTGAAAAAGTTGAAGGGAGAATTGATTCGTTTCCAACCATCGTCCTTCTCCATCTTTGATACAAATAAAATCAGGCATTTCATTAATTAAAGTACTTAACTGTTGTATACTTCCTTTTATTTTTTTTTGGTCCATAATAGCTCTCCCAGTAGTAATAACGGTTTGTTTTTGAAGACCTCCTTTCGGAGAATAGCGATACGAACGTATATTTCTATTATATACCATCCGGAAAGAAAAAACAGGCGCGATTCATCCCCCCATTCAAATAAGAGGCGTTCTCGCGCTCGATCGTAAAACAGTTATAAAACCATCCAATATATCATGACTAACAGAAAATCCTTTACGTCTATAGAATTCCAAGGCGTTATTATTGCCATTTGAGACAAAGATAAAATAATCTTCGACATCATCAAATTGTTTCAACCACTCTATTGACATATTGAAAAGTATAGATCCAATCCCATATTGCCTGTACTCTTCTTTAATATAAAATTGGGATAAACAACCTACATTATTTCTACTAACAGAAGAAAGGTCAAAAAAAGTGGCAAATTCATTTGAATATGTTTCTTTGGGAGAGATATTTGAATATACATAACCTATTATTTTATCTTTATCTTTAACTACCACAGTATAATTGCATATTGCACTTTTTATCGAAGGAATCATCCGAGTGTCAAAATTCATGTTGTCAAACAATTCCGGTTTTATGTATGATTTCGACTTTTGGAAGGCCATGAGTTCATTGCATAAATCTCTACAGTATTCAATTTTTTCATCAGATATAATTTCATATTTTAAATTCATATTTTTCACCCCTTTTATTTATTTTATCATAGCTATCATAACGATAGGAATACTCACAGACACTGTTGATTTTTATTAGCTATTCATAACGAAAAGCATCAATCGGCCTTTTAAAGTGATTTTTTCCTAAAAAAATATCCCACTTTTTCAAGTGAGATTCAATACACAATTACGGTTTTACCTCATAAGAACATGTTTTGAAAGCTGGGGGCTGAGGCGTAAGCAAAGGGCACCTGTGCTTCGTTCGCGATCAGGACTTGCCGGTGCCAGGGGGCCCACAAAGCATCAAACCCCGGATCGCCTCGCCACCCATCTCCTTGAACTCCTTGACGCCCTTGAGCAGGATTCTAAGAGTGCCTAGAAATGGTGTCAGGCACCAAAAAAACAAACTTGTCCATCTCGAGTACCAGACAACGTGAAAGACTAGCCACCTCATTGCCCCTGGTAAAAATTGCACAGTCAATGAAAAGGCCCTCCATCAAGGAAGGCGACAAATTTATTTGCTGAAATTTTCTTTTAATGTCCAATAAATACTTGAGAATTACAGCAATACCGCCAATGAAATAAAATATTACAAGAATCCACCCCGTAGGATCAATTGGAATCACGGATACAACAATTTGCAATGGCAGGACGTAGTACAGGACATCCTTCAAATAATTTAATACAAAAGTTGGGTCAAAAGAGCCTTTCCAAAATGATTGGAAAAGGGTGATAAGAAGATTAATAATCATGAGTCCAAATATGGCCCACATTGTATAGATCATCCAGTCTGAAAGTGTAAAGGTCATTTATCATCACCACCTTACTACATTCTATGCTTGTAATATTGACTGGTGAGGATAAGGTAAAATACAAATAACAAAATGTTCACAAGGAAGATGAAGATTTATTTTAAAAACAGAAAGAGCTGATCCACAAGGTCATTGACCTCCAGGAACAGCTCCTTCTGTTTAATTAAGGTTTATTCTTAGCTCTTTGCATTTTATTGGTTGCCTTTTTTTACCCACTCAGCGACAGTTACCGTACGTTTCGCTTGATGGATGACAGCCTCGCGTACATCCTCGATCATATTTCCATCCTGACCAACGGTAACACTGGTTCCGTAAGGATTTCCCCCAGCTGCGTAGAGCACAGGGTCTGTATAGCCAGGCGTTGCAACAATGGCCCCCCAATGGTACATCGTTGTATAGAGGGAAAGAATCGTTTGCTCTTGTCCGCCATGTGGGTTTTGAGCAGAAGTCATCGCACTAACCACTTTGTTCGCGAGTTTACCGTTGAACCAGAGCCCGCCTGTTGTATCAAGGAACTGCTTCATCTGCGCTGGCATATTTCCGAAACGGGTAGGAATGCTAAATATAATGGCATCTGCCCATTCCAAGTCACTTAATGAAACTTCCGGAACCGCTTTTGTTTCCTCTACATGAGCTTTCCAAGCAGGATTTGAATCAATCGCTGCTTGAGGCGCAAATTCTGGAACTTTTACCACTTTAGCTTCGGCTCCTGCCTGTTTTGCACCTTCAGCAGCCCATTGAGCTAACTTGTAATTTGTACCTGTTGAACTGTAATAAATAACGGCTAATTTCACATTTGACATCATTTGTGTCTCCTTTTCGGATGAATTTTTAAAAATCCTGTCTAGAAAACCCAATTTTTTCACCACCAGCAATTTTCATTAGATACCTATCAAAAATGGATGAATAAACCACCCCCTTAAATGTAGATATCTTTACATTTCCAAATCCTTTTTCCATTCCACAACGGTAAAGTTTTTAATCATAAATCTTGATTTAATATAATATGAAATCGAGATATTAGGCAGACCTGTTAGACTTTATTTTATCCTTTAAAACTCAACGCTTATGGCAAATCAATGAGCATGAATCGGGCATTTGATTTTGCGGTTAATTTTAATGTAGATGTTTCCGTAATACGGGCAGAATCACGTCTATTTAATGCTGTATCACCATTCACAAGAAGTTCTCCTTCAAGGATAAACAAGAAAACGCGACGGCCTTCTTCTTGAGAGAATGTGATTTCTTTGCCTTCTTCTACATCAGATAAATAAATCGTCAGATCTTGATGAATATGAGCAACCTTATTAGAAGAGGAATGTTTTGATACGATAGGTAACAGTGCATTTTTCATTTTTCCAGCATCAAAGTTAGTTTGTTCATACGACGGTGTCAATCCTTGTTCTTCGGGGAGGAACCAGAGTTGCAGGAAATTTACCTCCTCCTCCGTTGACGGATTGACCTCGGAATGAACCACTCCTGTGCCGGCGGACATTCTTTGTACCCCGCCAAACGTTGTTGTTGCTGTACCGCCTGAGCTATCGGTATGCTTTAGATACCCTTTCAACACAATCGATACAATCTCCATTTCCCGGTGAGGATGCGCACCAAAACCTCTGGCAGGGGCAACAAAATCATCATTTAATACCCGGAGTGGGCCAAAGTTCATGTTATTTGGATCATAATAATCCGCAAACGAAAAACTATGGGATGTTTTTAACCATCCATGATCAGAACTGTATCGAGATTCAGCAGGGTAAACGTTTATCATTTTTATCACCTATTCCTTTTTCATTTATTTTTAATTCATATATCTTTGTTTCGAGATATTATTTTAAAAAAATTTACCTCATATCTTGTGCATGCAAACCTAATTTCTTTAAAAGAGCAATCATTGTTTCCTTCTCTTTTTCATCTAATCCCTTGAAAATCTCTCGAATGGCTTGTTCATGCTTCGGAAAAATTTCGGCCATGAGTTCTTTTCCTTTTTGTGTAATTGCCGCGTGTGTTACTCGCCTATCATTCGGACATGCTTTTCGTTCCAAAAGTTGCTTACCTTCTAATTTATCAACAACATACGTAATGCTTCCACTTGCCAGCAGTACTTTTTTACCAATATGCTGAATGGGCTGATCACCTTTATGATACAGTAACTCAAGCACAGCAACTCCGTTGGATTTAATCCATGGCTTTTCATATCTTCTGTCACACGCTCAAAAACAGCACGATTCGCTCGTGACAATACAATGAGCAATTTTAAAGAGAGATCAGTGTTATTCGTGATGTTTTCAGGACTCATGTCTCATCAATTCCTTCAATAAAATTATCTCGAATTAAGGATAATAATAAAGTGTAGAAATCATCCTGTCAATAAAAATATTTCTGTTGACGAATTTAAATCATACGTTTTATAATTATCTCGAATTAAAGATTATTTAATTAAATATTCTTTAGTTAAAGGATTAATACGGTAAGAGTCCTGAATACATAGAAGCGGAAAGGAAGATGGTCATGGCAAAAGATTTTCGCACAGCTGTAGAAGGTAGACGCACGATTTACGGACTTAATAAAGAAACTGTCCTTTCAGATGAAAGAATTCAGGAAATAGTAAATCATGCTGTGAAGTACACACCTTCAGCATTTAATTCCCAAAGCGCACGTGTTGTTGTTTTATTAGGAGAACAACATGACAAGCTATGGGATATCACAAAGGAAACATTAAGAAAAATTGTTCCTGAAGAGCAATTTGCCCCAACTGAGGAGAGAATGAATGCTTTCCGCAGCGGCTATGGAACCATTTTGTTCTTTGAGGACAGCAGCGTTGTTGAGAATCTTCAAAGGGATTTTGCCCTCTATAAAGATAACTTCCCGGTATGGTCACAGCAGTCTTCTGGCATGCTTCAATATGTTGTTTGGACATCATTAGAAATAGAAGGATTCGGAGCGTCCTTGCAGCACTATAACCCACTTATTGACGATGAAGTCAAAAAAGAATGGAATGTTCCTGCTGAGTGGAAGCTTATTGCTCAAATGCCATTTGGCAAGCCAACGGCTCCTGCTGGAGAGAAGGCCTTCCAACCATTAGAAGATCGCGTTAAAGTATTCAAATAAGGAAATAAGCGAAAAGACCGGCATGTATTTGCCCGGTCTTTTTTAATCCTCATATCAGTAGATACTACGTTTGATTATTCACAGGTGTAATCCTTTTTACTTCAATACGCTTAATTTGTAATCCTAGGGTATCGAACTCAGGATCAGCCTCAATTCCTGTCAGCTCTTCCAGTTCAGAAAGCAGTACTTTATTGCCTACCGTGAAATGATTCTTTCCTAACTCTTCGATCGACAGTCATTCGTTTATATCAAATTCATCATGAATCTCCCCTACAATTTCCTCAAGGATATCTTCCATTGTCACAAGCCCTGCCGTTCCCCCAAACTCATCAATAAGAGTGGCAATGGAGTTTCTCTCTTGCTGCATCTTTTGCAAAAGTTCCTCTATAAGAGTCGCTTCGTTAACAAAGAGAACGGGATGAGTATGATTCTTTAATTCACCTCGTTTGTTTACCGGCCTTTCAAGTAGGCAAAGGCCCACTGCAGTCTGAACGTGATTCATCCCCCACCTAACGCCGGGGGCGTTTGAGGAAGGGGTTCTTCTCACTTGAGATGATAAAAGAGTAATAAGAGCCAAAATGAACGGAATACTATAGGGAGCCTAAGAAAAACATGAGATCAACCAAACAATCTGTTCGCTCCTGATTAACGAATAATTACCATATTCAACCTACAAATACAGGAGGTGATATACTATGAAATGCTTACGAATAGGTCTGGTTTTAACCTGTATAGTCGCTACATTTGTAGGATGCATATGTACAAAGAATACACCTACGGAAACTATATCTAGAGGAACTATATCTGCAGGAAGTATGCACGTACCAGTTGATATTGGTTACAGTAGCATTCCTGCCAGCGTACAGCATAAAATAACGGGTGTTTCTTTCCGTAAAAGAACGCCTGTGAAAATGAGCGATTTATCGTATGTTAAAGTACGCTATATCGGCTTTGATAATAAAGAGCATATGGGAGAGCTTATCGTTCACAAGGAGCTGGCAAAAGAAGTGCTGACTATTTTTGAAGAACTGTACCAAAAAAAATTTCCGATTGAAAAAATAAGGCTGATTGATGAGTACAAGGGATCTGATGATTTATCGATGAAAAACAATAATACATCCGCTTTTAATACAAGGATGATCGCTGGTAAAAAGCAGCTATCAAACCACAGCTATGGTGTAGCAATCGACATTAACCCAGTACAAAACCCTGAGGTACGAGGAATCAAAGTACGCCCGGGTAACGCTAAAGCCTATGCGAATCGACAAATCGTTCGTAAAGGTATGATTATAAAAGGCGATGCTTGCTATAGCGCGTTCAAAAAACGGGATTGGAGTTGGGGCGGAGAATGGAAAAACATAAAAGATTATCAACATTTTGAGAAAAAAACATAGGAAGTTTACGGTATTTCATAAGGAGTGAAAAATTTGTTTTTATCCAGAAATCATGAGAAAAGTAACAAAGACAGAGAAAGAAAAAAAATCACTTCAGAAAACGACTAATTGAAAGGTTTCCTGAAACAAAAATTAGTGATGCTCTTACAGACTGCTTAGATTATGGGTTAATTAAAACCTATAAAGTTGAAAATCCTGATGATCTCAATCATCCAACAACAGCTTGTAAATTAAGTCGTAATAAAATGGTCAGGCAAATTTTAAATCAGGAGTGAGTATCTTTCTTCATAAAAAAACACCTCAATCTCTAGATTGAAGTGTTTTTTAATATGCTTAATAATTCTCTTATGCCCGATTTTCAAAAAAATCGCCGTATTTAGCTTTGCGTTTATACACAACGGCTCCGACTTGTTCTTTACCTTTTACGGATGCTACTGCCTTTACGCCAACAACAGGTTCACCAAGTTTATATAAATCCTTGTCAGGAACCTTTCTTTATAACTGTTGGATTAATAAATCTAGTCATTCAGAAGCACCTCCAAAAAGATAATTTATTGTTTTCATCAAATCATAGTTTGCGTTATCAGAATGAATAAGCTCTTTGGTCAATTTAAGGGTAAAAAGAGCAACTCCATCCCTCTCTTTTTGCCTTAATTTGGCTTCTTCTAAAAGTACAGCCGGGTCTTCATAACTTCCCAGTTCTTGGACTTGTTGTATTATATGATTGCAGGCTACATTTACTGCAGCAGGAAAATTTTGTTTGTCACGCACTTCGTATTTCAAAGCAGAAATTCCAATTAAATCCGAAGGCAGGTGATAACCTTCAATTTCCGTGTCGTTTAACACTTTGGGTACTGTATTTGGAATCAAATAAAAAACCCGTCCTCTCCTTAACTTTCCCCAAAAAAGACCCATTTCAAACAAAGTATTATCTCGTGTGATTTCTGGGCTTGTTTTGTTCCATAATGCCTCCAGGGAATTTTGTTAATTTAGTTTTTGGATAGGTTTGATATGTATCGGGGCACTTGTAAGATATTCCCTTTTAAGTATATCATAATTTGTATGTGATAAGTTGTTAGGTTTAAACTGGACACAATAAAAAAGAGACAGGAATGCGTTCCTGTCTCTAATCCATCTTGATCAATCATGAAAATTCGTGCCGTCTGTCACTGCTTTGACGACGCCGGCGCGGATGACAAAGTCACCGAAGTGCTCGCCTTCCTGTCTTTCTTTCGCGTAGCGGGAAAGAAGCACACGCAGTTCGCGCAAAATTTCTTCTTCACCGATGTTTTCGCGGTACATTTTGCTTAGGCGGCTGCCGTCAAAGGCTGCGCCAAGATACATGTTGTATTTGCCAACCGCTTTGCCGATAAAGGCAATCTCGCCAAGCGCCGGACGGGCACAGCCGTTCGGGCAGCCGGTCATGCGGATGGTAATTTCTTCATTCTGCAGGCCGCTTTCATCAACAATGGCCTCGATTTTCTCAAGGAGAACCGGTAAATAGCGTTCTGCTTCCGCCATCGCCAATCCGCAAGTCGGAAGTGCGACGCACACCAGCGAGCTGCGGCGGAGTGCTGAATAATCCTTGCCATCCGTCAAACCGTATTGTTCAATCAGTTCGCTAATCTTTTTCTTTTTCTGGCTAGATACATTAGCAATGATCACGTTTTGATTTCCCGTCAGACGGAAATCACCGGTATGGATTTTGGCGATCTCGCGCAAGCCGGTCATCAGCTTGTAATCATCAAAATCCGCAATGCGGCCACCCTGGACAAACAGTGTAAAATGCCATGTTCCTTGAACGCCTTTCACCCAGCCGTAGCGGTCGCCGTTATGGTCGAAATGATATGGCTTCGCTTCATCCAGGCTCCAGCCGAGGCGGTTTTCCAGTTCAGCCTTAACCGTTTCCAGCCCGAGTCGGTCAACTGTGTATTTGAACCGGGCATTTTTGCGGGAGGAACGGTTTCCGTAGTCGCGCTGAATCGTAATGGTTTTTTCCGCCACATCATACATTTGGTCCGGCGTACAGAAGCCGATTACTTTGGCGAGCTGCGGATACGTCGCTTTGTCGCCGTGCGTCATGCCCATACCGCCGCCGATTGCCACGTTAAAACCGACCAGCTTGCCATCTTCAACAATTGCAATGAATCCAAGGTCCTGTGAAAAGACATCAATGTCATTCGATGGCGGAACGGCGATACCAATCTTAAACTTCCGCGGCAAATAAAGCGGTCCATACATTGGTTCAACTTCTTCGATTTCCGGCGTGCCGGCCACTTTTTCTTCATCCAGCCAAATTTCATGATACGCTCTTGTGCGTGGCAATAAATCATCACTTAATCGTTTCGACCACTCATATACTTCAGAATGGATCTCAGATTGGTAGGGATTTGAGTTGCACATGACGTTTCGGTTTACATCGCCGCACGCCGCAATGGTATCTAAAAGGGACGAATGGATTTCCTGAATTGTTTCTTTCATATTCCATTTTAAAATACCATGCATTTGAAACGTCTCGCGTGTTGTCAGTTTTAAAGTGCCGTTGCCGTTCTTTTGCGCAAGCTCGTCCATGACAAGCCACTGATCCGGTGTTGCCACACCCCCCGGCAAACGGACGCGCAGCATGAACTGATAGGCAGGTTCTAGTTTTTGCTTTTGGCGCTCATTACGGAGATCCCGGTCATCCTGCAAGTAGCTGCCGTGATGTTTCATGAGGCGATTGTCATCTTCGGGAATTCCGGCGCTGATCCGATCCTGCATCACTTCCTTCAGTGTGCCGCGCAAATAGTTGCTCTCTTCTTTAATGCGCTCAACATCGCTTGGCGGGCCGTCCGGCGCTTTTAAAATTGGGTTTACCATGTTGAAAAACTCCTTTCAATCCAAAATCAGTATACATCACGCTGGTAACGTTTTTGCTGCTGCATGTCGGCAAGGTAAGCTTCCGCTTTCTCACGGCTCATGCTGCCTTCTTTTGCAATAATTTCAATAAACGTGTTATGGACGTCATGTGCCATGTTTTTCTCATCGCCGCAAATGTAAACGACGGCTCCTTCTTGAAGCCACTCGAACAATTCTTTGCCGTGTTCAAACATGCGGTGCTGCACATACACTTTTTCGTCCGTGTCACGCGAAAACGCGACATCCATTTTCGTCAGCACACCGTCTTTTACCCACTTCTGCCATTCGGTCTGGTAAAGGAAATCCGTCACGAAATGCTGGTCGCCGAAGAACAGCCATGATTTTCCTTGCGCTCCAGTTTCTTCGCGTTCCTGCATAAAGGAGCGGAACGGCGCAATGCCTGTTCCCGGTCCAACCATGATGAGCGGCGTATCCGGGTTCTTTGGCAGCTTAAAGTTTTGGTTATGCTGAATGTAAACCGGAAGTGTGTCCCCTGGCTGCAGACGTTCCGCTGCTAAAATGGAGCAGACGCCTCTTCGTTCGCGTCCATGGGCATCGTATCGGACGGCGCCGATTGTCAAATGCACCTCATCCGGATTCGCGGATAAGCTGCTCGCAATCGAATAAAGACGGGCCGGTATTTTCCGGAGAATGGAGATAAACTCTTGCGCCGATACACCCCACAGGACAAAATCACGGACCAAATCAAGCAAATCGCGCCCTTCAAGATACGCTTTTAATTTCTCTTCATTGCCCGGTGATAAAAGCTCCCGTAAGCTCTCATTCGCTGAAAGCTGCGCTGCCTGCTCAAGAAGCGGTTTTGTTAAAACGGTAATTTCAAAGTGAGAGGTGAGCGCTTCTTTAAGCGAACGAATGTCTCCCTGTTTATTGACCGTTACCATTTCTTCCGGATTCCATTTCATTTCCTCAAGAAGCATATCTACAAGAGCCGGATCGTTTTCCGGATAAACACCCAGGCTGTCACCTGGTTCAAATGTGAGGCCAGACCCTGCAAGTGATAGCTCAAGGTGGCGTGTTTCTTTATTCGAGCCGCGGCCGTTCAAATTTAAATTTTCAAGCACTTCCGCTTTAAACGGATATGTTCTGGAATACGCCGATTCACCTACTTGGGGTGCTGCTGGAGCAGGTGCGGTACCTCCGCCCTGCACTCCACTTAAGCCGCTAAAAACTCCTTCAAGCCATTCGGACGCCGGCTCATCATAGTCAAGGTCGCAGTCAACGCGCGGACAAAGCCGTGTGCCGCCGAGCTCTTCCAGCCGCTGATCGAATTCTTTTCCCGTCTGGCAAAAGAATTCATAGGAGCTGTCTCCAAGCGACAAAACAGAAAAGTGGAGATCGTCGAGCTTCGGCGCCCGTCTGCCATGAAGAAACTCATGGAACGACAGCGCGTTATCCGGCGGGTCGCCTTCTCCATGTGTGCTCACGACAATAAGCAGGTTTTGGACTTTCTTCAAATTGTTTGGCTTAAAATCGCTCATGGACGAGACGGTTACTTGAAAGCCGCGCCCCTCAAGCGTCTTGCCCGCCTTCTCCGCAAGCCCCTGCGCGTTGCCCGTCTGTGATCCGTAAAGAATGGTCACTTCTTTTGAGATTGTCTGCCCGGTGCTCCCGGCAGGAAGTTCTGCCGCCGGCGCTTCTGGTGTTGCCGGAACGAAAGCAGTCTGGGACGCGGCCAGATAACCGCTCAGCCAGACTTTTTGTGATTCTGTCAAGGTTGGCAGAAGGCGGTTAAGGAGATCTGCCTGCTCCTGATTAAACGGACTGTTCATTACCTGAAATTGCAACGATATCCACCTCACAAAGGAATATAAACTTATTGTACGTCATTTTACTTGTAATGACTGGTTTCAACAATTCTTGCCATTCACTTTTCAGTGAAAAAATGATTGATTTTATCGCATTTCTATTATTCACATAAATTAAGTCAGTTTTAATTATATAAACTATTCAAAGATCTTATAGATTGGTTCTTAATTAAGAGCAGAAATTTTTTTTCGCAATGGTGCCATTTTTATAAAGTAGACACTTCCTTAAAAAAGTTTATAATTCAACTTTACCGGAAGTCACCGCATTAGTAAAATACAAATAAATTATTATAGCTATTAAGATTACTAATGATAAGGTGAGATTCTTTTATACTATGACACGTTAAAATTCTCATTGGCCACAATGATGATTTAAGACGATTTGAAGAAGAAATTGACATTGATGAGTTAAAACACTTGCTTTCATCCTTTTCAACTGGCAAGCTTAAGAAGATAAGAGACTTCATCAAAAAGAACGCGTAGGTGACTAACATGATTGAGATAAAAATTTCTACACTGAGCAATGGAGAGTTCAATAGAGGGGTATTCGCGACACTTGATATAGCAAAAGGTGAGCTTATACATGAAGCACCAGTTATTCCTTATCCTAATGAGGAGCATATTTTTATAGAGCAAACGGTACTTGCTGATTACGTGTTTGAGTATGGTGCTAACCACACCGCAGTGGTCTTAGGATATGGGATGCTGTTTAACCATTCATATAAGCCGAATGCCACTTATGATATTAACTTTAAGAACCACACGTTTGACTTCTATGCTTACACAGACATAAAAGCAGGAGAAGAGATCCTCATCAACTATAATGGTGATGTCGATGACAAAGATCCACTATGGTTTAATAAGGGAGAGATGGATAATGGCAAAGAACAAACCAATTAACTTCTGACATATTTCTGCCCTACTCTTTTTCTGAGTAGGTTTTCTTATTTAATCCAGCTAAAGTAAAAGCAGACCCTAAAATCAGAGTCTGTTTATCGATTATCCTTACTATGCAATTTAAATGATTATAGATAAACCACTTCATAATATTTAACAGTATCATCGATTATAATTGGAGCAGAAAAATATATTTTTCCTTTGTAAAACTCAGTGAGTATATAATTGTTTCCCTCTATAACCTTCACACCTTCCGATGATCCACTTTCGAGATATTCTTTTGTCATTAAAATTTCTTTCACTGGCTTTTGAAACATAAAAATTTTGTTTTTAAATGTATGAAAATCAATGTGAGTATCCATTCTAAACGCCTCCTTATTTTCATTAAAATATGGACTGTTTAATGTAAAATATAAGGACAGACTTAAGATTCATTTTATGATACTAGGCTAAGTTCCCCTTTTTAACGACGTCGATTACGGTCACGCAAGAACGTTGGAATGTCCAACGCATCTTCTGTTTGGGGATTTATATTTGTATAGTCCGCTTGTGGTTCCTTACGCTTATGTTTGGGTTGAGAGTAAGGTTGCTGACTCTCCGGGTTAGTAACAGATAATGATAATGGGTTAATCTGTTTTGGTTGCATAAAATCTTGGTCGTTTAAGCCTGTTGCAATAACTGTTACAATAATTTCATCTTTAAGATTCTCATTAATAACGGAACCGAAAATCATATTCAATTCTTGATGAGAAGCGGCGGCAACAATATCAACTGCCTCTTGAACTTCATAAAGACTTAAATTACTACCAACAGTAATATTCATTAATATATTTTGAGCCCCATCAATTGATGTTTCCAGTAATGGACTGGAAATAGCCATTTTCGCTGCTTTTGCTGCGCGATTTTCACCAACTGAAATACCAATTCCCATTAGGGCAGAACCTTTATCAGACATGATTGTCTTTACATCAGCAAAGTCTAAGTTAATTAAACCCGGTACATTAATTAAATCTGAAATACTTTGTACACCTTGACGTAAGATGTTATCTGCTTCACGGAATGCTTCAAGTATTGGTGTCTTTTTATCAACCATTTCTAATAGATGGTCATTTGGAATTACAATTAAAGTGTCAACGGCTTCTTTCAATGATGCTATACCGTTAGCTGCCTGAGTCGCACGCCTTCTACCTTCAAATGTAAACGGACGTGTAACTACCCCAACAGTTAGTGCCCCTAATTCACGAGCAATTTGAGCGATAACTGGAGCTGCCCCCGTACCTGTTCCACCGCCCATGCCAGCAGTGACAAATACCATATCCGCCCCTTCTAACACTTCTTGAATTTGTTCTTTACTTTCTTCCGCTGCTTTTTTACCTACCTGCGGATTTGCTCCTGCTCCAAGTCCTCTAGTAAGCTTTTCACCAATTTGTATTTTAATTTCAGTTTTTGATAGATGAAGGGCTTGGACGTCTGTATTGACAACAATAAATTCAACACCTTGCACCCCATGCTCAATCATTCGGTTAACAGCACTATTTCCGCCACCACCGACACCGATAACTTTTATTGTTGCTAACTGATCTACCATTGTATCGAACTCCAAAATGATTATCCCCCCTTTATTTGATTCATTTTAGTAATAAAAAAAGGCTGCTAACAAACATGATGTTGTCAGCGGCCTTGAACTCATACATCTATCGTATAAGCTTTTTGTTATTGGTTTATAACTTAACAACGTTGGCAGCTTGAGCGCCACGATTGCCTTGGGTAATGTCAAAGCTTACTCGCTGGCCTTCTTCAAGGGATTTGAATCCTTCTCCTGTAATGGCAGAAAAATGTGTGAATGATAAATATCAATACATAATTAAGTTTTACATGTAGTATAGCACATTCATTTCCAAATAACAACAAATTTACACTGAGAGCCAGCAATAAATTATTGTTAGCGACGCTACTCCATTTGTACTTGGGACTTCATAACAGATTTCCCCTATTACGTTCGATTAGAATCTGTGTACATTTCGTTTACCGCTTTCTTTTCCAGCATTACCGGGTATAATAAAATTAAGAAACAGCATATATTAAAATAGACCGGTGATGCTGCTAACACCAACGGTCATGCAATAGAGGGTTCCCTGCAAGGGGGATCAGCAATATCGAGGAATAATCCACTGAGCTGCTAACTCAAGGGTGGATTATTTTTTTTTGACTAAATTATCTCGTCTTTTCCATTTCAGTCCATCTATATTGGTAAAAAGTCGCTTCTCCATCAATACTATAACCCGAATTTTTGAAGCCGCTTGTAAAAAGTACTCCTCGGAATATCTAGAAATTTGGCTGCTGCAGTAACGTTTCCCTTTGTTTTTTGTAAGGCCTCCAGCATTAGTGCCCTTTGAATTTTCTCCCGTATTCTAAGTTCAGATGCTGTATCTTCTATCCCTTTAAGTTGACCTGAAGATTGGCGGCCTGATTCTTGAATGGTCTCAAATGGAAACAATGAATTTAATATCTGGCCCATGTTTGCTAGTTCGTCTGAGAGCAAAATATGCATTCGTTCCAACATATTCAATAGCTCTCTTATGTTGCCAGGCCAGGCGTAATCTCTCAATCGTTCAAATAATTCGTCAGTAAATGGAATGTTCCAGTTATTTTTTTGGCAAAAATGACGGACGAGGTGTGGAAAATCTTCCGTTCTCTCACGCAAAGAAGGTACAGATATTGGATACACATTGAGGCGATAAAATAAGTCCTGGCGAAAGGTTCCTTTATTTACAAGCTCGGCAAGATTACGGTGTGTCGCGGTAATGATACGTACATCTAAAGGAATTTCTTTTGTCCCCCCTACTGGAACAACCACTCGTTCCTGTAACACACGTAAAAGCGCCACCTGCATAGAAGGCGGAATTTCACCGATTTCATCAAGAAAAATTGTTCCATGGTTAGCTTGTTCAAACTTTCCTTTATATCCCTGCCTTTTTGCCCCTGTAAAAGCCCCTTCGGTATAACCGAACAGCTCGCTTTCCATTAAATCCTTCGGTAATGCTCCACAATTAAGAGCGATAAACGGTCCGTTTTTACGGGGGCTATTCTCATGAATGGCTTGGGCAACCAACTCTTTCCCTGTTCCTGTTTCACCGGTTATATATACGTTTGAATCTGTAGGTGCAACCAGCTTTATTTTTTTTAAAGTGTCCTGAAAAGATTCACTTACCCCCATTTCTCCCCTGAAATAAAACGGTTTAGGAGAGAAAGCCGGAAAAATCCTATTTCGGTTATAAAGAGCTTCTTCTGCTAAAAACAAGCATTTTCCCATGGTGGCATTATGTTCTCTCAAGTGCAGGAGGGTTTCCGTTTCAATTCGATACCCGTTTAGTAAAAGTTCATTGAGACTCATACCAACCGATTGAGGAACTTTATTACGAACCCATTTGCTTGCGGAAATAACGACGCCTTTTTGGTTACAAACGACAAAGAGCTGATTGCCGTAGGTTTCTGCTAATTCAATGGATTGCTGAGTGAATGCCAATTCCCTTTTAGAGGAGCGGATGGCTATTTCCCGCTCGATCGCATAGGCAATAGAGGCAACCATTCCAAGCATAAAAGGATGTGAATGGTCAACCGGACACGAAACATCAATGACGCCAAGTGTTTGTCCATCTTCATTAAAAATGGGCGTAGCTGCACAGCTCCAATTATGAGAAGCGATGGAATAATGCTCGGTACCGTTAATCATAACAGCTTCTCTCGTCTGCAAAGCTGTTCCAATCGCGTTTGTACCGACCTCAGTCTCGGTCCAACGTACACCCTCAACAAAATTTATTTTGCCTGCTTCATCGAGTATTTTGTCATTTCCTGACAAGGACAATACATATCCATCTGCATCGACCAGGAGGGCCATCATTCCTGCTTCTCTAATTGCCGGGCTCATTCTGGCTAAATGGGACGTTGCTGCATCCATAAGCTGTGCGTTCTTTTCTCTTTGAATGTTCAATAAGTCGCCTGATAATACAAGCTGGCCTTTGTTTAAATAGGGATTCACCTGTTCTTTTTTGCAGCGATACCATGATTCCATAATGCGTTTGTTCAAACGGGCTGGATCAAGAACTCCTTCGTCTACAAATCGCTTCCAGGTATTTAAATAACAAATAGTTGCGGACATAGGATCCCCCTCTAATCATTTGGCTGAAACACTTTCCACATTGATTTGAGAAATACTACTTGTTGGTTATATGGCAGTGGGAGTGATGATGGACGCTTCTTAAAATGGGTTTTTAATTCGGGGTTTATTTCACTATTATAGTAGACTTCTGTATCCGCTTTCAACCTGTAGTTTTTATACTTTTAATAAAATTCAAAAAAATGGCTTCGCGTAAGTTTTACGCGAAGCTCTACTAAATTCCCTTGGTTTTCAGATGAATAGAAATTTTCAAGAGGATGGATTTACCAGAATCTTAATTTGGTTTTTGCTTTGAGTTAATGCTTCGAAGCCCTCAGAAACGATGTGTTCTATATCGATTTTTCTGGTTACTAATTCTGACGCCTGAATTTGACCATTGGCAATAAGTTGAATAACCTGGGGAAAAATATTTCGATAAGCAATGATACTGGTCATCCTTCGTTCCGTTAAAATGAAATTGTTTACCGGGATCTCCGCTGGTCTTTCCCATATACTAATATTAACTACATTACCTTCTGATCTTGTTGATTCGATTGCAGCATTTATGGTAGATTCAATTCCTGCCACCTCAAAAGCTACATCCACACCCAGACCATTTGTATGCTCTTTAATAGTTTGAACAACATCCACTTCCAGTGGGTTGGCAATCACATGAGCGCCAACTTGTTTGGCGATTTCCCTGCGTTCCGGGGATACTTCAACCGCAATAATTTGGCTGGCTCCCGCCGCCTTAGCTGCTTGAATCACCAACAACCCAATTGGACCGGTACCAAACACAGCGACTGAATCTCCAATTTTCAAACCACTCTGACGAACGGCATGTACCGCGACAGCAGTAGGTTCCACCAAAGCCGCTTGTTCCCAGGTCATATGGTCCGGAATTTTATGGACCATGCTCGCTGGCACTACACTGTATTCTGCAAATCCGCCATAACCACCAGATAGCCCGACAAATCCTAACTGTTCACACACATTGTAATGCCCTTTCTGGCAGGATGCACATTTACCGCAGCTTAAAATAGGCTCTACACATACTCTTTCCCCTACTTTGACGCTTGTGACAGATTCCCCTACTCCTACTACTTCACCGGCAAACTCATGCCCCATGATGATGGGAGCTTTATCTTTGGAGATTGGGTGCGGTTCCTCAACGGGAACAAAGATAGGCCCGGCCAAATATTCATGGAGATCAGAACCGCAAATTCCACAATAGGAAACTTTGATTTTAACGTCATTCTTTCCAACTGAAGGTTCAGCTATATCCTCTACCCGGACATCCCTTAGGTTGTGCCACAATGCAGCTTTCATCTTTTCTCCCCTCCTTATAGTAATTAGTTGTCTATCCTTCATTGTTTTAACATTTACGAAAAAATAACTCCACCATCAATCATTACGGATTGCCCTGTCATATAATCAGCGTCCTCTGAAGCAAGGTAAGATACAAATTTCGCAACATCTTCTGGTGTTTCAGGGCGTCCTAGTGTAATGCTTTCAGAAAACTTTTTAAAAGCTTGCCCCTTTTCCAAGTTCATATATTCTCCCATTTTTTCGTCAATCAATTCCCACATTTGAGTTCCCACGATTCCTGGGCAGTACGCATTAACTGTAATCCCATACTGCGCCAATTCCTGTGCGGCCGCCTGTGTAAGGCACTACATTGAAATCGTCCCGGGCAAGACGCAATGCAATGGCACGCCCAATTCCGCGTCCTGCTCCAGTGACAAGCGCTATTTTTTCTTTTGTATTCATCCAATACGCCCTCCTTAGAAATCAAAACCTATCCATTTTCACGGTGCACAATTTTTAAACATGTACGGCTTGCCCCACGGCACTTAGTAATGCTTCATGAATGGACTCGGATAATGTTGGATGTGCTGCGATCATCCCTTCGATAAAATCTGTTGTCATCTCCGCGTGCATCATGACGGTCCCCTGGCCGATTAATTCCGTAGCATGGGGCCCTACGATCGAAAAGCCGAGGATTTCATTATATTGAGGCTCTACGATTACTTTTACTTTTCCCATCCGTTCGTTAGAAATTAAAGCTTTTC
Organism: Aneurinibacillus tyrosinisolvens; assembly: GCF_001015055.1. Lineage (GTDB taxonomy): Bacteria > Bacillota > Bacilli > Aneurinibacillales > Aneurinibacillaceae > Aneurinibacillus_A > Aneurinibacillus_A tyrosinisolvens. Next base: position 58,842 of record NZ_BBWZ01000014.1, on the reverse strand, counting down.
CGTTTGCTGAAAACGGGAACTCACCTATTTTAATATCACCGTATCGCTGTCTTGCCTGTGTTTCCGTCATGCCTACGCTGGCGATCTCGGGAGAGGTATAAATACAGCGGGGAACAGCCCGGTAATTTACTTTTACGTCATAGCCAGACGCATTCAACGCTGCGACGTTTCCCTCATGAAAAGCAACGTGGGCAAGCTGGATTCCTCCAATGACATCGCCACAGGCATAGATAGAAGAAATGTTCGTCTGCATTCGTTCATTTACGTTAATTCCTTGTCTGGAAAAATCGACTCCGATATTCTCCAGACCCAGATCAGCTATTCTTGGTTTTCTGCCAATCGACACGAGTGCATAATCTGCTTCCATTTCATAAGTGCCCTCGTTGTTTTCCAATACTGCCTTCTTCTTTTCCGCATCCAAATCTCTAACAGAAGTCGACGTATGGATGATAACACCGTGACTTTCCAATTCCTTATGTAGCACAGAAGCGATGTCTTCATCCTCACCCGGCAGCAGTTGTTCCGCCATCTCGACGATGGTTACTTTCGTTCCCATTCGGTTATAGACGCTTGCAAACTCGCAGCCAATCACTCCACCGCCTACAATCAGAAGAGAAGAAGGAATGGACGGAAGCGACATCGCCTGGCCGCTATGGATAATCCACTTACCATCAAAAGGTGCACATGGCAGGGAAATGGGTTCTGATCCTGAAGCAATGATGATTTCATTGGCTTCAAGCTCTTCTTGCGAGTGGTCGGTCTTTACACTTAATCGATGACTCGTTAAAAAGGACGCATCCCCTCTTATCACTTGAATCTTGTTTTTCCTCATTAAATACTGAATGCCTTGAACGAGTGTGGCGACAATTCCATTTTTACGCTGTTGTATGACGTTCCAATCTATTCCGATGGTTCCAGATGGCAGGCTGACACCAAACTGTGTTGCGTTTTTCACGAGCTCATAGGTGTCAGCACTTTGCAATAAAGACTTAGTTGGCATACAGCCTCATTTAAGCACGTTCCCCCTAATGGCCCCTGATCAATAACAGTCACTTTGTTTCCCTGCCGGGCAGCTGTAATCGCCGCTACATACCCAGCAGGGCCGCCTCCAATAATCGCTATCGATGGCAAAGGATTTCCTCCTTTCTATAAAAGCATGGTCAACGGCTCTTCTAAATACTGTTTAACTGTTCTTAAAAAGGTTGAAGCAGGGGCTCCATCAAGAACACGGTGATCAAAAGTTAAACTGAGCGGCAGAATGCGTCTTATTTTCAATTCTTCATCAATATATACAGGAGTATCAAAGGCAGCACCAATCCCTAGAATTCCCGCTTCTGGAGGGTTTAAGATTGGGGTGAAGTGCTCTACCCCGTAGCTGCCAAGATTACTAATAGTAAAAGTGGAACCTTGCATTTCTTCACTGGTAAGCTGCCCTTGTCTGGCTCGTGCAGCAAGTTCTTTACTTTTTTTGGATAACTCCAGTATTGTGCAGCTTTCAGCATGCTGAATGACCGGGACAACTAACCCTTTCTCAAGAGCTACCGCGATTCCTAGATGGATATGGTCAAAAAAGTGGATCGTATCTTCTATATAAGCACTGTTCATTTGCGGATGCTCTTTTAGTGAAAGAACCACTGCACGGGCCACAAAATCTGTCACTGTCAGCTTAGCTTCAGTACGTTTTTGAATGACTGAGGCTACTTGTTTTTGCAGCGCTATTAAATCCGTTACATCGACCTTCATTGTGATGGTCAATTGCGCGCTATTTCGTAAGCTGTCCTGCATCCGGGCTGCAATTACTTTTCGCATTCCGCTTACCGGAACCTGGTTTCCTTTCGCTTCTAATTGCACCGGATTAACGATATTCCCTTCTTTTTTCTCGGGCGTTGCTTCCGGTGAATGGGAACTCTTAATTGCTTCCTCGACATCTTCCTTTGTAATCCTCCCTCCCGGTCCTGTACCTTGAATATTCTCAAGCTCAAGGTTGGCTGTCTGTGCCATTTTCCGGGCAACAGGAGAAATTTTAACTCTGGCATCGTCCCTGCTAATCGGCAGGGTGGACGACTCATGTAGCTCATCTGTCCTTTGCGCTTCTTTCATTTCAATTTGCGGCTTGTTTTCCTCTACGCTGGCTTCGTTCGTTATCACTTCTTCACTTGGATTTCCGATATAGCATATGACGGTACCAGGGGGGACGCCTTGCCCCTCTGGTACCGTGATTTTCAAAACCGTTCCCTCCGTTGGAGATTCAACATCAATTTCAATCTTCTCTGAATTGACGCTCGCGATCGCTTCTCCCTTTTCGACCGAATCCCCAACCTGCTTATTCCAGAACGCTACTGTGCCTTCCTTCATCGCCATTCCTAATTTCGGCATTACCACTTCTACAGCCATCCGGTTTCTCTCCCTTCTATCTTCGTTCTCTTATACGCCGAGAGGGAATGCTTCCCCTAATAACTCTGAGACTACTTTGATTACTTTCTCTGGGGTAGGAAGATAGATATCTTCTAACGGTGGCGAAAACGGTACGGGCGTATGCGGTGCTGTAATCCGCTTAATTGGCGCATCGAGCGAATCGAAACCTTTGTCTGCAACGAGAGCTGCAATATCGGTAGCAATGCTGCATCTTGGGTTTGCTTCATCAATAACGATGAGTCGATTGGTTTTGGCAACCGAGGAAAGAATCGTTTCTTCATCAAGCGGTGATAAGCTTCGCGGATCCACGACCTCAATTTGGATTCCTTTAGCTGCTAGCTGTTCAGCTGCCTGTAAAGCTGTATGAACTTGTTTGCCGATGGCAACGATCGTTAAATCCATACCTTCCCGCTTCACTTCCGCTTTTCCAAGCGGAACTGTGTAATATCCTTCCGGCACTTCTCCAGTCATGTTATAAAGGGTTTTGTCCTCAAAAAAGACGACGGGATCGTTATCTTCAATAGCAGCAAGCAACAAACCTTTTGCATCATAAGGGGTCGATGGAACGACCACTTTTAGCCCCGGAATAGCTGTAAACAGACCATATAAGCTTTGGGAATGCTGAGCGGCAGCTCGAAAACCTGCTCCATGCATCGTGCGAATGGTAATAGGGACCTGGGCTTTTCCTCCAAACATGTAGCGGAACTTTGCCCCTTGATTCATCACCTCGTCCAAACAGCTTCCGATAAAATCGTTAAACATTAACTCTGCAATCGGCCGTAAGCCTGTTGAAGCAGCTGCCATGGCTGCTCCCATATAACCTGCTTCTGCAATGGGTGTATCTAAAATTCGCTCGCGGCCGAATTCTTGAACCAGTCCTTTTGTGACGCCTAATACGCCTCCCCAGGCCTCTTCATCCTGCAGGTGATCAACTTCGGCTCCGCCCGCTACATCCTCTCCCATCAGAATGACGTTCTCATCTTTTCTCATCGCAAGCTTCATCGCTTCATTAATGGCAGCCGACATACTCAATGTTCTTGTCATTATGAATTCCTCCTATTTTCTAATTAATAAGATACATATACATCTGTTAACAATTCGGAATCGTTTGGATATGGACTTTCTTCACTGAACTTAACCGCTTCTTTAACTGTCTCTTCTACAGAAGATTCTAGTATGGTCAATTCTTGTTCATCCAACAGCTGCTGTTTCAGCAAATACTGTTTAAATTGAACAATGGCGTCCTTCTCCTGCAAATGGTCTTTCTTTTCTTGTTCGGTTTTATATTTCTGGGCATCTCCCTCAAAGTGGCCATAATTGCGATAGGTCACACACTCTATCAATGTTGGTCCTTCTCCCCTGCGGGCTCTTTGGACTGCCTCTTCAGCAGCCTGGTAAACGGCTACTACATCTTTTCCATCCACTCGAATCCCAGGGATATTGTAACCAATCGCACGATCAACAATGGACTTACAGCTTGAAGCATAGGTAAACGGTGTGGCCTCGGCATAGCCGTTATTTTCTGCAACAAAAACAACGGGAAGATTCCAAATGGCGGCCAGGTTGATACCTTCATGAAACGTGCCGTGGTTGTTGGCACCATCTCCAAAAAAGCAAACGCTTACATTTTTGGTTTTCTTATACTTTGCGGTTAAAGCTGCACCACAGGCCAGCGGGAAGCCCCCTCCAACGATTCCATTCGCTCCCAACATTCCTTTGTCTAAATCCGCAATATGCATGGATCCGCCTTTTCCTTTACACAATCCTGTCACCTTTCCATAAATTTCAGCCATCATCCCGTTTAAATCGCACCCTTTAGCAATACAATGACCATGCCCCCGATGGGTACTGGTAATACTGTCTTGATCCGTAAGATGAGCACAAACCCCAACGGCTACTGCTTCCTCTCCGGCATATAAATGAACAAATCCCGGGAGGATTCCCTGTGCGAATAACTCATGTACTCTGTCTTCAAATTTGCGGATTTCCAGCATCTTTTTATACATCCAATGCGCCTTTTCCTGAGATAATACTATCTCTTTGCTTTGCATCGTTTCCATTTTCCAGCCTCCTATCGTAATTTTGAGTCACTATACAATAATGCAAGCATCACGCCAAAATGGAAATGGCCTAAAAAGGAGGAATTTAGCCATTTATAAGGCAGCAAAAAAGAGACAAAATGAGACGGGTGTCTCGTTTTGTCTCTTTTTGTGTACAAAGATTAAAATACACTAAGCTCCCACTCTGCTGCTATATGCTCAAGCAACTTGACTCCTGCAGCGCTGTTACCCGCTTCGTCAATGGCCGGGCCATAAATACCGATACCGCATCCGTTATGAAACGGTGTTGTCTTATGCTGCCTGGGTGGAACGGCGGTCATAATCGCACCGGAAACCCCGCTTTTTGACGGCGCACCGACAAAGGCGGCAAATTTCCCGGAAGCATTGTACATGCCGCACGTTAGCATGACCGCTTTGGTCAGTCTGGCGAGCTTGATAGGAATGAGCTGCTTCCTCTGCAGCGGATCATATCCATCACAGGCCAGCACAAGTCCGATTTTTGCCAGATCTTCCGTCGTAACTTCGATTGCGCATTGCCTCAGGTAAATATCGATCGCATCATCCACTGCACATTCCAGCAGTCCTTCCGCTTTTAAATAATGAGCCAGCGCAAAATTGTAATGGGCGGTCTCCCGCTCAGAGATGAATACACTGTGATTGACCGAGGGCCGCCGCCCCAGCAGCATTTCCATCATATCAAGCAGTCCTGAGAATTTTTCCTCTTTTGAGGTACCCGGAAGCAATGAGGCAACCGTAATCGCGCCTGCATTAATCATCGGATTAAATGGTTTTCCGGGCTTTTTAAGCTCAAGCCGTATAATCGAATTATATGGATCACCGGTTGGTTCTACATCTACATGCTCCAACACATAGGGGATACCATGCGCAAGACAAACAGCCATAAAGCTAATTACTTTAGACACGCTTTGCATCGTAAATGTGACATCTGCTTCCCCTCCCTTAATGATTTCTCCATCGTGTCCAATAATACAGATCCCAAGGGCGCCCGGATCCGCATGCCGCAGCGCGGGAATATATTCTGCACATGCTCCTGTGCCAGTGTATTTCCGGTGCTGCTCTACCCAGTGATGAAGGCGTTTATCGCACTCGTTTTGTGTCTCATATCGTGCATATGTCGTTTGATTCATCCATATACCCTCTCTTCCATACAGGAATGTATAAGGGTAGTGTTTCCGAAAAAATAAAAAAACGGAGAATGAGTCCCCGCTTTATCATACGCAATCGTCATGAATCATTTCTTTTTAAGAAGGCGATCAAACCATCTGCATTTTTGGCATTCAAGACGGAATCTCTCCTAATCCAGCCTTTTTTTGCCGTAGAGACGCCGATTTTCATATCTTCAAGCATATCAATACTGTGCGCATCTGTATTGATAACGATGGTAACGCCTGCCTCCTGGGCCTGCCTTAAATAAGGAGCTGCCAGGTCTAGCCGGTGTGGGTTGGCATTCAACTCAAGCGCTGTGTCCGTCTCTTTCGCAAGCTCGATCAGCATATCCATATCCACTTCATATCCTGGCCTTCTTCCGATGACTCTTCCCGTTGGATGGGCGATAATATCGACATTTGGATTTTGCAGGGCGTTTTTTAACCGTTTCATAATGGATGCCTTCGGCTGTGAAAAGCTTGAGTGGATTGCGGCGATAACGATATCCATTTCAGCCAATAATTCATCATCATAATCAAGCGAACCGTTAGGAAGGATATCCATCTCAATTCCAGAAAGTATGGTAATGTCATGATACTTTTTATTCAGCTCATGAATGATTCTTTTCTGTTCATGCAATCTTTCAGCCGTGAGTCCGTTTGCGACCTTCAAGTATTGCGAGTGATCGGTGATCGCCATGTATTTATATCCTTTGGCCCTGCAGGCCTCAACCATCTCTTCAATTGTATAGGCCCCATCGCTCCAGGTCGTATGCATATGCAGATCCCCCTGGATGTCAGGGAGTGATATCAACTCTCCAGGTTCCTTGAAATGGTCTACTTCTGTTCCATCCTCACGCGTTTCCGGCGGAATGAACGGGAGGCCAAAATGGGCAAAAAAGGCCTCTTCATTTTCAAAGGTAAGGATTTCACCTGTCTCAGCAACCTCGACCCCGTATTCGCTGATTTTCTCGCCCCTATCCTTGGCAAGCTGGCGCATCCTTACATTGTGCTCTTTGGAACCGGTGAAATGGTGGAGGGCGGTGGTGAATTGTGTATCTTCCACGATTCGGAAATCGACGGAGACATCATACTGGTATCCAAGGATGACAGAAACTTTTGTATCTCCTGCAGAGATGACCTGTTTGATGCCAGCCAGGGCGAGCAGCTGCTCTTTTACCGAGGCGGGTTTGTCGGTGGAAATGATAAAATCCAGATCCTTTATCGTCTCCCTCACCCGGCGGAGGCTCCCTGCCCTGGAGTATCGAATGACATCGTTCATGTTTCGAAGCACAGCCTCGATTTCATCGGCAATAGGCATCATGAAGGCAAGCGGGAGCCTGTCTGGCCTTGACCCAGCTTCATGAATGGCGGCAAGAATCTTTTCTTCCGTTTTCTTTCCAAATCCTTCAAGTTGTCTTACTCTGCCCTCTTCACAGGCAACTTGTAAATCATGCATATCATGAATGTGAAGCTCCTTATGAAGCTTGGCGATTTTTTTTCCGCCAAGTCCTGGAAGCTGCAGAAGCGGTATCAGCCCTTCTGGCACTTCTTCCTGCAGCTCTGCGAGAACGGTCGATTTTCCCTCATGGATATACTCCTCAATAACAGCCGCAGTGCCCTTGCCAATTCCTTTTAAGGAAGTGAACTCATCTATCGTAGACAGGCTTCGCTCATCGGTTTCCAACGCTCCTGCTGCCTTTCGGAAGGCGGAAACCTTAAATGGGTTTTCACCCTTTAATTCCATGTAGATTGCAATCGTTTCCAGCAAATGAATGATATCTTTTTTATTAACAGACATGTAACCTCACCTGACTACTCGATTTGTTTATCCAAAAATTGTTTGATAAAGTAAAAATAAGTTTAATCCTACAATAATCACGGCAATTATCCACGCAACGGTTGTTGTTAGTCTGTGATTGACCAGTCCTTTCATTAATTTTTCATTGCTCGTAAAGATAATTAATGGCACAAGCGCAAAGGCAATACCAAATGACAAAGCAACCTGGCTTATCACAAGTGCCTTCGATGGGTTAACTCCTGCCATAATAATGGTTAGTGGAGGAATCATGGTAATCACCCGTCGTACATAAACGGAAATATGCTTTTTGATGTAACCCTGCATAATGACATCTCCGGTCATTGTACCAACTGATGAACTTGATAAACCGGCTGATAATAATCCAACGCCAAAGAGAATGGCTGGAATAGGGCCAATTAAATTTTCGAATTGCTGGAAGGCAACATCTAAATCCTCAACGTACAGCCCGTTTTTATGAAAAAGTGCAGCTGCGACGATGACCATACTGGCATTGATTGCACCAGCAATCAGCATAGCAATGATGATATCCAGCAATTCAAAGCGAAAAATCTTCTTCCGTTCTTTTTCATTTTCTCCAATAATCCTTTTTTGAGTTAGAGAAGAATGGAGATAGATAGCGTGTGGCATGACCGTTGCACCTAGAATTCCAGCTGCAAGCAGGATGCTATCTGTTCCTTTAAATTCTGGGATAAACATGCCATGGAGAATGGAGCCTGGTTCTGGATTTGCATAAAAAACCTGCAGTCCAAAAGCAAGCACGACAACGAAAATCATCCCGGAAATGATAGCCTCCAGTGACCGAACCCCTTTTCTTTGCATCTCCAAAATAGCAAATGAACCTGCGGCAGTTAATAGTGCGGCCGGCACTAACGAAATACCAAAAAGCAAATGCAATCCTAATGAAGCGCCAATAAATTCAGCTAAATCAGTAGCTATGATAACAAGTTCGGCTTGAATCCATAGAAAAATAGATGTCCATTTTGAGAAGTGTTCTCCGCATAATTCCGGAAGATTTTTTCCCGTCGCTATACCTAATTTTGCTGACATCGATTGGATAAGAGCCGCCATTAAATTGGCTGCAACAATCACCCAGAGGAGCATATAGCCGTATTTAGAACCCGCTGTTATGTTTGTGGCAAAGTTTCCTGGATCAATATAGGCAACAGCTGCAATGAAGGCTGGTCCTAAAAAAGGCAGAATTTGTTTAAATCCACGTTTCTCTCCTCTCAAAGAGGCTTGTGCAGATTTCCGCAACGCTTTGTTTGTTTTTTTGTTCATCGACTTAGCTGCACCACTACGATTCACCCTATCTCCTCCACATAGTTAATCTGAGTTGTGCCCTTAATAAGAGATACTATAGTAATACCCTGAAAATAAGAGATAACACCCATGCTTGCCGCAAATCTGCCCTCTTTCGAAGCGCTTCTCTGATTCATATCGGCATGATTTCTATATGGACGACATATACTCAGAAAATATAGCCGTATTGTCGTATAGTCAGCCGATAAAAATGATGACGAAGGGAGAATAAGATGATACTAAAAGGTCGTGCAGCCATGGGAGTCATTTTATTTGTGTTAATGGGCTTACTGTTCACTGTTTCTTGTGCTCAAAGCAGCAACCAAGTGGGAGGAAAACAAAAGAATCCAGCTTTAGGACGAAGCGTTTTAGAGGCTGCGCCAAAACCGGCAATGGTAAATCTATCTACACTTTCCGAGAAAGAGTCTCTCAATGAAGAGAAAACGGAAATGCTGGAAAAAAAGTTAGTCACAATCAAAAAACAAAAATCATTAAAGAAAAGCCCAGTAGTTGTTAAAGAAATGGCTCAGCATAGAAAAAGGCATCAAGCAACCAGATCCAAGAAAAGCTCGGTTGTTGTTAAGGAAACGACGGCGAAGAAAAGAACAACTGCTACAAGTCAAAGAGCATCACTGAAACAGCGGGCTGCCTATTCATTTGTAGCCAATATTTCAGCTTATACCGCCTCTCGCGAAGAGGGAACGGCTGGCGGCAGAACCGCAAGCGGCAAAAAAGCCAGAGCGGGACGTACCATTGCAGCGAGCAGACATATTCCAATGGGAACAAAGGTAAGGATTGAGGGATTGCCTGGTATTTACGTAGTTGAAGACCGCGGAGGAGCGATCCGCGGAAATAAATTGGACGTTTTCGTAGGTTCGAAAACTCAAGCGAGAAAATGGGGAAGGCAGGACCGCAAAGTCTACATTGCGGAGTGGGGCAATGGAAAAGTGGACTAGCTTGCGGTGGCCTGCTCTTAATATATAGCATCATTTTAATGTTTCTTTAGAAACCTATCAATTTTTTAAGAAGAGCCACAAGAACTACAGGAACTGCAACTACTACTGCTAGAACTGCATGAATGACTCGTACAGGATGAGTGGGTATGGTGGGTTGAATGATGGCTATGATTCGTTGTTGGTGCCGATGTGTCATGATGTGTGTGCTTCATATGGGAATGATGATGGGACTTATCGTCATCTATGGCCCATTGGGCTAAAAATGCAAACGAGAGAATATCCATACTTGCATCGTCTTTTGATGATGACTTATTTGGAGAATATGGGCGGCGTTTGCTGGGCATTACGTTATTCTTTCCTTTTTCCGCAACACGAAGAAAGAAGTCCTGCAAGCTATTAATCATAAGCGTGAGGATGTTTGTGATCACGTCCTCGCCAAATATTTCAACTGCTTGTGGACGTATATATTGCTCTGTCATTTTTTCAGGAGTCTGTTTGCTTACCCATTCCATCCATTGCATATCTACCTGTTCTTTTTTGTCCATGTTCCAAATCATTCGGTTTACCTGCCCCTCCTCTGCAGGAAACAACGTATTGTAGAAAAGAAGGAATTGTGTTCTTTTTTGTAATGAAAAAGAAGGTTGTTTGTTATCAGATGTATGTGGAGCGTGATGAATCATTTCACCGGCAAAAGAATGACACAGTGATTCGTACTCTCTTGTAAACATAAGGCTGTATGCCAGATCCCATCTACTTCCGCGCTATACATATCCACTTCCTTAAAAAGGCTGGCAAGGATGAAGAAGCATTTAAACTCATACATATAGACACGGCAGCTGTTGAGTGACCATTGTGGATGTTCTTCGGAAACTCTGCGGATAATATTCGTTTGATATTCAAGCGGAAAGGAATCATCGAGTAAATTCAAAATGGGATACGCCATGATTCCGGGTTGAAATTGGATTTGGTCAGGAGGAGCCGGCAAATCAATTTTACCCGGCAGGCTCTTGCTCCCCTGATTTCTAAGAAAGAAAGATCTAAGAAATTGAAACATAAATATTCCTCCTGTAGTTTTCTTCTTGACGCCGCATCCCCTTCTCTACTTTGAACAATTTTCCTTATAAGGACGTCCCCTATTGTTTTGGGACGTCCTTCGTCCGTTATGCCAGCTTTGTTTTAATATATTGGGCCACATCCCATAATGCGGTATTGCTGCATCCCATCAAGTCTTGTTCCGACTTGGCAATTCCTTTATCAAAGATAAAGTCTGCAACCCGGTACGCCGCGTCGGAATTCGGCTCTACTGAAAAGTGTTCTCTAAATCTTTCCTCAAAGTTGTCAAACGTACTCGGACTCGGGTCTTTAATCCTGTTGATAATCCGTCGCAAATCTTCTACTTCAGCATCTCTTAAGGCTCTCACTTCGCCATTCTTCCTTTCCTGTATTACGTACTATGTATAGGTTAGCATACTACATTTTTATAGAAAACAAGTAAAAAATCATGCAATAAAATCTTACATACAAACAGTAATCTTCACCTCAACCCTGTATGCTAAATAGTATCAAAAACATTCATTTATACAGGGGTGGCATGTGAATCCATTTCAGCTGTCCCAGGTAGGAGAAATCCTAAAGAGATTGGAGAGCGCCACATGAAACTCTTACTGGAGATGATTTTCCTTTGTATTTTATACCAACTTAGTGTTCTGTTTAGTTATCTTTTACCGCTGCCGGTTCCGCCTGTACTTATCGGTATGGGGGTGCTGCTTCTGCTTCTTGTAACGAAGGTAATAAGACCGGAACATTTACAACGTTCGAGCCAGTTCTTTTCCCGTCATATGATGCTGTTTTTTATCCCTGTTATTGTGGGGATTGTTCAATATTGGGGCGTTTTACAGCAGGGTGGATGGCATTTGATGTTTACCGTTGTGATAAGCACGGCTTTCGTGCTGATTTCTACAGCCTTAATCACCATGATGGGCAAAAAAAGGAGGGAACTAAAATGATGCTATATCACATGATAATGTGGATCATTCTTACATCGGTCACCTATGTTGTAGGATGCAGGGTGCATAAAAAATTACCCTATACATGGAGCAGCCCCGTTTTTTTCTGTCCAGCTCTCCTAATCTTAATCTTATGGTTGACCCATACTAACTATCCCACCTACCGATCAGCTGCACAACCCCTTACCTTTTTTCTTGGTCCTCTTCAATTGGCGATGGTTATCCCTATATATAGATATGCCTCCGTATTAAAACAATATATTTTTACAATCTTAACAGGTGTTTTCATCGGTACATGTTCTGGTATCCTTTTTGTCATTGGATTATCCCGCCTTTTTCATTTCAGTCTGTCTACGATTGCATCCTTAGCTCCTAAATCCGTTACCGCACCCATGGCAGTGTCTGTTTCCCATACCCTTGGCGGGCTACCAGAACTCACGGCAGTTTTCACCATGATGACGGCTGTAATCGGAATGCTAATCGGCCCTATCATTCTTCGCTGGATGGGGATTAAAAATAAGATGGCGAGAGGATTGGCTTTAGGTACGGCTGCTTCTATGGTAGGAGCTGCCCGGGCTGCGCAGTGGGGAGAGCTGGAAGGAACCATGGGAATGCTGGGTATGGTGCTTTCTGCCTTATTAATGCCTATATTGGCCCCAGAGCTTTTATCCATCCTGTTCTAAAAGAAAAAAAGTCGGTCCCTTATAATTTAAAGGGACTGCCTTTGCACATTGACAATTTAGAAAATTATTGATAAGTTTTATATAAATCCAATAAATTTAATCGGAATTGGGAGTGGCAGAATGGTACGCGTAGCAAACTCTATTACAGAATTAATCGGACAAACCCCAGTTGTAAAATTGAACAAACTTGGAGATGAGAATGCAGCCGACATCTATTTAAAACTTGAGTTCATGAATCCAGGCAGCAGTGTTAAAGACCGCATTGGACTCGCTATGATTGAAGATGCTGAGAAGAAAGGTACATTAAAACCAGGCGGTACCATTGTGGAACCGACAAGCGGGAATACAGGAATTGGACTCGCTATGGTAGCTGCAGCAAAAGGCTATCGCGCTATCCTCGTAATGCCGGATACTATGAGTGTAGAACGCCGCACTTTACTTCGTGCTTACGGAGCAGAGCTTGTATTGACACCTGGAAGTGAAGGAATGAAAGGCGCCGTTCAAAAGGCAGCAGAATTAGCAGAAAAACATGGGTATTTTATGCCGCAGCAATTTCAAAACGAAGCCAATCCGCAGGTTCACCGCAATACAACAGGAAAAGAAATTGTAGAGCAAATGGGAGATCAGTTAGATGCATTTGTGGCGGGGATTGGAACAGGCGGAACGATTACCGGCGCTGGAGAAGTTTTAAAAGAGGCATATCCGGCTATTAAACTATATGCGGTTGAGCCTGCTGATTCCCCTATTTTGAGCGGAGGAAAACCAGGACCACACAAAATTCAAGGTCTTGGGGCAAATTTCATTCCCGATATTTTAAATACGAGTCTGTATGATGAAATCATCCAGGTTACAAATGATGAAGCTTTTGAATATGCAAGAAAAGTAGCAAGAGAAGAAGGAATTTTAGCAGGAATCTCGTCCGGAGCAGCGATTGCTGCAGCGATTAAGGTAGCGAAGGAATTAGGAAAAGGGAAAAAGGTATTAGCCATTATTCCAGATACCGGAGAGCGGTACTTAAGTACACCATTGTACCAGCCTGAAGAAAGCAAAGCTCTATTTTAATTTTATGAGTTAAAAAGAAGCCATGGAAAGTTTAAAAACTTTCCATGGCTTCTTTACATCATTCAAAAATAATGCACTTATCTATATGCCTTTTCAGCATAAGCGGCTTCATAACTCTGTAATGCCTGCCCTAAATCGGCCAGTAAATCTTCCGGCTCCTCCAGGCCTACCGAAAGGCGAATTAATGAATCTGTAATCCCCAGTTCTTTTCTCTTCTCCTCTGGAATGCTTGCATGCGACATCCGTATAGGGTAGGTAAGAATGCTTTCCACTGCTCCCAGACTCACAGCAATAGCCGGTAATTTTACCTCTTTAAAGAAGTGCTCGGCAACTTCTGCACTTTCTACCTCAAAGGATACAATCCCTCCAAATCCGCTCGCTTGCTCGGCAGCAAGCTGATGGCCGGCATGATTCTTTAACCCCGGATAATACACATTCTTTATATGTGGCTGTGTTTGCAGCCATTCAGCAATTTGTGCCGCCGTCTTCTGGTGCTGATCCATTCTCACCTTCAACGTTTTTAAGCCGCGCAGGAGAAGCCAGGCATCCTGCGGTCCCAAAATCGCACCAAAAGCGTTCTGAATAAAGCCGATTTGCCCCGCCAGTTCTTCACTGGACGTTGCGACAAGCCCGCCTACTACATCGCTGTGGCCGCTAATGTATTTCGTAGCACTGTGAACGACAATATCCGCTCCCAGAAGAAGAGGCTGCTGAAGATACGGCGTCATGAATGTATTATCAACAATCGTAATAATCCCGTGTTCCTTAGCAATACTCGCAGCTCCAGCAATGTCGCTAACATTTAAAAAAGGATTAGACGGGCTTTCAAGGAAAAGGGCCCGTGTTGCCGGGGTAATCGCTGCGCGGATTTCATCCAAGTTTGTGGTGTCGACAAAGCAAGCTTCGATACCAAAACGTGAAAATAGTTGAGTCAGCACACGGTACGTGCCCCCATAAATATCACGGCACACAATAATTTGATCCCCACTGCTTAGAAGGCATAGAACGGAGGAAATCGCCGCCATCCCCGAAGCAAAGGCATACCCTGCGCAGCCTCCCTCCAATTGGGCGATCGTTGTCTCCAGTGCCTCGCGGGTTGGATTCCCTGACCGGGAGTAGTCAAAGCGTACTTCCTCATCCGGGGATTGCTGGTTGAACGTCGAAACCTGATAAATCGGTACACCTACGGCTCCGAAGTGCCCGTCAATCCCTGTTTTCGCATGAATAAGTTGTGTTCCGAAACTCAATTGTTGTTTATTTACAGTAGCATCCATGGAAAGCCTCCTTGAAATCTTGAATTAAATCTTCCACATGTTCAATCCCTACAGACAGACGAAGCAGACGGTCCGTGATGCCAAGCTGGTTGCGGATTTCTTCCGGGATATCCGCGTGCGTTTGCTTTGCCGGGAATGTAATCAGACTTTCTACTCCGCCTAAGCTTTCTGCAAAAGTAATCAATTTTAAGTTTCCTAAGATATGAGAAACGAGCTCCTTGTCTTTGACCGTGAAAGAAAGCATTCCGCCAAAGCCGGATGACTGCCCCCGGCCAATCTCGTAATTGGGGTGCTCAGGCAGCCCGGGAAAATACACTTCTTCAACTTCAGGCTGCTCTTTCAGCCATTTTGCTAATTTCTCGGCATTTTCCTGATGGCGCTCCATGCGCAGTGCCAGTGTCTTAATTCCGCGCAGGAGGAGCCAGGAATCCTGTGGACCCAGAATGGTTCCTGCCGAGTTCTGGAGGAAACGAAGTTTTTCGCCAAGCGATTGTTCGCGGGCAACAAGCAAACCAGCGATGACGTCATTATGGCCCCCGAGATACTTCGTTGCGCTATGTATTACGATGTCGGCTCCCAATAGAAGCGGCTGCTGAAAATACGGTGTCATAAACGTATTATCTACAATCGTAAGCAGGCTCTTATCCTGGGCTATTTGTATAACGCCTTTTAAATCGCTAATCTTCATCAAAGGATTGGTCGGTGTTTCAACAAAGATGGCTTTTGTAGAAGGACGGACGGCTGACTCAACTTCATAGATGTCACTTGTGTCCACAAAACTCACTTCAATGCTATAGTGATTGAATACCTCTTCCAGAAGGCGGTACGTCCCTCCGTACAAGTCTTCTGAAACGATAAGATGATCGCCTGGTTTAAATAAAAACAGCACCGTAGTTATCGCAGACATCCCGGAAGAGAAAGCCAGGCCTGTCGCGCCTTTTTCAAGTGCGGCAATGGCTTCTTCGATGGCTGTGCGTGTCGGGTTGGCTGTACGGGAATAATCATAGCCAGTGCTTACCCCGCCCGGATGTTCAAACGTTGCTGACTGGTAGATCGGTGTGCTGACAGAACCGGTTCTGGGATCCTTTGCTACACCGGAACGAACGAGAGTAGTTTCAATATGCATGTATGTTTCCTCCTTGATTTTTTTGCAATAAAAAT
Source organism: Aneurinibacillus tyrosinisolvens (assembly GCF_001015055.1). Classification (GTDB taxonomy): domain Bacteria; phylum Bacillota; class Bacilli; order Aneurinibacillales; family Aneurinibacillaceae; genus Aneurinibacillus_A; species Aneurinibacillus_A tyrosinisolvens. The sequence continues at coordinate 42,938 of NZ_BBWZ01000014.1, read as the reverse complement.
AAAAACACTCTTCACAGATGGAAGAGTGTTGGCATACAGAAAGGTAATCTGCTGCACTCTCATCTGTTAGAACAAAATTGTTCTACAGGAATTGGCACCGTTCATAATGGGAAAACATATCATTTCCCATCTGATGGTTGCCGGGCTTCATCGGGCCAGTCCCTCCGCCTCTCTGGATAAGAGCTATCCTATTCAGTTGTAATCTTTCATGCGAACGTAACGTGTATTTATCCTGCTGTATCTGCTAAAAGAAGTGGAAAAATTTTATATTGTTTATCTTACTCTACTTTTCTTTATTCTACAACTACATTTTAAAAAATGTTTACATTTGAACTTATACCGTAACCGAGCACCCCTGATTTCCCGAACGAATTTTGCCAATGGTAAAGGCAATTTCACCTAGTGAGGATAATTTCTTGATTACAGCTACTTCATCTTCTGGACGTACCATAAGAATAAATCCAATTCCCATATTAAAGGTACGAAACATATCATAACTGGAGATATTCCCCTTGCTTTGAATAAGTGAAAAAACAGGATGAATGGGCCATGTTCCCAGTTCAACCTTTGCTTCCGTACCATCCGGGAGAATCCGAGGGATATTATCATAGAATCCCCCTCCCGTAATATGTACCATTCCCTTTATGGTGTACTCCTTGAGTGTTTCAAGAATAGGTTTTACGTAAATTCTGGTCGGTTCAAGTAAGGCTTCACCCAGTGTTCTTCCCAGGGATTCAATGGATTGATCCAAAGACAAGCCCGCATCCTCCAGGAGCACTTTGCGAGCGAGGGAAAATCCATTGCTGTGAATGCCGCTGGAAGCTAGCCCAATAAGGACATCGCCTGGTTCAATTGAAGAACCATCAATCAACTGCGGCCGGTCGACAACACCTACGGTAAACCCGGCAATATCATACTCCCCGTCAGCATACATTCCCGGCATTTCAGCCGTTTCCCCGCCGATTAACGAACAGCCCGCTCGTTGGCATCCATCGGCAATTCCTTTGACAATGGCTTCAATTTTTTGGGGTTCAATTTTTCCGCAAGCCAGGTAGTCCAGAAAAAAGAGCGGTTCTGCCCCCTGAACAATTACGTCATTCACACACATCGCCACGGCGTCAATGCCGATGGTATCATGCTTGTCCATCATAAAAGCAAGCATGAGCTTCGTTCCCACTCCATCCGTTCCAGAAACAAGAACGGGTTGCTGATATTTTTGCAAATCAAGCTGAAATAGTGCGCCAAATCCTCCAAGTCCCGTTAAAACCTCGGGGCGTAACGTCTTTTGCACATGCTTTTTCATTCGTTCCACTGCTTCATTTCCGGCATCAATGTCTACTCCGGCTCTCCGGTAAGCTTCACTCATGTTGTGGCCCTCCTTCCTATGGCAGACTTGCGGATATTTCTGTGGTAGTCAGTTGTCTTTTGATTGTTCCCGATCTCATGATATGGGGTATGGTATCCTTCCACACCTTTTCTAATCCCGAAACCGGCTGCTGGATAATGATTTCTCCATTCACGCGGATAGAGAGCTCATCTCCCTGGACGCTCCCAAGCTCCGTTAGGATAATGCCTTTGTCCTGGGCTATTTCTTTCAGTTGTTCAACATGTTCAGGTGGAACGGACAATAAAATCCGTGATTGGGATTCACTGAATAGAAATAAATCCGCCCGTAATTCGGAGCTGACTTTAATCTGAGCCCCTATTCCGCCTCCCATGCAGGATTCGGCCAGTGCCACAGCCAATCCGCCTTCCGCCGGATCATGTGCAGACTTGACTAACCCTGTTTGAATGGCCTCCAATGTTAGCGACTGCACATTCCGTTCTATTTGTAAATCAATTTGAGGGGGACGCCCTTCGATTTTACCTAAGGTAAGCTTTTGGTATTCTGATCCTCCCACCTCCGCTTTCGTTGTCCCAATGAGGAAAATTAAATCGCCTTCGGTCTTAAACGATTGGGTTGTAATGTGCTCCACATCATGGATAAGTCCTACCATCCCTATTGTGGGTGTTGGATAAATCGCAACGCCGCTCGTTTCATTGTATAAACTGACATTCCCGCCGATGACCGGTGTTCCCAGCTCCAGGCATGCTTTGCTTATTCCATCTGCTGCCTGTTCAAATTGCCAGAAGACCTCTGGTTTTTCCGGACTTCCAAAATTCAAGTTATCGGTAATGGCTAACGGTTCAGCACCGGAGCACACAACGTTGCGGGCCGCTTCCGCCACCGCAATCGCTCCTCCCACATAAGGATCCAGGTAGACGTATCTCGCGTTACAATCCGTGGTCATAGCGAGCGCCTTCCGTGTTCCCCGAATTGTAATTACCGCTGCATCGGATCCGGGATGAACCGCTGTATTCGTACGAACCATGTAATCATATTGATGGTAAACCCATTCCTTATTGGCAATGGTCGGCGACGCTAACAGCTTGAGCAGTATATCGTTATAATCCGTCGTTTCCGGTAACTGGAGCGGGTCCTTTTCCGCAAACTCATGATAATAAGCAGCAACCTTCGAAGGCTTACAGTAAACAGGGGCATCTTCAGCCAGCTTATCCGCAGGAATCTCTGCGACAACCCCTCCTTTGTGAATCACGCGGAGCATATTGTCATCGGTGACACGACCGATAACAGCAGAGTGCAAGCCCCATTTATCGAAAATTTTCTTAACTTCATCCTCTTTCCCTTCTTTGACGACAACGAGCATCCGCTCCTGGGATTCAGACAACATCATCTCATAGGCGGACATTTCCCTTTCCCGCTGGGGAACCAGGTCCAGATTTAGATCAATACCATTTCCCGCCTTGCTCGCCATTTCCGAACTGGAACTCGTTAATCCAGCTGCCCCCATATCCTGAATTCCTACCACGTACCCAGAATTAATCAGTTCCAGCGTAGCTTCAAGCAGAAGCTTTTCCATAAAGGGATCTCCGACCTGTACGGCGGGACGTTTCGCCTCCGACTCCTCATTTAACTCCTCTGAGGCAAAAGTAGCGCCATGAATCCCATCCCTTCCCGTTGCCGCCCCCACATAGAGCACCGGATTGCCGATTCCTTTGGCAACACCTTTTTGGATTTGATTATGGTCAATTAATCCAACGCACATCGCATTTACTAAAGGATTGCCTTCATAACAGGAATCGAAATAAATTTCTCCTCCCACCGTTGGAATCCCGATGCAATTTCCGTAGCCTGCAATCCCGGCCACTACGTTTTCGAACAAATACTTTGTCCTGGCGTTATCCAGCTCGCCAAAACGCAGGGAATTTAGCAGTGCGATCGGTCTGGCCCCCATGGAGAACACATCGCGGATAATTCCACCCACCCCGGTTGCAGCTCCCTGGTAGGGCTCAATCGCTGACGGATGGTTATGGCTTTCGATTTTAAAAACGACCGCCTGGTTGTCTCCGATATCTACAATTCCGGCACCTTCTCCGGGCCCTTGAAGAACCCGCGGTCCCTTGGTGGGAAAACGCCGAAGAACCACTTTAGAGTTTTTATAGCTGCAGTGTTCAGACCACATCACGCTAAAAATCCCGGTTTCCGTATAATTCGGCTTTCGTCCAAGAATTTCGACTGCTTTGTCGTATTCTTCATCAGTAAGACCCATTTCACGGTAAACCCTTTGTTGCTTTATTTCATCAGAATTCGGCTCCCTATGCTGCACCGTTTCGTTCCCTCCAGTACTTAAAGATGGATGTAAACATCCGCCTGCCATCTGTAGAACCTAACCATTCATGAACCGCACGTTCGGGATGGGGCATCATCCCCAGCACATTTCCTCCTTTGTTTACAATACCGGCAATTTCAGCAATGGAACCATTCGGGTTTAGTCCCTCATAGCGAAAAACAATTTGGTTATTTTCTTCAAGTTGTTGCAGGGTTTCCTCGTCACAGTAATAATTGCCGTCTCCATGGGCAATCGGGATTTTAATCCATTCCCCTTTTGCATAGTCCGAAGTAAAGGGAGTCTGGTTGTTTTCCACCTTTAAATCAACCATTTTGCATTGGAATTTTAAGCTGGCATTTCTTCTTAAAGCTCCCGGCAGCAGGCCTGCCTCAGTTAAAATCTGAAATCCGTTGCAAATTCCAAGAATTAACTTCCCCTTCTCCGCCAGTTGTTTGACCTGTTCCATAACCGGAGCATAACTGGCCATCGCGCCGGGCCGAAGATAATCACCGTAAGAAAATCCTCCTGGCAGTAGGAGGGCGTCATATTTCGAGAGGTCCGTTTCTGTTTGCCACACATACTCCACGGGCTCCGCAAGGCAATCCTCGACCCCCTTATACATGTCCACATCACAATTGGAGCCTGGAAACACAAGCACAGCAAATTTCAATTCCTACACCTCCTTCATTTCGAGACGATAGTCTTCAATTACAGTATTCGCAAGGAGTTTCTCACACATCTCTCTAACCCGCTTCTGGGCTGCCTCTTCCTTGCCTGCATCAATTTCTAACTCCACATATTTTCCGATTCGAACTTCTCCCACTTCATCGAAACCTAAAGAATGAAGGGAATCGCGAACCGCATTGCCCTGAGGATCCAATACGCTTTCCTTTAAGGTTACGTAAACCGTAGCTTTAAACATGAGCCTCTCCTCCTAACCGGCGCAATATTTCCTGATAAGCATCTTCTACATTTCCCAAATCACGGCGGAAACGGTCTTTATCCAGTTTTTCCATCGTAGTGGCATCCCAAAAACGGCACGTATCCGGAGAAATTTCATCGGCCAGGAGAAGGTGCCCCTCCGCTGTTTTGCCGAATTCCAATTTGAAATCAACGAGAATGAGGTTCCGGGCAGCAAGGTATTCCTTTAGAATGTCATTGACCTTTAGGCTTGTCTCCTTAATTTGCGCCAGTTCTTTCACGGTGGCTAACTCAAGAGCGGCTATATGGTCATCATTAATCATAGGATCGCCCAATTCATCGTCCTTGTAGTACCATTCCACAACCGGTCTGGAAAGACGGGTTCCTTCCTCCCAGCCTAGCCTTTTGGCCAGCGATCCGGCAGCGATATTTCGAGTGACAACTTCAAGGGGAATGATTTGTACTTCACGAACCACTTGTTCTCTATCGGAAATTCTCTTCACAAAATGGTTATCGATCCCTTTCTCCTTAAGCAAGCTCAAAAAAATCGAGCTAATTTCATTGTTCAAAACCCCTTTGCCTGTAATTTGCGCTCTTTTCGCGCCATTAAAGGCGGTAGCATCGTCTTTGTATTCAAGCCAAAATAAACCAGGTTCTGATGTCTTGAATACTTTTTTTGCTTTTCCTTCATAAAGCTGCTCCCGTTTATCCATGATTTCTTTCCTCCGGATGGTTCCAGATTTGCATCTGATCAATTTGTTGAAGAGCTTTTTCCACGGAAGGGGCCAAAAAGTTGATGTGCCCCATCTTCCTCTTTTCTCTGCTTTCCGCTTTCCCATACAAATGAAGCTTGGCCGTATTAGGCAATTGCTGTACTTTTTCCATGACGAAATCCAGATGTTCTCCCAGAATATTCACCATGACCACCGGGGTTAATAAGGAGGGATCCCCCAGAGGCAGCCCGCAGATAGCCCGGATATGCTGCTCGAATTGGGATGTAACACAGGCTTCCATCGTATAATGCCCGGAATTGTGAGGCCTTGGCGCCAATTCATTCACTAAGATATCTCCGTCCGTGGTGAGGAACATTTCAACGGCAATCAGCCCCACAACTTGTAAAGCATCAGCTATTTTGAAGGCAATTTCTTCTGCCCTTTTTGCTTGTTCCTTGCTAATTCTGGCAGGCACAACAGTCTGATGCAAAATGTTGCCAATATGTATGTTTTCGCCTGCTGGAAAAGCCTTTACTTCGCCCTGCAAATTCCGTGCAATAACGACCGATAGCTCCTTTTCAAACAGGATGAATTGTTCAACGATTAATTCAAGACCTGTTTTGGCCGCTTCTTGAAAAGCCAGTGGAATCTGCTTTTCATTTCGAATGACCCACTGCCCTTTTCCGTCATAGCCCCCTGTGGCTGTTTTCACCACGGACGGCAATCCTAAAACACTGATCGCTTTTTGTAAATCCTTCTCAGATTGGATAACCTGGAAAGGAGCGATCGGAACCCCGGCGGACGTTAAGGTTGATTTTTCCCGAACCCGATGCTGCGTGATCCTGAGAAGTTCACTTCCCTGGGGAACAAAAGAATCTCTTTCCAGCTGTGCCGCTATCTGAGCGTCCACGTTCTCAAATTCATAGGTCACCACATCGGATAATAAGGCTAATTGTCTGGCTGCTTCCATATCGGAAAAAGAAGCCGTAATCTGGTTATCTGCTACCTGCCCGCATGGGGAATCCTCAGTGGGATCGAGCACAACAAAACGGTACCCCATATTCCGTCCCGCCAGCGCCATCATCCTTCCTAGCTGCCCTCCACCTAAAATTCCAATGGTTGAGCCCGGTTGAACCATTTTCAAGGAAGCCGCCCTCCTTCCAGTACGCTTATCCGAATTTTCTCTCTCCGTTCCACAGTTTTGTGTTGAATTTCGGGATATTTGATTCCGAGAATTTCGGCTGCCAATAGTCCGGCATTTATGGCACCCGCTTTTCCGATTGCTACGGTAGCTACAGGGACCCCTCCCGGCATTTGCACAATGGAAAGCAAGGAATCAAGGCCGTTTAAAGCTGCTGATTGTATAGGGACGCCAATGACGGGTAATTCAGTTTTAGAAGCGACCATCCCCGGTAAATGAGCGGCACCACCCGCTCCTGCGATAATTACTTCAAGCCCTCTATGTTTGGCTGATTGCGCATATTCAAACATTAAATCCGGAGTCCGGTGAGCAGAAACGACCTGCTTCTCATAAGAAATTTCTAGCTCATCCAGCACCTGGCATGTTTCTTTCATCGTTTCCCAGTCCGATGTACTCCCCATAATTACCCCCACCCGGCCAGTCATAACCATCTCACTCCTTTCCTTTGTTCATTCATACGTTAGGATTTCCTGCTTAACGAATTTATACTTATAAAAATCCGACAGTATGGATTAGGATAAATTCTCTTAAGGGGTAGAGAATATGGGTAAATAGAGGGAAGATGGGAGGGATAGTATGTCTTCAAAGCTACAGGAAGAATGCGGGGTGTTTGGTATATTCAACCACCCTAAGGCCGCTGATTTAACGTATTACGGGTTACACGCCTTACAGCACCGCGGTCAGGAAAGTGCGGGAATTGTGGTGAGCGATGGTGAAAGATTCAACTATCATCGTGGGATGGGGCTGGTTACACAAGTATTTACACGGGACATTCTGAACCAATTGAATGGAACGATGGCGATTGGCCATGTTCGCTACTCCACCACGGGAGAAAGCTTAGTGCGCAATGCACAGCCGCTTGTTTTCAAATACCGTGAAGGAGACTTGGCCATCGCTCACAATGGAAATTTGGTTAATGCGAATTTTGAGCGAAAAATTCTCCATGAACAGGGAAGTATTTTTCAAACGACAACCGATACAGAAATCATTGCTCACCTGCTTGCACGCTCGGCAAAAAAGCACTTCGAGGAAGCGGCACCAGCCGTCCTGCAGCGTATTGAAGGAGCATTTGCTTTGCTCATGATGACCGAAAAAAAGATGATCATTGCCTTAGATCCACATGGGCTGCGTCCTCTCAGCCTTGGGAAAATCGGGGATAGTTATGTAGCCGCTTCTGAAACCTGTGCCCTGGACGCGGTAGACGCCAGGTTTTGGCGGGATGTCGAGCCGGGAGAGTGGCTTTTGATTGATGAAAATGGCGTGCAAACCGGCCGGTTTGCCACACAGGAAAAGCAATCTCTATGTTCCTTTGAATTCGTTTATTTTGCCCGTGCTGACAGTATGATCCGCGGGAAAAGCGTGTTAGCTACCCGAAAAGAACTAGGCCAAATTCTGGCGGAAGAGCATCCGGTAGAAGCGGATATTGTCATTGGCGTTCCTGAATCCAGCATCCCCGCTGCCATTGGGTATGCCGAACAATCAGGGGTTCCCTATGAGATCGGACTCATTAAAAATCCTTATGTTGGGCGTTCATTCATTGAACCGACGCAAGAATTACGTGAATTGGCTGTACGGCTGAAATTAAGTGCGGTTCGAGACATTCTGGATGGAAAAAGGGTGGTTTTGGTTGACGATTCCATCGTACGGGGGACGACGAGCAAACGGATTGTTCAGTTAATCAGACAAGCCGGCGCCAAAGAAGTCCATGTCCGGATTAGCTCTCCCATGGTTAAAAATCCTTGTTTTTATGGGGTGGATATGCCGACAAAGGAAGAACTGTTTGCCAGCAAGGTTGAAGAAGAGCAGGCAATGGGGCATTTAATTGGTGCGGATTCATTAGCCTTTTTAAGTAATGAAGGCCTGTTAAAAGCTGTAGACGTCGATATGGCTGAAATTCCAAATCGGTGTATCGCCTGTTTTAATGGCGCTTATCCTACCCAATTGTATTTAAAATAAATAAAAAACGAACAATTTATCATTTCAATCTATATAATGTTCGTATATATTATATATATCAATGAATGGGAGGAAAGATAATGTACCAATCAAAAAAAATGCTGCTGTTAGGATCAGGTGAACTCGGTAAGGAAGTAATAATTGAAGCCCAGCGTCTGGGTATCGAAACAATTGCCGTTGATAGATATGCGGATGCTCCGGCTATGCAGGTGGCACATCGCAGCTATGTGATTGATATGCTGGATCCAGAGCAAATACGAAAAATCGTGGAAGAAGAAAAACCCGATTTAATCGTTCCTGAGATTGAGGCCATCGCAACATCTGAGTTGTTAAAATTAGAGGACGAGGGATTTCGAGTTATTCCTACGGCCCGGGCCATACAATTGACGATGGACAGAGAAGGAATCCGGCGATTAGCAGCAGAAACGTTAAAGTTACCTACGGCGAAGTACGAGTTTGCTGATACATATGAACAATTTATTCAGGCAATAAAAGCAATTGGATTTCCTTGTGTTGTTAAACCGATTATGAGCTCATCGGGAAAGGGACAGAGTATCTGCCGGTCTGAAGAAGATATTGAGCGTTGTTGGAAAGAAGCGATGGAGGGCGGAAGAGTAAAGCATGGCCGGGTCATTGTCGAGGAATTCATTACGTTTGAATCCGAGATTACTCTCCTCACCGTTCGTTCAGTAAATGGAACATTATACTGCGCCCCGATCGGCCATGTGCAACAAAGCGGTGATTACATTGAATCCTGGCAGCCGCATAATATGACAGAACAACAAATTGAAGAAGCGAAAAAAATTGCTTACACGATTACGGAATCTCTTGGCGGATATGGCATATTCGGTGTGGAATTATTCCTGGCAAAAGATAAAGTATATTTTAGCGAAGTTTCTCCCCGTCCACACGACACGGGTTTGGTCACTTTAGTCACGCAGAATCTTTCTGAGTTCGCTATCCATGTCCGCGCAATTCTGGGGCTTCCTATCCCTGAGATTACGTTGATCTCCCCTGGTGCAAGCCGGCCGCTAAAAGCAAATGAAGAGCTGGAGACCTATAGTATACAAGGGCTGGAACAGGCTTTATCCGTATCGAACACCCAGGTTCGCATTTTTGGAAAACCGGTTACTTCAATAGGCCGGCGCATAGCCGTAACCCTGTCCACTTCTGATAATGTGGAAACAGCAAGGAACTACGCAGCACAAGCCTTACAGCAGCTAAGCGTTAACGGGGTAAATAATAAAGAGGAAAGATAGTATATATTAAAACGACCGCATAGGCTTCTGAATAATCGCCCATGCGGCCGGTATTTACGATCGCGTTATATTAAACTGTAGCAAGCTCTTTCACTTGAGTGCGTGCCGCCAGTAACGTATTATGAAGCAGCATGGAAATCGTCATGGGGCCGACTCCTCCCGGTACAGGCGTAATGTACGAAGCGATATCCTTAATGGATTCAAAATCACAATCTCCAAAAATCCGCTTTTCTTCCCTGTTAATCCCCACATCAACTACAACGGCACCCGGTTTGACCATGTCAGATGTAATCAAGTGTTTTTTTCCAACGGCGACAATCAAAATGTCGGCCATTCTCGTCATTTCTTTTAAATTCTGGGTATAAATATGACATACAGATACGGTTGCATTTTCATTCAAAAGCAACGTTGCCATCGGTCTCCCAACGATATGGCTATGTCCGACAATAACCGCATGTTTGCCCTGCAGATCCACCTTGTACTGCTTTAACAGTTGTAAAATCCCAAACGGTGTACACGGCAACAGCGCCTCTTTTCCAACTTGCATGCTTCCAATATTCAGCGGATGGAAGCCATCCACATCCTTTTGCGGGTCAATTGTGTCAATAACGGTTTGAACGTGAATATGTTTCGGCAGTGGAAGCTGGACGAGAATACCATGTACTTGAGGGTCTTGATTCAACTGTTCAACTCTATGCAGCAATTCAGCCTGCGAAACAGTCTCCGGGTAGCGAATTAAAAAGGAACGAATGCCGATTTCTGCTGCCGCTTTTTCTTTCGCCTTCACATAGGTTTCCGATGCGGGATGGTTTCCCACTAATAATACAGCCAGTCCCGGTTGCACATATTCTCTATTCAGCTTAGCAACCTCTTGTTTTAATTCACTTTTAACCTGAGCCGCTACTTCTTTCCCGTTCATGATGGTTGCGCTCATTTGTTCACTCCCTCACCAATAGAACATGCTAAAGGGGAATAAAAAAACCCTGAGCATGTGCCCAGGCGGTCGGCTGTGTCGATTACACTCCCCTGTGGTTCCCCACTTCCGCCAGTCATGTAATCCATTTTTATTTTACCACGGAGAGGGTAATTTTCATATGGGATAAACCGTTAATGGCTGTAGAAGTCTCCAATCACCTGGTAAATAGCAGATTGTGGCTGGACAAGCTGGGAATCGGTTTGACCTCTTAGATCAGATAGCAGTTCACCACGGGCACCTGCATAAAACATGAAAGGTACGTCAGGGTCTTTTACAAAATCTTTGAATGTTGCTTCATATTCATAATAACGATGACGGCAGCCAGCCAATTGGCCATACTTGTTTGCAGGGACAGTAGCTTCCGTTATCCTAACGCCATTTGAATCATATACACCGTTACGGTGGAACACAGAACTAATTTCCATATCCACGCCTATTTTGCAAAGGGTATGGGTTCGAGGTCCAGCAGCGACTACACCATCACGATAAGTAATCGCGTTTTTTACTATGCTGTAACGAATCCCTGTTAAGTTAGAGGCTAAGTTTCCGGATTCGTCAGAAGCATGGAAGTAATAATGTGGCTGCATCATGCAGAAGTCAAAATAATTTGTTCTGTTAACAAGCACCCCGATATTCCAAATGATTTCTGCCGGGAAACGGCCATAACCATAATACGGTGCCCATGAGAATTTCTTGCCAAGCCCGTGGACATATGTTGACAGCTGGCCAAAAAGGCTAGCTGTGGGGTTGCGGGCAGAGTTTGCAGCAGCAAGCTTTCTGGCTGCCGACACATCACGGTCTGCTTTTGGATAAACGGTTTCGATCGTGTTGTAGCAACCCTCTACATAGTCAGTCCAGTCTGTACCCAGGTTAGTTTGTACAGCTTTATAGAAGTTTACAAAGATACCATAGTAATTTTGCATGCCTTTTAGTGAATGTGCTCGTCTGTTATCGCCTGTCGTCTTCGAATCCCTAATATCGATTCCAGGATACCCGATATGCAGTTTAACTCCGCGAGCGGCCATGGTAGAAGCTTTGAATACATTTTGCACGAAATATCTGACAGATTCTGCAGCTCTTGAAGTAACTCCGCTGTTATAACCTGTTGTGTCTCCGTAAATATATTCACCATCACCAAGGGGGGCAATAATTAAAGTGTCGATGGATTCTGGCAGGACATTTAGCTCATAAGGTGTATAATGAGCGGGATACTTGGGGCCATTTGTGCCGGAGTTACCGATATAAATCAATACTGCGCGCATCGTATTTAATCCCTCCACATTTCTCTAAGTATGAATGGAGTATCTCCTTATAAGTTCGTCTTTGGAAATCGAAATAATCTTAGGAGTAAGAAGGTTTCCATTCTTTTGCACCCTTCGTCTCCCCTGCGGATGAACAATAAACAGCAGCAATCGCAGATAAAATTGGCAAATCCGGGCAAATAAACGGTTTGGTACGTCCTGCACGGTAAATCCAAGCTGGCGGCTCCCTCGATAAATGACGGAAATCCCATATAATCCTTTAATACTGCCTCCTTCAGGATGTTGCAGAATAAAAGCCAGGAGTTGAGGAAGGAACTGCTCCGTTAGCCTAACCATTTGAACGGCCAATTGAATGGGGGTGCTGCAGGTAGAAACCATTTGAGCAAGGAATTCATTATTGAAGTGGAGTTCCACCACTTTGTCTCCTTTTTCAATTCGTTTCCCATCCGATAAATGAAGGGTTTTTCCATAGTATTTACGGACACGGACGTAAAAAAAGGAGTCTTTTTGATCAAGGGGTTTAATGGCAAACAAAGTATGAAATAGCGCTTCCCACTTCATCCATAGATAAACAAGGAATTGTTTCTTCCTGCTTTGTTTGAGAGGCATCCCATCCAATCGGACACAGGAATAACCTTGGGAATGGATTTCCCGAAATACACTTTCTAGAGCCTGGATCGTATGGGAAGGTGCATCTTGATTGGCCCCTACCGTATCCCCACTGTCGTGTAACAAAACGACAGCTCCTGCCTTCAGTTTCCGGAGAATATGCCGTCTGATTTTTTCACTTCCACCTTGACTGCGCCAATCCCATGCCATTAAAGACCATAGTACAATGCGAAAGTGTTTTCTTAAGGAAAAGTCAAACAGATTGAGCAATCCCCAGGGCGGCCGGTAATAGACGGGCCGTTCACCCGTTATTTTCTCAATGAACGAAGCCGAGCATTTAAGCTGACGGCGCAGGGTCCAGGGCGTCATCAGCCAATTTGATCGATGCACGTAATTATGAATGCCAATCAAATGCCCTTCCTGGTATATACGAAGAATCAGCTCCGGATTTTCTTCTGCTTTATGTCCTAAGACAAAAAAGGTCGCTTTCACATGGTGCTTTTTTAACAGATCGAGCAGTTTTGGGGTGTAGCGTGGATCAGGGCCATCGTCAAAAGTAAACGCCACCTGACGGCCAGTTTGCCCCCTCCGTACTATACCTAAGCCGAACCCAAATGAGACGATACCCGGAATAATGGTATAAACAAAAAACAGGATACATGCCCATTGTAACAGAGTGAACATAAACTCCATCCCCCTTATCCGCTCAATTTATTCTTCTCCTTGCAGACGCTGGAACGGAAAAAAAAGATAAAACAAAGCGATACAGCCTAATAAACCGGCACTTACCCAGACGGTTACGATGTCATTGAACCATTGGGCAATCCAACCGCCAAGTATAGGCCCGATAATAACACCGATTCCTTCTACACTGGACAATACGCCCCAGCCTAGCCCTTCCTGCCCGCTTGGTACATAGTACGACATGAGGGCGTTCCATGCCGGGAGTACAGCCGCATACGATATGCCCAATACTAATGCCCAGGCCATGGAACTATACACCGTAGAGACAAAGGTTAATGAATATAAGGCAATGGAAAATATGCCGAACCCTAAGACGAAAAACCATTTCTTACCGAACGTATCCGATAACTTTCCCATCGGGATTAACCCGATGACAGCTCCTGCCCCACCAAGCATTAATAAATAGGAGTATTGGCTGTACGTGAGCCCCAGGTGCCGGGTTGCAAATTGAGGTAAAATCGGGACGAGCATCCCGGCTGCGGCGGTTTGCAGAACCATTCCTGGAAGTAATGGGCGCATCCTTTTTAGATTCTGCCAGAGCAGTTGAAATTGTTTTTTTACAGAAACGACATCCGGTTTAGATATCGTTTCATTCGATATTTGAAATGACAGGAGCCCTCCCGCTATCCATAAAACAATAAGCATCCAGAAGGAGAGCGTATAGCTTTGATCGATCAGAAAATTCATCAAGACAGGCCCGGCACCCATTCCCGCAAGCCAGAAGGAATATAACAACCCCATTTGCGTTGCCCGTTCTTCCTCTTTTACCTTACTTAAACAAACAAGCCAAATCGGTGAAATGCCAACACCAAAGGTGGCGGAAGACAGAATAAGGAGCCAGCCCTGTTGACTGAAAAGGACACCCAATAAACCTGATAAAGAAATGAGTAAACCAATTTGTACAACGACCCGAGAAGAAAAACGATCCAATAAATAACCGATGGCAATTTTAACTGCCGTGTCCGTAAGGTAATGAGCTGTAACAGCAATTCCCACCATCGAAATGGAAATGTGCAGTTGATTGGTTGCGTAGATTGGTAAAAAACTGATGAGAAAGGCGCCCCTCACAAATTCAACAACGACCAAAACGGCCAGGCTTTTTATAAAATCCCTAGGGAATGGCTGGCGTGCGTTTAGCATCTATTCTCACCTTCCCCAGCTGGCCGCAGGGTTTTGCAGGCTGGCTAAAATATTTTCAACAACCCTTTCTGTTGCGTTAGGTTTATAGATGGACCGCACAGCGTTTTGCATCCGGAATAGCGAAGACTCCTCCGTTAAAAGCCGTGTCAGCTCTCCTAACAGCTCGCCCACATGCCGGGTCGTGACAGCTGCCCCTATTTCTGTTAAATAGCGGGCATTTTCTCTTTCCTGCCCGGGAACAGGGCGAAAAATAACAATGGGAAGATTCATGGCAAGAGCTTCAGAAAGGGTAACGGCTCCTGCTTTGGTCACAATACAGGCAGAAATGTTCATCAGTTGAGGAATGTCCTCGACGAATCCAAGCACTCGTATGCCGTGTTCATCTTTAAACTCCTGCTCCAGCTCTTTTTTTAATGCTTCATTTTTCCCGCATATAAATACGGTTTGTACATTCGGTATAGATAATAGGACGTTGCCTATCTCTTTTATCAGAGCCGCAGCATAGGTGCCGGCCATAACTAATACGGTTTTTCTAGAGGGATCGAGTCGATATTTTTCATAAGGCTGCTCGCTTTTCTGAAGCTGGGGAGAAGAGAATTCTTCCCGTAATGGAATGCCGCTTACAATGATTTTACCGGGAGGAATTCCCCTGCCGGCCATCTGGATTTTCATTTCCTCCGTTGGCACAAAATACAGATCGATTTCAGGATGAAGCCACCGGTTGTGCAGGGCAAAATCCGTGAGCACCGTAAAAGTAGGGATAAACCCTTCCCCTCTCCTGCGGTATTCAGGCATAACAAGCATAGGAAAAGTATTAATAACAACATCGGGTTGTTCCCTTTGAATAATCTTTCTCAATTCACGTATGCCAAAGGCATTAAACCAACGGGAAAGCAAAATATCATGCTGCATCTCCTGCGTGGAGTAATAGGTCCATCCGTACAAAGACGATGCGAAGGAATAACTTTTAAGATACAAATACTGTGTAAATGTATCGATCCATGGATGTGCTTCGGCAAATAAATCAGTAACCAGTACGTCCGTGATTCCATTTTTATAAAAATGCTTTTGTAACACTTGAGATACCTGGATGTGCCCTTCTCCATAACTGGCAAAGAGAATGAGAACTTTTTGCTTTTTTTTCATCCCTTCCCCTCCGATGCTGTAGTCGTCCCTGAGTTAAGCAAATTGTGTAATTTGTTCTAGAATTTGATCGGTTGAACTGGATGCGTGAAAATCTCTCATTCGTTGTTTCATGGTCGTTCGTAAAGAAGGGTGGGAAATCATGGAGTCCAGCCAATATCCTAGCTCCCGGTTATTCTTGGCTTCTATTGCTACCCGGCACCGACAAAGAAAATCAGCATTCGCTTGTTCCTGGCCTGGAAGCGCCTGATAAAGAAGCATCGGCAGATTCATAGAGAGCGCTTCTGAAATTGTCGAACCCCCCGGTTTTGTAAGCAATAAATCAGAAGCCGCCATCCATTCGTGAATATTATAAACATACCCCTTTGTCAGGACATGGTGTTTTGAATGCGCAAAAGTTTCCTCCATATTTCTGCGCCTTTTCTCATTCTTTCCACATATGATGATGACTTGAAGCATCTTATCCATCGATTCTAACGCTCCGTAAACGCCGTCCCCGATCATCCCGTATCCGCCGCCCATTACGAGTAAAGTCGGAAGGTCTGTTCTCAGGCCTAACTGTTGTTTTAAAGATGACACATTATATTGGCGTTGAAAAACAGGCCGGACAGGTATACCCGTGATACGAATTCGATCCTGTGAAACCCACTTCTCACTCAAATCGTTAAATACATCCCGGGACCCTACAAAGTACCGGTCGGTATACGGGTGAATCCAGGAGCGGTGATCGCAATAGTCTGTGATGAGGGTCGCTGTAGGAATGGAAGTCAAACCGTAGGCTTTCATCAAAGACATCGCAGCTGCTGCAAAAGGAAAGGTGCTAATGACCATCGTTGGGTTCACTTCATCCAGCCACATCTTCATCCGCTTTAGCCCGGTTCGTAAAAATTGCTTCACAAGATACGGCGTATCCTGTTTTTTCGTAATTTTATACAAATGTCCATACAAGCGGGGAAAAGAACTGACTCCCTTAATGAACAAAGGCTGACTGATGGAATGGACCCATGGATGGGAGCATTCCATCATATCAAGCAGGGTCGCCTGCCATCCTTCCTTTCTCTCCGCCGCTTCCTGGATGGCACGTGCCGCCTGGAGGTGCCCTTCACCGTAATTGCTATACAGGATAAGAATTCGGTTTTTTGGTAACACGCTTCACGCCTCTTTTCTGCTCAGTTAGGTAAAATGTTATAGATAAGTTCTTAAGGAAAACGGTGATAATTTCTGAAGAATTTCTGAAGAATAAAGAATGAACTTCAGAAAATCTTAAGATTTTCCTGTCGTTTTCTTAAGAAGTCTACTGTAAACTGGGACACATGAGGAGGGCTATCTTTTGAACCAGGAAACGATTTTAATTATAGATGATGAGAAGGAAATCCGTGATCTCGTAGGCATTTATCTCGCGAATGAGGGCTATTCGGTGTTAAAAGCGGCGGATGGCATCGAGGGATTGAGTTACCTTGAAAATGAAGACGTACACCTGGTGATTCTCGATCTTATGATGCCGCGGATGGACGGGATTCAGGCATGCATGAAGATTAGGGAGAGCAGAAATGTTCCGATTATTATGCTGTCTGCTAAAACACAGGACATGGATAAAATTTTCGGACTAACAACAGGAGCCGATGACTACGTAACAAAACCCTTTCAACCATTAGAATTAGTGGCACGAGTAAAATCTCAACTTCGCCGTTACCTTCGGCTCAACCAGACAGATCTGGCTCAGAATACTAAAATAAACCAGGAAATGGATGTCATTTGCATTGATGGTTTGGTGATGAATATTACTACCCATGACGTTACAGTGGAAGGAAGAGAAGTCAAATTAACTCCAAGGGAGTTTTCCATTCTAGAATTACTGGGCCGTAATCCCAGGGTGGTTTTTAGCACAGAAAAGATTTATGAACTCGTGTGGAATGAGCCGTTTTATGATTCTGAAAATACTGTGATGGTTCATATCCGTAATTTACGTGAGAAATTGGAAAAAAACCCTCGTTCACCTCAATATATTAAAACAGTATGGGGGTCGGGTATAAAATTGAAATTTAAAAGCTGGACACTTTCCTCACTCTCATTAGGGAAATATATTCAAAAACTACTACAACATGTGCAGAAAAGTATACGAATTCAGTTGGTTTTAACTTTCAGCTGTTGTTTATTGCTTGCATCCCTTATCGGTTTCGTTTCCAGCACCGAATTCGTTACTAAAGAGCGAAAGCTTGATTTTACTTCAGGACAGGTCACAATTGATGAAAACGCGCGAGGTTTGGTCAGGCAGTTTAATCAAATGAATCAGGATATAAATGGGTTGGTAAAAGAACTGGGAATGGAAGATCCTATTTTCCGCCAAAAATTCCTCGATCGCCCCCTCCCCTTATCAAAGGGGAATGGGGAATGGTTATCCATTCCTTCAGAAGGAAAATCGGTTTACCATCTGACAAAAAATGAACTCATCCAATATGTAATCGATGTGCCAAAACAAAAAAATAACCTCAAGGTCTTAGTCACGGATTTGGACGGAAAGGTTCTATACCACTCGGCGGGTTCGAAGGACACACAGGTAAATCTTCATCATATAATCGAGAATGCGACAATGATTCATATCGCGCAACAGCATGATGAGCACCCCATCTTATCCAGTTTCTATCCGATTAGCCTTAGCGGGCCTAAAGCTTTTTTAATTGTGAGCGGCTCGCCAAAACCCACCGTTATTTATGTAAATGAGCCTGGCATTACGCCTTATGTTCTTGCTGTTATTACATTTATTTTATGCTTCTACTACATTACTAAACGTAAAATGAAAGAAATTGAGGGAATTGCCTCGGGGTTAATGGAAATCGCCAAGGGGAATTTAAAGCATAGGATTCAAGAGAAAAGTAACGATGAACTTGGCTCCCTTGCATCCAATATTAATTACATGGCGCAAGAATTGGATCAAATGATGGAACGGCAGCGTGAAACGGAGAAATTAAAAGATGAGTTGATTACGAATGTTTCCCATGATCTGCGCACTCCCCTCACCTCGATAATGGGCTATATGAGGCTGGTGAAGGATCATCAATATCAATCCCAAACCCAACTCGATGAATATGTCGATATTGCGTATGGGAAATCAGAACAATTAAAAACATTAGTTGAGGCTCTATTTGATTTTACACGGCTCAATCATAAAGGGATCCAGCTTAAAATGGAACAGGTTTGCCTGAACCAAATGCTGGATCAGTTAATGGAGGAGCTCGTTCCCGCAGCTCAGGGGAATAATGTTACCTTCTGCAAAGATTTCCCCGCGGAGCGAATCATGATAAAGGTCTCTCCTAACCATATGGTACGAGTCTTTGAGAACATATTAATGAACGCTATCAAGTATAGCCTTCATCCAGGCACAATCCGGGTTAAATTGAAAAAAAGTGAAGGCGCTGCTCGTATCATAGTTTCCAACGCCACCAGTGAGCCTCTTTCAAAGGAAGCGGTTAAACGCCTGTTCGAACGATTCTACCGTGTCGACTCTTCCCGCTCTTCCAGCAAGGGAGGTACTGGGTTAGGCCTCGCTATCACCAAAAGTATCATCGAATTACACCATGGGTCTATTGATGTTGAATATGACGAGCCGGAGATTACATTCGTTATTACGTTGCCTTTGGGATCTGGAACGCAAAAAGAGGGTAACAAAGAGCTTTCCCGTTTTCTTTTTCCGCATGATCGGGTACAATAAAACTTGAAAACAACATATATTAAAAAAGACCGCTGATGCTGCTAACATCAACGGTCATGCAATAGAGGGTTCCCTGCAAGGGGGATCAGCAAAGGGTAGAAAATAATCCGCCGGTTTGGAAAGGGGAGTAAGTGACTAAGTACCCTCTTCCAAACCGGCGGATTTTTCCATTTATATCATAACATCGAACTATATCAATTTTCGGATAGAAAAGTTGTCTTCAAGTAACAGCCAATTTTGTGGGTATCGATAACCTAATACCCAGTAGCTAATGCCGCGCAGCCCATAATCTTTGGCTGTGTCAAATTTGGCCTGGGCACTGCGTGCGTCTTCAAACCACACTTCATGGTTTCGCCCCTGTGCATCAGTATACCGGAAAAATGGAGACTGGGCAACCGGATCATACTGAATGGCAGCTCCATATCGAATGGCCCTAAGGACAGCTTCCTGCGGGCTGAATGTCTCCGCCTGCTGCCCCTGTACATGCGGAAGAAGCCAGTCACGCGCGTAGATTTGAAATCCCATAAATATCTTATTTCTTGGAATGACTGAAACTGCATAATCTAACACACGCCTGATTTGATTCAGGGGCGAAATCGCCTGTGGCGGACCTAGCCTATAACCCCATTCATATGTCATTAAAACGACAAAGTCGACAATTCTGCCATGTGCAGGATAATCATGCGCTTCATAGAGCAGTCCTTTTTGTTCGCCACTTGTTTTGGGAGCAAGAGCCGTTGATACAAAATAGCCTGCCGGATGCAGCCTTTCAACGGCACGTTCTAAAAATTGATTGTATAACTCGCGGTCCTGTGGATAAACATTTTCAAAGTCAACGTTTAATCCCCGGTATCCTTTGGTTTTGATAATATTTATTATATTCGTTAATAACCGGTCCTGGATTTCTGTACTGGAAAGGATGGTATGCGCCAGGCGGGAACCGGGGTCACGAGGGGTAAAGTTGCTTATACACAGTATGGGAGCAACTCTTTCGGAAAAGGAAGCCTGAATGATGGGGGTATCATTTATGGCATTCAAACCGCCATCCTCCCGCATGATATATGGAAATGGAGAGGAATAAGTTAAATATCTCCCTACTTCTCGAATCTGTCTTGCCCCTTCTTCTCCTGGGGTAATGGTATACGCGTTTACGTCAATTACAGGCTTAGGAAAAGGGATAATTAAAACGGTCCCTGGAGAAATACGTGCCGGGTCAGCGATTCGGTTTGCCCGGATAATTGCCTGAACGGTTATTCCATACCTTTCGGCTATCATCCACAGAGTCTCCCCAGGCCGGACAGTATGAGTCCGGTGAGGTGTAGGAATGACAAGTGCCAGCCCGACTACTAATCGATTCGCATTTTCTAACTCGTTTGCTGTTACAATTTGAGTAACGGTCACGCCGTACTGCCTAGAGATGGCCCATAGTGTTTCCCCCTGCTGTACCACATGAATTTGCATTTTACCCCTCCGTAAAATTCATTTCTTTCAACTAACTATATTTCTAGATAAGGAGGGATATAATCCTGACGAGGAATTAAATGTTTAACAGTTCTTATTATCCAAAAGGCCATTCCACTTGAATTTAAAATCATTAATATTAAGTTCAATTTTACTCCCGTCGCTTAAATTAACCGTAATTGTGGACACAGGAGCACTATATTCATTAATTAGGCCCTCGAGGGTGGTAAATGTCTCTTCTTTCGATATTGAATTAGTGTCTATACTAACCATGGCTTCAATTTTACCTGAAACTATATTTTTTTCCTGATTCATATCCTTTTTTCCTCCGATGGATTAATAAACTTAGCCATTTTAATTAAGATTTTTTACTTAAATTTTCCTGAGCCATTTTTATAAGTTCCTTCACCATGTTCCCACCCAATCTGCCGCCGACCTGACCTGCCTGCTTGGAAGTAAGCTGTCCGTTGTACCCTTTTTTTAGAGGAACGCCTACTTCTTCTGCAGCTTCAAATTTAGCATTTAAAGGATTTTCAGTATTCGCTACTTTGGCCTTTAGCTCATCTAATCCTTTCGCAGCCTCTGGAACAAGGATTTTATTTCTTCTTGCCATATTTATTCACTCTCTCCTTTACAATATGGGGACAAGTACTATATAAGAAATAGTTTGTGTAGCGGTTCATTTTTCATTCTCAACTCGTACGAGAAGAACAAAAAGGATGTCTCATAAGAAACATCCTTTTTGTTCCGGTATAGGAGTATATGTTGCTTTAAAGTCATAAAGTAAGATCCCTATCATGGAACCCTACGGTCCCAATGTTTTTCTCATTCTGCCACCGCCAAAAACTTAGCGCATGGATAATAACTTTGTTTTTAATTCTTCTTCCATCTGGCTAAGATCACGTTCAGCCTGTTGGCGTTTCATCCGGCCTTCCTGCTGGATTTTTAGTGTCTCTTCCAGGGTACTAAGTAAATTCTCCTGTGTACGCTTTAGTGTCTCTACACTTACAATCCCGCGTTCATTCTCTTTTGCGACTTCAATGCTGTTCATTTTCAGCATTTCAGAATTACGCAGAAGAAGGTCGTTGGTCGTCTGTGTAACCTGCTTTTGCATTTCCACCGCTTTTTGCTGGCGGAAGAGTGTTAGGGAAAGGACAATTTGATTTTTCCAGAGCGGGATCGTAGTCAGGATGGAAGATTGAATTTTTTCCACCAGCATCTGGTGATTATTTTGAATCAAGCGAATTTGCGGTGCCGTCTGCATTGTAATCGTACGGCTCAGCAGCAAGTCGTGCGCTTTTTTCTCGAGGCGGTCGGCAAAGCCGATGATATCGTTCAGCTCCTGTACAGCAGAAGGATCTCCGGAAGCATTTACCTTCTGTTGCAATGCCGGAATCGTATGGTTTCGCAGTTCATCCAGTTTATGTTTAGCGGCTGCAATATAAATGGTAAGCTCCTGAAAGTAATCCCGGTTCTTCGCAAATAAAGCCTCTAAGAGTGTTACATCGCGCAGAAGCTGCTGGCGTGATTTATCAAGCTTATCAGCGATTTGGTCAATTTCGCTTCCTAATTTTTGATACCTGCTTAATAATTTATTCGTTGACTGTGCCACCGATCCGAAAATCCGGGAAAGAAAGTTCTTTTTCGACGGGCTTAGTTCATCCGGGTTTACGGCCTTGATTTTAAGCATCAAGTCCCCGATTACCTCACCCACAGGCCCAGTATCCTTTGTCCTTACATGATCAAGAATGTTATCGGCGAAGCGGGAAAGATCGGATTGTGCCGATACACCGTACTGCAGCAATGCCTGCCGGTTAGTCGGATCGATTTGTTTAGCAAGAGCCATTGCTTTAGAACGATGTTCTGGCTCAAGCTTTTCGATAAGCGGGAGCTGGCTTTCCTGAGTTGCTACAGGCTGTACGGGAGAGCCGAACGAAGCACCTGGCAGAGGTGCAATAGAAGGGGTTGTCCCAAATAATTCATCCGCAGCTGGATGGAAAGGATTTTTTTTAAACCTGCTCATAGTACCTTTTATCTCCTTTCATCATTTTGATTTTTATTTCTTTGTCGGCGTTTTTTTCGCGTGGCGGAAGTGTAATGGAGTGGCTGCTGCTCGCTTGAATGGACTTTCTCATAACATCCAGCTCAACATCGAGATTCAGCACGTCATCTGATAGCACATGCAGCAGTTCTTCCTCTAAAGCAGCAGTAATATCATCCAGCATGTCTTCTGTTTTGCGCAGCGCCAGCGTAATCTCCGCATTTCTCACTGGTTGTGACAAAAGGAATGTATATTTCTCCAGAATTGTAATCGTTGAATCAAGGTAACTGGAGAAGAAATTCCGGACTGTCCGGAATCTGCGCGGGTCCTCTTCAATAATCGTTAGAATTCGCTTCACTACTTTATGAATGTGAGACGTTTTCTGCCAGACTGTCACTGAGCGAAGCTTAAACTGAATGCGCCGAATGGTCTTCAGCTTTTTCTGCGCTTCTCGCAGGTTCCGCCTTATATAAGCCTGATCATAATCTCCTGAGCCACCAAATGGCTTTGATGAATTCATGTATCTTCGGCGTATGAGAAACGATGCTGCTATATAAGAGGCTACACCTATCAGAGCCGAAACAATAAAACGAAGGTCAAAGGCAAAATAGGAAACAAGCAGGCCGGCGAACCCTGCCATGCCGGAAAACAGCAACCGAAACATTGTAAACAATATTGCCTTCATTCGCTTCACTCCTACTACTTTTCCAATTTGATTTCTATACTACCACCATGGGTATAGGCAGACAAGTTTCCGGGCTGTAGGCTTGTCTTACCCTCATATACGTAAATTTACTCGCCAGAGTTTCATCTTCTCCCCTGCTTCTCAAAAGAAAGGCCCAACCACCGTAAGAGGAGTTAAGCCTTTGTATTCATGTTATTACCTGTTAGAAAAGTGAATGTATCTTATCCTCAAGCTGGCTAAGTATAGCTTCTCCTTCCGCTTCGTCAACTGGCGGCATAGACCCAAACAGCAAATGGTCTACGACTTCCACACCGCAAAATTCAAAGATTCCTTTGTCCAATGTTTTTTTCAGGGCAAGTGTCATCCCGGCATCGTCATACACTTCTTTTGGTGTTCCGTGCGTGTTGATAACCAGGGCTTTCTTGCCTTTTAACAGGCCAATCATGTCGCCGTCTTCACCCTCTGTGTAGGCATATCCATATGAAAAGACCCGGTCAATATATCCTTTTAAAATAGCGGGCATTCCAGTCCACCAGATCGGATAAATCATAATAATGACATCTGCGTTTGTGATGTATTCCTGCTCGGTTTTAATATCCTGCGGCGTATTTCCGGATTGAAATCCTTCGAAGTCGCTCTCTTTTAGGACAGGATTAAAATCTAATGCATATAAATCTCTAACGTTAACCTCATGGCCTTTGCTTTCTGCTGTTTTTACCGTCGTTTCTAAAATCGTATGGTTAAAGCTTCCTGGATCCGGATGTGCATATAGAATAATATGCTTCATGACAACCCCCCTATTTATAATTTAGATAGATAATGATTATGAAGTCTATGTAGAAGAAGATAAGAAATGGTAGCGCCGATCAGAGCAAAAAACATATCTCATTGGGTATCCCATACATCCCCCTGTGTCGCTAGAAATGCTTCGGATGCAGTTCCTGTCGCCATTGCTACAGCAAACTCGAACAACTCAAATAATGGAGACGTTCGCACAAGAATCTCACGCACTAAAATGGCCGGAATGAAACCCTGGGCAAAATGCCCCAAACGATCATAATGGTTACGCCCTAAATCATATGTGTCTCTAATCCAATTAAATAGCGGTACTTCTGCATACGTATAATCCCCTCTTTCTCATATAGTACCACGAATTACATTATAATGATTACTAAACACAAATAAACGGGAGGACTTCTTTCATTGGTTAAAAGATTATTAATTACAGGCTATAAACCGGCTGAACTTGGTATATTTGATAACAAGCATGCAGGGATTCATTATATCAAATTAGCATTCAGGAAACGGCTGCTTGCTTTTATCGAAGAAGGATTAGCGTGGTGTATACTAAGCGGCCAGCAAGGAGCCGAACTTTGGGCTGCCGAAGTTGTTTTGGAATTGAAAAATGAGTATGACGTAAAACTGGCTATTATTACCCCCTTCCTGGAGCAAGAAGCGAGCTGGAAGGAAGAAAAACAGGATCATTACCGCAGCATATTAGCACAGGCTGATTTTACCACCAGCGTCTTTAATGCCCCCTATGAAGGTCCCTGGATGTTTAAAGCAAAGAATAAGTTTTTGTTAGACAATACGGATGGAATCCTGGTACTGTATGATGACGAAAAAGAAGGTTCACCGAAATTTATTCTGGAAGAAGCTAACAAAAGATATGAGAAATATGGTTACTACATTTCTATGATTTCATCCTTTGACTTGCAGTCCATCGTAGAAGAGGAGCAAGAAAAAAATTATGATTATTAATCTGAAGGTGTTGCAAAGCTAGTTGACGTAAGGGGTAAACCGCATTTTCCCTATAAACAAATGTAGGTCGCTGGATAATCCAGGACCTACATTTGTTGCCTATTTATTACCAGTCCATTTTAATGTTGTTCATTGTTACCGTGCTGGCCTTGGTTATTGTTATCATGTTGATTTTGATGATTATTATTTGTATTTACACGTTCAAGCTGGAATGTATTACTGAAGTGGACCTTTCCAGATTCGTCCCGAATTTCGACCGTAGCCTCATTTTGTTTCGGATCGATCCGGAACACACCGAAGTTAAAGAAATCACCTTCTGCATACAGCCGCTTAGGACCAAAAGTTGGATCCAACGTCCCAGGCTTAACCTTAACGGCGCCAAGCGGACCGCTAACGAGTTCATGATAATCTGCTTTGCCGTCATGATTTGCATCATACTGAATGATATCGGCAAAATGGACATCCGTTGTCACGAAATACACGTTTTTAATCCCTTTTTCCACAATAAAGTCAGAGATTTTGCGGAATTCATTCTCATATCCGGTTGGATCATTTGGATTTACATTATTTCCATTTGCCCATCCGTCCCGGTGGTTCTGTGATCCGGTCGGAATCGAGATCGGAACCGAAGTGGCCACCAGCTTGACTTGCGCGTCTGATTCCAAAAGCTGTTGTTCCAGCCATTTGAGTTGTTCTTCCCCCAGCATGGTCTTATCTGGCCCATCCACCTTGGTGTTTGGATCCCGGTAACCCCGATTGTTGAGAATCATCATATCCATGGTTTTACCCCAGGAATATTTATGGTACAGCTTATCCGCAGAGCTGCGTTCTCCCGATATTGGCCAATAATTCTCGAAAGCTCGTAAACCGGTCGGAGTCAAAGGATTAGAGGGACCTGAGAAGTCATTGCTCACTTCATGGTCATCCCAAATCGAAAAAGTACCTGTTTTTTGTAAAAGAGTCCGCAATCCGGCATCGGTTCGGTTTTCCTTGTATTTGGCCCAGAAATCCTGCACCGTTGTGGATGGCGGGTTAGGAACGGCCGGTGTCTTATTATCGGCATAGATGGTGTCTCCACTGAACAAGAAGAAATCAGGATTTAATGATGCCATCGCCTCAAAAGATTTGAAAGGCGGGATTTCTCCCTGGCCCCCTGTGTCTCCTCCCCATACCATGGTTAGCGGCTTCAGGCTGTTCTTATTCGGTGCTGTTTTGAACGAACCGCTGACGGTATATTTGCCGGGAACTGCCTGCGCCCGATAATAATATGTCGTATCCGCCTTTAACCCGGCGACATTTACATTTACCGTGAAATCATGCTCCGCATCCGCCTGCCCGGTTTTTACAATCGACTTATTTTTAAAGTTCTTGTCAGAAGAAATCTCAAATTTAACGTTGGCAGGTCCGCTCGCCCGGGCCCATAATACCGCTGACGTATCTGTTACATCTCCGCTGGCCACTCCATGTGAAATAAACGGCTTGTCCAGTAATTCCACCAATTGGTCAGGGTTGTTTGTGAATTCACCATCAACACCGAGAGAAAGGAGGGCAACCATATCATCCTGCTTGTTTACTGTATAAGGGTGGACAACCAGATGGTTCTGGTGTGCAGCCTCTATAAGTTTCGGAACGACCAGGCTTTGGGTTGGGCCTACGCCTGCAGCATAATCGGAGATTCGCTTAAATTCCTGATATACATCCTTACCTTGCAGCATGTCCTTCGAATAGAGTTGAACAAGCGGCAGATTCGGTGCAAGAGTTTTCAGTTTACGCAGGCTTTCCTCACTAAATGATTGAAGCATAATGTGCCCGTTGTTAAGTAGATTATATTTTTTCAGAGTATCAATCAGCTTCTCTTCCATTCCTGGATAAACATTAGGCGCCTTTGTTTCTATGTATAAGCCGACTTTTCCATTCCCGTTTTGCTTCACGAATTGAATGGCTTCATCCAGTGTAGGCACCTTCAAACCGGCATATTCTTTGCGTGCTAGATTTGGGTTTGCTTTATTGAACCAGGATCCTGCATCCAGACGTTGAATTTCCTCCAGCGTAAAGTCTTTCACCGACCAGGGAGCCCGGTCCGGATAAAGTTCCTTCGCATTGGTTGTTCTGGCCAAAGATTCATCATGCATGGCAATCAATTGCCCATCTTTGGTCATCTGCAAATCCAATTCTACGTAGTCCGCCTTCATCTGAATCGCCTTCTTATAAGCCGGGAAAGTATGCTCCGGCCCATAAGCGGACGCTCCCCGATGAGCAATAACATCCACTTTGTTGACAATTGGGCGCAAGGTTGATTGCCCGTTCTCTGTTGTTACACTCTGGCTGGGAACTGCCAATACTGGCAATACAGGAGCCAAGGATAAGGAAAGGGATACACTAGCTAGTCCTGCGATTAAACTTCTTTTCATTCCATTCATCTCCTTTGTTTACCTTACGTACTAAAATGATAAAGCTGCTTTGTAAAGTAAAATTAGCCAGAATGTTAACTTATTGTAAACGGATTAAAAAAGGTACCTTTCTCACAGTAATCTACATGGCAACTGAAACTATTCTCACAATACTTTGGGTATGGCGTCTTCTTTTTTACTAGTTGTGATAGTTTGTGTGAATAGGATAAGTGTGTATGAAATATGTGAATAGTTGAATACGCAGTATTTTTATTCTGACTATTTTGAATTAAAAATGAAATTGTCCGTTCTATGTAAAAAAAGTCCAGTACATGTGCATATGTACTGGACTTTTTCGATTCTAGCCTGGGCTTTGTTACAGCCCGTATCTTTCCAGCTTGCGGTATAAAGCTGCCCGTGAAATGCCAAGCTCCCGAGCTGCCTTAGCCCTGTTTCCAGAGGTTCTTTCCAGAGCCGAGAGCAACAGCCCCTTTTCATCAAGCTTACCGTCCTCCCTACTTAGATCCATATAATCGCCTAGATGTTCTATATCGATGACATCGCTTTCATGAAGCTGGACCATTCGTTCGATGACATTGCGGAGTTCACGCAGGTTTCCGTTCCAGGGATAATTCTGCAGCGTTTTTATGGCATTCGGTGTTAAACGGATGGGTGGCCGCCCATCCTTTTGGGAAAGGGTAACCATAATTCCCTTGATTATTTGTTCCAGGTCCGCCCGTCTCTCCCTCAATGGCGGAAGATGAAGGGGGAAAACCGAAAGACGATAGTATAAATCTTCCCGAAACTTCCCTGACTTGACCAGCTCTTTTAAATTCTTATGCGTGGCTGCAATAAATCGGACATCAACTGTCACCGATTTTGTACAGCCAATTCTCGTCACTTGTTTGTCCTCCAGAATACGCAGCAGGATAGCCTGCAAATCCAGTGGCATATCTCCAATTTCGTCGAGGAAAAGCGTTCCTCCGTTGGCTGCCTCGATTTTCCCTATGTTCCCATTCCGGCTCGCCCCTGTAAAGGCTCCTGGTCCATACCCGAATAATTCAGAGGAGATAAGCTCACCAGGCAGGGAGGCACAATTAATAGCGATGAAAGGGCGGCTTCTTCTCCCGCTTTCTCTATGTATCGCACGAGCCATATAATCCTTGCCTGTACCACTTTCCCCTTGCAGGAGAATGCATGCGTCGTTTTTTGCGATTTTAACCGCCCTATTCAATATTTTTCTGAACCCTTCCTCTTTTGTCGGAAAAGAGGACAGTATCGGGGAGGATTCGTATGAAACAACCCTGCCTTTAGATTGATGTTTGGGGTGGATGAATAGAACGGTGGAAGTAATCTCCTCGTCGCTTCGGCATTCCTTTGACTCAATGACAAACTCTTTCCCGCTCTCTTCAAAATAAAATGCGTTGTTTCATTATCCTTAGCATCCTTAGCATGGATAGATCGACCCTCAAGAAGTTGATTAGGATTAGTTAAATCCAGAAGATTCTTTTCCTTCCGGAGAGGATGCAAAAAGTCATGAGCAGCTCTATTGTTATAGACTAACCTCCCCTCCTTGTTAAAAGCCAGAATACCGGTTGGATGATTCGCCTGTTCGGACAGCGATAGGAGATCGGAGAGCGTTCTTTCTTTCATTTGCAAGGCTTCGATTTGCATTTGTTGACTAATCGTTCTGGCCCCTGAAATAGCCACGGATAGAAACTCCTGTAGTCCATCGCCAAGCGTTAGCCGGCAAATATTTAACACACCCGTAAATTGATGATTTACAAAGATAGGGGCCGCGGCACAATCCCAGTTCCACAGCATCATGCAGAAATGCTCTGCCCCTGAGGTCACCATAGCGGAACGGGTTTTAAGAGCAATTGTCAGGCCTGTGGTCCCCACATGTTTTTCTAACCATCTGACTCCTTTGGATATGCCGATCCTGCTGGATGCTGCCTCTGCTTCTTTGTCTGCCATAATTTCCAAAATATATCCTTGTGCATCCGTGAGGACGACCTGATAACCTCCTCCTCTGAGGGTGCTGAATATCTCATACATAGTAGGCTTTGCAGCACAAAGAAGCGTTTGGCTTTTCTGTTCTTGCTCAAGCCATTCTTTTTTTTCCGTAAACGGTAAGATTCTATTTTCTTCATGGGATACGCCGGATTGCTTGCTTCTATTCCACGAATCAATGACAGGCTTTCTTACATTAATGTCTTCTTCACCAAAAATGACAAATTTACGCCAGTTAGATTCCCGTGTATCCAATTTTTCCGCCCCTCCAAAATATAATTATCAGAATTTATTGAATATATAATACATAGTATAACGCAAAAGGCATGGGAAAGGATCCCATGCTTGAAAGTAAAAATAGACGATATGATATACAGACTGAAATTCTCATCAGCTGCATTTTTTACATGCAGGATTCCTTCTTTAATCCTTTTTGCATAAAGACCAGTTCTGCCGCCAGGTTCTCTATCCTTTTCAATACGTCTGTATCCGCAATTTCATTGTCTTTATTGAAGTGATCGCGATGAACATAGACGTACCCCGGTGTTGTATAGGCCCGAAAATAACCGGCAATGGGCTTTAACTGATTTTCAATGACTAAATAGTGCTGGTATGTTCCGCCTGTCGCTATGAATCCCATCACTTTTGACCGGAAGGCAGATAGCGGTACCAGATCAAATAAATTCTTTAGTGCCCCCGTTAACGATGCCTGGAAAATCGGGGTGCCGACTACATAGAAATCAGAGGAGCAAACAAGCTCAATCACCTTTTTCGTATCCCCGCTATACTGGGCAGGATCCCGTCCATCACAAAACTGCACATCGTACTGCCGCAGATCGAGCAATTTAACCTCAATCCCAGGATGGTTGTTTTGGACTTCCTTCAGCACCCGATTTACAACGACGGCCGTTTTGGAACCTGTAATTGTACCTGATATACCGAGCAGTTTCACCAAACGTTCTCCCTTCAGGTTTGATGTCACACGGGTTCCTCAATAATCGCCACGACCCTGCTCCAGCCCGCGCTTGCCGCTTCAATCTTAACCGGAAAAGCAGCTACCGTGAATCCATAAGGTATAGGGATGGCTTCCAGATTGCTTAATCGTTCAATTTGCAAATATTCTTTTTCCGTTCCAAAGAAATGGGATTCCCACAGTTGTTCCCTGTTCCCTTCTTTAGCCTCTTTCACCATTACATCGAACGGCCGGTCTAGCCCCCAGGCGTCAATCCCGATCAGGCGAACCCCGTTTTCGACGAGGAATTGAGTTCCGGCCCGGCTTAGGCCTGGGTGCAATTTGTCGTATCCCGGCTGGCTGAATTTTTTAGATGTGTCTGTACGGATGAGCACAATATCAAAAGGCTTGATTTGATATTCAATACGCTCCAATTCCTTTTTGATATCGTCGTCCATAATTTTTTTCGCCTGCTTTTTTATGTGTCATATCCAGTACGACTCCATCCCCGTAACACCAGCGTAAGGGGACCTGGTCTATCGTTTGGGCTGGTTTACCGCCGGATGCTGGACCATAATGGTAGGGGGCGTCTACATGGGTCCCTGAATGCGTAGAGAGAGTGACCGTTTCTACCGCCCAGCTGTGTCCGGTCGGCCAGTCTTCTTTATCAAGCCCGAACAGATTTTTACTCACATCAAGCGTCTGTTCATGATTGTAATACTCGATTTGATGCGGGTTGGGCTCAAAAGGGCTCGTTTGATTGCTTAGACAATCACTTAAATCAATGAGGGTTATCCTTTTGTTTCCCTGCGAATAAGTTTCCACAACGTCACTCTCCCTTACCTAATCATTTTATTTCGAAGAACACCGATACCTTCCACTTCCAATTCTATGACATCATTGGGTGCTAAAAAGCGGTTCAGTTCCAGGCCGCAGCCGAATGCCATCGTTCCCGAACAGATCATTTCGCCGGGATAGAGGGTTTCCTCTTTTGAAATAAATTCAATAAGCTGGGCAAAAGAATAGTGCATATCTGTACTTCTGCTGTCTGACCATATTTCCCCATTCACTCTCGCCTGCAGATGTATGTCAGAAGGATCCATCTCATCGGACGTTGTAATACAAGGACCGATAATGTTTCCGAGGGTGAAGTTTTTGCATTTTGACGGCCCCATTGTCGTTAACATATCCGAACTTTGATAATCTCTGATGCTAATATCATTAAAAATCGTATACCCAAAAATAAATTCATGGGCTCGTTCTGCCGGGATATTGGTTCCTTCCTTCCCAATAATCACGGCAAATTCAAGCTCATAGTCCAATTTTTCTCCAAAACCTGGCCAGGGAATCTCATTCCCGGGACCGCCAATCGCCGTGTGGCTCGTCCGGTAGTAATAAGGACGCTCGTAGAAAAGAGCAGGGATTTCTGATAGCCCAACTACTTTCAGGCAGTTGCGGAAATGGGTCTCACAATTCAACGAGTCACGGATGGACACAGGTTTCAAAGGTGCCTGCAATTCAACCTCATCCTCGGAATAGATAATCTTTTGGCCGGCGTTTCCAATCGATTGTTCCCGTGGTTTCGTATCGAGAAAATCTAATGCAATTTTCGCTGCTTCCAGGGACGACTGGCCGCCCTGAATAAACGAAAGCATCGTTTCTCCAAGTACGGCTTGCGCAGTTTCATAGGCCCGGTGGTTTGATTTTCGTTCCTGAAGATAGAGCGCATAGGCTTGAACTACATCTACAATTTCTTGATTCCTCAGCACCCCCACCCGTTGTATGGGACCCATAGGAGAGGATATCTGGTACGTGACTACTTTCAACGAGATTCACTTCCTCCACTATATTTGTCAATCAAAATATATTAAGCGCCAGAGTAAACCATGCCGAATTCCGGCATAATTTTCGTAGCGAAAATCTCCAGCTGCCGCAAACCTTCATCCTGTGGAATCAATCCCCAGTGGAATAACCAGACGAAATATTCCAGATTGACCTTGTTTAGAATGCTGTCTATCTGACGCTTAATATCATCAACCGTACCTCCGATTAAGATTCCGCTGTTAATTAATCGTTCGGCTAAGGGTTCGCCTGGTTTTGGTACAGGCCCTTCTTCTCCAGGGAATCGTGTTCCTTCCATGAACCCGAATTGTTGATACCATCCTTCCCAAACTGGTTTTTCATATTTTTCTACTGCTTCGTAAAGCTCCGACTTGTTGTCAACAATGTGGAATGTGCGACAGAGCCCTACATTTTGGCCAAAAGCCAGGCTGCGTCCTCTGGAGGCTGCGCCTTCCATGTAAGAGTGAACGAGTTTCTCTACCCCTTCCATCGGCCCCCATAGAATCGTAGGTGTGATATCTTCCTCTCCGCACCACTTCAATGTTCTTTCACTGGCCCCAAACGCCTGGAACAGTTTCGGATGAGGCTGTGTATACGATTTGGGTACGACGCTGATCGCCCTTACCGTTCCGTTCTCATCAACTTCTCCCGGCGTCCCGTAAGGAAGCGTAGTCGTATGGGTAGGCGGCCAATTCGGAATTCCTTCAATCGGGTTCGGGATTTTGTAGGTGGGTCCGTCATACCTTAACAAGTCCTCAGCCCATGCCATTTTCATAATCTTATAGTGTTCTTCAAATACCATGCGGTTGTTCATATCGGCCTGAGATTTATCGGAAGCAGTGGACTGGACGTTGAACTTCTGGCCGATAATGTTTTGCCAACGAGCCTGATAGCCCCGGGCAAGACCGACGAAGAAACGTCCCTGCAGCATGTGGTCAACCATGGCTGTCTCTTCAGCAAGCCTGAGCGGATCGTGTGTGGGAAGCACGATTCCTAATTGTCCGTGATTCAGCCTCTTGGTGTATTGTCCAAGATATGCATTTAGCAGGAGGGGGGAAGGTGAAATTTCCAAACCTTCCGAATGGAAGTGGTGCTCAACGTGGGTAATCCCCCAATAGCCCAATTCGTCGGCTGCCTTCACAAGATCAATGAGTCCGGACAGCATATTCTGGTAAGCTTCGCTATCACGGCCGATCGGCTGCCTTTTTTTCATTTCCTCAACATCACCCATTGTGGGATAAACTTGAAGTATGACTTTGGTCATCGTAATCCTCCCATTTGCTTTAGATAAGTGTGATTTCAACTCGTTTCAATCACCTGCCTTAGCATATTGCAATAACAATACCATTTTCCTCTCTATTCAAAATAGTATGAATATCGTATTCGATGTAAAGAAACCGATATCTTATTGTCCTCTCCTGCTTTACAATATGTATCACTGAACGTCCACTGTAAGGACAAGCGGACATTTATGTATATATCAATGAAGATTTTCGGACAGTTGTTTAATATTTAAATTAGGTTAAATATGGTATCCTATATAGCGTAGTTATAACCCGATGCAAAGGAGCGAGACAATGAGAAATAAAATTGCAATCATTACAGGGGCCAGCAGCGGGATCGGCGAAGCGACGGCAAAAGAGCTGGCAAAGAATGGAATCAAAGTCATGCTGGCCGCCCGCCGGGAAGATCGCCTGCAGCAGCTCCAGGAAGAAATTAAACAGGCTGGCGGAGAAGCAAGCTATAAAGTGACGGATGTGACTTCCCGCGGTGATATGGAAGCACTGGCAAAAACAACTATCGAAACCTACGGACAGATCGATATCCTGGTTAATAATGCCGGTCTCATGCCGCTTTCCTTCATTAATAAACTAAAAGTAGACGAATGGGAACGCATGGTTGATGTGAACATTAAGGGCGTACTATACGGTATCGCTGCTGTGTATAAGCATATGGAAGAGCGAAACGAAGGGCATATCATCAATGTTTCTTCAGTCGCCGGACATGAGATTTTCCCCTCCAGTGCTGTCTATAGCGCGACCAAGCACGCTGTGCGTGTGATTACAGAAGGCATGCGCAAAGAATTGCGCCCGGAGCAGAATATTCGCACCACCATCATCTCGCCAGGAGCGGTGGCAACCGAACTTACCCATACAATTACAGATGAGGACGTTGCATCGATGTTCGGTAAAATGGGCAATGTGCAGCCGCTGCAAGGTCAAGACATTGCAAATGCGATTCTTTATGCGATTGAGCAGCCAGCCTCGGTTTCTGTAAATGAAATTATTGTCAGACCAACCTCCCAGCCTTAATAACAGCAAAAGCAAAAAGCCGTTCCTGGACCAGAACGGCTTTTCTTTTCCGTGTTTTTTGATATTAACGCAGGATAATACCAAAAAGAAGAAGCAGCATGAATAGGTACATAATAAGCACAACACCCATTACCTGTATGCTAGATACCTTCTTTTTCGGTGGTGACAAAGATAGAGCCATTTGCTGTAACATCCGCTCCTCTTCTTTTTGCCTGCGGCGTAGAAGAACCAAAGCCCCGACCGCAGGTTCGAAGGTCGGTTGTACCGCAATCGCCTTCTCATAATATTCTTCCGCCCGATGCAGGTATCCTTGCTTTTCGCACTTTCTTCCCATTTGATAAAGTGCGGGCACATGATGGCGGTTGCAACGTAAAATTTTTTCATAATACGCCGGGTCGGATGTATTGATATACAGTTGATTGGCGCTTGTTCCAGGCGTAACTTTTCTGGTGCGTTCCAGAAATTTCTCCCTCGCATGAGAGATGTGTTTGTTGCTTGCAGAATGAGCAGACATACGTTCCCCCTCCTGTCCCTCGTTTCGTCGAATAATTCTTATCTTATCCTCAATGCCTTCGATAGAATATCGGGGGTCGGAGTGAAGTGTCGTATCCGCAAGTTGGATTCCGCTTCATCCTTCAGGATGAACTGGCTACATTCATTTACTGACTATGAGGTATTAAAAGGGCATCGCAACGCATAATATCAATGAATTCTTTAGGAGGAATATGGATGGCACCGCAAAACGAAAGTAAAAGACAAGCCTTTAGCATTCCCACGATCCTTCAGATTATTTTAAATACAGCGCTAGTTTTAATAGCCATTACCTTTTCTATTTTGCTTGGCAAGGAAATTATGCATTTTATTCATTTTTCCCTTTTTAGCCGCGGAATTGAGACCCACTACAATCTTCTTGAAAGCATCCTCGTTTTCTTTATGTACTTTGAATTCATTGCAATGATCGTAAAATATTTTCAGGAGGACTATCATTTCCCGCTGCGGTACTTTCTTTATATCGGCCTTACTGCAATGATACGTCTGATTATTGTATATCATGATAACCCGATCGATACACTCCTCTACGCTTGCGCCATTCTCGTACTCGTTATTAGTTACTACATTATGAACGCTGCACCGACCCGGCGGGAGAAACTGTAGGTTGAATGAGACTAAATAAGAAAAACCCGATTCGGTCTGAATCGGGTTTTTGACGTTTCACAGCAGTATTCTAGGAGAAAAGACGGTCGATTTCTTTAGTCTCCTCATCTGTTAAGTGAACATCCAGCGTTTTTAAATTGTCCAGCACTTGTTCTGCTCTCTTAGCACCTGGAATGATCGCGTCAATGGAATCGCGTGTTAAATACCAGGCAAGAACAACGTGAGCCACTTCCGTATGTTTAGCATCTGCTATTTTGCGTATCTGTTCTACTTTTTCTAAGTTTTGTGCAAATGCTTCTCCCTGGAAGTGAGGCATTTTAGCACGCAAGTCATTAAACACCATATCTTTCGTATATTTGCCGGCTAACAAGCCGGAGGCAAGCGGGAAGTAAGGAATGAATGAAATGCTGTGTTCCGTTGTATACGGTAATAATTCTTTCTCCGCCTCTCGCTGCAATAAGTTATATTCTCCCTGGTAGACATCGACATAGCCGTCTTTATTTGCTTCTTTTAACTGATCAATGGAAAAGTTAGAAACACCGATGGCTCTAATTTTCCCTTCATCCTTTAGCTGTTTCAAAGCGGCAACGGCTTCATCTTTTGGCGTATTCTCGTCCGGAAAATGAATATAGAATACATCGATGTAATCTGTTTGGAGTCGTTTTAAACTTCCTTCCACTGCTTGTTTTAAGAAAGCAGGCGAGTTGTCAAACACAACGTCCTCACCAACAAATTTGTGCGCGCCTTTTGTTGCAAGAACAATGTCGCTGCGATTTCCTGTTTCTTTTAACACTTCCCCGATTAATTCCTCGGAGCGTTCCGGTCCGTAAATAAAAGCCGTATCTAAAAAATTAATCCCGTTTTGCAGCGCGGTTCGAACTAACTCTTTTCCTGCTTCTTCATCCAGGTTTGGATAAAGATTATGCCCGCCAACCGCATTGGTTCCAAGCCCGATAGGATTTACATGTAAATCTGTTTTCCCAAGCCGTGTTTGCTTTGCCATTCTATATCCATCTCCTTGCTATTATTTAAGTGTATTCCAAGTCCAGCTGTTTACACCAGGTGAGCGCCTCCGTCAATAAGAACAACAGATCCGGTCGTAAATTCACTTTTCGCCAGGTAGACGTAGGTTTGAGCGATATCCTCTGATTTTGCAACACGCCCGACCGGCAATTGCTCCCCTATTCCAGCGTACATTGCCTGGCGCTGCTCCTCCGGCATTCCGGCATACATGGGTGTGTCCACAATTCCGGGTGAGACAACGTTTACCCTGGTGGGAGATAAATCGACAGCTAGCCCTCGTACCAATCCTTCAATTGCCGAGTTGATCGCCGCTAACGTAGTGGCGCCCTTTGGAGGACGTACACCGTACACACCCGACGTTAACGTGATGGAGCCTCCCTTGTTTAAGTGAGGAACAGCTGCCCGAACGGTTATGTATTGTCCCCAGAATTTGCTGTCAAATGCCTCTTTCGCGTTTACGACAGGCAAGTCGCTAAAGAGACCCATCGCGCCCTCTCCTGCGGTAATCACTAAGTGATCGAATTTTCCGATTTGGTTGAAAAGGTCCGCTGCTTTTTCTTCGCTGCGAAAATCGAGCTCGTATGTTTCTACATTATCAGCGAGCGCCTGTTTCGCCTCAGAAAGCTTTGCAGCAGAACGGCTGGCAATGATGACTTGAGCGGATTCACCGAGAAATGCCCTGGCAGTGGATAAACCAATACCAGAAGTGCCTCCGACAACGACTACACGTTTTCCTTTTAATGACAAAGGGATAACCTCCTTAAACTATTTATAAACACAATTATATTA
Source organism: Aneurinibacillus tyrosinisolvens (assembly GCF_001015055.1). Lineage (GTDB taxonomy): Bacteria > Bacillota > Bacilli > Aneurinibacillales > Aneurinibacillaceae > Aneurinibacillus_A > Aneurinibacillus_A tyrosinisolvens. Next base: position 5,210 of record NZ_BBWZ01000014.1, on the reverse strand, counting down.
TTTATACTTACTAAAATCAACAAACTAACTTTATTATAGTAAAAATAACCCGCCAGGATCAATTCAGATCGATTGCGTTGGTCCAGCCACGGTTAATATTCTTTCCATAAAATATTTCGTCCATTTCCATTTTGACTCTTTCTGTTATTTCCTCTAGCTCTTCCGGGTTTAACTTCTCTTTTGTATAACCAAATAGATAGTTATTTAAGTCAAATTCTCTAAGCTTACATTTTGTGTGAAAAATATTATCCTGATATACATTCACGTCAATCATGTGGAATAAGTCTTTTACCTCTTCCGGGATGTAATTTTGGATGGAACTAATATCGTGATCAATAAATAACTTGTGTCCGTTTATGTCTCTGGTAAAGCCCCGAACCCGGTAATCGATCGTCATAATGTCCGTATCAAATGAATGAATGAGGTAATTTAATGCTTTAAGCGGTGAGATTTCACCACATGTAGACACATCAATGTCCGCCCGAAACGTGCTGATCCCTTCATCCGGATGGTATTCAGGATACGTATGAACGGTTATATGGCTCTTATCCAGCTGCATTACAACCGAATCAGGCAGGGGACCGGGAGATTCATTGTATGACTCAGTTGGGACTTCAACGACCGGTCCCTCAGAGACGAGAATGGTCACGCTTGCTCCCTGGGGGACATAGTCTTGTTTAGCAACATTTAATACATGGGCGCCTATAATGTCGGCTACATGTTTTAAAATCTTTGTTAGTCTTTCTGCGTTATACTGTTCATCTATGTACTCTATGTAGGCTTCACGTTCTTCTTTTGTTCTTGTATAGCAAATGTCATACATATTAAAACTCAATGATTTTGTAAGGTTATTAAAGCCATACAATTCGATACGCTGCGCGGGTGTTAAATCCATTTTCATTCCTTCTCCTTTTCTATTTTATACGCTGCAACAAAAAGCGCGGGAACTACAACCATCATAGCAGCAAAAAAGATCAGGAATACTCCATTGTATTCCGCCATTCCCATATCCACACGGGCTTCCTCCCTTTCAGGTATTTAGATTGATTTTAGTGCATCAGTGATGGGGGTTTCACCGGAAACTAAATCGAATCCACGCTTAAATATGTGCTCCTCATTGAGTGCGGCCGCGATCGTGGCGGCTACGTCCTCGCGAGAAATTTCTCCCCTGGCGAGTTCTTCTCCAGCGGAAACTTTTCCTGTTCCAGGCTCGTTGACCAGAGCCCCAGGGCGGACAATCGTATAATTTAACCGGCTCGCGATAAGTGCCTTATCCGCATAATACTTGGCCGCGTGATAAGGCTTTATGGCGTTGGACCATTTCTCTCTTTTATTCGCATGAATGGAGCTCACCATAATGAATCGCATAATCCCTAATTGCTCGGCGGCTTCGATCGTTTTCACCGCTCCGTCAAGGTCCACCAGGATTGTTTTATCCGCCCCGGTATGCCCTCCCGATCCTGCCGTAAAGACGATGGCTTCACAACCATTCGCGGCTTCCATAATCCCTTCCACGCTGCCCTCAAGATTTGCGACAACCGTTTCTGCTCCCCATTGTTCAAAGGCTTTTGCCTGTTCTTCTTTTCGGATCATCGCTCTCACGGAATGTTCTTTGCTTTCGCTTAATAAACGGACGAGGTGTTGGCCAATTTGCCCGTTTGCTCCAACAACAAAAACTTTCATAAACGTCAGCTCTCCTTTGGAAAATTTATTTCTGATGTACTGTCAGCGATCAGTAAGGCTTCTTCATTAATATGGATCTTACGCAACGATTTATACTGGAACATCAAAGCGCAGCAATTTTCTTCCCTGTGTGGAATGTTTTCATTGCATATGGTTACGTTATAAAGGAAGGAGAGATAAAAAATGAAGCTACATTTTAACGAACAAGATGTTGTTGACGCCTGTTGTGTATTTGTTGCACAGCGGTATAATGGCCGTCCGGAAGACGTGGACGTTGACCTCCAGTTTAACCCAGCGTCTAAATTTGCAACTGAGGCTAGAAAAGGATCGGAAAACATTCATCTTACCGAGCAGGATATGGTGGATGGGATAGCCACGTACCTTGCAGAATACCACAACTTTATTCCTGGCCAGCTACAAGTTGATTTACAATTTAACGAAGGAACAGGGATTGAGGCAGATATCCTCGTTCTTTAAAGTTGCGGCGAACCTATTTGGCAGAGCCTTACCTTGTGCATAATGTTATTTTCAATGGGGACTACTAAAGTAACGATTCGAGTAAAATAGCAGGAGAGTTATATAATGAGTAAAAAAATCTTCAGCCTTATTGTGACGTTCACTGTATTACTTGGAATGATGCCTGCCTGTTCCTATCTTAGAGGGGATCCTTCTCAAAACGGAACCGTTCAAACACGTGTAAACTCTTCCGATAATCCGCAAGTCCACACGCAAGCGCGTTTTAGAGGGGGTTCAGGCAGAGTTGCACCAAGTCCTGGCGGGTACCATTCGGGATACAGATCGCCTTCTCCCAATGTTAGGAATCCGAACCGAGCCACCCCTGGCCCGGCTCCCGGCAGAGCCGGTGGATTGTTCCCTTTTTTAGGCGGATTGGGAGCAGGAGCGTTATTAGGAAGCCTGTTTCACCCGTTTACCGGTGGTTTTGGGGGCGGCTTTTCCATTTTGGGTTTGTTAATCTGGGCTCTCATCTTCTTTGGTATTTATAAACTTATCCGCAGCTTTTCCGCCAAGGCGAAATAGTTGATTACATTCACAACAACCGAGCAGAGGGGCTGATATAGTCCGGTCCCTCCTACTCGGTTGAGACGATTAAGCAAGAATATCCTGATATTCCTTATGCCGGTCAATTTGAGCTTTAACAAAGGGGCATGAAGGAATAAGTTTTTTCCCCTCTTCGCGTGCAAATTCCACCATCCTTTTCACTAACGCTTCTCCGATTCCTTGACCCTGCAGTTCCTCTGAAACATGCGTATGATCAGCAATAAGACGGTCTTCTCCGCTTGGAATAAAGTGAAGCTCAGCAATGGTTGCTCCGCCCTCCTCGACAAAAAACGTACCATCACCCTTCTTGATATTGACCATTTGCTCTATCCTCTTTCTATTATGATTTATAATTCCTTTAACCTAACGTTTGAATTCTTTCTGCTGGAAAATTGATTGAGAAAACACAGTTGCAAACTCCTGTCATCTTACCCGGCCTCCCTTTTTTTGAAACGAAAGGTGATCATTGGTTGCTTTAGTATTTTCACCGTATTTTCATTTTTTTATGATTAAATTAAAGGTAAATAGTAAAAAAGGTGAGGGGAAATTTATTTGAATCAGAGTCGTCGTGTGTTTATTCCGGTCATAATAATTGTTCTTGCTAGTGTTTTGCTTGTCATCTACTCTTTTTATACAGCGCCAAACCCGGCGGAATCTCATACTGGAGTACACCCGCCAAACGGGCCTCGTACGGGTATAGGCCATAAGCAAGAAAAGAATGGTTTTGATTTTACATTGCTTGGAAACGCTGCAATCGCATGCGCAGCGATGAGCTATTGGTGGTTCTTGTTTAAGAAAAAGCTAACCTCCCCTTCCAAACCATTGAAAAAGATAGGAAAAAGGATTTACTCCCTGCATACTTACACAGGCTGGGCTGCATTGGTCCTGATTATTATACATGGGGGTTATTACTTAATTACGGATCTTCATAACTCGAAGCTTCTAACAGGGATAGCTGCTTTCCTTCTCTTATTGGCATTAGCCATTTATGGGTGGCTTTATAGGCGTGTACGCAATAAATTTATGCGTACTTCTCATTTTATTTTGAGCCATGCCTGGCTCCTCATTTTGTTCTTTCATGCAGGTGGGTTTTTCATCTTTATGGCGGTCGCTACGTTGATATTGTGGGGAGTGGTACGAATGATCGATTCGTCAGCCAAAAAAAATAGTGTGGTGTAATTTGGAAGGAGATGATTCGTTGTAAAAGACCATTCTTTTATTCGCCTAATACTTCTTTCCAAACCTCAGTCAATTCTTCAATAGCCTTCTTACCATCACCAGCGAAGGAATTAACCTGAGCCCCCACAATACCGGTAACCCAGTAGTAAATAAAAGCGGTTCATCATCCCGAATGAGAAATTGATTAAACTGCATGCCGGCTTGTGGTACGAAGATAGAGATACGAAAAATATCAGGAGCGATTTCATCTATTCGTGTCATATCAGTTTGTCTCTTTTCCGATTATCCAAAAAATATTTAATTCTTAATTAAGTTCAAGTCCTCCTGACGAAAAACACCATATGGTTTCTCGATTTTATTAATAACCATTACATATAAAACGAGAGGGATTTGATTTTCCCCGTTATATGTTCCACCCGAGGGCCCTATGGACGGATTGAGAAAAGTCGAAACACGAACATGGTCAGTATATTCTTGAATAAAGCCAATCATTCTGTTTTGTTCGGCAAGCATTAGGTATGTCTTGTCACCATCATGAAAAACATGCAGCCCTCCCTCTCCTTCTTTTATTTTCTTTTCAAAATATTCTTTAGCCGGTTTTGGTGTATCACGAAGATATACCATACTTTGAGGAACTGAGCGGATAAATTTTGAAGTTTTCTCCGAAGCAGAACAGCCAAAAAGCACTAAAAAAGCAACGGTAAGTGTAAAAAACATAGAGAGCCGCTTCACCATATCACCCTTTGTATGTTAATTCTTTCCAGACCAACATTTCCATTCTAATGGATTTGTTATATTAAATGCTGGCTCGGATCAACGTGCAAGGGACAGATCATATAATGGAGTTTATTTTTATACGAGGCTTATGTCTAAGACCATTTGCCTAACACCTGTCCCTCTTCCTTGACATAAAGTACTATTATCTCTAAATGAAAATGGAAAAGTGAAATCATGTTATGTGGTAAAAAGAGGGTGAATATCACATGAGAAGTAGATTAGGGGCATTAAAGAAGAGGTCTTTAAAATTCCTTGCGTTTGGTATCATCTATATTATCTGGGGAGCATTTGTAGGGATTTATGCATTGGTATGTGCATTGTTGTATTTGGGCAAAGATATTTTGAGCAAATGGTACGAAAAGGATCGCTCACGACTGACACGACCAAGACGACTAATACCGCCAACATGGCCGGCACGGCCAACACCTCCGACAATGCGAACACCACCAACACGGCCGACTCCGCCGACACCACCAACACGGCCGACTCCGCCGACACCACCAACACGGCCG
>NZ_BBWZ01000013.1 GCF_001015055.1 Aneurinibacillus tyrosinisolvens | reverse complement strand
TTTAATATTGAATGTGTCTTTGTTAATTTCATTCTCTCTAAGGTTATTTGATATTTATTTATGTATTCACTTGTTCGTAAATCACTGGATAAGGAATCTGTCAAAATAACATCACTGCTCACCAATACTGTCTCAAGATCCGTATGAAATTTATAATTACGGTTATCTTTACATAATTCATTACCACTTGTACAAACATGATTAAATTTGAGGTCCATAACTTTTGCAATGTTCATCCATGCTCTCGAAATATTACCCGCCCCACCAACGAATGTATATACGAGATCTCTATAGTTCTCTTTTATTTTACTAATAGAATATAAATCAGATAAAATCTCACATGGGTGATTATCAGAGGTCATCCCATTAATGATTGGAATGGAAGCGTATTTTGATAATTCCTCAATTTTTGAAAGATCCGAGTGTCTAATAATCACGCCGTCAGCCCAGTTTTCAATATATTGAATAACATCTCTTAACTGCTCCCTCTTATCCAGACTCTCTGGAGGAAATAATATACATTCTCCCCCCAAATCTTTTATCCCTTTCTCAAAAGTAATTCTAGTTCTTATACTTGACTCTGGGAAAAACAATATAAATGTTTTTCCACTTAAAACATTTGCATCGTTATGAAGTTTTAATTTGTCAGTTAAATCAAAAATATCAGATATTTGAAGCTGGGATAGGTCATTAATGCTCAATAAATTCAGGATCATCAGCCTCCTTCGTGAAAGTGTTGGTATTACAAAAGGAACTCTTCAAAATTATTCAATCGTGTCCAATTCCCTTTTTTCTTTTAAAAGTTTTTGAAATTCGATTTCTAATTCTTCAGATGGTTCGGTACTCAAGCGACTTAGTACTTCTGATATTTTTGTTTCGAGTAAGAGACGTTTATCTTTTTCGGTGTCTCGAGCTTTTTGTGGTTGATTATATTGCTGATAGGTTCCTTCAAACAATTCAATCTCTTGATTACGAATTTCCAAAATTCGTGTAGCGATGTTTTCAATGAATCGGCGATCATGGGAGACGAAGATCACGCTCCCTTCATACTCTTTTAGAAGAGACTCTAATGCTTCAACAGCTTTCGTATCAAGAAAATTCGTCGGTTCATCTAAAATCAACGTATTGATACCAGGCTCTTGGTTGATGATCTTTTTTACAAGCGTCGTTTTCCCACTTCCATTTGGACCGATAATCGCTAATTTGTCACCACCTCGAACATGAAAACTTGTTTTGCTCCAAAGTACACGTTCGCCAATCATACCTGTTACATCCTCTACACGAAGGATAATCCAGTTTTTAAACGTTTCTGCATTCGGCAAGTTCATCTTAAGTGGTGGGAGTTCTTTCACTTTTTCTACCTTTTCAAGTTTTTCTAATCTCGTTTCAATGGCTGTCGCTGTTTTTTTGTAACTTCTTTTTGTTTTTTTGCAAAGTATGGCTTCGCTCCTGTAATTTTTGCTTCTGATTTACTTACCTTTTTTTGGAGCTTTTGTTGCTCTTTCCGCTTTTTTCTCTTTTAATTTTAATGCTTCTTCTAACTGCTTTTTCTTTTTTCTCATATTTTTCATAAGCTAATTGTTCTTGATGGCTCTCGACTTCTTTTTGTTCTACATAATGACTGTAGTTGCCTGTATATCCTCTTATCTTTCCTTCATTGATTTCCCATATGGTTGTACAAAGAGCATCCAAAAATGCGCGATCATGCGAAACAATAATGGGTAAAAGTTCACATTGAGTACGTTGAATAACGGTCCCTTCTTCTGGAGAAATCTTTTCAGCTAGAATTTGAAGTAACGTCGTTTTCCCACTTCCATTTCGGCCCACTAATCCAATTCGATCACTTTGATGAATTTGCAATTGATCCACATCTAGTAATAAACGCTCCTGTACATAGTGCTTTACATGATGAGCTTCTAATAAAAGCATAGTAACATCTCCTCTTATCAAGTTTAGGAGACAAAAAAATGCCCCCTACATACGTTCAGAATAGGAGGCATAAATCATATACAGGTGCACACCAAAAGAGACTACCCCTTTAGGTCCAACTATAGAAATCCAATCCTATTCTGAAAAACGACAAATGTTAAGGGGAAAGTAAGATAAAAAAAACAGGGGCGTATCATCCCTGTTTTTTCACTGTTCATCTATAAAACCTCATGACTGACACTGCTTCCCCGGCCGGAATGTTCAGCCGGTGTGACAAGCAAGCGCCGCGGCAGCCGGGCCCGCAGTTCGGGAACGTGGCTGATAATTCCGACAGACAGCCGATCGGTGTGCAATTTCTCAAGCGCCGTCACAACGGTATCCAGCAGTTCCTGATCAAGCGTGCCAAACCCTTCATCAAGGAAGAAGAACTCCAGCGGGAACTCGCCGCGCAGCTGGATTTGTGTCGATAACGCAAGCGCAAGCGCAAGCGAAGTCAGGAAGGTCTCACCGCCGGACAATGTAGTTACAGGCCGCTTTGTTCCTCCATTCGCATCGTCCCGGATGACAAATCCCCCGGTTGAATCCACTTCAATCGCATAGCGCTGCCGCGTGAGCTTGCCAAGCCGCATCGATGCTTCATAGCTGACCTGCATTAATTGCTCTTCCGCAATGAATTCAACAAAGCCGTTGCCGCGGAAAACGCCCTGGAGGGTTTGCAGCCGGTTCAGCACCTGCTGCAGCTCACTGTTTTGCTGCTCCAGTTCAGTCCAGCGTGCATGCCGCCTCTCGATATCTTCGTAATCCCGTTCCGCCCTTATTTTTTCATTCGTTGCCAGCTCCGCCTCTTCTCTGGCCTGCTGCAGTTGCCCCCTTATATGCAGCCATTGTTCCTCCGTCAGCACCGCGCCATCCAGATTCATCACGAGAAGGGAAAGCTGGTGCAGCAGCTTCTTCTCCTCATCCCGATAGGATATAATGGAAGCCTTCCACTTCTCCTGAAGAGAAACGTCCGCCAGAGCAGCGGTTACATGCTCACGGGATTGGAAAGGAGTTTCCGAGCAGGCTGTATCCCATGATATAGATGCCTCCGCCTGCCGCTTTTCCGCGAGAAGGAAAGATTGCCGGGCCGCGCTTTCGTCCCTCTCTGCTGTCTGCCGTTCTTTTTGCATGGCGGCGGTCTTTTCTTCTTTTTCCTTGGCCCTGGTTCGAATCGTACGCAGCCGCTCTTCTGTTTCTGCCAGTAGCTGATGGACGTCAGCTGCACCGGCGATCTCTGTCAGGCGCGTTTGCTTTTCTGCCAGGTTTCCTGCTTTGCCTGCCAGTTCCGTGTCCAATCGGACTCTATCTTTCTCAAGCTGGCCTAATTCCTGCTGCAGCTGTACGATTTCCTGTTCCTTTTGTTCAATATAGGGAACGCTCTTATTCAACCGCTCTTGCAGTCCTTCCACCTCTTGATCCCGTGCATCGATATGCGCCGCGGCCTGTTCGATCCCGTCCAGAGTAAGCGGAGAAAACCGTTCAACCCAGTTCTGCTCCATAGCTGCCATCTCTTCCGTCAACGCCTGCTGCTTTGCTTTTCTCTCCTGCAGCGCTTTTACCTCGAGATCATAGGAGATTTGCATTTCCGCGTGCTGCTGGCGAAGCCGGGTATATTCCCTGGCGGAGTTTCTGCATGCTGCTTCCTGCCGTGCCATCTCTTCCTGGAAATAGCGAATTCGCTCGGAAATGAAAGACAACTCACTTGTCAGGTATTCGATTTTTTCAACGACTGTGAACTCAGGATTCCAGCCAGCCCTTCCGTCCGTATTCCCAAGAGCGGAAGGAGCTAAATCTAACGCCGCATCGGCTGCGGCGGCATTCGAACTATCCTCAATAATTTCGCCAAAAGATTGGGATAGCTGTTCGAGGCGATATGTAAGCCCGCTTCCATCCTGTTTGTGACCGGCTGCTTTTTGAAAGAGCGCATCAAGCCGGGCAATGCAGTCCTCCACGTCGCTGGCACTATCGCTATGTACCGTAATTTCTGCAGGATGTGGGTGCTCGCTAGAACCGCATACGGGACAAGGCTCGCCCGTCTGAAGCTGTTGGACAAGCTGTGCTGCCAATTGATTTCTCGTATACCGTGCCAGCTCCTGTTTTTGCTCCTCAAGCAGTTCTGGAACGAGGACGAGGACATGTTCAATCCTGGTGCCACTTTCACAAACCTCATGATGAAGCGTTGCTGTATCATGAATGGAGCGGCCTATATGCTCCTGCAGCGTCCCGATTTCTCCTGCAGCCTTTTTCATTCTTTGCTCCAGTTCGGCCGCTGCCTTCGTCTTGCCTCTGATCTCCTGCTCTGCAGCTTCAAAGAGGTGGCGCTGGCTTTGCAGTGCCTGCGCCGCCTGCCGGGCGCTTGTAACGTGCTGCCGTTCCGCTGATTTTACTGTTTTCTGCTGCAAAGCTTCCTGCAGCTCCGCCTGCTTCTTTAGCGCTTTTTCTTTCCACTGAAGGGCTTCCTGCCATTTGTTTTGCTTTTCCTCATAAACCGTGATGCATTGCAGTACGACCTTTTTTTGCTCTTCGATTTCATGGCGAAGAGAGGTGATTTCGCTTTGCAATTGCCGGGCACGGGTTAGCTGCTCCATGCGAACCGTGAGCCGGGGCTCTTCGGCGGTAAGTTCTGCGCGTGCCGCATTCCACTCTTCGAAAGACCGCTCGTAACTGTTCCGGGCCTGGGCCAACACAGCTTCTGTTTTCGCTACTTCCTGCTTCCAGTGGGCAAGCGCTGCATTGGAACGGTCTAATTCTTCAGCGTATGGACGCAGCTTCTCTGCGAGTTCCGCTTCCTGCAAACGCTTCTCCATCGCCAGAATTTCCTCCTGCCGTTCGCGGTGCCTGGCAATGGCTTGCTCGACGTTTTTTTTTCTCTTCTTGCAACTCCCAAATTCGCCGGTCTCTTTCCGCTGCCCCTTCAGCTTCCTGCAGCTGTTTTTGCTTTATTTTAAGTGTGGCCTCCGCCTGTTCACTTCGTTTTTTAGCCAGTTTCACATTTTCTGCCGATGCCTCACCTAACCCCTGCTGCTCCGCCAGAATTTGATCGACACTGCCTTTCGTTTCCGCATATCTTTTCTTCAGCTTTATATTCAATACATCGCCGTATTTCTCCAGATGAAACAGGCGCTGCAGCATCTGGCGCCGTTCGCTCCCTTTGAGCGATAGGAACTCGGCGAACTTCCCCTGCGGCAGAACAACAGCCCGGGTAAAGTCATCCACAGTAAGGCCCAGGACGTTTTGCACGCACTGTGTAACATCCCGCTCTTTATCCGCCATCACCTTGTGTTCCTCGCCACTTATTTCAATAAAGCGGCAGGTCACTGTCTTTAGCCGTACTTCATCTGTCCGCTTGTACCTTCGTTCCACACGATACCGCTTCAAGCCATCCGCATTGCCTAATTCGAATGTGAAGGAAACTGACAGCTGGTCCTCGAACTGATTCATAATCCCCTGCGTATTGTTGTTTGCCCGCTCGACTTTTCCGTATAACGCAAGGGTCATCGCGTCTAAGAGGGAAGATTTTCCGCTGCCTGTCGGCCCGAAAATCCCGAATACGCCGCCGCTGCATAAGTTTTCAAAATCCACTTCCTGCTGTTCGCGAAAGCTGTGGAGGCCTGCTACCTTTAATTGGATAGGACGCATAACTAACTCCCGTCTCCTTTCCTGGGAAGTTCCTGTACCGATCCCTCCCTAAACAAGAGATTCATCTTCTTCTCCGATCAATTCCATGAATAGCTTTATCGTTTCCTCGTCCGGCTGGGCGCCTCCGGTTTGCCTTACATAAAAGCGCTGGAACAATTCATCAATCGGCATGCGGGAACGATCGACCCGGATCGCTTCCACTTCTGCCGCGGCTGCATAGATGGGACGGATGCCAAGAATTCCGCTATGGCTCTTGCGGAGGTGGTGAATGTGCTCCATCGCTATCGTTTCGGTCACATGGATTTCAAGGTCGATCCATGCGTTTAGATCCCGCTGCTCATCCAGCCAGCGGTGCACCTGTTCGATTCCTTCCTTTGCTTTCCATTCTACCAGAGGTTTGCCGCTGGAAAGAAAGATTTCCTCCATATGCGCTTCCTGGCCCGGCTTAATATCAAGCAGTGTTACAGATTTGGCCTGGCCCGCTTCAGAAAAGCTGTAGGCAAGCGGGGAACCTGAATAGCGCGCCAGTGTCGGTGCCTTGCTTACGTTTTGCGGCCGGTGCAGGTGGCCGAGTGCGACATACTGCGCGGCCGCAGGAAGCGTTGTCGCGGAGACGGTGTATGCCCCGCCTACCTGAATCGGGCGCTCCGACTCTGATTCATGGCTTCCCATGACATACAAGTGGCTCATTGCCAGGTTGATCGTGTCCTTCGAAAAATGGCGGCTTTGCAACGCGAAGAGCTGTGCCAGCCTTTGATCATAAGCCAGTTGAAGGAGTTCTTCCTCATTGCTGTCTGTAAGCAAAACCTGGAGCCTTGATTCTGAAGGATACGGGAGGGCAAAGATACGCGCCTGCTCCCCGCTCGATGGAACATCCACGGTCAAAATTTGCGGGACCGGCAAACCGAGAAGCTCGATTCCTCTCGTTTCCGCCAGCGGACGCGATGCCGCCAGCCGCTCCGGGTTGTCGTGGTTTCCGGCAATGGCGATAATCCTTCGCTTCCCATTGTCAGATAAACGAGCCATGCTTTCATAAAACAACTGCTCCGCCGCTGACGGAGGGTTAACGGTATCAAAGACATCCCCAGCCATTAAAATGAGGTCGATTTGTTCTCTCTCCACAATCTCACACAATTCATCAATAAAGGCAGCCTGTTCAGGCAAGCGGCTCCGGCCTTCCAGCGTTTTGCCGAGGTGCCAGTCCGCTGTGTGAATAATGCGCATTACATCTCCCCCTTTTTAGCGTTCAAATGAATGACGCGTTCGCCATCAAAAAAATAAAGGATTTTCTCTTTAACCCGCTTCTTCGAGATGTCTTCAACCGCACGCGCATACCAATCCAGCTGAACCCGGTATCGTTCTGCAAGGACAGCATCGGGCAGATTCGCGGTGGCGTCTGTTTTATAATCGAGCAGAATCCACTCCCCATTGTCTTCAAACAAACAGTCAATAACCCCCTGTACGAGAACGATTTCGCCTTTCTCTTGTGCGGGCCATCCAGGATAAGCATCCGGTGCGGGTATTGCAAGATTGAAGGGGACTTCCCGGCGCACCTGTGTGGACGACAGCATCTTTTGCCCCGGAAGGGAATGGAAGAATCGTTCGATTTGTTCCGGGCTAACCGCTTCTGCCTCCGCCGCAGTTAACAGCTCGCGTTCTACCATCCGTGCAATATGCTCCTCGATTTCCGCAGCGCTCAGCGCACGGGAAACAGGGAGCTGCTGCAGGACCGTATGCATGGCTGTCCCTCGCTCTGCCGCATTTACCTTCTGCCGGGAGAGAAAGCGCGGGCGTGCTGCCGTTTCGCGGTTAAAGCTGCGCGGAAGATAGCCTGTATCTTCCTGTTCCAATTGTTTAAGGGCAGCTTGCTGGCGCCGCTTGATTTCTGAAACGGATTGCTTGGACAGATGGCTTTCTGAAGCCGGAGCATTGTATTTCCAGGAAAGGCGTTGCTCGACAACCTCCTGGTGCGGGCCGGCAACCGGTACCGCATGGCCTAAGGCAATTAAATTTTCCAGATCGGAAACTGCATTATTTTCCGCTGCTGCTGTCAGGATAAAATCCTCTGCAGAATAACATGTAACCGACCAGGCTGAAGCATGATCGGCAACAGCTTCGATGGAGCGTTCCGCCGTGCCTGTGATTTCCAGCAAATCTTTCGCATGATGGTGCCGGATAAGGCAGGGACCAATCCAGTCCAGGTACGTTCTTCCCCGCACCAGCTCATAGTCAGGCAGCGACCAGTGGGGCCATGCTATCGTTTGTGCCCACTTGTCCACTGATTTTTCCAGGTTTTTTACCGTGCCAACAAGAAAGAGCTTTTCTCTTGCCCTTGTCACCGCCACATAGAGCACCCGCATCTCTTCCGCCAGTTGTTCAAGGCGCATCCGCCGTTTCATCGCCGCATAGGGAAGGGTTGGGAAGCTGATACGAAGCTCAGGATCGACATATTTTGGCCCGAACCCCAGCTCTTTGTGCAGAAGAAAGCTGCCGTTTAAATCCATAAGGTTGTACTGCTTGGCCAGCCCCGCGACAAATACGACCGGGAATTCAAGCCCCTTGCTTTTATGGATCGTCATGATGCGCACGACATCTTCCTGTTCCCCGAGCGACCGGGCCGCTCCTAAATCGCCTCCCTGGTCCTGCATGCGCTCAATGAAACGAAGGAAGCGAAACAGGCCGCGAAACGACGTTGCTTCATACTGGCAGGCCCGATCGTACAGCGCGCGCAGGTTCGCCTGGCGCTGTTTGCCGCCGGGCAGTCCGCCGGTAAAATCATAATAACCAGTCTCCCGGTAGAGCTGCCAGATAAGCGAAGATAAGGCTCCCTGTCTTGCTTCTGTCCGCCAGTTCGTCAGATTGGAAACAAAGGCGGACAGCTTCGCCTGAAGTTCGGTCCCGGCATTCTCAGCCGCACCCATGTAGGCAGCCAGTGCCTCATAGAAGCTGCCTTCCTTCTGCGTGAGGCGGATTTGTGCCATTTCTTCAGCCGATAACTGCACAATCGGAGAACGGAGAACGGAGGCGAGCGGAATATCCTGCAGCGGGTTATCAATCACATGAAGCAGCGAGGTCATGACCTGAATTTCGGTTGCGCTAAAATACCCTGTGCTCACTTCGGCATAGGCAGGGATGCCATACGCCTTGAACTCCTCCGCAATGACCGGCGCCCACTGGCTGGTCGCCCGCAGCAAAATCACAATATCCCGGTACCGCACCGGCCGCATCGATTGGCTGTCTTTATCGAACACCTGGTAGGGAGGCTGGCCGGTCGTTCCAATCAGTTCCTGGATTTTATTGGCGATGAGGCGGGCTTCCAGCTGCACGGTTTCCAGTTCGGATACATCGATCGGCTGCTCGCCTTCTGCATCGCTGTAATCCGTCAGGCTTTCTTCCGGCTCCTCTTCAGGATCCGCTTCGTTTTTATCCGTGGATTTATTGATTAACAGCACGTCAACGGAAGGTTCCGATCCTTCCGGCACAGGATAATCGATTGCTCCAAGAACAAGCTCGGCGGCTGCGTCGTATTCAATTTCACCGGCCGACTCGCTCATGATTTGTTTAAATAAGAAGTTCGTTCCATCGATGACTTCACGCCGGCTGCGGAAGTTTTTCGCCAGGTCGATGCGCTTGCCTGGTCCTGAACCGTTCTTTGTGTATTGTAAATATTTTTCGAGAAACAGGCCCGGTTCGGCCAGGCGGAACCGGTAGATGCTTTGTTTTACATCTCCAACCATAAAAAGGTTTCCGCTATTCTCGCTATCGCTTGCGACCAGGCGCACGATCGTTTCCTGCACCATATTCGTATCCTGGTATTCATCGACGAGAACTTCAGCGAACTGGGCCCGGTAGTCGAGGGAAGCCGCCGACGGAAGCAGCGAATCAGGCCCCGCTTCCTCGTGCCGCAAGATCTGCAGGCAGTAGTGCTCTAAATCTGCGAAATCAACGAGCCCCTTCTCCACCTTGGCCATTTGGTAGCACTCGGCGAAGGACCGTACCAGCCCGACTAGCTTCTGCAGCAAAGGCCTGACCTGCCAGACGTTTTCCAGGTACTGCTGCGGATGCATGGTGAAAAGCTCGCCGGCCAAATCAGTGATTCTTTTCTTTACCTGATCGCGCATCCCTTTTACTTTTTCCTGGAGAGCTTTATCGAATTGATCGCCTCGGCACGCTTTTAATTTACCGAACTGCACGGTTTGGAACGCCTCATACAGCATGTCCCAGGACTGTTCCCCGGCTGCCTGCAGGTTCATAACAAGCGAAAGGTCTTCGTGGAGCGTTTCCAGATAAGGCAGCGGGCCTCCGGCAAATCCGGCAATTTCGGCCGCTTTCTCCAGCAGCGCTTTTGCCCCGTTTAGTTCAAGCCGGACGTCCTTCTCGAGCGAACGAAACCAGGGCTGTTCATAAAAAGCAGCAAGGTCTGCCGCGCTATACATGGCAAGCATATCGTCAAGCCATGCATCCGGCCACGGATGGCTGCGTGAGAAATCATATAATCGCTGGATCAAATTTTGCAGGGCGGTATCGCTCCGGTCACCGGCGTAGCTGTCCACCAGCCGGTAAAAGGAAGCGTTGTCCTCCCCCCTGCCATATTCTTCTTCAAACAATTGGTCGATCGTATCCTGGCGCAGCAGCCGGGCTTCCGTATCATCTGCAATGCGGAACGAAGGGTCCAAATCTATTAAATGGTAATAACGCTGCAGCACTTCCATACAGAAGGAGTGAAGCGTTGTAATCGATGCACGATTTAATAGAGTGAGCTGCCTGCGTAAATGAATAGAGGAAGAATTAGAAGCCAGCGCTTTTTCCAGCGCCCCTCCGATACGCTGGCGCATCTCGGCGGCCGCCGCTTTCGTGAACGTAACGACAAGCAGGCGGTCGACATCAACGGGACTCGCTTCATCCGAAATGCGCCGGATAATCCGCTCAACAAGCACGGCGGTTTTTCCGGAACCTGCGGCGGCTGCCACAAGGACATTGGTGCCGCGTACCGCAATCGCTTCCCACTGGTCATCTGTCCACGTCGTACCGGCTGGTTTATCTATCGTTTTCATCCAGAATCCCTCCTTCCTCGATGTGCCGGGCTACGTCCTGCCATATTTTCTCTTTCGGTTCTTCGCGCAGAATTCTGAACTCATTTGTTTCAATAAGCGGATCAAACTGGCAAACGGAACGGTACGAGCAGAACGTACAGGCCGTTTTTTTCTTTTTACGGTAAGGAGAGATAGCGACCATCCCGTCGGTAATGTTCATGCCAATTTCGCGAATCACCCGACGTGTATAACGGCGCAGCATCTCAAACTGCTCAGCGGTCGCCACCGCCGCATTGCTGTAGAACGTTCCATCTTTCTTAATGCTTACAGGAAGAATGTCGGAGTGTCCTGTATCCAGCTCCGTATCCATAAGCCGGACAATTTCCCGATCGGCGACAACGAGCCCTTTCATCTTAAAATGCTTGCCAAGTTCACGCTGAATGGCTTCGCCTGACATCGGCGAGCTGTTCTGCAGCATCGGGTTATGTACGTGGAAATAAAGCACACCCGCAGGCAGCGCTTTTTCACCGAACACGGCTTTCGCATGCGAAATGAGAACATCTAAATACGTCAGCATCTGCAGAGACAAACCGAAGTAAACATCGGTGAGCTGCAGTGAGGTTTGACTTGATTTATAGTCAATGACGCGAAGCAGCAGCCCCTGCTCTCCCACTGCACCGTCTACCCGGTCGATTCGCCCGACGAGCTCCATCGTACAGCCGTTCGGAAGCGTAAACGTCAAGGCGGGCAATTTTCCGTTTGCACCGAAGGCAAGCTCAAGCTCCTTTGGCTCAAACTGGCTGCGGCGTGCGTGTTCTCCGAGCACCTGCGCCGCCCGTCCGACAACGTTTTTTAATTTATGTGTTAAATAGTGGTGACGATTTGAACTTAATAGAATTTCACGCTGCAGCAGCGGCGTAAGCACGTCCACCTTTTCCGACGCCAGCGTGCGCAGCGCTTCGGATTCAAGCTCGGCCCATGAGAGCTTCTCCTGTTGAATATGCTCGCCGATCAGCTTCAATGTTCCGTGGAACAGCTGGCCGATATCGGGCGCTTCCAAACGGTACAGCTCCCTCTCCTTTAGACGGAGCCCATAGGAAGCGAACTGGGCGTACGGGCACGCCTGGAACTTCTCCATACGGGACACACTTGCCTTCAGGTGCTTGCCATACAGTGCCTGGCTTGTTCCGCGCCGCAGCGGAGCCTCTTCATTTCGATAAAAGAGACTGTGGGTTGCCCGCGTGAGCGGCTCCGGCATATTTACTGTAAACCAGTTGTAAGCATGCCACCAAAGGGATGGAAGCGGGTATCCTTTGCGCCAGTGCTGAAGCTGCGAAGTAAGGTAGGAAAGGGTGCGCTCCGGACTTGAGATGAACGAAAGCTGCTCATCCCCTTCTATATCTGCAGCTTCCACCGGAATAAAAGATTCGCGAAGCTGCGGAAACCACTCCTTGATGCGTTTCACGAGGCCGGAGGGAAGCAGTGCTTTCCCTTCTTCGTCCGCCAGCGGATAGCTGAGCAGAACCAGATCGGAGGCGGAAGTAAACGCCCGGTAAATCATAAACTGTTCATCCAACAGCTTGCGCTGGCTTCCGGGAGCCAGCTCCATTCCGTTCACCGCCAGGAAGCTTCGTTCGCTTTCTGATAGAATGCTATCATCTTGTATTCTTGCCGGAAAAACCCCGTCATTGATGCCAAGGATAAAGCTGCATTTCACATTGGCGAATCTCGTTTTATCCACGCTGCCTACAAGCACCTGATCGAGTGCGGGCGGGACAAGTGAAAAACGAAGATTTTCCATTCCCGCGTCAAGCACGGAAGCAAATTCGTCAAACGACATCTGTTCCTCGCCCATGACCTCAACGAATTGATCAAGCATGTCGATTAATGCCTGCCATACTTGATCATGCTCGCGGGCTTTGCCGAGCTGGCCGCTCGCAATCGACTCTTCGCTCCACCTCTCCAGCTGTTCCGGAACTTCGAGCGCAAGTAAAAAAGCATAAAGCCCCTCACACATCATGCGCACGTTGCCGGCATTCTGGAGAAAAGTTTGCAATTCGATGAGCGGCGCTGTGATGCGATGCCGCAGTGTGTTTAATTGCTCTTCGATTTGCTTCTCTTCTTCCGTTTGCGTGCGCGGCGAATCGGCTGCTTCATCATCCAGTCCCCGGTAAATCTGGTAACGCCATGGCTGTTTATCCATCCAGCGGTACCCTTCGATTCCATGGGAAAGAACATAGTTTTCCAGCCGATCGAGCTGTTCGCGAAGCTCGTTTCGATCCGTACCCTCTATCAGCGGAAGCAGCAAATCCGTTTTCGCGCAGCGAAAAACGGCATCATAGCGCCAGTTAAAGCGGGCTACCTCAAGCGAAGAGCGGATGAACTCAACAAGCGGGTGATGGACCATTAAACGCTTCTGATCAAGGAAAAACGGAAGGTTATAGTCTGTAAATATCGTTGTAAAAATATCCTCATAGCTTTCCATATTGCGGACAATGATCGCAACATCCCGCCAGCGGTATCCTTCATCCCGCACCAGGCTAAGAATATGCCGGGCGACACCCTCTACTTCCGCACGCCGATGAGCGGCCGCAGAGAGGCGGACCGTTTGCGGTTCATCCGGAAACGATGTGTGGCGGCTTTCCCTAAAGCTGCCTTCCAGATGGGCGATTGCAGGGCTATGGGCAAAGCGTACGGGCGTCTTGTTTGGAACCCCAAGCAAAATAGGAGAATCGGTATGTATGTTTTGTTTTTCCGCCAGCTCATTTATACGGCGGTACGTTAGCGCGGTTGGGTAAAATAAATCAAGCTCGTCCGGAATGTCATCCTCATACGGCTTGTCCAGTGTGAGCGCGACGGATACACTTTTGGCTTGGTTGAGCAAAGAAGAAATGACAGCCAGCTCCTGCGGAGTAAATCCATCAAATCCGTCGATCCAGACGTCGGCCTCGGAAATATACTGTGAAAGAGCAATTCGTTCGTTCAGCAGCGGCAAATAATGCTCGGCGTCCAAATAGCGGCCGGTAAGCCTTTGTTCAAGCTCCGTATAAATCAGATGCATGTCGTGCAGCTTATCAGACAGGAACCTTGCGCTTTGCTCCCCTTCCGTTTTACGAGCGGCCTGCATCTGCTGACCCAGTAAATCTTCCGGTACGATGCCATACCGGGCCATTTCGCAATACATCTGCTCCAATTGATCAATAAACCCTTTTTTCCCGGCTGCCCGTGCGAAAATCCGGAAATCCGTACGGTGCTTGTCTATTATTTTTTGTAAAAGCATCTTAATGCCTGTACTATCAATATGAACACGGGAAAGCCCGCCTGTCTCTGAGAGCACCTTCCACGCCAGGCGGTTAAAACTTAAGACCTGCGCCCGCATGGTCCCGCCCAGGCCGGGCGCAGCGGCAAGCGCATATTCAGATTGGAAGCTCATCTGCTGGGGCACAAGGTAAATAAGCGGTGAACCGATCGGATTTTCCTTGAGGCGCGAACGTATCTCATCAAGGCAAAAATAGCTTTTGCCGCTCCCCGCACGCCCCAGTATCCATCGTAAACCCATAATATGTAAGCCTCCCTCTCCCCGATTTTTTCTCTATTGTAGAACAAGTTTGCCAGGGTGTACAAACCTACGTTTTACAGCAAAACTTGTTCCGCTTCGCCATGAATATTTATATAAGGACGAAGCGATTGCGAAGAGGTCTGGGCTGAGGCCCATTTATTTACGAGATCGTATTCAAGCAGAAGCTGCTTTCTTTGCTGCTTGGTCAGCTCATATGCATGAACCCGCCCATCTCTCCGCTGGATAAGCCTGGCCTCAAGCAATTCCTGAATGATACACTCGGTGTACTGGCGGTCAAAGCTTCGCAGCACGTCGATTGAAATCTGGCTGTAGCTGACGGCTCCGGAGAAGACGTAGCCTCGCCGGATGTAAGCTTCTTTTAAAAACTGGTAGAGGAGTTGTGCTTCCCTGCTCGTGTCCAACATTCCGTCCTCCCTGTTATTCTGTTTTCTCTTTGCTTATAAGGTCTCCCACGGTTTTAGCACACCGAACCCCTCGGCGAATTTCTCCCGTTCCTTGCGGCGCGCTCTGCGGATCTTCACCCGTTCAGGAGCGGATTCATGAAGCGCAATTTCTTCTGGTCTTTCCGGTATGACCCCCGGTACATGGGTAGGCCGTCCGTCCGGGCCGAGGGCAACGAACGTTAAGAAGGAAGTCGCGCAAACCTCTCTTTTTCCTGTTAGTAAATCTTCTGAAATAATCCGGACGAACACTTCCATTGAAGTATTATGAGTCCACGTTACAAACGATTCGAAGCTTACCGAGTGGCCGGTTTTAATCGGCCGCAAGAAATCAACAGAGTCGGTCGATGCGGTTACAACAGGGTTGCGGGCATGCTTGCTGGCGCATATTGTAGCGACGTCATCAATGTATGACATCACTTCTCCTCCGAACATGGTCCCATGGTGGTTCGTATCCGGAGGGAGAACGAGATGTTCCTTAATCGTGCGCGATTCCTTTGCATATTTGGCAGTTATTTCATTTATCATTTTTTCTGTCCCCTTCTGTCCCATTTGTATTTGATAAAAAGATGATCTATTCAACTTTATGTACAAGAAATTGCTGTTTTAATCTTGTATATAGAATCATTTTTCATCACAGGTCCAGAAGGAGAAGCACTATTCTTCCTGTTTTCCCAGAGCGGCTTTTAAAGCATCACCGAGGCTGGAAGTGAGGTTTTCTTCACCGCTGTATTTTTTTAAGAGTGTTCGTTCTTCTCGTTTATTTACTTTTTTGCTGCCCGGGCCTTTGTCCTCAAGCATTTCAATTACATTGCACGGTTTGCACTGGAAGTACTTTCCGGCCTTCCCGGTACGAAACTCCATTTTCTTTTTACACTGCGGGCAGCGTTTGTTGGAGAGCTGCTTCTCAGCTGAACGGCGATAGCCGCATTCCCGGTCCGGGCAGATTAACAGTTTGCCCCTTTTCCCTTTAAACTCCTGGAGATTTTGACCGCAGTCAGGGCATTTCGAACCGGTTACGTTATGCGGTTTGTATTCGGTCGCGCTCATTGTAATTTCCTTGACGAGCTTTGATGTTTGCTCCCTTATTCCGGCGAGAAACTGCCCGGCATTCCCCTTGCCCCGGGCAATGCGCTCAAGCTCCATTTCCCAGCTTGCGGTCAAATCAGAAGAGCGTAATTCACTGGCAACAAGTTCAACAAGCTGAAGCCCTTTTTTTGTCGGGTGAAGCCGGTTCCCCTGCCGTTCAATCGTGTCGGTTTGCAGCAGTTTCTCAATGATGTCCGCGCGTGTGGCCGGTGTGCCTAAATTGTTTTTCTCCATCTGTGTAAGCAGTGAAGCTTCTGTATGACGCAGAGGCGGTGTCGTGTGCTGGCTTTGGATGCTGCAGCTTCTTACCTGCAGTTGTTCCCCCTCCTGAATCGAGGGGAGCAGCTGATCGGATATTTCATCCTCTTCCTCGTCTGTTCCGCGGCTGTCAGCATCTTTCCCGTACACTTCTTTCCAGCCGGCGTCCTTTACCGCTTTTCCTTTCGAATGGAACGTTTCTCCTTCAACCGTGACGGCGATTTGGATGCTGTCGTAACGGTATACCGGATAGAAAAGGGCAATAAAGCGGCGGACAATCAAATCGTATAATTTTTTCTCATCCGTGCTTAAATCCCCTAAATGAAGCGGTTCTTCCGTTGGGATAATTGCATGGTGGTCGGTTACTTTGCTGTCATCAACAATTCTTTTGCTGATCGGCAGTGACTTCTTTAATAGGGGGCGGACAAACGCGGAATACGGGCCTACCCCCACGCTTTCCAGCCGCGCCTTCAGCGTCGGCACCATATCCGACGTTAAATGGCGGGAATCCGTTCTCGGATACGTTACGAGCTTGTGCTGTTCATACAGCCTTTGCAGCACATTGGATGTTTGTTTGGCAGAAAATCCGTACCGTTTGTTCGCGTCCCTCTGCAATTCTGTTAAATCGTAAGCAAGCGGCTGGGGTTCGATTTTCTCGGTTGTTTTTACCCGGGTCACTTTGCCCTGTTTATCAGAAGTTTTATGCTGAATCGCTTCTGCTTTTGCTCTGTCGAAAATTCGGCTTTCCTGGTTGGCGGAAGACCGCCACATCCCGGTAAATGAGCCGAAGTCAGCCTGAATGGTCCAGTATTCAACCGGCTGAAAGGCCCGGATTTCTTTTTCACGCTCCACCATCATGGCGAGGGTCGGCGTCTGCACGCGCCCGGCCGCCAGCTGGGCATTGTATTTGCTTGTGAGAGCGCGTGTGACGTTAAGGCCGATAAGCCAGTCCGCTTCCGCCCGGCATACGGCGGATTGATAGAGGTCATTGTATGCGGCGCCCGGTTTAAGGCTGGCGAAGCCTTCTTTAATTGCTTTGTCTGTCTGGGAAGAAATCCACAGGCGTTTAAACGGTTTTTTCCAATTTACCATTTCCATTATCCAGCGGGCGACTAGCTCCCCTTCCCGGCCGGCATCCGTTGCGATAATTAATTCCTTAATGTCCTGCCGTTTCGCTAACTGGGAGACGGCGCGAAATTGGTGGGACGTTTCTTTCATTACTTTGAGGCGCATGGATTGTGGAAGAATAGGCAGATCCTCAAGCTTCCATGTTTTATATTTCGGATCATATTCTTCCGGTTCAGCGAGCGTGACAAGGTGGCCGAGCGCCCAGGTTACTACGTACTGGGGCCCTTCTATGTGATTTTTATGCTTTTGGTGGCAGCCGAGCACACGGGCAATCTCTTTGGCCACGCTCGGTTTTTCAGCAAGAACTAATGTCTTCATCAGAGGTACTCCTTTATTAATCATCTGTTTTAACATGATATCTTATCTATTTGCGGGATAAACCCATGGAAATAAAAGATTAAATAAAAATCTTCTAGTAATGTTACTAGAAGATCGCTTCTGTGCAGCAGTCTATCAAAATTACACTTCACTAAGAAATATACAACAAGAATAGCGGTAGCGTCAAAATCCTTTGAGTACGGCTATGAATAATCAGCAACCGTATAAAGTTTAATTTCCTCTATATGTTCTTCCATTCGTTTTTTAGCTTCATCCACTTTCGAATGATACATTGCTGTCAAAATTTTCTTGTGCATGTCATTCGCTTGCAAAGGCCTGTCAAAATTCTTTGCAATAATAATAGCAAACCATTTGATTTGCAGTTCCAGCGTTTCCATAAAGGTTATCAGCCGGCGGTTGTTTGAATATTGAATAATGGTTCGGTGCAACCGTCTATCAGCCTGAAAAAACGGTTCCGGATTCCCTTTTTTAATTTCTGCTTCAGCTTGCTCTGCTTCACATAGCAATGATTTCAATTCAGTTTTTGGGATACTTAGGCTGGCCAATTGAACAGCTTCACATTCTAAAGCTTTCCGGACATCATAGATTTCTACTATATCCTTGACTTTCGGTATACTCACATAAGTTCCTGACCGCGGTTTTACTTCAATTAACCCCTCTTGTTGCAGACGATTGATTCCGTCCCGTAAAGGCGTCTTGCTTACTCCCAGTTCCTCTATTAGTTCTTCATAATTAATTCTAGACCCTGGCGGTAATTGATTAAGGACAATTTTATCCCGTAAGTATATATAAACCCGCTCATATAAGTTGCGATTATCAAACTCAACCTGCTTGGCTATCAAATGAATCGCCCTACCTTTCATGATTAAACAGATAGGCTGGGGGGCAGCCGAAACTACGCCCCCTGTGGCCTGGGGAACTTCCGGGAATCAGACCCCGTATGCGGTAAGGCCGCCGTCAATCATTAATGTATGGCCGGTTACGTAGTTTGCTAAATCAGAAGCAAGGTATAGAACTCCACCCACAACCTCATCAGGATTTCCTAATCGCCTGCTCGGTGTCCGGGAAGTTATCGTATTTAAAAACTCTTGATCCTTTATCGCATTAGCGACTAACTCCGTATGAATATATCCCGGTCCAACGGCATTGACCTGGATGTTATATTTCGCCCACTCACAGGCCAGAACTTTAGTGAATAGTACAACTCCCCCTTTACTTGAACTATAGGGAGCTGATTTAGTTATTCCTATAACTCCGCCTACTGAAGCTATATTCACAATTTTTCCATAGCCTTGTTTCATCATTTCTTTTCCTACAGCCTGGCACATAAAAAAGTACGATTTTTGGTTGAGATCCATAATATAATCCCAATCCTCTTCTGTCACTTCTGTTGATGGTTTCCTTCTTGTGACTCCGGAGTTATTTATGAGTATATCAATTCTGGGGTAATTTTGTTTGATTGTCGCCACTGCTTCCTGAATATTGCCTAATACTGATAAATCTGCAGGAATAACAGTCGCTTCCCCCCCTGCGTCCTGTACTAGAGCAGCGGTTTCTTCCAATTGATCTTTGTTACGGCTAACCAACACGACATTAGCACCTAACGAACCAAAACCAACGGCGATATTCCTTCCAATCCCTCTGCTTGCACCGGTTACCACAACGATTTTGTCTTTAAAATCAAATTGGTAATTCATAAAGCGGGCACCCCCCTATAATTTAGTTCAAAGTTATACAAGTTGAGAATGAAGATAAGCTACAAGATCATTGTCCCTATTGTTTATTTGTTGAGCAGGCTTAATTGAATCATTGTTATCCGATTTCCACAGTACTCCTACAGGCATGGAAGACTGGTTAAGTATCCCCACGTACTCCTGAGGCGTCCTTGCCGGATTTTCTGCGTAGCTAATATTTTCGCGATAAAAATCATAGCCCTGGGACTTATTAAAAACAACACATGGACTAAAAACATTTATCAAAGAAAAACCGTTATGTTTTATTCCTTCTATAATAAGGTTCTCAAGGTGTTTCGCATCCCCCGAAAATCCCTGTGCAATAAATGAAGCTCCGGAAGCCCAGGCCAACAGCAGTGGATTCACAGGTATATCCGGATTCCCTGACGGTGTTGTGGAAGACTGGTATCCGACCCGGCTTGTTGGTGAGGTCTGCCCTTTTGTATTCCCATACACTCCATTGTCCATTACGATATAAGTAATATTTAAATTTCGCCTGGCGGCATGGACAAGGTGACCTACACCAATACCGTATCCGTCCCCATCTCCCCCTGCTGCAATAACCGTTAGCTCCGGCCGGGCTGCCTTCACTCCCTGTGCAATGGGCAAAGAACGCCCATGCGTTCCATGAATGCTATATCCACCGTAATAGTGCCCGATTTTACCGCTGCAGCCTATCCCTGAAACTAAGACGGTGTTTTCCGGACTAATTTGCAGTGAAAATAACGCACGCTGCATGCATTTCAATACTGAAAAATCACCACACGCCGGACACCACGTAGGCGTATTACCGTTCGAGTAATCTTTTATGGTAAGTTCGTTTGACATTCACATTTACCCCCTAATTAATTCATTGTGATTAGACTCAATGCGCTTTAAGGCATCCTCGAATTCTTCAAGTGTGTAGTGTTCACCATCAAATCGGAGGAGGGAATGTACATTTTTGTTCACAAGGACAGGTTCAATTATGGACCGTATTTGTCCTGTTGCATTATATTCCGTAACAATCACTGTTTTGCATTGGATAAGGCAGCTGATAGATTTTCCATTGGGACTGGGTGCAGTTGACGAAGCAAAATGCCGACATATTTATCAGGGTGAAGATTTACCACGTTTTCAATGAGCTCTCCCATTGAACCGGTTCCAACAATCGCGATTGGCGCTTCTGTATTACCTACAATCGATAAAGGCCGGTTATACTGGATGCGATCGGTCTTATGCAGCCGTCTCATGTGCAGCGTGTGCCGCACTTCTTTGTAATCAGGCTCCATAAATCCCCTTTCATCGTGTTCATCTCCGCTAGCCACGTAAGCCCCGCCTTTAATTCCAGGAATGGTTCTCACTGGGGGAGCCCCATCATCTGAACGATATCTCACATACTCTTCTAAAGGAGTGGATTCAAGAAGAGTCCGTCCTCTATCAACAGAGACGCTGCGGATGGCAGTCTCTACGGAAGACCATGGAATAGAGATACGCCTTAATGCAAGATCTAAATCAAGGGCGATAATGACCGGGCATTGATAATAATCGGCCAGATTAAGGGCTTCTTGAATAACAACAATGCAATCTAGTACATCTGTTGGTGTAAGCAAAATCCGCGCAAATTCTCCATGGCCGGCATGCCGAAGATGAAGAAGATCGCTTTGCTCGGTTTTTGTCGGCATTCCGGTTGATGGACCTCCACGTTGGTTATCAATAATAACAAGAGGAATTTCAGTAGCACCAAGATAGCTAATCCCCTCTGTCATGAGTGACAGTCCGGGACCGCTCGTCGCAACAAACGTTCTTTTACCAGCAAAACTAGCACCGATCGCGGCATGAATCGCCGCAATTTCATCCTCCATCTGATAGGTTTTCCCATCAATCGGGGGAAGCCATTTAGACAAATTCTCCAGAATTTCAGAAGCAGGGGTAATTGGATAACCAAAATAGTGTCTAACCTCTCCTGCAATGGCTCCTAGAGATAAAGCATCATTACCTGATATCGTGACATTTTCTATGAAGGTTGGTTTTAAATCGTCGTTTTTGGTTTTGGACCTCCCTAAAACATAACCCCGATAAACTAAATCATGATTTTTCTCATCTTTAAAATGGGAGCCTACCTCCTCATTTACGAGATCAAATGGTATCCCAACATATCCTGCGATGACTCCGAGAGCCCATACATTAAATCCTAATTTCGGACATTCTTCTTGATTTTCAGGCGGAACAAGCTGCGTTATTTTCGGACCGAATAACAGCCCTTTATCTTCTAATCTCGATACGTAACGTTTTGCTCCCTCATCATCCCATACTACCGCTATGTCAATCGCTTCGATTCGTGGAGGCGGAGATTCTTCCCCTTCTTCAGAAATATAAATCTCAAAGGCGGTATATCCACCCCTAATAATTGTGGAGAAATCTCTCCATGCCCGATGAGAATACCCCTGTGACTGCAAGATACTGGATAGAATCTCCCCTGCTGTTTCTATCCCTTGCCCGGTCAATCCAAATAACGCAGCAGTTTTCATTGTCGTTTTCCTCCTAATAAGCTTATATAAGAAATCAAGAACTGATACTGGATATCTGATATATCAGATGAATATACGGTTAATGCCAGCACGATGGCTGGCATTAACCGTATAAAGCATAATCGCCCGCTTATGTTAAACTAAATGACTAACGATAGGTTCTGCGAAACTGACAAAGTCATTGTGGTACCATTTTCCATCTTTCATTACCCCGACGATCCGTTCTTTTTCCTGAAGAATCCTTACATCCTCCAATGGATTCCCTTCGACTACAATGAGATCGGCAAGCTTACCCGATTCCAGTGTTCCGATCATTCCTCGCGGCCTCATTGCGGCTCCGGCATCCCTGGTTGCTGCAAGAAGAACTTCTTTCGGAGTATATCCGAAATACTCGACAAAATTCTGGAGGTCGCGAGCATAAGTACCATGCGGCGACCAGTTGAAACCGAAGTCACCACCTGGCAGGACGCGTACACCCGCTTCTTTCATTCTTTTAACGCTGGAAATCGTTTCGCTTAGTTCTTCCTGATATCCGGTTGCCTCCAGAAATTCCCGTGTCACGCCAAATTCTGCGCCCCGTTCCCAGAGCCCTACATGCCACTCGATAGCCGGTACGACAAAGATTCGATCTCTTACGCTCCTTAGGAGTTCTACTGTTTCATCATCAAGCACGTTTGCGTGGCCAATAATGTCCATACCGGCATGTACCGCTATTCTTACCGCTTCTGCTCCTCGTGCATGACAAACCGCTAACAGGCCGCGGCGATGCGCCTCGTCGACAGCAGCAACCACTTCTTCTTCGGTATACGTTAGTTCACCGGGTTGGTCATTATCAAGCATTCCTTCCCCATCGATGTAAATCTTAACTACGTCTGCCCCGCTCTTGCGAATGCTGCGTATTGCCTTTCTTAACTCCCACGGTCCATCATTATTCCTCCCCTGGCAAATTGATTAATCGTTCAAAATGTATACGCTTACAAAAGGATACTTTTAGATATTGTGAAAAAACATTTCCATCTCGTAGGCTTGTATAAAGGAGTTGGAAGCTAATATCTGATATATCAGTTATAAAACGAATTTAAAATTTTGTCAATAGTCAGTCTTTTTAAATTAAACTTACTACGGAAAATAATTTTTAGCTATTATACTTTCGATTCTACTGCTGCGGCTCGGCCACCGTTGCAAGGCAGCCGAGCGTCCACGTTATGCCATCCCATAGCTCTTAATGCAGATTAAGGACATCTCCTTAATCTGGTTAATAATTGATTAAAATAGCCAGCTGCTTCCGTCATCTGCGCCCCATACCAGGAGAACATCTCTCCGTCTACAAGTACCGTTTCACTGTCAGGAAACAGCTTGCGGAATTCCTCCCGGTGCGGTTCCTTAAACGGAAACGGCTCGGAAGATAAAAAAATAAAATCAGGCTTTGCTTTGCGGAAATCTTCCTCTGTGACTTCCGGGTATCTGCCAGGATAGCCTTGAAAGACATTTGTAAAACCGCACGCTTTGAGCAGTGAGTCGATGTATGTATGGCTGCCTGCCGCCATGTAGGGCTTTCTCCAAATAACATAGGCAACCTTGCAATCTTGTATTGTTTGTAATCCGCGAAACTTCTCTTCAATGGTTTCTACCATGCTTCGGGCTTGCTGTTCTCTATTTGTCAGCACGCCGAGATCGCGAATCATTTGCAGGGCATCTGTATAATCCTCTACATCGGTAACATAAACGGGATAGCTTTCCGCCAGTTTCTCTACCATTTCTTTTGGGTTTTCTTCTTTTTCAACGATAATGAGGTCAGGATTCAGTTTATCTACCACATCATAATCGATTTGTTTTGTGCCCCCTACCTTTGGTACTGATTGAACCTGGTCCGCCGGATGAATGCAAAACTGCGTCCTCCCGACGATTTGATCGGCAAGGTCCAGCGCAAACATCGTATGTGTGATGGAGGGGCAAAGTGATAGGATTCGCCTGGGAGAAACAGGCACTTCCACCTTCCTGTTTAGATGGTCTAACCGTATTTCTTTTGTCATAGTGTACCACCCCTACATAAAAGTGTGATGATGATGCGCATTGAATCATTCCGTGTCATAATCACTCTCATTATACATTGAATTACCTGACTTACCTAGAGTCGCAATGAGAGATTCTTCCATGCTTTTAACGAAAAAACGCTTGGATTGTTATATCCAGGCGTTTTTCTTTACTATTTCTTAATCCTGAAGCTTTGCTTTAACGCTTTCTACAACTGTGCCCCATACCGCTGGATCGGTCGTAATTCTTTCTTTGAACTGGCGAAACACATTTTGCTGTTTTTCCTGAAAATCCGGTGCATCTGCTGCCGGCAGTCCGGCTCTTAAGGATGTAATAAACTCCTGAACCTCCGGCGAGCGAGGGCCCCATACCTTTGTTTCCTGGCCATCTTGATCAATGAAAATGAAGATTGGAATCGATCTGGATGTACCGTTGGTTAAATACTGGTCCATAAGCTCCAGGTTCTCATCACGGATGAGAAAACGCAGCTCCATATTGCTTAGCTCTGCTATCCTCTGAACAATCGGAACACATAAAGCAGCATCGCCACACCAATCTGCCGTAAGAACGATGCCGCTCCAGTTGCGCTTCGCCATATCCTCGAATGTTTTTACATCCTCTTCGGAGAGAACAAGCTGTTCATAAATCCGGTTTAACTCCTGCTGATTTACTTGCATGCTCGTACGATACTGCTCAAATGTCATTCCTTTTTCGTACCAGGATTTTAATGCCATTAAAATGACTCCTTTCGCATTGAGAGTTTTAACTGCTCTGTTTCGTCTCCATTATTTCAAATTTCCAATTCATTGGCTACACTGGAATAGGCTGCGCTCCTTGTACCTGTATACTCCATAATTTATCGTTTTTATTGCAAACTGTAGTAAAATGTAAGAATCGTTGGCAGGAATAGTGAAAAATATAAGGCTGAGGTGACAAACATGCAGTATAAGAAGCTAGGCAAAACAGGGCTGGAGATATCTACGCTATGTTTGGGAACGATGGCGTTTGGGAGGTGGATAGATGAAGAGGCTTCGGTTTCTATTTTAAACACCGCACTTGACCGGGGAATCAATTTTATTGATACCGCCAATTTTTATGGAAAAGGCCAGGATACTGAGGCTCCATACGGTACAGGAGAGTCCGAAGCCATTCTTGGACGGGCGCTCAAAGGAAGAAGAGACAAGGTTGTATTAGCCACCAAGGTAGGAATACATATGGGCCATGGCAAAAATGAGTCAGGCCTTTCGCGTACCCATATCATGAGAGAAGTGGAGAACTCACTACACCGCTTACAAACAGACTATATCGATTTGTACCAGGTTCATATCTTTGACCCGGCTACGCCGTTAGAAGAAACACTGCGAACATTAGATGACCTCGTACGCCAGGGAAAAGTCCGTTACATCGGATGTTCTAATTTTGCCGCCTGGCAAATTATGAAGTCCCACGCCATCAGCGAGAGGATGAACCTTGAGAAGTTTGTATCTGTTCAACCCCAGTATAATTTGCTATCGAGAGAAATCGAACAAGAGCTGCTGCCGTTTTGCGAGTCCGAAGGTGTGGGTGTCATGGTGTACAGCCCAATGGCGCGGGGAATGCTGTCAGGAAAATATAAAAACCAGGAAGACGCTCCGCCTGAAAGCCATGCCGCACACGGAGAAAAATTACTCAAAAAATATTTTACGAACCGCAATTTCGAATTAGTCAATCATTATCGTACCATCGCTGAAAAGAATGAAGTAAGTTTATCTCAATTCGCCCTTTCGTGTGTAATCACTACCCCGGCCCCCGCCCATTCTGCGAGCAAGCCGGATGCCAGATAAGCAAATGGAAGCAGAGCCACACTGATCGTCATAATGACCGCATACACTTAGTTGCATAATGGTGTCAATTCTTTGTTTTGTCCTTGTTTCAGATGAAATAATGAAAAAAGAAGAAAAAAGAGAGAATTATCTGAAAAAGGTAATAAACGTAACGAAAACCGAATAAACAAGGGAAATAAGGATATAAATCAAGGAATTTGCTTGTTGAAAACGCTTCAACCTGCTGACTATAGTAGAGGTAACACTTCATAAGTGAAGTGCTCATCTGTCATCTGCGGGTGAAAATGGAAGCATAATAATCCTTTATTAATTTATTAGGAGGAATGGCTATGAAGGATGTATGCATCTATTGCGGTGAGGAACTTGTATTTTCGGAGCGAAGTCGCAGCTACTGCTGGATGTGCAGAGAAATGACGGAAGAGGCATACGGTGATGACGTTTACTATGACACTCATTAGGCCACACAAGTGAACCGGATAACGAAAACACAATCCTGGGAGGGCGATTTTAGTGAGTATGAAAGCAGGCCGTAGACGTAGAAAGGTAGAGAACATGCTGCGCAAGGAATTTAGAACCGTACGCAATCAGCCGGTGGAACAAATTCCTGACTACACGATGGAAATGGCCGACAGCACATGGTCCTCAAATAACGAACCAAAGCCTCTCTCTTTCTCTAAAGGATATGAAGAAAACCTATATGGAACCGCTATAAACCCATTCTGATTGGCGTAAATGATAGGACCAAAAACAAACAGCCGCCTGCCTGGCGGCTGTTTCTAATTAGCTTACTTTTACCCGAATGATGATGGTTTTCCCCCATAGCTTGCCTTAATGCTTGCCGTCCCCTTCTGTAAGGTGAAAAGCATTCATTTCTCACTTTCTTTATAATTGGAACATACATATGCTATAATTAGTGTTTGATGAACTGAAAATAGTAACAATAAAGGACGGTATCCTATGATTAGTACAAACGGCGTTACCCTGCGTTACGGGAAGAGAGCCCTGTTCACAGATGTAAATATAAAATTCACACCCGGCAATTGTTATGGGCTCATTGGAGCCAATGGTGCGGGGAAATCAACCTTTCTGAAAATCCTTTCCGGTGAAATTGAGCCAAACAACGGCGAAGTAAGCATTACACCTGGTGAGCGGCTGGCTGTTTTAAAGCAGAACCACTTTGAATTCGATGAATTTGAAGTTTTGAAAACCGTCATTATGGGTCACCGCAGACTCTACGAGATTATGGAAGAGAAAGATGCGCTGTATGCGAAACCGGATTTCTCCGATGAGGATGGAATCAAAGCGTCCGAGCTTGAAGGCGAGTTCGCTGAACTAAATGGCTGGCAGGCTGAGTCTGAGGCAGCGGAAATGCTGATGGGGCTTGGAATTTCAACAGATCTCCACGATAAAAAAATGAAGGAACTGGACGGAAGCGAAAAGGTGCGTGTGCTTTTGGCACAGGTTTTGTTCGGTAACCCTGACATTCTTTTGCTGGATGAACCGACGAACCACCTTGACCTGGAATCCATTAACTGGCTGGAAAATTTCCTGTACAACTATGAAAATACCGTTATCGTCGTATCGCACGATCGCCACTTCTTAAACAAAGTGTGCACACACATCGCGGATATTGATTTCGGAAAAATCCAGCTGTATGTCGGAAACTATGACTTCTGGTACGAGTCAAGCCAGCTGGCAGTAAAGCTTGCGAAAGACGCAAACAAGAAAAAAGAAGAGAAAATTAAAGAACTCGAAGCGTTTATTCGCCGCTTCAGTTCCAATGCATCGAAGGCAAAACAGGCAACTTCACGTAAGAAGCAGCTCGATAAGCTTACATTGGACGATATTAAACCGTCATCCAGGAAGTATCCGTACATTAACTTTAAGCCGGAAAGAGAAGCCGGGAAAGATATCTTAACGGTAGACGGTATCAACAAAACAATCGACGGTGTGGAAGTGCTGAAAAACATCAGCTTTACGGTCAATAAAGGCGATAAAATCGCGCTTGTCGGACAGGATGAACTTGCGAAGACCACTCTGTTTCAAATTCTCATGGGTGAAATGGAAGCCGACAGCGGGGAATTCTCATGGGGTGTTACCACTTCCCAGGCTTACTTCCCGAAAGACAACTCCACGTATTTTGAAGGCGTGGATTTAAACCTGGTTGATTGGCTTCGCCAGTATTCACATGATCAGGATGAAACCTTCGTGCGCGGTTTCCTTGGACGTATGCTGTTCTCCGGCGAGGAAGCATTGAAAAAAGCGAGTGTGCTTTCCGGAGGAGAAAAGGTGCGCTGCATGCTTTCACGTATGATGCTGAAAAGCGCCAACGTGCTGATGCTGGATGAGCCAACAAACCACCTTGATTTGGAGTCCATCACTGCGCTCAATAACGGCCTGATTGAATTTGACGGATCGATGCTGTTCGTTTCGCATGACCACCAATTTGTTCAAACCGTTGCCAACCGCGTGATCGAGATTACGCCGAACGGTTTGATTGATAAGCAAATGGAGTACGATGATTACCTGGCGAATGAAGACATTCGAAGCCAGCGTGAAAAAATGTATGCGTAAGTAGCAAAGATCGAATAAATCAAAAGCCGATTATTTCTTTTGTTCAGGAAATAATCGGCTTTTCCAGTTTAAACGGTGCCTTAGATTAAAAGCCAGCTGTCATGCAGCCATTTTTCAGTTATACGCCCGTTGTTCCATATCCTTCCAGGAGCATCAGTAATGGTAAAACTGCTGTTAAGGCGCTTTTGTACTCCTGCCCTTCCATTACATCGTTCTCTTGTATAACGTTCTCCATGTTGTCCACCTCGTTATTTTGGTTTTCTTATTAGAAATGAAAATAAAAAGCCGATACCTAATGAAATGGATAAACTCTCAAATGTTAGTGTATAGCTGCCTGTTTTCAAGAAACACAACGTAATGATAGGCCCAAGTGTCGCTCCTATGAACAGGATAAATGTATATAAAGATACAGCGATGCCTCGAGATTCCACTGCTAACTCACCAACCAAGGAAATGAGCGCAGGGACAGTAATAGAGATGCCGGCAACAAACAGAACACTCATAAAAATAAGCAAAGCAAGACTTGAACTAACTCCAACTATACATAGACCAAGCACGGATGAGACCAATCCCGCCTGTAATACTGTCTTCGTTCCAAGCTTTTTTACGAAATGACCCACAAATGGAGACAGACACATCCCAAAAATACCTGCCGCCCGAACTAAAAGAATCTGACTGCTGCTTAAATCAAAAGGTGATTGGCTTAGGTAACTTCCAAGCGCCGTATACATGCCAACAAAGGAAAGCAAAAGAGTGGCCGCAATAAAATAACAAACAAGCAGGGATTTCCGAGACAGGATCGCACCCATTTGCTTGAGCGCAAGGACAACGCTAATATGTTCTTGCCTCTCCCCTCTTGGAAGGAGCCATCCTACTAAGAAAGAAGAGAGAAAATAAGCGCCGGCCAGAAAGCTAAAAACATAAGGCCACCCTAAGTTCTGGCTTACCCAACTGCTCAGTACCTGGCCTGCAATACCTGACATCAAAAACCCGCTGCTAACGAACCCGATGGCTGTGACCCTTCTTTCCGCCGGATAGATCTCAACAATATAAGCGAGCACTGCGGGCGCAAACGTTGCGGCCGCTATCCCTTGAATCGCCCGGAGGGCAACGAGCCAGGAAAAGTCAGTAACGAATGCCAGGAGAGGTGAGACGATAAAGAGAGCAACTAATCCCCAAAACATCATTTGTTTCCGTCCATAACGGTCAGATAAAGGACCAAAGAATAAAAAGCTTGTCGCATAGGTGAATGAAAAAGCACTGCTGCTCCACGCGGCCTGAGCAGTAGTAATTTCGAACTCTTTCACAAAAATCGAAACCATCGGTATTGTGACATATAGGCTCGAAACAACAGCAAAACCACACCATATAAGGATAATCGTTATTAAATTATAATTTGTTACTGTTGCTTCCCTACCTCTTTTTGCAGTTAACTCCATTGCGGTATGCTCCCTTCCTCAACCAAGTTCAATTCAATCCTTATTCCGTTTAACCCACTGCTTTTTTTGTTCCTCGCTGAATCCTTCCCAACAATCAATGTTAATAATTGGCATACAATCATCTCCTTTTCGGATTTGTAGATATTACGCATTTATTGTAACAAATCTACAATTAATGTCAATATGTTATCCGCGAATTGTAAATAGTATTCATATGTCGTAAAATAGTGTCATTAAAGTCCAGGCAGAAGGTGAGATTATGGATAAAAATGAGCAAGCAGAAAATATTTTGCTAGACTTTGATTTGCTCAGCAAACTTGTTGTTGGAATTGGAGAAGTATCGAATATTACGGGCGTTCCACAAAGACAGATTCGATATTGGGAGGAAAAAGGGATTATTCAGCCTGTTAAAGAAGGAGAAGGTACAACAAGAAAATATGATTATTTAAACATTAAGAAAATCCTCCTCATAAAAGAGCTTTTGGAGGATGGCTTTACTCTTGATGCAGCAGCTAAAAAGGTACAGGAACGCATGAAATCAATAAACGAAGTGTTCAAAAAGTTATCCAACGATTCAAATCAAAATCGTGAATAAATGGCGGTAAGAGGCAGAAAGAAGCGGGGAGAAAAATGGAAAACCAGTTTATTTTTATTGATTTTGAGTTCACGACGTTTGAACGCAATGAAGCTCCAAAAGGTTTTTTTCACGAAGTCATCGAGATTGGCATGGCTGCCATGCGGGAAGATACAATCATGAATACATACTCTTCCCTGGTTGCTCCCGTATTCTTTCCTGAACTTGGAGAGAAGTGCATGAGTTTAACAGGAATCACGCAAAATGATGTAATAGAAGGAATTAAATTCACACAAATGATCGACGTTTTGCTTGCATGGTACATACCGGGCCAGACTACGCTTGTCACCTGGGGCGATTTAGATATTAAAGGGCTTCGCCGCAACTGCCGTGAGCATAAAGTTAAGTTTCCCTTCTCTGTTATGCTCGACGATTGGCTTGATTTGTCTAAAGCGTATCAGGCTCACTACGGGCATAGAAATACACCGGGGCTCTGGTATGCCCTGCAAACATACGGGCTAACCGAAGGAGCGCAGTCACACCGGGCTCTTGAAGACGCCTTAGCAACGTATAAAGTATTACAGCGCATGCTTGAGGACGAATGGGTATATACGCCGCCACAGAAAGTTTCCATGCAGACATCGATCGCTGATTTAATGGGGCACTCTGACTTACTGCAGAAATTAAAAGAGCAATTAGTGTAGGCTTACCTCTTCTACATATCTATTTACATATAAGGAGCTGGACTTTCATGTATCGAATGATTGCCATCGATTTAGACGACACCCTGCTTACAGACGATTTAACGATTACTCCCGGTACAATAAAGGCAATTCGACAGGCGATGGATGCGGGGGTTGTGGTTACGGTTGCAACCGGCAGAATGTTCCCATCTGCCGTCCCCTTTGCTTCCCAGCTCGGCATTAACGTGCCGCTCATTACGTACCAGGGAGCTTTGATCAAGGATATCGAAGGAAAAGAAACATTGTATGAGCGCCTTGTTTCCCCAGAAATTTCGCGCCGTTTAATCGAACTTGCCAGGAGGAAAAACATCCACCTTCAAGTGTACCAGGATGATACTTTATATTCGGCGGTAGACAATGACAAGATTCAGGAGTATGCAAAATTCGCCGGTGTGCCCTATAAAATCGAGCCGGACCTTGAAAAGCTGAGTGAACGGGGATTTATTAAGCTGCTTCATTTCGAGGACCCTGAAGTTCTTGATGTTCTTGCGGAAGAATTGGCGCAGGAATTCAAAGAGGAAGCGCATATTACGAAGTCTAAATCCTACTTCCTGGAAGTAATGCACCCCGAAGCAAATAAAGGAAAGGCGGTCCTTTTTCTCGCCGAACGGCTCGGCATTGAGCCGGCCGAAATTATCGGAATCGGGGACAGCTACAATGATCTCGATTTGCTTGAGGCGGCAGGCCTTGGGGTGGCGATGGGAAATGCACCTGATGCCATAAAGGAGCGGGCTGACTATGTCACTCTTTCCAATAATGAAGAAGGAGTCCGCCACGTGATTGAGAAATTTATTTTGAATAAAAATAGGTAAAATAAAAACCGGGATTGCTCCCGGTTTTTCATTGCGCTATGTATTCCAACTCAAATTCTTCAGGCTGTTTGGCTGGCACCCTTGGCCGGTTTTTCTGCGGCTCTCCCCTTTTTCCTTTTTTGATAAAAAATCGCAGCGAATATACGCCCTGCGCGGCAAAGAACGCCCATAAAAGCTGGGGAACAGCAATATGGAAGTAGAGATTGCAAAAAATTGCGTACGCAGAAAACGCAAGCAGCACGAAATATAAAGACCCTACTTCACACGCGGCACATGCCTTATAAAACAAAGCTAAAACAAAAAAAGAAATAATAAAGCCAATGAAAAAAGAAAAAAACGCAGCCATCTCTCTCGTCTCCATATCCTGACAAAGTCTCTGTTTTTCTCGGTAGATAAAGAACTACTCGTTTAGGACAAATTAGCGAATCAAACGGAAAAGTGTTGTATACCTATAATCTATACTAACATATTTCGACAAAAAAGGGACTTTGAGCTTATCTTACATGAGTCTTTAGTCGTGATAAATAAAAAAGGAAGGCATCCCTGCAAACGCCATCCTTATTCCATCATTCTGCACTATGTTTCTTGTCCATTCTTGCGTACCATCTCCGCATACCACTTAAGCACAGCAGGTGACGCGGGAACTTCTTCATACCTTAACCCGTCTTTTCCGGTCACTCCCTCAGAAAACCCTTCTTCCAGCAGCAGTAAATCTCTGCTTTGTGCCGCTCTGATACCCATAACACCATGTCCGAAATAATACTCGACAATATAATTTCCGGATTCCAAGTCAGATGTACTTTCATCTGGAAAGCTTTCAACCAGTGTATCAAATGTGTTTGGATCGTTGTTTTGTACGTCCAGTGATGTGCAGTAGAAGCGGTGTCCATCGATTTTTTGTAAAATATCCGATGCCATTTCGATTTCCTCCTCAGCGAGTATCGTCACTCGATTATATGTTACCCCGCGCGAGGGGAAATATAATCACGATTTTTCCATTTCGCCACCAGAAAAGAAAATATTATTTTACTAATCCCTGCTAGTCAGGGATTATGCCGCCTGCAATTCGATCTCCGGAATTCCCCGACGGGTCTGTTTTCCCGTCGTCTGCTTTTGCGTGGATAATCATTGATTTGCCGAGAAGAGAGTTAGGGGTGCCTTTTTTCAGCGTTGCATTATGAACTGTAATCTCTGCTGTTACTGTGCCGTCTTCCTTTACCTCAAGGTTTTCCATGTCCCCCATATGGTGTCCGTCAGGATTCTCAAGTCCGTGCTTCTTCCCTTCCGGATTGAAGTGTCCCCCTGCGGTTTTAAAATCCGCGCCTGTGAACGCTTTTTCATGGATATGGAATCCATGTTTTCCAGCTGTAAGATGTGAAGCTTTGAGGTTAATTTGTACTCCATTCTGCTCTTCGGTAAGCGTAGCGGAACCGATTTTCTTTCCGTTCGCATCCACAATCTCAACCTGGGGTTTGCCTATCGAAACAGCAGATGTGCTTTTGTTCCAGTAGATAGACTGTCCAAGCCACCCCGAAACTTCTTTTGCAGATACGTAGGTCCTTCCATTATGTATGATTGTTTGGCCACCAGATGATACCCTTTCCACTCCGTTAACAAAAAATTTAATCGGTACCGTATTAACGTTGATGGAAGCGGCATACACCATTCCACTGGATAAAATGGCCCCGACTAAAACCCCGGCCGCAAATTTTTTCATGTGATACCTCCCGTTCCTTTAGT
This sequence comes from Aneurinibacillus tyrosinisolvens, assembly GCF_001015055.1. Taxonomy (GTDB): domain Bacteria; phylum Bacillota; class Bacilli; order Aneurinibacillales; family Aneurinibacillaceae; genus Aneurinibacillus_A; species Aneurinibacillus_A tyrosinisolvens. Next base: position 82,607 of record NZ_BBWZ01000013.1, on the reverse strand, counting down.
GAGCTAGACTTTACAAATCAGCTCGTACTTCAGTTATGAATACCCAATAGTGAAGGCCATCAAACATGATGAACAGGCTATGTAAATTCCCTTTCGTCTTTCTCATCCTTTTTTAATGTTATTTTAATCTCACTATAATGTTTTTTTTAAAAAAAGCATGTATCTTTATATAGAACGAGGTAAAACGAAAAATTAATTTGTGGGAAACCACCGTAAAGAAAGGAAAAAATATATGGAATCCAACCAAAACAAATTGAAAATTTTACTTAGCAAAGTACCAGAAGTTACTATTTTCTTCTGGATAATCAAGATTTTATGCACAACTGTCGGTGAAACATTTGCTGATTTCCTAAATTTCAGTCTTGGATATGGTTTAACTGTCACTACAATAATTATGGGAATCGCGTTTTTCATCGTATTGTTTCTTCAATTCAGAGCAACTAAATATGTTCCAGGCATTTATTGGCTAACGGTTGTTCTTATAAGCGTATTTGGAACGTTGGTAACTGATAATTTGACAGACAGTATGGGAGTACCTCTTGAGCTTAGTACAGTAGTTTTCTCCGTGCTGCTAGGATTAACTTTTCTTTTTTGGTATCTTAGTGAAAAAACACTCTCGGTACACTCGATTCATACAAGAAAAAGAGAAGTTTTCTATTGGCTTACCATTCTTTTCACATTTGCGCTTGGAACAGCAGTCGGCGATTTATATTCCGAACAACTTGGTTTTGGTTATCTTAACACAGGAATAGCAGTCGTTATTATAATAGCTTGCGTATTTTTGGCATGGAAATTTTTGAAACTTGATGGAATATTAGCGTTTTGGATTGCGTATATTCTTACTCGTCCACTCGGAGCATCATTAGGAGATTACCTATCTCAAACAAAAATTAATGGCGGGTTAGGTTTTGGGACAACAGTTACGAGTGTAATTTTTCTTATAGCTATTTTAGCGATAATCGTTTTTCTTGCTGTTACAAAATTTGATACAACGGCAAAAAGCGAAACAGCAGAAACAAACCAAGCAAATGGAAACAAGAAAAATGTTTTGGCGCAAACCATTGTGGTACTGTGTATTTTCTTAGTTGTTGGTATAGGTGGTTATGTTCGATTAAGCAATAATATAGTATCACAAACCGATTCTTCGCAAGCTACATCAGCTTCTTCACAAGCTACATTAGCTGGACAATTAACAGATTTTATTAAAATCGAAAATAATATGTTGAAAAATGTAAACTCAAATAATTTTGCTTCAGCGAAACAAGGCGCTGACGAGTTGGAACATCAATGGGACACATCGGAACCTAAACTAAGAAAAATTGACGGCACAACATGGACCCAAATTGATGGAACTATTGACGCTGTATTGGCAGCAGTTCGTTCAGGAAACCCTGATGCCAGCCAGTGCAAATCCGTACTTAACAATTCGCTTAGTGTAATAAACGGAGTAAATAAATCAGCAGCGCAAACCGATTCTCCACAAACTACATTAGCTGGAAAATCGCAAACCGTTTCCTCACAAAATAAATTAGCTGGACAATTAACAGATTTTGTTAAAATCGAAAATGATATGTTAAAAAATGTAAACTCAAATAATTTTGCTTCAGCGAAACAAGGCGCTGACGAGTTGGAACATGAATGGGATACATCGGAGCCTAAACTAAGAAAAATTGACGGCACAACATGGACCCAAATTGATGGAACTATTGACGTTGTATTAGCAGCAGCTCGTTCAGGAAACCCTGATGCCAACAAGTGCAAATCTGCACTTAACAATTCGCTTAGTATCTTAAACGGAGCAAATAAATAAAAATGAAAAACGGTCGTCTGAAAAAAGACGACCGTTTTCACTTGATTATGTTAATATCTGACTTCGCAAAACTGCCCGTTAGCCATCCATGCAGCGCAAATGCTGCACCACAGACTATGAAAATTTGGTTTTTGTGTTCATACTGATAGTACGGCTGGCGAGGAAGGTCGATGAACTATGGTGCCATAGAGCCCAACCGTTAGTCTAACTCCAGCGACCACGGTGCATCACAGACTGTCGTTCCCTTACGGGAAACACTCATGGGAGATTAATCCTACTCTGGTTGCTGCACCAGCCTCCAGTAATGATAAGCCGTAGAAAGGGTGTTTTTCCATGGAAGTCCTCATTGAACGAGCATGCGGGATGGATATTCACAAAGTTTCAAAAATTATACCAAAGGTATTGGTAGCAAGCTTAAAAAAGCTCTTTCTAAGGGGTTCATTGTTTTTGTAGTCATTCATAAATTTAAGTTCCTGCATTTATAATCCCCTCCCTTTTTTATCCCGCTCTCTAAATGTTCTAGAGAGAAGCATTTATCTCCTCTGTTTTCCAACTTCTCTTGAAATTTTAAAAAAACGATTTATTCCACTAAATTGCCCTTTAGCGGAGTAAAAGAAAGTAGCTGCCGAAGCAGCACTGTTAAGCAATCGATTCTCGTTAGCTCAATATATCCATTTTGGAAAATAGCAAGAAAAGTCCGCGTCACGTACGTGTTCTAACCCTCATGCACCCATGTAAGCTGACGTCACCTCCAAAAATAGTCTTTTATGTATAAAAATTACTCAAAAAAGTGCTTGCCTTCGAGCGCGCTCTAACGTGTAAACTATTGACATGGAACAAGAATTTACGATTCAACAAGTCGCAAAAATTACTAATCTTACTGTTCACACTCTACGTTATTATGAGCGGATTGGATTACTTCCTACTGTAACCCGTACATCAAACGGCTATCGGCAATATTCTACCGTCGATATTGAATGGATTAGGTTCCTAACTAGACTCCGTGACACCGGGATGCCAATCCGTAGAATGCAGCAGTTCGCTGATTTACGACATAGAGGTAGTGAAACAATTTCTGAACGTCGGGCGTTGCTTCAAGAACATTGGGATGAAGTAAACAAGCACATTCTTGAACTACAGAAAAACGTAAAGGCGATTGAGGACAAAATCAATTACTACTGTGAAATGGAGGTCAAGGAGTAATTCTGTAACAGATAACAACACAAAAGACATGGAGGAAAACAATGAACACAAACTTTGAAACTGGTGAAGCATTGCTAAACGAATTTTATGAAGATGGAATTAAAGGAATTATTGATGGACTTAACAGCATATCTCCCCATATAGGAAGATACATCATTGAATCTTATGGGCAATATTTCAGTAATCCTATTTTAAATCACCAACAAAGAGAAATAATAACACTTGCTACGCTCATTTCATTAGGTGATTGTGCTCCTCAGTTAAAATGGCATACAAACTTTAGCCTTAACATTGGTATCACACCAAACGAGATTATTGAAATCATGACCCACTGTATCCCTTTTAGTGGATTCCCTCGGTCCCTAAATGCAGTAAATTGTGCCAAGCAAGTCTTTGCTGATCGGGGTTTAGTAGTTAAAATTACCGATGAACTTAAAAATGAATCATCGAAAATTGAAAAAGGCGTGACTAAGATGGAGGAAATCGAAGGGGAGCACGGACACGCAGTTTTAGAATCGTTAGATAGTATAGCACCAAAACTAGGTGAGAATATCATCGGCTTTACCTTCGGTGAGATTTACTGTCGTACCGCATTAGATTTGAAGCAACGGCAATTAGTCACGCTCGGTTCATTAACAGCACAAGGTGATTGTGCTCCACAATTGAACGTACATATCAATACAGCTTTTAATGTTGGATTGACTAAGGAAGAAATTATCGAAGCATTACTTCAATGTGCGTTGTATGTCGGGTTCCCTAAAGTTTTGAACGCTATTAGCGTACTAAAAAAAATCACAGCAGAAAAACATCATCGGTAAACGTAGTAAAAAACCATCGGTCTACCTTAACGATGGTTTTTTGTAACTGTTTTATCTAGCTCGATTACGTTTTGGAGTAAGAATATCCTTATTATCAAAGAGTACGGGCGAAACGTATTAACGTTTTATCGATATCATTTGCTGAAATGTCTTTATGTGTAACGAATCGGAGTGTATCCATACCGAATTCAGATACCAGAATCCCTTCTCTTTTTAAATCTTAGATTATTCTTCGCATTTTCATGGTCCTCAGCCAATCGCTCCACCATGGTAGTAAGTGCAACAAGCCCTGGAGCGGCAATGATTCCTGCCTGTGGCATTGCGCCTCCAAGTCTCTTGCGCCATAAGCGTGCCCTCCTGACAAACTCGTATGATCCTGCCACAATTGCACCAACTGGAGCACCCAAACTTTTGCATAAACAAATTTGTACAGCATCGGTATAGCGTGCATATTCATGTACGGGAATCGATGTCGAGACAACAGCATTCATCAGCCTTGCTCCATCAAGATGAACAGCCACACCCGCACGTTTTGCAATCGTGTACAATTCCATCATATTTTTTAAAGGAACGATGGTGCCACCAGCCCGGTTGTGTGTGTTTTCTATGCAAAGAAGACTTGTCTGCATTGACTCATCAGGATGTCTGATTACTGCATTCACTGTTTTCGGCTCCATGACACCCCCAGCGCTAGGAAGTGAACGAGTCTGCATACCACCGATGATGGCATGGGATATAACAAGTAGAGCAGACTCTTTTCCTAACAACTCAGCTGCCGTTTCCTCCAAGCGATTAACCGAGGGATCTTCACCGAAAACATCATCACCCACTTCAGCGCAATACATGGCTTTACGCATTTCATTTGTCGGTCGTGTTCCAGCATCCGTTCGATAATCAATATACATAATTCACCTCACTAATCATTGGTAACAATACCGTTACTACAGCAGATGATGTTACATATAATTTCTGTTTTAAATGCCTGATTAAAACATTTGTACTAATGACTTCATATTTATGCATTCCTATAACCCGACTTATTTTTATACATTAATTAGTATATTAATTCATTGTATACTTTTCGATTACAATCGACTTTATTGCCTACAATCGAGTTTGTTGCCTTCCGACAAGTTCAATACTTCAGCTGAATCCTCGTTGCCGATTATAACCGTATCCACCATATTTAAAAACAAACCGTGTTCGACGATACCTGTCATTCCATTTAAGAAATTTTCTAATTGGTTAGGCTTCTCAATCCTCTTCATATGTAAATCAATGATAAAATGATGGCTATCTGTCATAAAAGGCTTATTGCCTTTTATTCTGAGGATAGGGTTCAGTCCTTCCTTGCGTAACCATGCTAAGACATGCTGATAGCCGAACGGGACGACTTCAATTGGCAGCGGAAAACCACCCAGCTGTTGAACCATCTTTGACGAATCCACTACCCAGATGATTTGGTCAGAAGCATTGGCTACAATCTTCTCAAAAAGCAAGGCTCCGCCCCCGCCTTTAATCCCATTGAAATGAGCATCAATTTCGTCTGCGCCATCAATTGTTAGGTCAATTCTTTCCACTTCATTCATTGAAATTAACGGTATTCCAAGGGAATTAGCAAGCTGTGTGGTGGAGGTTGACGTTGATACGGCTTTTATTTCTAATCCTTCACTTACTCTTTCGCTTAGCTTTTTTATGGTGAAGTAAACGGTAGAACCTGTTCCTAACCCCACCACCGTCTTATTTTCAATGAACTCGGCAGCTTTTTCCCCTGCAAGTTGTTTTTCATTCATTCTTAAATCTCCTTCATACTTACAAGTAATAGTGTCCCTCTCTCATTATTCCATTTAAAACAAAAACCATGTTTTATTTAAGCCGCTTCCTAAAATCTCCTATGCAACACACAAAAAATATTATGGAGTAAAACTAACTATCTGTGGGGTTTAATCGTTATAATGGAATGAATAGACATAGAGGGAATTAACAAAGGGGATGGACATCATTGACATATTCCAGGAAGCGTTAGACGAACTCGAAGAGGGTTTTTTCAGTTTTGTTTATAAGTATACATATATTGACAAACATATACAAAGTGATATGTTTAAAATATGGAAAATAAATTATCCTGAATTATTCATAGTGTAGTAATTACACACCGATAGGGTGATGGAATGGAAATATTCGTAAAGTAAGTGAGCTACTTTTCATGATTAAAAACGATAAGCGATTTTAAGATGAGTTTTTGGCTCAAACATTTTACAATTTAAACCAATTTTAATCAAAAAGGGTACACTTATCCCTCATTCAAGAAGAAAGATTTTTCAACCCTCTTTTGCAGTTTACTTTTATAGGAAACCCGGGAGTTGCTGTATCTTATGTATCGTTTTCCAAAAGGCTTGTTGATATAAACAACTGCTACACAGTTTGAAAATGGTGTACCTCCCAGTGTTCACGATTTTTCCTGCAATTTTAATCAACTTTGTACGAAGGGTTTCTATACGATTGGTTTTCAATTTCTTTGGTAAACAGAGTCGGCGAAACCAATTATGAAAGTTGTAAGCCAAAATTGCCAATTGGAATTTGCAGGCATTGATATAGAAATCAGAACTATTCATATGATCGAAGGCGAAGCCGTATTTCCCTTCTTTAATAAAATTTTCCATTGTCCCACGGTTTTGATAAAACATAACGATGTTTTTGGGGGATAGTTTAAGATTTGTAACAATAAACGTGTAAATAGAGAAAAGTTCACCTTCCGGCTTCTCTATTTTGACAACCACGCGTCTGGGCTGGTTCCATCTTGCAGCTTGATACAGAAACTCTTTGTAAAATACTTTTCGCTCCGTTGTATTGAGATCATATTGCTCTCTTAACGTTTCTTCGATTTCTTGTGCTTTCGCCTTCAAACGAGCATTGGCTTTCAAACGAATCACATAATTCACTCCATGTGTTTCGGCCAACTCATAAAGTTCAGGTACTGCGAAGCCACTATCTGCTCGAATGCAGATGGTGGCACCAGGGCATTTTTTCTTGAATCTTTTGATCTCTGGGCCGACAAATCGTACGACTTGTCGAGAGGTATAAACGTTTCCGGAACGAAGTTCCCCTTTTATGCAATCACCCGTTAGGCCATCGAACATGAAAAGAGGATGATAGCCATTCGTTTGGTAATGTGAATTGAAAGCAGCACCATGTTGTTGTCCATATGTCGCAAAATTGGATGAATCCAGATCCCAAACAAATGAATCTGCTGGCTGTATTTTATGGATAATACGATCCAAAAGGATACGATTAATCGATTGCAGTTGTTTCATTGCCTCTTTATCGAACTTTTGATTGAGTCTAGAAAGGGTAGGCTGAGACGCCAAACGTTCTTTTTCTAAAATCGTTGTAAATACAGGCTCATTCTTTAGTTCGTCCGCATGATCATCCGTATGATAGCCAACCAAATGCTGATAGATTTTTTGAATCATTACATCTTCATTTGTATGTGTGTGATGAGAAACCGGATCTTTGATTTTTAACATCTGACGAATCGTTTGGCTAAATCCAATTTTTTCATCAAATTCTTTATATAAAAGCAATCCGGCATCCGAGGTTAGGTTTCCACCTTCAAAATTAATTTTAATCCTTTTGTTGTAGTCCATGGATTTTTCCGTTACACTCTTCATAAGGAGACCCCCTTGGTTTGTTGTTTGGTCGTACTTATAACAATACCAAAGATGGGTCTCTTTTTGTTGTTTCCCCGATTAGGTGAAGTGAAAAATGTTGCTAATATATCGTGTTACCAAGGATCATGAGACCTTCGGTCTCGCTATATGAATAATTCAGGATTATATACATTATCAAAAGCGTGTGACATGTTAGGTGTGTCAACGAAAACACTTCAACGTTGGGATGTAGCTGGAAAAATAAAAATGATACGAACACCTGGAGGTAGAAGAAGAGTTCCTGCTTCAGAAGTTGAACGGTTAATGGGCGAAATATCATCTCAAAATGAAAAACACATCGCTGTTTATGCACGAGTTTCGTCTGCTGAACAAAAGAAAAAAGGAGATTTGGATCGTCAGGTTCATATTTTGTTGGAGAAAGCAAAAGCGGAAAATCCGACTTCTCTTGTTAGCATCACAGATGTAGGATCAGGCTTAAACGATCAACGAAAAGGAATTCAAAAGCTAATGAAAATCGCCAAAGACGGAGAAATTACGGATGTTTTTGTTTTGTACAAAGATAGATTAACACGTTTTGGCTTTCATTATTTAGAAACCTATTTTTCTAGTCATGGTGTTTCCGTTCATGTACTTCACGAACAAACAGAGGAAAAAACAACACAACAAGAACTGGCAGAGGATTTGTTAGCCGTTGTCACAAGTTTTTCAGGAAAATTATATGGATTACAAAGTCATAAAAATCAATTATTAAAAGATAAAGTGAAAGGAGTGTTAGAGGATGTTGCAAACGTACCAAACGAAAGTGAAGAATGAAATCGTAGTGCGAAATGAAGACGGAACGTCTTCTTCTTTATACGATTATTTCTCTGTATTTGGTGCGTTTTTTGGTCATGTCGAACGAAGACTATTTGTTGCATTGTATGTCCATAACGCTTCGCTCACATCGACAAAAAGCAAATTTATTTCAAAATATCAAATCACCGCAAGGCAGTTCAATTCCATTCAGATGCACCTTAAAGGGAAAGTGAAGGCAACGAAAGAATCGCTTGAATATGCCATAGAGATAACAGAGTTAAAAAATCAAAGAAGTGCAACAATCGATAGAGAAAAAAAGAACAACAAAAAAACAAAAGTACATAAAAAAACTCATATTGCTGTCTATGAAAGATGTACAATTTGAAAAAACAGTTAAAAAATATCGGAACATTAAACATTTCATTCACCAAAAAAAGCGAAAACTTCGAAATTTAGAACATAAGCTTGCTAATTATATAAAAAGAAAAGAACGGAACGTTCCCTCCCTCTGTTTTGGTTCAAGAAAACTTTTTCATAAGCAGTTTCATCTAGAAGACAACGGTTGGAAAAGTCATGCAGAATGGAAACGGGATTGGGACCATGCTCGTTCTTCACAATTCACTGTCGTTGGTTCAAAAGACGAGACATATGGCAATCAATCTTGTACGTATGATAAAGAAAACAACCTTCGGTTGCGTGTGGCGTATCAATTCGAAAAAGAATATGGAGAATATCTTACGCTTGAAAATGTAATGTTTCCGTACGGACAAAAAGAATTGGACGAAGCACGTGAAATTTATATCGGAGAAACAAGCGGGGGAAACCCAAAAAAATACGTGAAAAGTTCTATTTCGTATCGCTTTGTCCGTAAGGACAAAGGATGGTACATTCTAGCAACCACAGAAAAAGAAATCCCTTCGACAGCCACTTCGAAATTGGGTGGTGTCATCGCCGTTGATTTGAATGCGGGTTTCTTATCCGTGGTAGATATTGACCGATTCGGAAATCCACTGAAAGAATGGTTCATTCCTGTTCGTATGTACAATGTATCACAAGAACAGGCAAAGGCGTCCCTTGGGGACGCAATCAAGCAGGTTGTAGAATATGCGAGGGACAAAGGAAAGCATATTGTTTACGAAAAACTATCCTTTGCCAAAAAGAAGGCATCGTTAGGAGAGCAAAGCAAAAAATACGGACGGATGCTTTCGGGGTTTGCGTACACTGCATTTAAAGACATACTCCTTGCGAAGGCAAAAAAAGAAGGAATCGGCACATGGCATGTCAATCCTGCTTATACATCGCAAATTGGTCATATGAAATTTATGAAACGATACGGTTTTTCCTCACATGGGTCTGCGGCTCTTGTTATTGGTCGCCGTGGATTGGGTTTGAAAATCGAAAAACCGAAAGGTTTTACCGTCCTTCCTTTGCCAAAGACATGGAACAAAAACAAAAAACGATACAGCCAATGGGCATCCATTACCAAAAGTATAAAAAAACAACTTTCGTTTAATGAAAAAATTCAACTGCTTCAAGCTGATTTTATTTAAAAAACAAAAAACGGATAGAGCAACGCTTTGTGTTCGCCTGTAAGGATGAACATGACCACGTACTCTATCTTTTCGAAATCATTTACTGTTTTATCTGGCGAAGCTAACAGCTTATACAGGGCGGGGTTGTTAAGCCCTATCCTTCATCACTTTCGTGACGCTGTGATCTGTCCGTTGAAATGTAAAAAGGTCGAAAGACGTTTTTGTATGGATGGTGGGTTTTGTATTCAAGGCGTGATTCCTTGACGCAATCCGCAGGAAGCACTGTTCGTCCTGCGTCCAAATGGATTTATTCATTTGAAGAAGGCATGTCATTTATTGTACACAAATGTCTATGTTTTTAGGAACGGTATTTACATTCTTGATACTCATTTAAGAATTAAATTTATCAATAAAGCAGGGGAAAATACGATCGCTTCATGAAAGTTCAAACGAAAGTTTTAAGGGAAAATGGTCAAAAGAACAACAGAAGCGATAAGGCTTCTTTTTTTGCTCTTATAATCGAGTAGGAGGGGGTGATGAACCCCCGACCTCTCACACCACCGTACGTACCGTTCGGTATACGGCGGTTCATTATGTACTCCGTAAGGAGTTATATCGTTCTGCCAGACTTTTAAGCTGATACGATTCGAAGAATCGATTGTTCAAGGGTCTGTGCAGGACAGGGCTTTTCGAGATACGCCAATATCCCTTGCGGGAATTTCCCCATTCGTAGGCTTTTCCTTTAGGCACGCCTAAAGCGATGAGCCTTTTTACTTTTGTTCGGGGAAGTTTCCATTGTTTCCATAAGCACATTCGCAGCCGTCTGCGAGTCCATTCATCAAGTTGTTTGAAAACACTTGGCGTATCTGCCAGCGCAAAGTATCCCAGCCATCCTGTCAAATACTCATTCAGTTCCTCGATTCTATCACCAAGAAAAACTGGCCTTTTCCGAGATGTGATTTGACGGATTTTCTGTTTGACCCGCTGTAGCGATTGGGAAGCGATACGGACTTTCGGTTTGAGATGAAAAGTAAAGCTAAAGCCCAGAAACTTTCGTTTCCACGGACGGTCTACCGCACTCTTTTCTTGATTCACTTTCAATTTCAACGTTTCTTCAATAAAGGTGGTAACCGATGCTTTTACCCGTTCCCCCGCTTTGCTGGTACGAACGTAAATATTACAATCGTCTGCATAGCGGACAAATTTATGTCCTCGCTTCTCCAATTCCTTATCCAGTTCATCCAGCACAATGTTGGATAAAAGTGGACTTAAGGGGCCACCTTGCGGTGTGCCTTCCTCTGAATCTCTAACGACTCCGTTTACCATGACGCCCGATTGAAGAAAGCGACGAATCAATAGGAGAAGGGTTTTATCCTCTACTTTCTCCGCTACTTTCCTCATTAAGCGGTCATGGTTCACTTTGTCGAAGAACTTCTCTTTAGCGATATAAGATAGAACCATAGGATCAGCCCTACACAAGATCGTAAGATCTTGTAAACTAACTATGGAGAGGTGTACATCTTATGGAATCTATCATTGAAGATTATCGAGAATATCAAACCATTATTCGAGGATATACGCCAAAAGTGGTGAAAGCTACTTGGCGGGAACTTAAAAAGCTAGTCCAATATCTAGAGAACTTATCCATCGATTTTCAAAATGTTGATCTCATTCACTTGGAAAACTACTGTATTGAACGCACAGAAGGCAAATCTCATGGATATCAAAATTTAATCATTGGTCAGATTCGTTCTTTCTTCACTTACTTAGTGCAACAAGAAATACGTTCAGAAAATCCTGCTCGTCATCTAAGGTATACGAATCTAGATCCTTATCAATCCTTACCTGAAATCGCTTCATTAGAAGAGATTCAAGATTGCCTTAAGGAATTAAAAAGGCAAATCGACAGTTGTTTAAGCCGACGTCAATTCGACCCTATCCGAAAGCGTAATCTAGCCTTATTTGCTCTTTTGTATGCCTCCGGCATTCGAGCTGGAGAAGCAGCAAACTTACAGATCAGAGATGTTCTATGGGAAGAACAAGTTCTCATCATTCAAGAAGGAAAAGGGCGAAAAGAACGGCGAGTTCCTGTTGTTAATGAGATATTAGAATTACTTCAGATTTATTTAGCTACGCGTAATGATCTTGAACCTAACTCGCCCTTATTCTTAACCTGGCGGAAAGAAGCGATGGACAATAACTTAATAGGTGTTACCTTTAGGAAGTATCATGAGATGTGGGGAAAACCCCTTCGCCCCCATCAACTTCGTCACACATGCGCTACTCATCTCTATCAACAAGGAGGCAATATCGTACAGATAAAAGATTGGTTAGGCCATAAGCGACTTACAACAACCCTTCATTATACTCGGATTCAAAACCCAGAGATAGCTGCAACACTTGAGTCACACCCTATCAACGAGATGTCTTGTCCATCAAAACCCAAGTTGGAAATCGTTAACGTATCCAGCCAAAATAAACCCTTACGTCGAAAATATACGATGACTCCCGTAGCCGAACCACTTACAGGGAAATTAGCCGAACAAATTCAAGAATTTCTTCGGATTGCAGAAGATATGAACAAATATTCAAATGCTACGTTAAAGGAATTTCGTTTCAGTCTTATTCGACTTGCCGTAGGCTGTCCTCATTGTCTAGAGAAGGGCATTAAGGTCTTATGTGGCACAGACATCATTCGCTGGCTGAGTGCTCGTAGACAAGCCGGAATCTCTCCATGTACGATAGACAAAAATCTATCCCACCTTCGCTCGTTTATGGCTTACGCCATAGACCGTGGCTGGAGAACTGATAATCCGATGGAGGTCCTTAAAATGGTACCCAAACAGTCAAAAGAACAAAGCTATTTAACAGAAGAAGAAATGCAACGTATACTTTCTGCACCTGATCGCTCAACTAGCGAAGGTTTTATGGACTTTATTACTCTTTTGGTACTCTATGCAACAGGGCTCCGTGTCGGAGAACTGAGTGCTTTAAACATCGAAGATGTGGACCTAAAAGAAGGCTGGATTCATGTACGAGAAGGAAAATCGCGTGATCGTCAAATAGCTATTCCTAAAGCCGCTATTAACGACTTAAAACAGTATATTGGGCTCTATCGCAAAGCCAAATCTGGCCCCTTCCTATTGAATCAAAAAGGAACTCGTATTAAACCATGGACCATAACAAGGCGTATACGAAAATATTCCGAAGCTGCTCATATTGAAAAACCTGTTAGCCCTCATACCATTCGTCATACTTTCACGGCTCATCTTATCCAACGAGGTGGAAGAGTAGAAGTTATAGCTAAAGCACTTGGACATAAGACGTTAAAAGAAACCACCCCTTATGCTCACGCCGATTTCGAGGATATAAAAAAAGCCGTTAGCCTGCTTCGTAGAAATATTCCACCCGTGTCAGGAGAGAAAAAGCATGAATAATGAAGCCATCCTTAGAGAATTTCTCGACTATACTCAATTTGTTCGAGGTTGTCGTCCTAAAACCGCCGATGCCTACGCCATCGATATGAAAGTTTGGCAAGCCTTTTGTATGAATGACTACCCACAAATGGACAATCCCTCCAAAGCTAAAATGGTTGTGGATTATATCCGCTACCTTCGTGTTGACCGTAAGAATGGTTCTTCTGCTGTGCAACGTAAATTGGCCACACTTTCGGCATTTATCGACTATCTCATTCTTATGGAGATAATAAGTCCTAAACAAGATGAACGAAAAAAATGGCCGAAACTTCTCGATACACCGGAACGACTTCCAGTCGTCTTAGAAAACAAAGAAATTCAACAGATACTCACCCAACCAGACACCACAACTATTTTAGGCCGCCGTGACCGGGCAATCCTTACTTTGATCTACTCAGTTGGACTACGAGTAAGTGAAATCTGCTCCCTCCAGCTACGTAATGTCCATTGGGAAGAGAAACGAATCCTTATTCAAGGAAAGGGGGGACGGGAGCGATATGTACCACTGGACTCAATCGTTGAAGACGTCATTAAGGAATACCTCACTTCGAGAACTAGCACGATTTCTGAGCTCTTTGTCAGCAAAAAGGGAGGTGCGCTAACTTCTCGAGCTATTCAGTTTATGGTTAAGAAATATGCGGCAAGAGCTGGTATCGATAAGAAAGTCACTCCCCATAAATTGCGACACACATGCGCTACTCACCTTTTGCAAGAAGGCGCTCATTTAGTGGCCATTCAAAAATTATTAGGCCATAAGAGCCTAAATACGACTCAAATTTATCTACACATCACCATTAAAGACTTAAAACAACTTTCTCAACGCCATCCGATGCGTAAAATGCGTACTGTCATAGGCTTATCCGGTAAACCAGTCACTTGTTTTCAAGCACCTTACGGTGCCCGAACGGGTACGCAATAAAAAATTCTGAAATACTGCGATTTAACTAGAAAAACATAGATAATAATCGTTATTTAACTTAAATGGGCAAGGTTCACTCTAAATTAATATCGCTAAACTTCTCAAGGTCCATATCAACGACCCATCGGTATCCCTGCTGGATATAATGCTTTGCTTTCCGCACAGCGTCATGTCCCCGCCTGGAAGGGCGAAAGCCATAACTATGTTCCGAAAAACCAGGGTCAAACAGAGGGTTCAATACTTGTGCGATTGCCTGTTGAATGAATCGGTCGGTCACGGTAGGGATACCTAACAGCCTCACTCCACCGTTCGGTTTCGGGATTTCGACCCGACGGACTGGGCTGGGCTGATAGGTGCCCATCTCAATAGAGCGGCGGATGTCATGCCAGTGTTCCTTAATATGTTCTCGTAGGAATTTTACGGACATACCGTCCACGCCATGGCTTCCTTTATTCCGTTCCACTCGCTTTAAGGCAAGTAAAAGATTATCCCGTGACAGCAATTGTTCTATCATAACGTATGCTCCTTGCGTGAATGAAAGGGTCAATTTGTGCCGAAGGCACACTCCGCCCTTCTGAAGTTCCCGGTGGATTCACCACGTCCTCCTTCAGATAAGTCCCATTGGATTGTCTGCCTTCATCGCGTGTCTTCGAACGCCTTGTCTTTCATTCTCCATAATGTTCAGCCCTTCCATGGGTTGTCGTCACATCCCATGTACTATGGCTTCTGCTGACTTCTGTCTGTTCAACTTATCCTCACGGATAAGGTTACCAAGTGTACTCGGCGTGCCAGACAGACCTCCCCGGGTAAGAGCATTATCTTCCCCTCCACCTATCTGCCTCATTTACTTTCATTCGCCTTTGGCAGTAAGGGCTTTATCTTGTTGTGCAGACTCACCCAACGAATGCTAGCCTTCTATGAGGTTCGTGTTCCTCAGACCGGAGGTTTGCCGCCGGCTTCCTTCAGATTCGACCTCACGGTCGACACCCTTGCCTTAAGCTAATAGCTACTACTGCCTTCACTATTCGGGACTTCAACCCTATAGATAATGCCCATGCCGGGCGCACACATAAAAAATCACTATTCTGCAGTAGAATAGTGATTTCTATTTTAACCATTTTTATTATCTTAATTTCACTTCATGTCTTCTAGTGCTTGCTGAACATTTGCATAGGTTTTAATGGATGAAAAATCCATTCCGCTTTTAACAACAGTTTGAGCTAATTCAGGTCTGATACCTGTTGCAATTGTATCGATTCCCAACAAGCGAAGAACATCGTGAATTTTAAAAATATGATTTGCAACTGCTGTATCAATAACTAGGATGCCGGAAAAATCAATGATTATGGATTTAACCTTTAACTCTGCAATTCTTGGGACAGTGTTTTCCAACAGATATTTCGCTCTGTTCGTATCAATCGAACCGATTAAGGGAAGGACAGCAAGTCCATCTTGAAGAGGTACAATAGGTGCTGATAGTATATTCACTTCTTCCTGTGTTTCTTTGATCATTTTATCTTTAAGGCGTTCAAATGCCAAGATAGTTTCATTAATACTTATATCCAATATATAGCCAATCCGTTTGAGAACAAAAGCGACTTCCTCTGCAGAAAGTCCGTATTCCAGGCTTATTTTTGTAATATGTTCGACAAAGATAACTCGAATAGTGGGATAAAGAACAACCACATCTGAAATTCTTCCCCTTAAAGAAGCTTCATGTTCTCCCACCCTTTTGCTCCATGAGATAAGATCTTCCGGTATTTCTTCTTCATTGAAAGTAAGAGATTCTCCTAAGAACGTCATAAATTCAGTATAGATAACAATTCCCTGGTCTACTTCTTCTTTAGGGAATTCCTGTTCCAGTTTGTTAATAATATCTTGAACTATTTCAATAGCCAGCGATTCTGCCTTTTCGATCAGGTGGTTAGAAACACCTAAATAAGAACTATTTGAAATGAAATTCAATGTTTCCACGCTCCCACTTTTTTAATACTTAAATTATATCCTAAAAGACTAAATTAAAGTTAAAAAGAAGAATATGGATAAAAGATATATCCATCATCACAGAAAAAGCCCCTACTAAGTAAGGGCTTAAAGCACTCCAAAATCAATGTTTATTCACGCCAGCCTTTCCACCTCAACCCTTGCGGAAAAGAACGTAGCGCCTCCTCCCATATCAGAAAGACGGCTCGGGGTTAGACTATTCACAAGCTGTTTCGTTCCCGTTGTGTTAGACCACAACCCCTGCGTCACTGTAACACCTGGAAGCACATTATCACCGACAAACACCGTTAACTCGCACTCTCCTCTGTCGTTGTACACACGTACCTTCTCTCCGTGCACAACACCACGGGCATTGGCGTCATCAGGATGCATATAGATGCGCGGGAGCTTTTCAAGTGCAGCATGCTTTTCATTATTCGAAAACGTTGAGTTTAAAAAGTTATGGTTGGGAGCCGAAACAAATAGCAGTGGATACGTCTCCTTCTCTTTTATCGGGACATAAACCGGAAGCGGCGAATAGCCCGCCTTCTCCATTTGTTTCGAATAAAGCTCGATTTTTCCGCTTGGCGTCGGCAGCGAACCGGCGAAGAACGCGCGGCTGTCACCCTGGATTCGTACAAACTGGTTCTCAACCAGGGTTTCAAAGTCAATTCCTTTAATAAAAGGGTTTTGCGGATAATTCAGCAATTGGCGAATCATCTCTTCATCCGAGTCCCGCAGCGGCGCTTCATCAAACCCCATCGCGCTCGCCAGCAGGCGGAATACTTCGGTATTTGACTTACTTTCTCCATATCGTTCAATGACAGGCTGCTGCAGCTGCATATAGAAATGCCAGTATGATGTATATAAATCCAGATTTTCAAACGAAGACGAAGCGGGCAGCACAATATCCGCATACTTCGCCGTTTCCGTAAGGAATAAATCGTGCACAACCGTAAATAAATCCTCCCGGGCAAGCCCTTGCCGCACTTTCTCTCCTTCCGGCGCTACGACGGCCGGGTTGCAATTGTACACAAAGAGGGAATAAACCGGGGGGTCTAACTCAAGCAGCGCCTCGCCCAGTTGGTTCATATTCACACGCCGTGTCCGCTGTGGCTGAAGGTCAGGCCTTTCGAGGGCATAAGAATTCATTGCCGCATAGCCGCTATTCCCTTTAATGGCACCTCCTCCTTTAACACCCCACTGGCCGGTGAGAGCGGGCAAACAGGAAACGGCCCGGATAAACATGCCGCCGTTATCATGGTGCTGCGGCCCGTTGCCGATCCGGATAAAGGCGGGTGAGGTTGTGCCGTACATGCGGGCCAGCTTATAAATATCTTCTACAGGAACTTTTGTAACGTCTGAAACAGTTGCGGGGTCATAGGACTGAACATGGCTGCGCAGCTCCTCATACCCTACTGTATTCTCCCGAAGGAACGCTTCATCCACAAGCTTTTCGGCAAACAGTATATGCATGATACCAAGGGCCAGTGCGGCATCGGTGCCCGGAAGGACAGGGATAAACCAGTCCGCCCAGCGGCCTGTCTGGTTTTTATGGACATCAATTACGATGACTTTTGCCCCGTTTTTCCGTGCTTTCTCCGCCAGCATGACCTGGTGCATATTCGTGCTTACCGCGTTGCAGCCCCAGAAAATAAGCAGCTTAGACTCAACGGTTTCCTCCGGATTGATTCCAAAGCTTCCGCCCATCGTATAGCCGTATCCAACCGTCCCGGCCGCCTGGCATATCGTCCTGTCCAGCCTTGTAGCACCGAGGCGGTGGAAGAATCGCCGATCCATCCCTTCCGCGTTCAGGCTGCCCATGTTTCCATAGAAACTGTAGGGCAGGATGCTTTCTGCCCCGTGCGAATCAATGAGACGGCGCCAGTTAGAAGCAATCGTCTCGATCGCTTCTTCCCAGCTAATCCGTGCAAATTTACCTTCTCCTTTGGCGCCCACCCTTTTCATTGGATATTGCAGGCGAGCCGGATCGTAAATCCTTGCCGGCATGTTCCGCACTTTGTTGCATATAGCGCCCTGTGTGACCGGGTGGGTCGGGTCGCCCTCTATTTTTACTATTTTTCCGTCTTTTTTGTGGACAAGCAGACTGCACATGTCCGGACAATCAAGCGAGCAGACGGACGGAAACACTCCATCCTTTTCATTTACATACGCATTCAACCGGATTCACCTCTGCACTCTCTGTATAAAGAAAACTTGGCTAGCGCCAAGCCGCAGGCACTGGCGATCGCCTTAGTTGCCCTTATGTAGATAAGAAAGTTATACTTTCTTATCTACGAAAAAAACCTGTCTTAGATTAACTTTAATCCAATCGCAGGTTTTTGTCATGGTATAATGTTTTATTTTTTTACAACCGCGTGCCCGCCAAATTCGTTGCGCAGGGCGGCTACTACTTTTCCATGGAACGTATCATCCTCTAGAGAGCGGAAGCGCATAAACTGGGACATGGCGATAACCGGAGCGCTCGCCTGCAGTTCCAGCGCGGCTTCGATCGTCCAAATGCCTTCACCCGACGAATTCATCACTCCGCGAATGTCCTCCAGCTTTGGCTGCTTGGAAAAGGCGTTTTCCATAAGTTCCATGAGCCAGCTGCGAATAACGGAACCATTGTTCCATACTTTCGCAACAGCTTCGTAGTTGTAGTCGAATTCGCTTTTCTCAAGGATTTCAAATCCTTCGCCAATCGCCTGCATCATTCCGTACTCGATTCCGTTGTGCACCATCTTGAGGAAGTGTCCGCTGCCGGCCTTTCCTGATTTCAGAAACCCATTCGGGATCGAGATGCTTTCAAACAGGGGCGAGATGTGGTTTAAAGCTTCCTCGTCCCCCCCTACCATCGTACACACGCCATGGCGGGCTCCCTCGGTTCCACCGCTTGTTCCACAATCCACATAGTGGATGCCTTTTTCTTTCAATTGCGCATAACGGCGCAGCGTGTCCTTATACATCGAATTGCCTGCATCAATAAGAATATCACCCTGTTCTAGCTGCGGGGCCAGTTCATTAATAACCCCTTCTACAATCGAGCCGGCAGGCACCAGCATGATGATGACTCTTGGCGTCTGCATTTCGCTGACGAGCGCGGAGAGTGTATCCACTCCGGCTGCCCCTTCTGCGCTGATTTTTTTCACCTGTTCAGCCTGCGTGTCATAAGCGACGACCTCATGTTTTTTATCGAGCATGTTTAAAGCGAGATTATACCCCATTTTTCCTAAACCGACTAATCCTACTTTCATTTCATTACACTCCTTTATAAATTAGTACTTGGCTTTCCCCTGTCTACGTTATCCCAGCATTTTTTTCTGGAACGAGGCGATTTGTTCGTACTCATCTGTAAGTTTTCGTGAAAGATTGATATAAATCGGCATGAGCTCGTTGTAGATCTCAACGTTAGCCGGTAAAGGGTGATGCTCATGCGTGGCGCCCACCATATCGGCTACGATGCTGAGCGAGGAGGTCCGCCCTACCGCATACAGGCCGAGTACAGCCGCTCCCAGGCAGGAGCTTTCATAGCTCTCAGGCACCGTAACATGCTGGTTGAAAATATCGGCCATCATCTGCCGCCAGAGGGCGGAACGGGCAAACCCTCCTGTTGCCTGTACCTGTTTTGGAACGCCGATGAGTTCCTCCAGTGCGAGAAGCACGCTGTACAGGTTGAAAATAACGCCTTCCAGAACCGCGCGAATCATGTGCTCTTTCTTATGATGCATGGCGAGTCCGAAGAACGATCCGCGCGCATTTGCATTCCACAGCGGCGCCCGTTCCCCCGCAAGATAAGGGTGGAAAAGGAGGCCATCTGCGCCGGGAGTTACTCTTTCTGCAATGCGTGTGAGCACATCGTATGGATCGATTCCTAAGCGTTTGGCTGTTTCGATTTCTGAGGCGGCAATTTCGTCCCGTACCCAGCGGAATACCATCCCTCCATTGTTGACCGGGCCGCCGATGACCCAGTGGTTTTCCGTAAGGGCGTAACAGAAGATTCGCCCCTTCGGATCGGTAACCGGCCGTGGGAAAACGGTGCGGATGGCTCCGCTTGTTCCAATCGTAACCGCAACAACGCCAGGTTCAATCGCATTCACACCGAGATTGGAGAGGACACCGTCACTCGCCCCCACAACAAACGCGGTTCCCGCCGCCAGTCCCAGTTCATCCGCCCCTTCCTTCTCCAGTTTCAGGGAGTGCGTTGTCGGTACGGGTGTAGATAAATGGGCCGGAGTAACGCCGGCAACACGCAGCGCCTCTTCATCCCAGTCCAGGTTCTCCAGGTGAAACAGCCCGGTTGCTGAAGCGATTGAATAATCGATAATGTATTGATTGAAAAGCTTAAAAAATACATATTCTTTGATAGATATAAATTTTGCAGTTCGGCTAAAAATATCCGCATGCTCATTTTTTAGCCAGACGAGCTTGGAAAGCGGCGCCATCGGGTGAAGCGGGGTGCCTGTACGCAAATATATCTCATGGCCATTCATCTCGTTTTTAATTTTCTCTGTCCAGCCAATGCTTCGATTATCCGCCCACGTTATGCATTGTGTTAGCGGCTTTCCCCCTGCATCCACAGCGATGACACTATGCATGGCCGAACTAAAAGAAACGCACGAAATTTTTGAAGGATCTGCCCCGCTGTTTCGAGCGATTTTGCGGATGGTTGCAAGGACTGCCTGGAAGATTTCTTCCGGATTCTGTTCCGCTGTTGACGGCGTCGGAGTGAACAGCGGGTATTCTACGCCGTGCTTTGCAACCACGTTTCCTTTTTCAGTGTAAAGGACCGCTTTTGTGCTTGTCGTACCGATATCCACACCTATCATATACGACTCCGTGGCCTTCATGGCTCTGCCCCTCCTTTATGTAACCGCTTGATGTGATAATGCCTTTTTACTATAGTAAATTTGTTTTCTTTTATAAGTCAATATGTAGAAAAAAAATTTCATGTCATTCTCTGCCTATCTGGTATATTTCCCCTTATCCGGTGAAAAAAAACGTTTGCCTCAAGACGGTTGTCTTAAGCAAACGTTTTTTAATACCGTTTTATCGCAATCGACTCTCGAATTTTCTGCAGGTTATCGAGTGTTTCTGCCTGTCTTCTCAGTGAGACACCAACGTAGAGTGCGTCCACGACCGTTAACTGGACAAGCCTTGATGCCATCGCTTCCGAACGGAACAGGGTTTCACGCGAGGTTATGCCTATTGCCATATCGACGGCCCGGTTTAACGGAGACTTCATCGTGCTGCTTATCCCGATCGTTTTTGCTCCGCGTTCACGCGCAGTCTGAATGGCGTTAATCACATCAATATTGCTTCCACTGTGTGAAATGCCAACCGCAACACAGGAAGCGTCAAGAAGGGCAGCGGACATGATTTGCAAATGCCCGTCCGTATGTGCCGTAGTCGGAATACCGGTGCGGATAAATTTATGGTAAGCATCCTGTGCGATGACGCCAGAACCGCCAGAACCGTAGAAATCAATCTTTTTTGCTTTCGATAGACAGGCAACCGATTTCTCCAGCTGCTCATTGTCCAGGAGGGAGAGTGTATCCTTCAGCGCTTCAATGCTGCTTGAGAAGATTTTTTTGTAATGTCCATCATCGTATCGCATTCTGAAATCTCTTCATGTATGTTCTCCATCGGTTTCACCACATCGCTTGCCAGGACGATTTTAAAGGCCTGGTAGCCTTTAAAGCCGAGCCGTTTGCAGAGGCGGAATATTGTTGCTTCGGCGACCCCGCTTTTATCTGCCAGTTCAGAAATGGATGAATGGATGACTTCTTCCGGATTGGCCATAATGTACTCCGCTGCCACCTTCTCCTTCGCTGACAAAGAGGAGAGCATGGAGCGCATACGGGTCAATCCATGGCTTTGCTGTGCAGGGCTCATTTCATTCCCCTCCTGTTCGGTTTGTACTCCCTATTATACGAAGAAGATTGGACAGATGTTTCCGAGTATTTAAAAAATACGTCTGTATAGTCAAAAAGGAAGGCAGCTTAATGTGCGCCTTCCTTTTCTTTAGAGTGCCCGCGATGTTTTTCTTAGCCGTTATGTTTTTGGAAAGATTGCATAAATTCCTGTAAAGCTTTGCAGCTCTCATACGGTACTGCGTTATAAGCGGAAGCTCTGCAGCCTCCTACAGAACGGTGGCCGTTCAGTCCAACAAAGCCCGCATCCTTCGCTTCGGCGAGAAATTTCTTCTCTAACTCCTCAGATGATAGACGGAACGTAATATTCATTAAGGAGCGGCTGTCCTTCTCAGCATGGCCTTTATAGAATCCATTGCTTTCATCAATTGTGTTATATATAAGTGCTGCCTTCTCTTTGTTGTGCTTTTCAAGCGCTGCCAGGCCGCCCTGTTCTTTTGCCCACTTCAGTACTAACCCCAGCATATAAATGCCGAACGTTGGAGGCGTATTGTAGAGGGAATTATTTTTTATGTGTGTATCATAGCGAAGCATCGTCGGTACGTTCTCATTCACACGCTCCAGCATATCGGGACGGAGGATGGCTACCGTTACACCGGAAGGCCCGAGATTTTTCTGGGCGCCCGCGTAAATGAGCGCAAACTTGCTGGCGTCAATGGAATGGGACAGAATGTCGCTCGACATGTCGGCGATGAGCGGAATATCCCCTGTGTCCGGAAAATCAAACCACTGTGTTCCGAAAATCGTATTGTTCGAAGTAACGTGAAGGAACGCTGTGTTTTCCTGAATTGAGATTTCACCTGGAGCCGGGATGCGATTGTAGTTCGTTTCCTTTGTGCTGGCGGCAAAATACGTCTCGCCGCCAAGCAGCTTCGCTTCTTTATGTGCTTTTTCAGACCAGGACCCTGTCATCACGTACCCTGCTTTTCGTTCCGGTGTAAGAAAATTCATCGGAATCATGCTGAACTGGGTGCTCGCCCCTCCCTGCAGGAAAAGAACATGGTACTCGTCCGGTACGGAAAGAAGTGCCTTAAGATTCGCAATCGCCTCGTTGTGTACTTTCTCATATACAGCGCTGCGATGGCTCATTTCCATAATCGACATGCCTGTTCCTTCAAAATCGAGCAATTCCTGTTGCGCCTTTTCCAGAACGGATAGCGGCAAAGCAGACGGACCCGCATTAAAATTGTATGCACGCTGTACCTGTTTCAACATTTTCCTCTCACTCCTTGTCATATATAAAAACGTTGTATCTATCCTACACCTAATCGATTTAAATGAAAAGGGATGTTATCGAAATTTAAAAAAAACAGGGCAAAAAATTCATTTTTTCTTCATTTTTTCCTCTTTTTTAGAAAAAAAAGAGGAAAAGACGAACAATATCTTTTCCGCCAATCATTATATTATGAAATAAATGCCTCTTTCTTCATTCGAATTCGATCTCCGGGCTGCAGTTCATCGGTGCCCCTGCTATGGAGAAACCCCTTGCCGTTCTGGAAGAATCCGTCTGTCCACCCGTATAATTCGTCCATGACCTGGATGAGTATGCCTTCGGCGAGCGGAATGGTGCTGCCGTCTTCAACGATAAGCACCCCTTTTCCTTCAACAAATGTAAGCTTTCCTTCAATGTATTTTTGCATCGCTGTCCCTCCGTGATATCGGCAAAATAACACTTTGATGATGGTCTGTATACAATCGTTGTTTGGCGTGTTATGAAAATTGTATGTATTTATTAATAATAATAATACATCTTGAGAAAAAGTGGAACAGACAGCAGTTCTATCCTTCGTTTTTGTTTCTGTCAAAACAAATCCGATTATTTATATAAGAATTATCAATATAAACATTGACGAAGGTTTTCGCTTGCAGTATACTTCGGATAATAAATCTGAAAATATAAACAGCCTTTTTGTTTCTTACCGGACTGGAGATTTTGACTTTAGGAGGATTTTCATGGAACGGGTTGTCACGATTGAATGCGATACGGTAAAGCTTGCCGCCACACTCCATTATCCAACATGCGGGAAAGAGAAATTGAAAAATAAAAACTGGCCGCTTGTCATTGTCTGCCATGGATTTACCGGCAGCCGAATCGGTGCTAACCGGCTTTTTGTGAAGGCGGCGCGTGATTTAGCTTCCAAGGGCTGTCTCGCGATCCGGTTTGACTACGGCGGCTGCGGGGAAAGCTCAGGAGCGTATGGCGACGGAGGACTTGACATTTTAATCGAGCAAACCCGGTATGTGCTTGATTACGCACTCGGAATTGATTGTGTGGACAAGTCGCGCGTCTATTTGCTTGGGCACAGCCTCGGCGGTGCTGTCGCTCTTCTGACCGCGGAGAAGGATACGCGCGTGACGTCGCTTGTTTTATGGTCACCTGTTGCGCACCCTTTTAGCGATATTGTGCGGGTTGTCGGACAGGAAACGTATGAGAGAATTCACGAGCGTGGAGCGATCGATTACTTAGGGTATTTACTGACCGAGCGATTTTTCACTTCTTTAACGAAACACCATCCTCTCACCCCGGGACACCGGTTTTTGCGGGATGTGCTTATTGTCCACGGGTCAGGAGACGAAGTCATTCCCGTAGATTATTGCTATTTATATGAGCGGGTGCTTCGCCACCGGGTGACAGGAACATGCGAGAAGCATGTCATTAACGGAGCTGATCATACCTTCTCTACATTTGATGCTACAGAGGAGCTGCTTGCCGTAACCGGCAGCTGGCTGGAGCGAATGGAAGGGAAATCTGCAAACTGGAGCGATTGGATCATTTAGTTATCAAGTTTGCTTATACGGAAGAACCCGGCTGATAATGGCCGGGGTTATTTTGCTTTTTCTTTATTGCCAATCGTTTTCCACAGACTAAGCTCACCTTTAGGGGGTGTTCCCTGTTCTTTCTGGAGATAAAGAAAAAACTTTGTGATCCAAAGAGATAACAACATAATAACCATGTATCCAAGAAATAGATAAAAATAATTCATTCCCCTATTCAAATCGAATAATCCGGCGGCGGATAACAGTGGTTTGAATAGGAAGGCAAAAACGACGCTAAGCCTGTTAAATATATGTAGGGGTTTTTATCATGGTTAATTGTCCATTGATAAACCAGCATATAAACGACGGGGACTAAAGCGGCATCTAAACCAAAGCTTGTAGGCGTTAAGGGAATGGCATGATGTGGATAGCTCCATAATGCAAGTCTTATCCCTATATTATCGATATGAGTAAACCAAACATGAACATTCAAGCCAAAAAAACCGATACGAAACGCCTTTTTCCTGTCGAGCAAAAAATACAGGATAACTAAAGGCAGGATAAGCATAGCTAAACTTACCCAGAATTGCCAGGTTCCCATATTGGAATATTTCCGCCAGTAGTCAGTCGATGCCCTTGTAAGATCTTCTTGCATTCTATATATTTTTTGTAAGTAACTACTCTGTTCGGGTGTCATAGTATCCCTCCTTAATATCATTTAGCTTTTCTTAAGTTGTTCATTTGTGTAATTTCATATTCTAAAAAAGCAAAGGTAAGCAAACATATTAAGTAGGATTAATATGTTTGCTTACCTTTGCTTTTTAGGTTTTTTAAATTTTAAGGATTGAAAATATCCATGCTTAAATACCTTTCCCCGGAATCGGCAGCAATGGCAAGGATCCGTTTGCCTTTTCCCTGCTTCTTGGCTTGTTGAAGCGCTGCATATACGGCACCTCCCGCTGACGGTCCGACAAGAATGCCTTCTTTTGCGGCCAGATTCCGCATCGTATGCAGGGCGTCGTCGTCTTCGCACTGCATAATCTCATCGTATACATTCTGATTAAGGATGGAAGGGATAAAACCGGGGCTTGTTCCCACAAGTTTATGAGGACCCGGTTTCCCTCCAGACAGTACCGGTGAACCCTTAGGTTCGACGACCACGATGCGCAGATCAGGAAGCTGCTCTTTTAACGCTTCCCCTGTCCCGGTAATGGTTCCGCCCGTTCCCGCTGTAGAGACAAAAACATCGAGACGGCGATCCATTTGTTCTAAGATCTCGGGGGCAGTGGTTTTGCGGTGAATCTCCGGATTTGCGCCGTTTTCAAACTGCATCGGGATAAAGCTTCCAGGGATTTTCTCAGCCAGCTCCCGGGCTTTCCGGATCGAGCCAGGCATTTTCTCTTCTGCCGGTGTCAGCACAACCTCGGCTCCGTACGCCTGCAGAATGCGGATCCTTTCCTTCGTCATATTATCGGGCATAACCAGAATGCAGCGATACCCTTTCGCAGCCGCATTCATCGCCAATCCAATACCGGTGTTTCCACTCGTCGGTTCAATAATCGTCGCGCCTTCTCGCAGAGCACCCTCTTCCTCTGCTTTCGCCATCATATAATAGGCGGCACGATCTTTTACACTCCCGCTTGGATTAAACTTCTCAAGCTTTACATATACGTCGGCATCATTCGGACCGGTTAATCTGCGAATACGAACGATGGGTGTCTCGCCGATGAGTTCGTGAATATGATTTACTACTTTTCCTTTCAACCTGCTCACTCCATCCTTTTGCTGCTTTTATAATTCCAAGTATATAGATAAGTATTTGTTTATTCCAGTGCATTGCTGCAAAGGAAACGCATTTTCTGTTAGAATAAAGCGATAAGGAGTGAAATTACATGCTAAAAATCGGGTCACACGTATCTTTTTCGAAACAGGGATTGCTAAATGCAGTACAGGAAGCCGCAAGCTACGGCTCTACTTCCTTTATGGTCTACACCGGAGCTCCACAAAATACGAGGCGCAAGCCGATGGAAGAGCATTTTGTTGAAGAAGGCCTTGAAATCATGAGAAAACACGGGATTGACGACATTGTCGTCCACGCCCCTTACATTATCAATCTGGGTTCCTATAAATCCAATACGTTCGAGTTAGCGGTGACATTTTTACGGGAAGAAATTAAACGGGCCGAATACATAGGGGTTAAAAATATTGTCCTCCATCCGGGCGCTTATACAGATAAGGATGCCGAATATGGAATTGAGCGAATCGCCGAGGGGCTCAACGAGGTGCTTCATGAAGGACAAACCACAAACATCGCTTTGGAAACGATGGCGGGCAAAGGTACGGAAATCGGGCGCCGCTTTGAAGAATTAGCCGCTATTATCGACAAAGTAAAGCTCAATGACAAACTGACCGTTTGCTTTGACACCTGCCATACACACGACGCCGGGTATGATGTTGTCAATGACTTCGACGGTGTCATGGAACAATTCGACAAAATCATTGGACTGGATCGGCTGGCTGTATTCCATATAAATGACAGCAAAAACTTCAGAGGGGACGCGAAGGATCGCCACACCCCTATCGGCTCCGGCATGATTGGTTTTAAAGCGATCGATTACATCGTTCACCATGAGGCGGCGAAAGGTAAACCGGTAATCCTTGAAACACCATGGGTTGGAAAAAACAAAACCGATCAATCCCCGATGTACGAGGTTGAGATTGCCCTGCTGCGCCATGGCCTTGAAGAACGGTTCTCGCAAAACTTTCTTGGCGATGTAGAGCTGCTGACGTCTTATTTCAAGAAGCAGGATATTGACCGCCGCGATTATGTTTTGCTTAACTGGGAACTGCTAAAGGATAAAAAAATGAAAAAGGAAGACCCGCGTGAGCCGCTCGAAAAGCTGTTCGATATGGTGGCGTGTGAGGATTTACTGCCCGACGAGTCGGAAGAAGGAATCAACAAGCGAATTATCGCCTGGCTTGCGGGCGCAGAGTAAACAAAAAGCCGTTCGATTTATTTCTCGAACGGCTTTTTGTTGTTTCCTATTACAAATCGCGGAGCGGGTGATTTTCATCCTGCCAGGGGCTTTTAAAAAATGCTTCAACACTTTCACGTGTCACTTCCTCGATGGATGCCGGCTGCCATTGAGGATTCCGATCCTTATCCACCAGCACGGAACGGACGCCTTCGTAAAAATCATGGCTGTGCATAAAATTCATGCTCATATTCATCTCCATCCGAAAGCAATCGGCAATGGGCTTATCCTTGCCGCGGATTACCTGCTCAAGGGCGACGGCCATGGAAACCGGCGACTTACTGCGGATCACCCTGGCTGTCTCGTCCGCCCAGCTATCCCCTTCGTGTGCCGCTTTTTCAAGGGAAGTGATAATTTCAGCAACAGAATCGTAGCGGAAATGCGCGTCGATCTTCTCCTGGTTTTTAGAGAGCGATGATTCGGGAATCGCATCTGCTGCGTATGTTTGAATACGTTTTTTGAGTTCGCCTGCCACGTCATTCTCCGCAATCCAGTTGTGCTGCTCGATGTCCATCCGCAGCTCGTCCCACTTAGCGGATTCGATATAGTGATCGGCGGCTCCAAAATAGAGGGCATCCGCACCGTTAAACAAATAAGCGGTTAGTGCAAGATAACGGCCGGTATAACCGGGCATCTGGTTTAAAAAATAGCTTCCTCCCACATCCGGGAAAAAGCCGATATTCATCTCAGGCATCGATAGCTTAGATCGCTCCGTAACAATCCGTTCGCTCGCGAAAATGGAAATGCCAATTCCTCCGCCCATCACAATTCCGTTCATGTAGGCGAGAATCGGTTTAGGATACCGGTGAAGCGCCACGTTCATTTTATATTCGGTGGCAAAAAAATCAAGCGCATGTGCTTCGACATTGTCATCCTTTTTATCATAAAACGAGCGCATATCCCCTCCCGCACAGAGGCCTTTTTCTCCAGCTCCTTCAACATAAACGAGGGCAACGGAATCATCATTCTCCCACCTGGCGAGCTGCTCGCCGATTTCAGCTACCATCCCGGCGGATAGGGCATTCAATGCTTTGGGGCGGTTTAAAAGGATGCGGCCGGCACCATTCTTTACATTAAATTGGACTTCTCTTTCCGTTTCGATTGCATTCTCCACTTTGCAGCCCTCCTGTTCTTCTCTTTACTATTCTATATATGGTTTCGACACCATGATAAGAAATTCCTTTTAAACCAGAAGCTATGGGAGTCGATCCACCCTTATATAAGGGTAATCGATTATAGATAATAAAGGTATGATTTTATCAAATTAACAAAATCATCTGTAAGATATGATAATATAGAATAAACTCACTTTAACTACACTGCCTTATATGGGAGATGATTAAGATGGAAATCATTGAAAAAGATGGATTTAAAGTAGTGGGAATCCAGGTGGTAGCTGATTGGCAGGGCTTACATAAAGAAATGCCTGACACCTGGAAGGTTTTTAAGCAGCGTGTTCACGAAATTAATCATCGAGTACGTGATAAAATGATGGATATTAGTCTGCAGTATGAGGCGGAATTATACACACAGATTATTTGCGTAGAAGTGGAAGCAGATAACGAAGTCCCCGAAGGCATGGTTACCTGTTTAATTCCAAAACAAAAGTATATTCATTATTATCATGAAGGATCCCTGCAGGAAATTGCTCAATCATTCTCTAAAATGTATAGGTGGGCAGATGAACACAAGTACAAAACAGATCAATTTAAAATTGACTACGGATATGTACAAAACGGTTCAGAAGAAGGGCACGACTTGTATGTAAGAGCAAAATAAAACCCCTGGAAACGCTATATTTAGCCGTTTCCAGGGGTTTCCACCTTTTTATAAACGTTCGTTTTACCAGCTTGCTTTCTTTACGCCGGGAAGCTGTCCCTGGTAGGCAAGGTCACGAATGCAAATCCGGCAAAGCTTAAACTTGCGGTATACGGAATGCGGACGTCCGCAGCGCTCACAGCGTGTATATGCCTGTACTTTAAACTTTGGCTTGCGTTGCTGCTTGACGATCATTGATTTCTTAGCCACGTAGTTTCCTCCTTTCCCTTCATTTTCTCATCTTATTATGTGAACGGGATTCCCCGTGCATGTTATAAAGCGATATTTTATTTTATCACAGGACAGTCAAGATAGACAAGGGAGAGACCTTTTCTCTCCTTTACGGCTATTTTTTGCGGCTATTGAATTCCTCGACCAGCATGCTAAGCTCAGCCCAGCGTTCCACGGTAGCTTCCAGCTCGGCATCCACTCTCTTTTTCTCGTCGGTCAATTCTTGCAGCTTTACATAATCTGTAACGGTTTGTGCCATCGCGGCTTCCAGTTCTGTGCTGCGTTCCTCAAGCTCACCTATTTTTTGCTCAATGCTCTCGAATTCTCTTTGTTCTTTAAAGCTGAGCTTTCGTGGCCCTTCATCTTTGTCCGCTTTCCCCTTGTTGTCGGGATTCGTTTCCTTTTTTGTTTTCTGGGGTTCAGGCAAAGCTGCGGATTCATCCTGCTTTCTTTTCTCAAGGTAATCGGTGTAGTTACCTGTATATTCTTTTACCGTACCGTTTCCTTCGAAAGAAAATAACCGTTCAACCGTTCGATCGAGGAAATAACGATCGTGGGAAACGATAATGACAACGCCGCTGAATTGCTCTAAATAGTCTTCCAAAATGGAAAGCGTTTGGATATCCAAATCATTTGTCGGCTCATCCAGCAGGAGGACGTTCGGCTCGCCCATGAGTATGCACAGAAGGTACAGCCGGCGCTTTTCCCCGCCGGATAACTTTCCAATCGGGCTCCATTGGAGGGCCGGGGGAAACAGGAAACGCTCCAGCATCTGCCCTGCAGATACGGTTTTGCCATCCGTTAAGTGAATGACTTCTGCCACTTCTTTAATATAGTCGATGACACGCTGCTCATCGTCCATTTCCGTATTTTCCTGGCCATAGTAGCCAATTTTTACCGTAGGACCGAGTGCGACCGAACCGCTGGACGGAGCTATCTTTCCTGTAATCATCTTGAGCAGCGTTGATTTTCCGCTGCCGTTTGGCCCGACAATTCCGAGACGATCGTGCGGGACGGCAATGTAGCTTAAATCATGGATGAGTGTCCTGCCGTCAAGCATGATTGACACTTCGTCCAGCTCGATGATTTTTTTGCCTAAGCGCTGTGTTTTTAAGGCGATTTCAAGATTTTTCGCGGCAGCTGCCGGTTTGTCATCCTGCAGCTTTCCGGCCCGTTCAATGCGGGCCTTCTGTTTTGTTGTCCTTGCCTTTGCTCCGCGGCGCAGCCAGGCAAGCTCTCTACGCAGAATATTTTGCCGCGTCGCTTCCATCGCCGCCTCTCTTTCCTCTCGGTCTGCCTTTTTCTCGAGGAAATAGGTATAATTTCCTTCATACGGATGCAGCTTGCCCTGATCAATTTCGATAATTCGATTGACTACCCTGTCAAGAAAATACCGGTCATGGGTAATGAGCAGAAGCGCGCCTTTGAAGCGGGACAAGTACCCTTCCAGCCACTCAACCGTTTCATTGTCGATGTGGTTCGTCGGCTCATCGAGAATAAGTAAATCGGCCGGATTGATAAGTGCTCGGGCCATCGCTACCCTTTTGCGCTGTCCGCCGGAAAGCTGGTGGACGGACGTGGAGAAATTGTGGATGCCCAGGCGCGTAAGAATCGTTTTCGCGTTCGTTTCGATGTCCCATGCTTCCGCCGTATCCATTTGCTGATTCAGTTCACCGAGGCGGTTTTGCAGGGCCGAATTCCCAGGGTCCGCCGCAAGCCGTTCGATTGTGCGTGAATAGTCTTTAATAAGCTTCATGACAGGGGAGCTTTCGGGGAAAACCTGATCGAGAACGGTCCCCTCTTCATCAAATTCAGGCTGCTGGGCCAGGTATTCAATCCGTACTTGATTTCCTGTGGTCACTGTCCCGCTGTCCGGTGGGACCATGCCGGCGATAATTTTGAGCAGGGTGGACTTTCCCGTGCCATTCACGCCGATAATCCCGATTCTGTCTCCCTGGTGGATGCCGAGAGAAATATTTTCAAAAAGTGTTTTCATGCCGTATGATTTAGAAACTGATTCTATCGTTAAAAGATTCATAAGAAAATTCCTTTTAGCTTTCAAGTTTTTTATATATGTTCATTATAAACCAATTTTCTGGATAACTTATTATTTTTTCTTCACGACAACAAGCGCATTGCTTATATCCCACCCAAGGGACGTTATATATTTCCTTTGGTGATGTTTACATAATACAATTATAGTAAACAAAGACGTGCTTAGGTTCTATACAAGGACCAAATCGAAAGCATATAATTAAAAGATTAGTAGAGTGAAATAGAAAGGAGGTTGAAAATGATTCCCTTACTGGAAACCGTATTTCCTGTATTTTTGATTTTTTTAACGGGATACATTGTACAGAAGAAGTTCAATCTTGATATCAAAAGTATTTCAAACATGTCTTTATACATATTATCGCCGGCTTTAATTTTTGAGACATTTTACACCGCCAGGTTAAACGGTGAATTTTTTTACATGGTTATTATCCAGCTTTTATTGCTGTTAGCATTAATAGTAACGACTAAGATGGCCTGCCGCCTGTTCCGGTATGATATCCGGACGGAAAGCGCATTAATGCTTACGACCGCGTTTATGAATTCCGGAAATTACGGCGCTCCAATTATCTTATTTGCTTTCGGAAACAAGGGATTTCATGAAGCGGTTTTAATTATGGTGCTGCATTCCATTTTTATGGGGATATTTGCTGTTTATTTCGCTTCCAGAGGCAAGGCGAGTGTAAAAGATGCGATTCTCAACATTTTTCGTATACCAAACATCTATGCGGTCGCCGTCGGTCTGCTTCTTCAATACTGTCATATCCCACTGCCAGGCAATTTCATGCAGGCTGTAGATCTGGTCGGAAAAGCGTCCATTCCAGTCGTCATGCTCGTGCTGGGAATGCAGTTGGCAACAGTAACGGTACAGGATTTGGACAGCAAGCTGGTATCACTCGGAACTATTATCCGGCTTATTATTTCCCCGCTTCTAGCATGGGGGATCTGCAGTTTGTTTCCGATTTCTTTATTATCGAAACAGGTCATGCTTGTTCTTGCCGGAATGCCGTCAGCCGCTACTGCGCTATTATATGCCGTGCAATTTGATGCGAAAGCGAAGCTCGTGTCGAGCATTACCCTGGTTTCCACTGTTCTTAGTTTTCTATCCATTACTATCTTGTTGACGATGACGGAGTAAGAAGCCTTGTCCGAGCCTTACTGGCCGGAGCCTCACACCAGCCTGCCGTGCGCCTTTACCTTCTGCCCCCTCTCTCCCTCGCGCCGGTCAGGCGGTTTAATTGAAATGGTGATAAGAAATGACAAAATACACAGGGTACCGATCGTAATAAAAGTCGGTTTAAATCCGCCCATGAATGCTGCGATGAATGAACCGGACAGTGCGCCCAGTCCGAAGCCCTGATAGACGATGCCATAATTCTTGCTATGGTTCTTCATACCGAAGAAATCGCCGACGATGGCCGGGAATACAGTAATATTGCCGCCGAAACAAAAAGCAATGCTTGCCACACAGATGAAGAAGATGGCGTAATTCAAGTGAACAAAGCTGAGTGCCAGGACAGCTGCAGCAGTCACAATAAAGGTGAACGCGACAACTTTCAGACGGCCGACTTTATCGGACAGCGCCCCAAGAATCAGGCGGCCGACTGTGTTAAAAATAGCGATCATAGCCACGGCGTTGGCCGCTGCCCCTACATCAAGTCCTGCCAACAGGACGCCGATATCTTTGACAATGCTAATGAGGTACAGGCCGCTCATGCAGGCGGTAAAGAACATAATAAACAGCAGGTAAACCTGCCTGGTGTGCAGCATCTCTCTGACGGTATAGTTGCTTTTATTCTGGTGAATCGCTTCCGGGGAAACCTCGTTTGTAACAGGTTCCCGTAAAAGGCGGGCTCCCGCTACGACCATAAATAGGACAATAATGCCCCAGTATAAAAAGGCTCGGGATACGCCGGCGGACTGTATCAATCCTGCGTTTATGTATTTGAAAATCAGGCTGCCCATCCCATACGCGGAGACGGAGATGCCTGAAATTAACCCTTTTCGTTCGGGAAACCACTTAATTAGATTCGACAGGGAAGTGATGTAGGCAGTCCCGTCCGCAAAACCTACGACAACACCCGCCAGCAGGTAAAGCATAGGCAGCGAAGAGATGAGTGAGCTTAGCATTAACCCGATTCCAAGGAGAACCCCTGCCAGGGTAATGAGTTTGCGGATGCCCCATTTATCCTGCAGCCTGCCTGCAACCAACGTTGACAGTGCCAGGGCAAAGCTCGTAATCGAGAAGGTGATGGCCACAGAACTGAGGTTCCAGCCAAACTTCCCGGCCAATGGCTGATTGAACAAGCTCCATGTGTAAATCGTTCCAAGACCCATTTGCACGATAATAGTGCCCAGAACAACGGGCCACTGGTTCACAGCTCTATTCTTCATGGCAAGCTTTCCTTTCTTTCCTCCGGCTTATCGTCAGCAATCAAAACTTATTATTGCCTAATTGCTTTTGAAGATGCGGATTCCGAAAGAATAAGCGGCATAGGCCGGCAAGCAACGGGCAGGGTCAAATGAATGATTATCCCCCGCTTACCGGCGGAATGAAGGCCACTTCATCATGATCATGAAGCTCCCTCTCCCCTGGAACAAACGCTTGATTAACCGCCACCATCGCTGCTTCCAGGCGGTTTGTAAGCGGAGCGTAACGCTCGGCGAGCAGTTCTTTAACGCTTTGTGTCGTTAGCCCGTCCTGCCAGGGCAGCTCAATCGTATCAACGCCCGCTTCCTCCGCCATGGCGGCAAAAAGTTTAACGATAACCATTACTGTGCATCTCCTTCCATGTCCGGTTTTCCCGCAGGATAAGGAACTTGTTCCTTCTGATCCCCGATCCATTCCACCCCGTCTTCCCAGTGTTCCTTCTTCCAGATCGGGACAATCTCTTTAATCCGCTCAATGGCGTATCGCGAATATTCATAGGAGTCGGCGCGGTGAGGCGTTGCTACGGCAATGACAACAGCAATATCGCTTATATCAAGCCGTCCAATGCGGTGTGTAATCGCGACAAGCGCATCCGGGCATTTCTCATTTATTTCTTCTCCGATGCGCCGGAGTTGCTTTTCCGCCATTTCTTTATAGGCAGCGTACTCAAGATACAATGTTTTCTTTCCTTTTGTCAGCTCCCGGACAGTGCCAACGAATAAATTGACAGCCCCTGCATTCGGGTGGATGACCTTGTCCATTACGTGCTGTACCGAGATGGGCTGGTCAACAATTTCAAATCGCTCCATTATTTATCACCTTTAATATAAGCCAGCACCTCGCCGGTTATTTTTTCGTATTCATTAATGTCATACTGTTTATGCGGAAGATTTTCAAGTGGATACCAGGCAGCGACTGCCAGTACAGAGGTCACTTTCTCAAGCAGCTCCTCATGCTCCGGCTTTCGGATGACAACGATTTTCGGATAGCCGGCGAATTTATATCCTTCTACAATAACCAAATCCATGCGTTCATAGTGCGGCAGCAGCTCTTCAATGGACTTGTGCTGCTGGATTATGATGGCTGTTTTATCCGCAGAAGTGATAGCAACGACCCTTGCCCCCGCCTCCCTATGTTTCCACGTATCCTTGCCCGGTTTATCGACCTCGAAATCGTGGGCATCGTGTTTGATCGACCCTACTTTGTAGCCTTTACTTGTAAGATGCTTAATCATTCTACAGACAAGCGTCGTTTTTCCGCTGTTCGAATACCCGACTACCTGTATGATGGGGGGCTGGTTCAGGACTTTTTCTTCGTTCATTCTCCACCCGCCCCATACGGCAGCGTCAGGATTGTTACCGGCTCTCCCTGGCTGATTCCCCGGCCGCCTGCAGGCACACAGATGAGGCAGTTGGCATCCGCAATATTCGTTACGACCCCTGATTTATCAGGCCCGACCGGATAGGCTACAATTCTGCCCTTCTCCTGCTTCCAAACCCCTCGTATATACCGGGCAAAAGAAGATGGCTTTTTCATATCTACCCCGATAGCCGCTTCCATTTCCGGCAACCGGACATTTTGCTTCCCTTGCATCGCGTGCAAAAGCGGACGGACAAACAACTCAAACCCGACAAAGCAGGCCCCGGGGTTTCCTGACAGGCCAAAAATAAACTGATTATAGTACCTGGCTGCTGATGTTACGCTTCCTGGCCGCATTGATAGCTTATTAAATAACAAATCTACTTCAAGCCGCTTAAACACTTCTACCATAATATCAAAATCCCCGACAGACACCCCGCCGGAAGTAATAACAATGTCTACGTCACGGAGGATGGAGAGTACCTTCTCAACCGCCCGCTCGGCATTGTCCTCCAGGTTGCCGTAGAGCACCGGGATTCCGCCCGCCTGCCGAACCTGGCTTGCCGTCATGTAACTATTACTGTTACGTATTTTCCCATAACGCAGTGGCTCTTCCGGAGAGAGAAGCTCCGATCCTGTGGCGAGTATGCCGATGCGCGGCAAGCGGTATACAGGAACGCTGGCGTAGCCGAAGGTCGCAAGAATCGCCATCTCGCCAGGGCCGATCCTTTTGCCTTCCTGGATAAGAAAAGCGCCTTCTTTTGTTTCCTCCCCCTGTAAAATAACATTTTCTCCGGGGGCCATTTCTTTTTTGATTCCTACCGTATGCTCTGCTTTTGCTTCATTTTCACTTGTCATCTCAAACATAATGACGCAATCTGCGCCTTCAGGAAGCGCTGCACCGGTCATAATACGGGCAGCCTGTCCCTGTCCGATAGAAAATGCCGGTTCATCACCGCAGGCGATAGTGCCGATAATCTCCAGCTGTACGGGGGATTGGACGGCAGCGCCGTTCGTATCTTCCGCCCGCACGGCGAACCCGTCATATGGTGATTTTGTGAAATGGGGAACGTCACACGTTGCATAAATATCCTGCGCCAGCCGCCTCCCTTCAGAGTCAATCAAAGGGATGGTCTCGGTTTTGGTTTTTTCAGCGTATGAAAGAATTTTTTCTTGTGCGTCTGCGACCTGAATCGGCTCGCGGTAAAATCTCATAGCTACCCTTCCTTCCTTACATGCTCGTATTCTTCAGGCGTATTCATATTGTAAAACACATCGTATGCCGCAATCGGTGTCAGGTCTATATTCTTTACTTTTACATCTTGCAGCAAATGAAAAATGCGGCGGTCGCCGCCTAAAAGCAATTGTTCAATCACCGGATAAAGACGCCGGTGATAAATCGCGCAGAGCGGGTGCTGCCTGCCCCCCCAGGAAGGGAGTACGACGTCGAACTCAGGATCGGCCTTCTCCGACTGCTCGGTGATGTAGGCTATTGTTTCCTGTGTAAGCAGGGGCATATCGCACGCAACAATAAACAAACGCTGGTGCGGGCTGTGAGCCATCGCCGTCCCGATTCCCCCTAACGGCCCCTGTTCCGGGAATTTGTCAGGATAAACGGGTACAATGTCAGGGAGAATTTTACTGTGTTCATCATTATTGGATACCACAAGGCAGTTGCCCACTGTTTCAAGGAGCAGCAGGCATGTCCTTTCAAGCAGCGTCTGGCCGCTAAGTTCCAGCATTTCTTTCGGTTTTCCCATTCGTTTGCTTTTTCCGCCAGCCAGAATAACACCCTGCATATCCGCCATCCTCCTTATGTAAGGGCCTTTGCTTTTCATTTTACCCCATTTATGCAGGCCGGGATATGAAACAAATCACATTTCGAGCATATTTAAAGTGATATACCCTCTTTTTAGCCAGGAACAAACAAATCTCCCCCGGAACAGAAAGTACGGGGGAGATTTGTTTTTCCTATATTTTCTGCAGCGCTTTATCCGCTGGAATTGTGCTGTATGCCTCTTCAAGCACACTTACAAGCTTGCTCATACCGCGTTCGATTTTTTCCGGTACGGAGTGCGTATAGTTAAGCCGGAATGTGTTATGCTGTACGTCGGACACGTAAAACGGCGCGCCGGGAACGTAGGCTACTCCTTGTTCAACGGCTTTGCTAAGCAGCAATGTTGTATTCAACTCTTTATGCAGGGCTACCCAGAAGAACATGCCGCCCTTTGGAACAACGTAGGACAGGCCAGGCAGGGACAAACGCTCCAACTGGTCCAGCATGACGTGCATTCTTTTCTTATACTCAGCGCGAAGGACGGCTATATGCTGATCAAGGTCAAAGTCCTGCAGGAGATAATACAAGGCCTGCTGATCGATCGAACTGGAATGCAAATCGGCCGCTTGCTTGGATTGCGCCATCATCCGGATGATCTGGTACGGACCCATTACCCACCCCGTCCGAAGTGCAGGCACGACGGTTTTGGAGAAGGTGCTTGTATACAGAACCGTTTCTCCATTATCCAGCGCAGCGATAGGCGTGTATGTTTCTTCCCCGTCGAATTGAATTTCACCGTACGGATCGTCTTCAAAAATAACGACATTGTACTTCTTAGCAAGATTTAGCAGCAGCTGCCGCCTCTCAAACGACCATACCTTGCCTTCCGGATTGGAAAACGTAGGAACAACATAAATGAATTTCGGCAGGTGTGTTTTCATTTTTTCTTCCAAATCCCCAGGCAGCATTCCGTTCTCATCCGTGTCCACGGCAACAACCGTCGCCTCATATGATTGGAACACCTGTAGAGCAGCCAAATAGGTTGGGTTCTCGGTT
Source organism: Aneurinibacillus tyrosinisolvens (assembly GCF_001015055.1). Taxonomy (GTDB): domain Bacteria; phylum Bacillota; class Bacilli; order Aneurinibacillales; family Aneurinibacillaceae; genus Aneurinibacillus_A; species Aneurinibacillus_A tyrosinisolvens. The sequence goes on along the minus strand of NZ_BBWZ01000013.1, from coordinate 43,951 downwards.
AAGACAACGTCCCCCGGGTTGAGCATGATGCGGGCAAATAAATCAATGGCCTGCTGGGACCCGGTCGTTAGCATAATATTATCTACATCCATATGAATGTTTTTTCTCGTCATTCGTTCGATAATTTTTTCACGCAGCGGGATAAACCCCTCGGTTAATCCGTACTGCAACGATTTCTTCCCTGCTTCAAACACGCGCTGATAGGCTTCATCCACAGCCTGGAGAGGAAATAAATCATCGTCCGGCAGCCCCCCTGCAAAAGAAATAATATCTCCCTGGTTTACTACCTTAAGTATATCCCTTACTGCGGAAGATTCAAAATTACGGGTTCGTTGTGCAAATGCATATCTCATTCCTTAGCCACCTCAACTGGTCTCTTTTTTAAATATTAAAAATACAGTAAACCTTTTTGTGAGGATTGGCAACCCCTCCTACGTTTTTTCTTCTGGTTTCGCTGGAATAAAACGAGAGCGGCCCTCCATGGTTTTTCCATAGTTTGTGTGGTTTATGAGCCCTTCTTCCTCGACGCGGATGCGGTGCCGCAGCATAAGGGCGTTGAGAAACCCGAAAAGAAGAAGCGTTATGTATGCATTGAAAAGGAGCGGAATAAGGAGAAGTTCAAGAATTACAACGCTATAATTTGGATGGCGCATGTAGCGGTACGGTCCTTTGTGGACGGCATCTGCCCCCGGAACGAAAATAATTCTCGTGTTCCAGTAAGGCCCCAGAGAAGTGATGGCCCAGTAGCGAATCACCTGGACAATGACAAGCAGGCATACAATGAAAGGCCACACCCCGGATACCGGAAATCCTTTTAAAACCGCCTCTATCCATAGACAGGCAAAAAAGCCCGCATGCAGCAATACGATAAGCGGATAATGTCCGGCGCCGATTTCTGTCCCCCCTCGAGCAAGCATCCATTTTCTATTGCGGTTTGCGATGCGCAGCTCCGCAAATCGCTGGATGATAATCAGGAGGAATACGATATAAAATACGGCCATTCTCTCACCCTCTAATCAGAAGTAATTCCGAGCTAAAGCCGGGACCCAGAGCTGTAATCAGCCCAAGCTCTCCTTCTCCGATGCCCTTCTCAAGAAAAGCCTTGAGAACGAAAAGCACGGTTACCGATGACATATTGCCGCACCGGCGCAGGATGTCCAGGGCATGGGCAAAACGCCCGATATTAATTTCAAGCGCTTCCGCGTACGCTTCGATCACTTTACGTCCGCCCGGGTGTGTAATAAAATGCGTAATATCGCTTGCCTGCAGCTGATGCATCTCTAAATAAGAATGGATATTCGGCTTCAACAGCTTGTCAACGAGCGAAGGAATATCCCTTGAAAAAATAACCTTCAGGCCGTGTTCGTTAATGTCCCAGCCCATCACATCTTCTGTTTCCGGCCACAATGTGCTCATCGTGTGCAAAATCTCCGGGCCCTTTGTTCTTCCTTCACACTTGTCGCCTTCGATGAGGACCGCAGCCGCTCCGTCGGCAAAAATCGATGTAGCTACAAGGTTGCTCTTTGATTTATCTTCATGCTGAAAAGTCAGTCCACAGCACTCGACGGCTACGAGAAGAGCGTGCGACTCCGGATAAGCGGTTGTATACTCTTTTGCGCGTGACAAGCCGGCAGCCCCGCCTGCACATCCAAGTCCCCATACAGGGGTGCGCTTTGTATGTATGTTCATACCCATTTCGTTTATGATGCGTGAATCGATACTCGGGGTAGCCATTCCGGTTGTCGAAACAAAGAAAATATGATCAACCTCTTGCGCCGTCCGGCCTGCCTTTTCCAGGCAATCTTTAATCGCTTCCACGCTCAGGCGCAGCGCGCATTCCTGGTATAAGCTGTTTTTTTCGGCGAATGAATGCGGCTCTCCGAACCATTCCAATGGCACGCAAAAGTGCCTCATTTCGACCTGGCTGTTTTGGAATACCGGCAGCAGGCGGTCGATGTCCCGGAAAGAGTTTGAAAACAAACGACGCGCAAATTCGCTTATCTCCTCCTGCCGTAATATATAAGGAGGCAATGAAGTTCCAACCGCAACAATTCGAGACATGATATATCGCCCCATTCTCTTTTATGTACCTCCTATTTATACCCTTAAATTTCCATCCGAAAACGTCTATGCGAAGGAGCGGACAGTCCCCCCTTCCTCGCGGAAGGGAAAGGTGAGTGGAATGACCTCCCTTGTTTCTTACTTCTTCCCGATTTCTTCGAGCACATGGTCCGGAATGATGAGCTGGTCAATGCCAAGAAGATCCGCAACCTCTTCCCGGCTGTACCCTTGCTGCAATTTCTGGATAGAGAACGTATTGCGCAGCTTCTGGGCGGTAATGTGCAGTCCGGATTTATCTCCCAGTACTTTTAAAATAAACTGAATGCTGCGCGGGCTGATTTTTTCGCCCTGGCGCGAAGGAAAAACAAATAAAGATTCAAGGTTTTTATTATAGTATTCATTCAGCGGCTTTGCTTCATTTTCATTTAGAACAACGCGCCGCAGGTTGCCAAAAGAAATAGCGACAATCGCTTTCGTTTGCTCCCATACGACTTCTCTCCAGAGAAGGTTTGCCGCCTCCTGAATCCGCAGCCCTCCCCAGAGAAACAGCGAGACCAGCGACATATTGCGCAAATATACGTCTTCATTTTTCCTCGCAGCCGCATCTTCGCGAATGGTATGTAATAAAAAGTCGATTTCTTCGTCCTGTAAATAAAATGCCTGTTCCTCGCGCTCATCCTTTTTTCTTCTCAGCTTAGCACAGGGATCAATTCCAATGGCTCCCTTGAGCCATAAAAAATGAAAGTATGACTTTAATGCAGAGATTTTTTTGTTGACGGTCGATATCTGTTTGCCGGATTTTATTTCTTCTTCGATAAAAGCAGATACGATTTGATAGCCAATTTGGTATACTTCAAGGTTTGGGTGCACGCGGGCGAGCCATGCAAAAAACATCGTCATCTCCATCATATAGGAAGCAATCGTTAAATCAGCGCGGGCTTGCCCCAGCAGGTAGCTTTCATATTCAACATGACTGTAAAATTTAAACTTCATATGGACCCTCCTTTAGGACTGATTAGTGGATTGTTTGCTGTGGTGTGAAAGTGTATATTTATGAGTTTTTAGAATAATACGCAGTATTTTAGTTCTATCCTATCGAATGAAAAGCCAAACGTCAAGAGGGTTATTGCAGATTATGTAGAATATTTTGTTAATTTGTGGTACACTACAAGTAGATGTCTATTTCAACTTCAATAAGGAGGGTTGCTATGTACACGTTAGACGAGAAGGATAAAATTATTGTGTTCACAGGCCCATATGGTGCTGGGCGCAAGACGGTCGCGGACATGGTAGGCGAAACGCTCGGTATGCAGCGTGTAATCCCTTATACGACAAGAAATCGGCGCTCGGTTGAAGTAGACGGCCAGGACTACCACTTCGTTACAGAAGAAGAGTTTACCAGAATGAAGCGAAATCAGGAGTTTATTGAGACGCTGGAGCTCGATACGATTTTGTATGGCATTAAAGAGAGTGAAATTGAAGACTATTTGCGGGAGAACGGCAAGATTTACCTTATACTCAACCATTATGGTGCCGAAATTGTAAAGAAAGCGTATGGTGAACACGTGGTGCGTATTTGTATTCATGCGGACCGTGATACGATTTTAAACAATCAGCGGCGCCGGGGCTATTCGGATGAAGTTATTCAGTGCCATCTGCATTATTACGAGGAAGAGATGGCATATAAGGATTGCTGCGAACACGCATTTGCAAACAATGACCTGGCACACACTGTTTTCAATGTCAGCGAGGTCGTCGATACGTATTTGAACCGAAACCTCATTCCGGACGGAAGCCCAACGATATAACGATCAACAAAGGAGCAGCGATTCGCTGCTCCTTTTCTCTTCCCGCTGCCTGCCTTATTTAAGTATGCCGATCGTTTTTATCATCGCCCAGAAGCTCGGGATCATGCCTTCAGACGATTCAGTACCAGCAATGTTGAGTGTAAAGCGGAATTTCTGGCCCTTGATTTCTTGTATAATAATCGCGTGTGTGACTTTCCCATCGGAAGCAAACAAGTATGCCTTCGCCTGGTTGAAAAAAGGATCGGCCAAGTCCCCCTTATGCTCATTCACTTCTCCCGTTAGTTTTAACTCTTCCTTTGCGTTGTTGATTGCATCTGCTATATTCACATCGCTCGGAAATCGTTCAATGCGCATAAAATGCCGATCATCCCGATCCACGAGGATCATGTCTTTCCCCGGTTCCTCCCCCGTGGCAGTAAACCCGGGAAGTGTATACAAGTAGTATTTCTGTTCGCTTTTAAAAAGCGTCCCCTTTTTCTTTTCCTTCATCCCCTCAAGGGTAACCTCAATGGTTTTGTTTTTCGGCAGGCTTTTTACCGTTGTGCCCTTCTGATTCATTTCGTGGCCGGTTGTTTTCGGTTCTGCCGCGGGCGTCTTCGGCTCAGGCGTCTGGGCCTGCCCGGCCGCTTTCCCATCACCTGTTCCCACTGCAGGTTTTTGCGGGTCATTTTGCTGCGCCTGCTGCGTCTGCCCGCTCGTCTTATCCTGAGCCATCTCGCTTTGCGTACAGGCAGATAGTAATCCAATCGTAAGCGGTACTGCCATCACCGCATACCACCTGCTCATTTTCCTTCTCATAAAAGCCACCCCCATCTCCGCATTTTCACTTCGCTGTGTCCTATCTATTAAGACGTCGCTGTGTGCGAAAAAGTTGGGGTAAACACAAAAAAATAAATTTATGGTTCGTATATCATTTTGCGGGTCATTCCCCCATCAATCGTAAGGTTTTCTCCGTTGATGAAGTCGTTGTTTTTACTTGTTAAAAAAAGGCAGGTGCGTGCGATATCCTCTGGGTTACCGACCCGGCCGGATGGATGCTGCTCATGATCCGTTTCCCGGAGCACGCTATAATCCCCTGTCTCAATCCAGCCAGGGCTGACGGAGTTGACCTGGATCCGATCATTCGCAAATGAAATCGCAAGCGCGTGAGTTAACGCGACAATTCCTCCCTTGGATGCCGCATAAGCCTCCGTATCCGGCTCCGACATAAAGGCACGGGTAGAGGCCATATTTACAATCGAACCCCCGCCATTCTCCCGCATCACTTTGGCGGCTTCCCTCGCGCAGAAAAAAATGCCGCGTAAGTTTGTATTTAAAACAGAGTCCCATTCTTCTACCGTTATTTCATACGGCGACTTCCAGCGTGATACGCCTGCATTGTTTATTAGGATGTCAATCGTGCCAAATTCGGCAACAGCCCTCGCCATTAACTTCTCAATATCCTCCATCCGGCTCACATCGGTTTGCTGGAAAACCGCCCTTCCCCCTTCCCGCTCGATTGACCTTGCCGTTTCTTCTCCCTCGCCTTGATTGATATCCGCCAGCACGACATTTGCTCCGTGCCGGGCATAAGCAAGGGCGACCCCGTGCCCAATCCCTTTTCCTGCTCCTGTAACGATGACGACCTTATTTTCAAAACTGGATAGCATATGTATCTCCTTCCTTCCGCCTTTTATTCTCCCTGTATCTTTTCCCCATTGTAATCGAAAAATCACCTTGGTAATATTTTCAGTCTATTAAACGTACGTTTAATTTTGTTGAATGCCTCTCTGCTTTTACTGGTGTTTCATCCAGCTTTACAAAGGGAAAGTAAGCAGTAAAGGTAATGGAAGGGAGTTTACAGCGATGAACCAAACTCAATTGGAACAATTAGAGCAGCAGCTGCATGAACAGCGAACTGCGATAGCCGACACTACCCTTGTTTCTGAACCGGACCTCTCTCGATCCATCAGTGAGGACACGGGGGAACTGTCAGGATACGATAACCACCCCGCGGATCTTGGCTCCGAAGTGTTCGAAAGAGCGCTTGCGATTTCGTTAAGTGAGCATGAGAATTTCATGGTGGAGGACATTGATCATGCTTTAAACAAGATACAGGAAGGCATATATGGGAAGTGCGAAGACTGCGGAGTGGAGATCCCATTTGAGCGCCTGGAGGCGATGCCGACCACACGGTACTGTATGGAGCACCAGGAACTGCATGAACAATATGATGCCGGCGCCGCAGCCGCCCCGGGACTGTCCGATTATAGAGAAGACAGGCCCATCGAAGAGGAAATACTATCACCAAACGTAACGAAAGCTGCTGATGGCCTACATGAGAATGCGTGGGAAGATGTAGCGGGCTATAATGACAGGCCTTATGATTTGGGCGAAAATAAGGAATAATCCAGCGGCATAGGGGGGCACCCGAATGACAAAGGTAAAGTGTGTAGCGGAACATTGCAATTTCTGGCTTCCAGGCGACTTCTGTGTCGCGGGCCGCATAGATGTAACGAAATCGAAATTTTATACCGGGAGAGCTTAGCGGCCAATGAAACGGCATGCGAAGACTATAAGTCTGTCGATACCCAGAGAATAGAATAAAATGGACTGTCTATAAAAAGCCTGGTTTTCCGAGTGAAAACCAGGCTTCTGCTATTTCCGTTATTTATTTAATTCCCGCACGATATGCCCGATTTCAGGAATAATTAACTTGCTCATCGCAAGGCGCACCGCACCCGATGATCCCGGCATGGAAAAAATCGCCCGCTCCTTATAGACCCCAGCGATCGCACGGCTTAAAATAGCGGCAGATCCAATGTCTTCCGTATAGCTCAGCATCCGGAAAATTTCCCCGAAGCCCGGCAGTTCTTTATCGAGCAGCGATTCAACAACCTCATATGTAACATCCCGTTTCGCTATCCCGGTCCCTCCATTTAGAAGAACCGCCTGGACGGTACTATCTTCTACCCCTTTTTCAATGGCTTTGGCAATGGGCCCCTCTTCGTCTTTTACAATCACATACTGCTGGACGGTATAGCCTGCGTCCTGCACATACGTACGGATAAGCTGTCCGCTTTTATCCGTCGTTTCGTCTCTTGTATCGCTTACGGTAATGATCATGCACCCTATGCTTACCGGTGCCGCATTTTTATGTTCGGATACGGACATGAAACGTCCCTCCCCATTCGGATTATAATCTAGCAATTTACACAAAACTTTCTAGGTAACATAACAATAATATGGTAAAATAAAAAGAACCATATAAAAATGAGGTTGTCCCATGATCTACATAATACAGCCAGGATTTCACCTGGGCTTACCGGAGCGTACCGGCGTCTATCTTTACCGGGATAAGGATGATAACATCATCTACATCGGTAAGGCGAAAAATTTAAAAAAACGAATCGCTACGTACTTTTACGATACAAAACAGCATACGGAAAAAACGAAAAGAATGGTCCGTGCTGCCAAAACCGTTGAGCTTCGCTTTGCCTCATCCGAGCTAGAAGCTCTTCTGATGGAAGCGCGGCTCATTCGCTCTCATCTTCCACTGTACAACCGGGCATTAAGAAATTACAAGGCCTACCCCTTTATCGTGCTGCGCACAGATCAGCCTTTTCCGTACGTGGAAGTATCGCGCGACTCTATTATCCCTGGTGCGATGTATTTCGGCCCTTATTTAAAGGCTTCCTGGCTGCATCATGCTGTTGATGCGCTGAACAACTGGCTCAAGCTGCGCCGCTGCTCGGGCCCGCTCCCTTCCGGCTCCTGCCTCTATGCGGATATGAAGCAATGCCTTGCCCCTTGTATTGACAGCAGTATAGATGCTGCATACGAAACAAATGTAACAAGGGCTATCGCCGTGCTCGAAGGCGGACAGGCTGCAGTCAAGGATGAGCTCGAGATGCAGCGCGATGATTGTGCCGCTTCCCTTCGTTTTGAGGAAGCGATGCAGTGGCAGCGGCTCATCAGCCTCGCACAATACAACAGCAAAATCAAACGGTCGGTGAACAGCCACCACACCCTTGTAGTCTCACAGGCGGGCGATCTCCATTATACCGGGCTTGTGATTATCCATGGACGCCTGATTGAAACGCTGAAAGCCCAATCCGGTAAAGAGGAAGCTGTCTCCGCCATGCTCCAGGAAGCCCGGCGTATTTACCGCGGCACAAAAGGAAAATTATCTTCCCCTGGCGTTGAGGAAGTCGACGAAATGTTAATTATCGCCTCCTGGCTCGAACACCACGCGGATGAACTGGAAACCTACCCATTGAATGAAGAGAGTGTGGTTACCCGGTAATGGCACCGGAAACTTGCACGGAGCGGTCAAGGAAAGCTTCAATTTCTTCCCTTGTCTTCCCGGCGCGGTTGACGAAGCGAATAAGCTCTTCCCCTTTATAAAAAGCAACAAAGCTTGGGATTCCGAAAATATTCAGCAGCTCCGACAGCTCGGGGAATTTATCCCGGTTCACGCTGATGAACTGGATTTTTTCTTTATATGCCTCTTCTACTTCCGGCATAAACGGGTCGATGCGGTGGCAATCCGGACACCAGTCTGTGTAAAACTTTGCCACCGTTAGCTTTCCCGCTTGCACGGCTTGATTGAATTGTTCTACTGTATTGATTTCTGTCATCGGTTACACTCCTCTTTATGTAGTTTCGATGTCTATTCTATCTTATTTCTTCATACCCATATACTACGTATTGTATTAGGGGAGGAATAGGAATGACAACTCTATTTGTTGAGCGGTCACTGGACGAAGTTCGTTTTTGGAGCCGGATTATGAAGGAACATGCCCTCTTCCTGCGCCTTGGATTTACGGTCGATCAGACGCAGCTGGCGCAGGAGGCTGACCGGTATTACCGCATGTTTGAAGAAATAGAAGAAAAATCGCAGCAGCTATCAGTTGATACTGACTCGGAACAAATGGCACGCTTCAATATGGAAGCCTATCATGCGACAGCTCACATCTGGTCGTTTAAAAGAAAAGTGCTCGATTTAATTCTTACATGCAAAATCATCACAAACAACTACCCACTGCTCGTTGATCACACAAGCCGTGAAGCGGCCTATTTTATGAACCGTTTAGAACAGCTAAACAAAGGCACGCTAGATCCCGTTCCCGATGCGATTATTAATGAGAACGTATTTTTTCTTCGCGTCATGGCTGATCATGCGAAATTTATCGGGCACCTGCTTGACCCTTCCGAACGCGATCTTGTTGCACAGGCAGCGGATTTCAGCTACCAGTTCGATCAACTCCTTTTCCAGGCCGTGGACCTTGAATCCATGCGGCCGCAATCACAAACGGTTCCAATGCTCGGGCAATTTCTCGATACGAATCGGGTATCCGTCCGTTCATTGCGCGATTTTAAGAAAACAGCTCACGAACTAATTGAAGCGTGCCGCATTCGAAGCATCATTCACCCGCTGCTTGCCGATCATACGTTCAGGGAAGCAGAGCGTTTCCTTCTCATTATTGATATGTTTGAAGCCTCTTTAGTACCCGAAGAACGGGGGAAGGCTAAATAATTCCGCTCGTTTTAAACTGCTGAATTTGCTTATCCGAATAGCCATGCCCCAGCAAAATGGCTTCCGTATCAACCCATCTGGCCGGTGGAATCGTACAACCGTCCAGCTCAAAGTCCTGCAGCAGCGGGTTTTTCACGTTTGTAACTTCTTCATATTGTGCCCAATTTTGAAAAATACGGCGGGCCTGCACATGGGGGTTGTCTATGGCTTCACCAATGGAGAGGACGGGGGTTAAACAAACATCCTCGTCTTTAAATTTGTCCGCAATTTGGCTCGCAGTATGCGAATGGAAAAACCCGGTTAATTGTTCCGCGATAGCCGGCTGCTTCGCAGGATCCCAGTGGTTCGGAAGGTGATTGGACAAGCCGGCGACTTCACAGAACCGCCTCCAGAATTTTTCCTCAAGGGCGCCCAGGGCAAACCAGCGTTCATCGGCGGTCCGGTATACATTATAGCAGGCAAGTGAACCTGTTAGCGGATTGAAGCCGGAGTCTTCGGGTGACGGTGCTGCAAGGTGGTAGCTTATCGCCGGAATCATAAACGGAAACACGCCATCCATCATCGATACATCGATATATTCCCCAGTGCCGCTGCTGTTCCTTTTCAATAAGGCGAGCAAAATACCGGTAACAGAGTGCAGGGTTCCTCCCCCAATATCCGCGATTTGCACCGCCGGCATCACCGCAGCAGTCCCAGAGCGGCGAATCGATTCATAAAGCAGGCCGGTATAGCTGACATAATTAAGATCGTGGCCGGCCATCTCGGCATAGGGCCCTGTCTGTCCGTACCCGGTAATGGAGCAGTAGATGATGCGCGGGTTCGCCTTCCTTACTTCTTCATAGTCAAGGCCCAGCCGTTTCATGACACCGGGACGGAACCCTTCAATTAGAATGTCCGCCTCCCTTACCATGTGCAGAAGGATGTCCTTGCCCTCGCTTTTCTGCAGATTAAGGGAAATGCTTTTCTTTGACCTGTTTACAAGCTGATAAAGCGCGCCGCTGCCTGCCAGCATCGGTTCCATATCCCGCGCATAATCACCAATAAACGGGTCTTCGACTTTCACTACTTCCGCACCATAATCAGCAAGATACATTGAACACAAGGGTCCCGGCAGCAAACGTGTTAAATCGAGCACTTTGATTCCGTCCAGTGTCTGTTTCATGCTTCCCCTCCCACTATTTTCTTTTTCCTTACTAAAAAAAAATAGCACATTACGTGCTATTTTTAAATAACATTCTGTCTATTTTCACTCGCTTACCCATAACGACACAATATCCGTACGGCGTACAAACTCACCGGCTCCAGGGCTTTGTTTCAACACCGTGCCCTTCTTTCGAATCGAAGATTCCAGATAATATTTATAACGTACTCCCGCCGCGTCCAGCTTGCTGCCGGCCTCCTCCAGGGAAAGCCCGGATACGTCCGGCACCTCGATCCCGGTTGCTTTTTTCTCCTGCACGGGTCCTCCTGTGTCCGTTACCGCTGCCGCGGAGCCCGATGTCTGCCCTTTATCGCTGCTGAAAAACGAAAATGCAGTCATCGAAATAACGATAAGAAGCCCAATGATGGCAAGGTACTTCACAGGCAGTTTCTTCGTCCTATACCACGCCGGACCTGGTATCTCTTCTACCGCCTCAAAGGCGGGATCCTGCGCTTCCTTCCGTACGGTTGTAACCTGGTTGCGTTTTACATATTGATACAATGACGTAAAATCCTCTAGCGTTTGCTTGAGCATTTCCTCATACCGCTCACTTGATTTTTTCTCTTCCCTGCGGATCATTGCTTTTAACGATTTCCTTACAATATATGGGTTCCCCTGAAATGAGAGGGCGATTTCTTCAATGACCTGCAAAACCGGCAGACGAATTTCCACCTGTCCGAACATCATAAAGTGCATAAGCCGGAGGATGCCTTCAACTTCCTTTGTTTGCCCAGACCTAGTTGTCCAGGAATTGATAAGCTTAACCTCTCCTTCCTCCGTAAGCCAGAGGTTCGTTTCCGAAAGGACAATCCCCCGCAGTCCATCCCGCCTGGCTTCTTCCAGCATTTGGACAAACTGGACTGCCATGCCAAGCGTCTCTTTGAGCGATAGCTTCTTCTCGTTTACCGCATCCTTTAGCAATAAGCCCGGAATGTATTCAAGCACGTAGTAGTTTTCTTGCTCTTCTACTCCGCGATCAAGAATTTGCAGCACGAATGGCTGACCGGTGAATCTTACACCATTTTCCTTCGGTTCGCTGCTATGCTTCTTACTGTCAGACGGTTTCCAAGGCTCTCTATAGATGAGGATGTCCCTCTTTAGAAGGCTATCATGGCCTCGATGGATATTCCCCATGTTGTCGGAGTGAATGTTCACATCCGGTACGTACCTGTCATACAATCCTTTTTTGATCATACCACCAAATCCTTTATTTCATTATTTACTCCGGAGTTGCGCCCTTTTCTTTTCCGGAGCGAATTTGACAGCCCCAATAGTACAATGATATGCTGTTTGTGCCAGGAAAATTTGTGAAACATTTTCACAATACCGCTTACATAAAGCAGTATGGCACATTCAAGTATAGCATACGAACATGCATTCAGGAGGTAATTTATTTTATGCAAGAAGGTACAGTAAAATGGTTTAATGCAGACAAAGGTTTTGGCTTTATCGAAGTCGAGGGCGGAGAAGACGTATTCGTCCACTTCTCAGCTATCCAGGGCGAAGGATTCAAATCGCTCGACGAAGGACAAAGAGTCCGTTTTGAAATTACACAGGGCGACCGTGGTCCTCAAGCTTCCAACGTTACCAGGCTGTAAACCGTATACGTAATCAGTTACCCCTACCCCCGGCATTCCGGGGGTTTTGTTTTGTCTTTTTTCCCAGGAGGTAAATACACCAAAACTTCAAATAACACTTTGAGTCTTACAGCCAGACAAAGCAGAAACCCCCGTTCTAACCGACGGGGGTTTCTGTTCTGTTAGTGATTCTGTATGGTTGTTTTTGAATTCACCTGGACAGTTCTAATATATTCCTGCGCTTTCTCTTTATTAAACTGTCCTTCTGACTTTGACATGACGATGGCAGCAACACTGTTTCCTACTACGTTTACGACCGTGCGGGCCATATCGAGCAGCCTGTCAATTCCGGCAATGAAAGCAAGTCCTTCAAGCGGAATTCCTACAGAACCAAGCGTGGCAAGCAGAACAACGAAGGATACCCCCGGTACGCCGGCGATCCCCTTGGAAGTAAGCATCAGGACAAGCATCAGTGTAATCTGCTGTCCGATAGAAAGGTGAATCCCGTACATCTGCGCAATAAAAATCGCAGCAAGCGCCTGATACAGGGTACTTCCGTCCAGATTAAACGAATACCCTGTTGGGATAACAAAGGAGGTAACCGCCTTCGGGCATCCCAATTTTTCAAGCTTCTCCATAATCCGGGGCAATACGGATTCACTGCTGGCTGTCGAATAGGCAAGCAACAGCTCTTCCTTTAACACGCTAAAGAGGTGGAAAATATTCACACCCGCCCATTTCGAAATGAGTCCGAGTACAACGATAATGAAGAATAACATTGTAGCGTATACGACAATAATCAGTTTTCCCAGCGGCAGCAGCGAAGCAATACCGAACTTGGATACTGTTACACCAATCAAGGCAAAAACACCAAACGGAGCAAAACGCATAATCATATTTGTTACATTAAACATCGTGTCCGCAACCAGCTGGAAGAAGGTTAACAACGGCTGTCCTTTATCGCCGAGCTTGGCCAAACCAAGGCCAAAGATAACGGAAAAGAAAATGATGGCCAGCATGTCCGCCTTCGCCATCGATTCTACAATGTTCGTCGGTACAATGTTAACGAGCGTATCGGAGAAACCATGAGATTTTGTCTCCGTAGTCGTCGCTACATACTTGCTTATATCCCCCTTCGCAAGGTGGCTCATATCCACTCCAGTACCCGGATGGAAAATATTTGCCACAAGCAATCCGATAATGATAGCAAGTGTCGTTACAATTTCGAAATAAAGGATGGTTTTTCCGCCGAGTTTCCCCAGCTTCTTTACGTCACCGACACCGGCAACGCCAACGATGAGGGTAGAAATAACAATCGGTACAACGATCATTTTAATCAAATGAATAAAAATCGTTCCGATTGGCTGCAGGATTTCCTCTACCTTCGGGTTTCCATAGAAGAAAGCCCCAACCGCAATACCGAGGGCTAACCCGATAAGGATTTGTCCAACAAGGCCAAATTTTTTCATTATGTCACCGCTTTCATTATTTTTTCGTTAACATATTGTTATGTTTCTGTTTCTAGTTTACGGCCGAACAACAGAAATCTACAGGAAACATGTTAAACCTACATTGCCACGCAAAAAAGCATCCTACTCTAAGGATGCTTTTTCCAAAACGGTTATTTATTTTTTGCAGCAGAAAGTGTTTACGTATGGGCCGGATGCCCCGGCAGCGAGCCGGTGCGATAGTAAATCTCAGCCAACTCATCAATTTCTTTTTTCAATTCCTCTACAAGGCTCTCTTCCGGGATTTTGCGGGCAATCACTCCGTGTTTAAACAGAAGCCCTTCCCCTCTGGCTCCGGCAATTCCGATGTCAGCCTCGCGCGCTTCTCCCGGCCCGTTCACAGCACAGCCGAGCACGGCGACCTTAATCGGTGCCTTAACTGTGGCGATATAATCCTCGATTTCATTCGCGACTGAGATTAAGTCAATTTCAATTCTGCCGCACGTCGGGCAGGAAATAAGGGTCGCGGCATCCGATGCGAGGCCGAATGTCTTAAGGAGTTCCCGTGCTACCTTTATTTCTTCAACCGGATCCGCACTGAGCGAAACACGCATCGTAGATCCGATTCCCTGGGACAGAAGAGCACCGAGCCCGGCAGCGCTTTTCACCGTTCCGGCAAATAATGTCCCCGCCTCTGTAATCCCTAGATGAAGCGGATAGGAGAACGCGGCGGCCGCTTTTTGATACGCTTCAATGGCCAGCGGAACATTCGAAGCTTTAAGCGAGACGATGATATCGTGGAAGTCCAGTTCTTCAAGAATCGAAATGTGGTGCAGCGCACTTTCCACCATCGCATCCGCGGTCGGATATCCGTATTTGTCCAGCAGATGCTTCTCCAGGGAGCCCGCGTTGACACCGATTCGAATCGGAACCCCATTATCTTTGCATGCTTTCACAACCGCTTCTACTTTTTCACGCTTGCCGATATTCCCCGGGTTAATGCGTACTTTATCAATACCGTTCTCAATTGCCTTCAAGGCAAGCTTATAATCAAAGTGGATATCGGAAACGAGCGGAATTGAAATTTGCTTCTTAATTTCTTTAATTGCCTCTGCTGCTTCCATATTATTAACGGTTACACGGACGATTTGGCAGCCCGCTTCTTCCAGTCTGTGAATTTGTTCGACAGTCGCTTTCACATCTGCAGTCTTCGTCGTCGTCATGCTCTGAATGATGACCTGATCGCTCCCGCCTATCGTTAAATTCCCTACCTTCACCGGTCTAGTCTGTTTACGATGATACATATCTCGTTTCTCCTTTACAGGATATAGTTATTTCTATCGCTTCTTATCTTATCACAAAACCTGCAAAGCGAGAATGTATCGTTACATTATACAAGCCTCTCAGGGTTTAGCGCATGGGCAATCTCCTGTGCACTCAATTCACCCTGCTCCCGCACCACTTCACCGACCGTTTTCTTCGTACGGAACGCTTCCTTCGCAATGGAGGCTGCCTTCTCATAGCCGATAAGCGGATTAAGGGAAGTGGCGAGCGCCAGGCTTCTCTCCATGAGTTCCCTGCACCTCTCCTCATCCGCCGTAATGCCGCGTATGCACTTCTCGTCCAGCACCCGCATTCCGCTGCTTAAGATGTGGATAGACTGGAGGAGATTGTGGCCGATGACCGGCATCATGACGTTAATCTCCAGCTGGCTTCCCATGCCGGCAACGGTAATCGTTTCGTTGTTTCCAATTACCTGCGCGCAGATCATATACATCATCTCAAGGATGACCGGGTTTACCTTTCCGGGCATAATCGATGAGCCCGGCTGAACAGCGGGAAGTATCAGTTCTGCGATGCCGGTACGCGGGCCGGAGCTGAGGAGCCTTATGTCGCTCGTTATTTTAATAAGGTGCAGAGCCAGCTCTTTTATCGCTGCGCTTACCCGAATGGCGGCATGTGTGTTCTGCATAAACATAAAGCGGTGGGAAGCCGGCTTGAACGCAAGGCCCGTTCGCTCTGCTATGTAACGAATTGCCCGTTCTGCGTATTCAGGATGCGCATTAATCCCCGTTCCAACCGCATTGCCGCCCAGACCGATTTCAAGGAGAGCCTCAGCCGCTCTGGCAATATAGTCACGCTTGTCCTGCAAGGTTGCCGCATAGCCGCCGAACTCCTGCCCAAGCCGCATCGGGACAGCATCCTGCAGGTGGGTCCGCCCGGATTTAATAACGGAATGGAATTCCTCCGCTTTTTTTTGAAAGCTCTCACATAGCTGGTCCAGCGCGGGTAGAAGTTCATGCTGCACGCGCTCTGCCGCAGCGATGTTAATCGCGACATGGATCGTATCGTTCGTGGACTGCGCCATGTTGACGTGATCGTTCGGGTGGACCTTGCTGTAATCGCCTTTTTCTCCCCCAAGCAGTTCGGAAGCCCTGCTGGCGATCACCTCATTCGCGTTCATATTTTGCGAGGTTCCCGCTCCTGCCTGGTATGCGTCCACCACAAATTCCGCGTCCAGTTTTCCTTCAATGACCTCGTCTGCCGCTTGCTGGATGGCATCACCGGCATCTTTCGGAAGCTCTCCTAATTCAGTATTTGACTTTGCCGCAGCCCATTTAATCAGCCCCTGCGCGCGAATGAACGCACGCGGCAGGCGCAGCCCGCTAATCGGGAAGTTTTGAACGGCCCGCTGCGTTTGCGCACCATAATAAACGTGGGCAGGCACCTTAATTTCACCGAGCGTATCGTGTGTAATCCGGAATTGTGTCAAGAGAGCTTCCCTCCTTTGTTATCGTTTATTCACCCAGCAGCCGCCCGACATCAACGCCCCGCTCCTTTAGTATTTTACGGAGCGCCTGCTTGTGCTGGAGTTCAATATACGTATTCATTCCAAGCGTTAAGGCCGCCGACATTTCGATGTCGTATAAAATATCTTCCAATTCGCTCGTTGGCAGCTTATTATACCGCTCATATAAATCTGTATTCTCGCTCAATCCTTTTCTCCCCTTTTCGTGAAGCCGTTTCTTTAATATTATAGTAGTCCTAATTTTTTGAAAAGGTTCTCTTTATTTTTGACGTGTCTCGTTTTCTAATTGATCAAGGGAGCGGACAGCTTCCTGTAAGGAATTGAATACATAATCGGGCTGTGGGTGTTTTCCTTTCATACTTTCCTTACCAATATAAATCGTTTTCAAACCAGCCGCGTGCCCGGCTTGTACGTCCGTATAAAAATCCCCTACCATAAAGCTGCGGCTCGCATCGATCTGGTGGCGTTCTATCAACTCTAACATCATCCCGGGTTCCGGCTTTCTGCAGGCGCATTTCGCTTTTGGCTTGTGCGTGCAGGCCCTGATTTCAGTCAAGTGGCCGCCCGCTTCTCTAATTTTCTCTTCCATATAGTTATGAATTTCATCCAGCTCTTTTTGCTGCATGAATCCAAGGCCGACGCCTCCCTGGTTTGTAACGACAAATACTTCGTACCCCTTCGTATGCAGAGTGTGAATGGCAGCAAGGGCTCCTTCTAAAAAAACAAACTGGCTAACGTGATTGATGGGATGCGGATTGTCGTTGATTACCCCGTCCCGATCGAGAAAAAAGGCTCTTTTCAAGAAAACTCCCCCCAGCTATAAACGAAGAATGCCCGTCTATGTCGAATGTTGTTACTAAATATTCATAAAAGTCGTTCACTATTTATTTACCCTTATTTTCCCCATGATATAATGAAGGTACAGCGACGACGGAAAATTCTTAAAATCGGGAAAGGGGCAATAAATCATGGATACTAAATTCTTCTGTGCCCATTGCGGTCTATATGCGTATTACTGCGAATGTTTACCGGAAATTCATCCCCCTCACCATAGCGAGCTTTTGCACCGTTTGTACCACGAAGCAGAAACGATTATCAGCGAAGAGGATGTTCCTATCGTCTTGCGCCAGCTGTCCAAGGGAGAAGGGAAACTTATTTTACACCCGATCCGGAACGGCTTCTATTCCGCGAAAGTCGTTACTACTTCACCTTCTTATTAGCAAAACGATTAGCATTCCGTGAGGTAAGAAGGTCAATCCTTTAGTATTGTTTCATATATGATCTATGCGTATTCAGAGTAAAAGCCCGGCTTCCGGCCGGGCTTCGTTTTACATTAAACCAAATTTTTTCGCTTCAAACTCCAGTTCTTCTTTGAACTTGGGGTGCGCAATCGCCAATAGTTCCCGTGTGCGCTGGGAAATGCTCTTGCCACGGAGAGCCGCAACCCCATATTCCGTCACAATGTGATCGACGTCATTCTTCGATGTCGTAACAGCGGATCCGATCGTTAATTGCGGCCGGATGCGGGAAATGGAGCCATCCCGCGTTGTCGAATGAAGGCAAATGAATCCCTTCCCATTTTTCGCAAACCGGGCTCCCCTGGCGAAGTCAGCCTGTCCTCCACTTGAACTGTAGTAGCGCCCCGCAATGGTTTCCGACGCACACTGGCCGAGGAAATCAATTTCCGTGGTCGCATTAATCGAAATCATGTTTTCCTCCTGTCCAATCACGCGCGGATCATTCACATAATCGACGGGAAGCATTTCTACTCCCGTATTCTCGTCAAGAAAATCATAAAGCTTTTTACTTCCAAGAGCGAAGGTCCCGACGATTTTCCCCTTATGGGTAAATTTATCTAACCCGTTTACAATGCCCTTCTCCGCCAGATCGACAAGCCCGTCTGTGAGCAGTTCTGTGTGAATTCCAATGTTTTTATGATTATCCAGGAAGCCGATAATCGCATTCGGTATCGCCCCAATTCCTACTTGAAGCGTTGCGCTGTCAGGAATTCGATCCACGACATTCGCTGCAATTTTCCGGTCAATGTCAGTGATAACAGGTTCTTTTGCTTCATGGAGAGGATAATCCACATCAATATAACCGGCGATTTGGCTAATATGAATTTGATTGCCTCCAAACGTACGAGGCATGTTTTTGTTGACTTCAAGGAAGAATGGCGCTTTTCCAATAAAGGAAGCGACATAATCCGCGTTTGTTCCGAGGGAGAAATACCCGTGCTCATCCATCGGGGACGCGGCGGCTAAAATAAGGGAGGTCTTTGTCGTTTCCCGCATAAGGCGCGGTACTTCATGGAAATGATTTGGCACAAGCTCACACTCTCCGGCCAGGAACGCCTTACGGGACGCCCCGCTTAAGAAGTAAGCGACATGGCGCAGATGATTGCCGAACTTGCCATGAATATAAGGACGCTCTTTTAAAGCGTGCATTTGATGAATCCGCACGCCTGTCCAGCGCTCAGCATTCTCTTCAATCGTATCCAGAAGTACAACCGGCTCCCCATTTGCCAGCGGAACGATAATATCATCCCCATTCTGAATCAAGGATAGTACATCTGCTGCTGTTTTCTTCTTTTCTTCATTTATTAACTGATTCATTTTCTAACCCTCCGTTATGAATCTCTTCCCATACACTAACCCTTGCCATCCCAGGCAAGACAAAAAAATCCAATCATACCAGGTTATTTTCTGCCTTGCACAATAGCTATTATATTAAGAAACAGCAAAAAGTCCATCCTTTTTGTTAAGGATGGACGTATTGTGTCTAATTATTCATTTTTACGCGTTCTGTTTCACTTTTGTAATGTCGGATTCCACAACTTCCATTTCCCCAACTCCACGGATTAACTTCCGTGCGTATACTTTCTCCGGTTGAAGAATGTTTACCATGTACTCAATCGCTAACTCAGGATCCACTGTTTCACCGCATGTATAACAATCCAGTGCGGCAAACCCACGTTCAGGGTACGTATGAATCGAAATGTGACTCTCTGACAACAGAACCAGTACGGTTGCACCCTGCGGTTCAAATTGCTGAGATTGCACGGATAACACCGTAGCACCGCACGCTTCCGCAGCTTCCACCATATGGCGCTGCAAGAACTCCGCGCTGTTTAATTTTTTAAAATCGACACCCCAAGTATCAATGGCTACATGTCTTCCGAAAGTAGAATATTCCATCTTTCGGTCCCCCCTCCTAGCAAATTTTTTTATACTTCATATCGCTAGGACCTACGTCATTCACTATAATTTCGAGGAGAAACTTCCTTGAGTGAATCCTGGTTCCTAATTTATATCACAAAGAAGAAGATAACATGTTTCCATTGAATATGCAACAATTATTTGCTAAGAATTAACATTGCTACTCACTTCTTTTATGCTTCCAGAATAAATAGTTGATGAGAGAGTTCATTCAACTGGCGGTCAATTTTCGCATTCGGCAATTGAAGAATCGTTCTTTTATTCCGTAAATCCAGCAGCTGGTCAATATGCATGCGAATCCACTTGATCTCATCTTCAACCCCGGACGCTTCAAATAAACGCTGCATGTCACCAAGCGTATCCTTGTATTCAAAAACGATGGTTTCCCTGTCTTGTTTCTGCTCTACGATTTTTATTACATTTCCACTTACATAGTAGTAAATCATCGTATACGTCGGATAGATGCGGTGTGCGATGGCAGTTCCTTTAAATTTCCGTACCGCTATGCGCACCTGGTTGGCCAGCTTCACATCGCGGATCATACACGCTCCTTCACATGTGTATTTGTTACCGTTTAACTTAAAAGAAAAGGGAAGCTGCTCTTCTTTGCTAAAAAGGACAATTTCTTTTTCGCCGTTCTCAAAGATACGTACTTCCGTTTCAAACTCCGCATGCTGAAACAAATGAATAAATGATTCCATCTCCGACGCCTGTAATTCAAGGACAAGTTTCTTGTATTCCGTGGCTACTCGTTGAGCCATACAAATCTCTCCCATACATTTTTTCCTACTTTACTATTATAACGAAAAACCGTAGACATTCTCCAATCGCTTGTGCTACAGAAAAACAGAGCATTATGGAGCATTTTCACGCTAATTGCCATGAATACTGATTGATTCTTAGTAGAATACGTTATATTATAAAAAATTACATTTTTATCTTACCACACTTTCCTATTTTTCCGCACGCGGGGTCGGAAAACATTGACAGCGTTTTTGTTCTGTGTTTTACTTTAAGAAATGAATATCGGATTCTCTTCTTATCGAGAGAGGCTGAGGGACTGGCCCGATGACGCCCGGCAACCCCCCAATTGTGGGAAGGTGCTAATTCCTGACAGAATTTTATTCTGTACAGATAAGAAGAAGGCGGCAGTATGCCACCCTTCTTCTTAGTGAAGAAGGTTTTTTACATAGAAAAATCAACATTGAGGAGGAACTTGCATGAAAAAATTCCGAATTGTATTACTTGGGCTCGGTACGGTTGGTTCCGGCGTTGTCCGCATCCTGCAGAGCCATGCGGAGCGAATTAAGAAACAGGCGGGCGGAGAATTTGAAATTGCCGGCATCCTTGTACGCAATCCATTAAAAGAAAGAAATGTAACCGTGGATGCTTCCCTGCTGACGATGGATTTTCATCAGCTGATTGAGCAGCCGGTCGATATCGTGATTGATGCAATGGGCGGACTGGACCCAACGCTTCATTATGTAGAAAGCGCCATCCAAAAAGGCTGTCATGTTATTTCCGCAAACAAAGAGCTGCTTGCTGCATACGGCGCTCATCTGCACGCTCTTGCCGACGAATATAATGTTTCCCTGCTGTACGAAGCAAGCGTCGGGGGCGGGATTCCGATCCTGAATACATTAAGCCACTTGCTTAAAGCCAACCGGGTGACCCGTGTCCATGGGATTTTGAATGGCACAACCAATTATATTTTAAGCAAAATGGAAGAGGAAGGGCTTTCCTATGATACAGCATTAAAACAGGCACAGGAAAAAGGCTTTGCTGAAGCGGATCCTACAGCAGATGTAGAAGGCTTCGACGCAGCCAATAAAATCACGATTATATCCCATCTCTGTTTTGGAACGGAAGCCTCCCCGGACAGCGGAAAACGGGAAGGAATCACGACCGTGACGGGAGAAGAAATCGCGTTATACAAAAAACTCGGCTATCGAATCAAGCTGATCGCCACCGCTGTTCGTGCAGGTGGAGGGTATACCCAGCGTGTCGTTCCCGCCCTGCTCCCTCTTACCCATGCGCTGGCCGGTGTAAAGGATGAATATAATGGTGTATTTGTTACGGGTGACATTGTTGGCGATTTGTTCTTCACTGGTAGAGGAGCAGGCTCCTTCCCGACCGGGAGCGCCATCGTGGAAGACATGATAAACGCGGTTCAGGGGCTGCGCTTTGCCGCCCACCCTACTGAGCCGGACAGCATCGGCCCTGATGAAAAAACGGAACAGGCAGAGGCCTTAGCTGCTCTCTTTATCCTTGAGAATGAAGCGGAAGATGAACGAAAAACGCGTCTGCTCTCTTTCCTGTCTTCAGAGGCAGGGTATTTACACGCGGTAGAAACGGCAGAACAGGATGGCAAGATCTACGTCGCCGCCATTATCGGCAGACCAAACCAGGCAAAGATTGAATCTTTTGCCGGCCATTTACAGGCGTCTCTTGTCATCCGCCCTGTCCTCGACGACAGTCTCGCTGCTGTTGAGCAGCCGGATAACGCCCTCGTATAATTCAAAAGCCACCGAACGGAATCCGAACGGTGGCTTTGCTTATTTGTTTTATTTGAACCAACCAAGCGCCTGATTGATGAGCCCTTGTAAAAAAGTAAGGATTTCCTGCACGAGGCCTTTTGCTTCCGGGTTGCTGTTTAAAAAGGTTTGAACCTCACCCTTATAGCTCGTAATCTGATCTAATGCTTTATTCCAGTCAATGTTTAATCCCTGGATCTTGCGCAGGACGCTGACAAGTGAGTCGATTTCGCTATCCGATAAGGTTAATCCCATCTGGCCCGCAACGTTGGTAATGACTTGACGCAGCTGATCGTCGGTTAAATTACCGGTTTGCTTGGCCAATTCCGCTTTTAATCGCGTCAGCAGCTCCGCAGCCTTTTCTTTGTCGCCAATTTGCTGGCCAATGGCTGCCGTTGTTACCATCTCTTCATTGGCTACTTTTTTCTGATTTTCATCAATTTTTTTGCCAGTAGCCGTCTCATACGCTTTCATTACCCCGGTAAGGCCGGCCGTGCCTGAAACAGGAAAAGGCGCGTCCACTCTTACAATCGCATCCTTTACCCCCGCCGTTGCCAGCGCATTCTCATACATTGCCTTGCTTACCCACGTAATGTTATTCGTTTCGACTGAGATTCCTTTGCCCGGCTCGGCAATCTGAATCATCGCCGATGAAATGGCGCGTTTTCCGATTAAGTTTTTGCTTAGCAAACCATCGAGATACTTATGTTCTTCTTCATTAGTTACGGTTACCGTTTGGGCGTTCGGCGCGTTAAACTTGCCGAGCAGTTGATCCTTTTGGGCTTGTTTTAAATCATTTCCCAGTGTTATGACGGTATCACCTGGTGCGGCGTCCGCTAATACTGTGGTTGTGGAAAGAAGAAATAGAAGCACCAGTAAAAAAAGCTTCTTCAATCCCTTTCACTCCTCCCCTATAATTTGTTTACTCCCCGATTATACCACAGGCAAGAAAGTTGGCTAGCACAACTGTCCATCAGATTCACGCTTTGCCGGGGAAAGCCGGCGCGCAGCAAACAATACGGCACAGGCAAAGATGAAGGCCGCAAAAACAAATTCAACCCGATTCCCCAGTTTGTATAATGGCGTCCCAATAATCGGGCCCGCCGCCATCCCGATGTAACGAAAGAAGTTGTACACTCCAATTGCGGTTGCCCGGTTTTGTTTAAACGCACCGCTCAGAAGCGTTGTTTGCACGGGAAGTGACAGCCCAAGCACAGGCCAAACAACGCGATGCCGGTAATGAGCGCCGGCAGGGAAAGCGGAGCAAGAAATACAAACAGGAGAATGGCGCCCACATTTAACGATGAAGTCGCAGTAAGAAATCTGCGGCTGTCACGGCGTTCCTGCAGCCGTCCTCCAAGATAGCTGCCAATGACGATAAACAGGGACATTGGAAGAAAGGCCAGGCCTTTCTGGCTGGCAGACAAGTTATAAAATGTTGATAAAAGGTGCGGCAGAAAGACAAGGAAGTTATACATAGAATAATATTGTACAAACCCAAGCAGTATGACTGCCGATCCTGTGTTATCTTTCAAAATCCCACCGAAGTCACGCACACTGAAGCGTCTGCCTCCCCCTGTTTCCGGCTTTGTTTCCGGCAAAAACCGCGCGTTCACCATCCACATTAGAACACCTGTTGCCGCGAGCACCCAGAACACCCCGTGAAATCCTGTGAGTTCACCGACAACCCCCCTACAACAGGGCCCACAACCGGACCAAGCGCAACGAGCATCTGGAAGGTTCCCATGGAGCGCCCCAGCATTTTTCCTTCAAACAAGTCGCCGATTACGGTCGTTGCAACAACGGAACCGGCGGCAATTCCCGCCGCCTGCAGGGCACGGAAAAAAAGCAGCAGCCAGATGGACGGCGATAGTGCAGCTCCGATCGAAGCTGCTATGTACACGATAATACTGGGTAGAAGAACCTTCCGCCTGCCGCATTTATCTGTTAGCGGCCCATAAACAATCTGCATAAGCGCAAGAACAAATGTAAAGACAGAAATCGTTAAGTTGACGACGAATTCCGATGTTTGAAACTGCTGTTGAATCTCCGGAAGCATCGGCGTATAAATCGTCTGGGTAAAAGGACCGAAAAAAGCAGCAAAGGAAACAAGGTAAACGATAAGTTTTTTATTAATAAATAACAACCCTCTTTCTAATAAATAAAACCCCTCCAGATTCTATGCTTCATTATGGCACAAAGAAATATAAATTTGTACTTGTGCATCGGCTGGCATCTGTTTTGAGCGCACTGCAGCGTGAATCGGCAATCAAACGTAAGAGAGCCATCCTTGTGTTTAAGGATGGCTTTTAGTCCAGTATCTTTTCCATGCATAAATACGGGGCGCTGCGGAACGGAAAATGCATTTAATGAATATAGATAGAAGGAATAATCTTTCACTAGCAATACAGTCCAGCCGCCTGTTTCTTTACCTCTTCCAGCCTCTTGCTCGCATATCTCCGGTATAAAACCGTCCACACAATTGTTACTCCCAGAATGCCGTAAAATACGACTTGTGAAACAGCTAAAAATACGGAAATGGAAAGTTCATAAACAAGAATCGTTTTAATAACAGCCTCCCCTAAAAGAGCGAAGCCCCAAACTCCCGTCATCAACCGAACAACGAATCGAAAATAAGGGACTTTCCACCCTTCTTCGAACTTCGATTTCTTAGCCGGATCGTCATTCGTTGTGAATCGGATAGCAAAATGATAAATGAGCGGTTTTGAAAAGAATAAGGATAAGATAAAAATCAAACCCATCACCGCAGTAACAAACGACTCCCTTAATAGGATCAGTTTTTCATCACCGCCCAAAAACAGCATGAGAAGGCTGAGGATGAAACCGATTAACATGAACAGGCCAAACGCATCGGCTTTGCGATGCTTTATAACATGGTAAAGATTATCAAACAGGGGAATCGCAGTGGCCATCATTAAAGCTCCAATGCTTGAAAAATAGGATAATAATACGTTATACACGACGAGTGGAATCACACCATTCATTACAACAGTAAGCAAAATACTCTGGAACACATCTTTTTTTGAACGAACACTCACACCGCATGCCCCCTTATTATAACTACCGCTCTCGGTTATAATCTGAGTATACAAACCAACGGTCGGTATGTCAATTCTTTTCTCTTATTGTTACGAAAATAAATCGAAACATATGTACCGTATTATTGGAAAAAAGTGCATAAAAAGAAGCGGACGGGACATGCTATATTCGACGATGACACCAGATTAAGGAGGAATCAACATGCCGCAACGGATTTTACAGGCTGCGCAGCAGGTCCAGCAATCACTTCAGCAAATCCAACAGATGGCTCACCAGCTGCACCAGCAGGAACAACTAAATGCCCAGCAATTCCAGCGTTTACAGCAGAGTCCTATTCAGGCTACGAATCAGTTTCAAACATTTGCCGGCCTGGAACAAAGAGCGGCCCAGCAGTTGATGCAAATCGAGGAGCTTGCCCGCCAGCTGCAGCAGCAGCTCGGCCAGTCCGGCCAGATGGCCGGCATGAATACCTTTACTCAACAGGCAAGCGGGTTTCCCGGTTCACAGGCGATGGCTCAACAAGGGTTTATGAGAACATACCCTCAGACTCTGCAACAATGAAACAAAAAAAGGATTCGCGATAACGCGAATCCTTACGCTTTTTTCATGACTGTAATTTGATCATCGTTTACGTCGATAAAGATTTGTTTTACATCCTCTTCTTCAATAATAAGATCAGCAATGCCATCCTCTACATGCTGTTGAATCATGCGGCGCAATGGACGAGCCCCGAAAGCAGGGTGATAACCCAGCTCAGCTAACTTCGCCTTTGCCTCTTCCGAAATGGCAAGCTCCATCTCTTGTTCTTTCAGGTTTGCCACAATATCCTCCAGCATTAAATCGACAATCTGAACAAGGTCAGCTTTTTCCAGATGATTAAACGCAATGATGCCGTCAAATCGGTTGAGGAATTCAGGTCTAAAGTAGGAACCAAGTGAATCCATTATGGTTGATGTTTGAGGTGCTTTTGCGCCAAAGCCTACGGTAATTTTCTTCTCGGTTATTCCCGCATTGCTCGTTGCAATGATAACCGTATCCTTAAAGTTTACCGTGCGTCCCTGACTATCAGTTAGACGGCCATCTTCAAGAATTTGCAGGAACATGTTCTGAACATCCGGATGCGCTTTCTCAATCTCATCCAGCAGAATGATGCTGTACGGGTTCCGGCGCACACGCTCCGTCAATTGACCGGCTTCTTCATGGCCTACATATCCAGGAGGTGAACCGATTAATTTAGAAACGGAATGTTTCTCCATGTATTCACTCATGTCTAATCGAACCATGGATTCTTTTGTACCGAACAATTCTTCCGCAAGTGCTTTGGTTAACTCGGTTTTCCCTACCCCCGTTGGTCCAACAAACAGGAAGGAGGCAATCGGTCTGTTTTTCGGTTTCAATCCTGCCCGGCTGCGGCGAATCGCTTTGGACACCTGGCTAACCGCCTGAGACTGGCCAATGACTTTGCCTTCAAGGTGCTCGCCGAGATTTTTCATTTTCGCCTGCTCATCGCTTTGTAATTTCTTTACGGGCACGCCTGTTTTACGCTCAATGATTTCTTGAATGTCTTCTATTGAGACAACTGCATGTTGAGCATTTCCATCAGCTTGATCGAGCTGTTCAAGGATGCGTGCTTCCTCGTCACGAAGTTTAGCCGCACGCTCGTAGTCCTCGTTTTTGGTAGCTTCTTTCTTTTCCTCGATCAGTTGAGTAAGCCGGGAACGCAGTTCTTCCGCATCCTGTCCGGAAGAACGAAGATTGATTTTAGAACCGGCTTCATCCAGAAGGTCAATCGCCTTATCCGGGAGGAACCTATCCTGAATATAGCGGTGAGATAATTCAACACACGCACGAACGACTTCATCAGAGTAAGATACCTGGTGGTATGATTCGTATTTCGAACGAATGCCTTGCAGAATTTCAATGGCTTCTTCGACAGTCGGCTCTTTGACCATAACAGGCTGGAACCGGCGTTCAAGGGCCGCATCCTTCTCTATTCTGCGATATTCTTTCAGCGTGGTTGCTCCGACGATTTGCAGTTCTCCACGTGCCAGGGCCGGTTTTAAGATGTTTCCGGCGTCCATCGATCCTTCTGCGGATCCAGCACCGACAAGCAGGTGAATTTCATCTACAAACAAGATGACGTTTTTGCGCTTTTGAAGTTCCGCGATAATCTGTTTCATTTTTTCTTCGAATTGCCCGCGGATCCCTGTTCCGACTACGAGGGAGGCTACGTCAAGCGTATATACGATTTTATTGCGCAGTTTTGCAGGGACTTGTCCATCTGCAATTTTTAAGGCCAATCCTTCTGCAATCGCCGTTTTCCCTACCCCGGGTTCCCCGATTAACACAGGATTGTTTTTATTTCTGCGGTTCAGAATTTCAATGACACGTTCAATCTCTTCATCGCGTCCGATAACCGGGTCAATCACTCCCGCTTTCGCCGCTTCGCTTAAGTTGCGTCCGATGCCATCCAGAATTCCTCCCTGTCCCGGGCCGTTGGAATGGCTGTTTTGTTTATCTATATTTGAATTCATGGATGGTGTTCCAAAACCTTTCATGAATTCATCAAATCCTGAGAATGGGAAAGAACCCGAGTTCATCCCTGCTCCCATCTTATTTCCCATCTTTGTATAACATTCTTGGCACAAATATAATTTTTGTACTTTATTTTGCATTTGAATGTTTAAAAATATGTTCGCTTGTTTTTCATTACAAAATTGACAAAGCATATTTCGTACCTCCTCTATTGGAATAATGAATACGTAAAATAAATTTATATAAAAAGCAATTCTAATCATTGCTGTTTAAACGTTTGACTTTGACTTTCTTTGACCTTCTTGTTTTTATTATACTCTGACCTTTACTGATTATCAATAGTTAAAATTAAGCAAGAAACTTTTCCTAATAACCAGTAGAAGAATAGAAAAAGCGGAAGAGCACGTTCCTTACATGCCATTCCGCTTTTTTTACTCTATTCCTGCTTACTAATTTCCGTTTCCATTCCTTTATGAACGCCTGAAGTGTAATTCTTCCCCAGTCCTTGCCGAAGCCCTGGAACGTTGTTTTCCAGCATATGCGGAACACCTGGAATATCGTTTTCTGTTCCAACATTATTTTGTTCTTGTCCTTGTTGTGCTACTTGTTGAGTACGATCCGGCATTTTGATTCCTCCCTGGTCATCTTTTATGAAGATTCCAAATGATAGTATGTCTGAACCTCTCCGCTCTGAAGTAGGGAGGTTCCCCGGTACATGTGCGTTTCCGGCTCTCTCGCCGCCTGCGTTCGTGGCGGGTACAACAAGCGGGCGCTGGCACGGTTCCCGGTGGCTTTCATGGACAACGCTTCCGCTGAAGCGATTCTCATCCTGTGCGCCCGGTTCAAGACGCATCTTTATCTTTCTCATTTATTATCAAGGGCTATACGCCCATACTGTATAGTTAGGGTTTGGGTAGCGAATATAATCGTTCGATTTCCTAATCGTGCAAAGGAAGAAAAGCATCAAAATCGGTAAGGCATCCGGTTCGGTTCAGGGCAGTGAGGCCGGGTGTGGTATGCATCAACAGAAAGGCGGAATACAATTTTTCGTCTGTGCGCCCATGGAAGACCTCCTTTCACAGAATAGAAATACGAACGTATGTTTCTATTATATATCATCTGGAAAGAAACAACAGGCGCCATTTATCCCCTCGTTGAAATAAGGGACATTCTCGCGCTCGATCGTAAATCTCAACTTTTTATCAAAGCCTGCAAGCAATATTAACTTCTTCGTTCTCTCTTCGACACTGTGAAGATCATAAGCCAGATTTCGAATTAAATTGGCCCGCTCTTCCTCTGAGGATGAATTTGTATAAGTCCGGGCGATAAGGAAAAAATATAGCTGTTAAAAATTTGGGAGGTGAACACATGGAACAGCAAAATCTGGGACCGCATGAAACGATGGAAATACATGAGCTCCTTAACTTTAAAACGATTTGCCTGGCCAAATCAAAAATGATGCAAGGCTTAGTTTTTGATAAAGACCTTAAAACATTAATGCAAAAAGACGTACAACAATCCATTCAAGCGATAAATGACCTACAAACTCTTTATACAAGAATTCCAACACAGTAATCGGAGGTGAAAAACAGATGAATAACGACTATTTAGACCCGATAAACGCCAACGGAATGCCCAATCTTGCTGATTCTGCTATTGCACTTGATTTTTTAATGGCCGCAAAAAACGGGGTAAGAAACTGTGCCATTGCATTAACCGAAACGGCAACTCCGGAAGCCAGAACGATTGTACGCAATCAGTTGGAGCAGGCTCTTGTGCTGCACGAAGAGATTTCCGAGCTCATGATGAGCAAAGGCTGGCTGCATCCTTATAATGTGAATGAACAATTTAAATTGGATTTAAAATCAGCTCAGACGACGGTGCAAATTGCTGCTATGGATCTCTTTCCTGACCATACCTCTCGGCTTGGCACATTCGCCGACCTAAATAATTGAAAGTAGGAGGAAAAACGTACAATGAAAGCTGTTACGTACCAGGGTATCAAAGATGTGCAGGTCAAGGAAGTCAAAGATCCCAAAATCGAAAAAGCGGACGATATTATCGTTAAGGTAACAAGTTCAGCGATATGCGGATCGGATTTGCATTTAATTCACGGAATGATTGCCAATTTTCCCGAAGATTATATTATCGGGCATGAACCGATGGGAATTGTCGAGGAAGTAGGTCCTGAGGTTACCAAAGTAAAGAAAGGAGACCGGGTTATTATCCCTTTTAATGTAGCCTGCGGCCAATGCTGGTATTGTAACCACGAGCTGACAAGCCAATGCGATAACTCGAATCCACATGGAGACGCCGGTGGATATTTCGGCTATTCCGAATCGTTCGGCGGGTATGCAGGAGGGCAAGCGGAATACATGCGGGTTCCGTATGGGAATTTCACTCCTTTCCGGCTGCCGGATGACTGTGAAGTGGATGATGAAAAATTAGTGTTAATCGCGGACTCCATGTCAACTGCCTATTGGACCGTCGAACATGCCGGCGTAAAAGAAGGTGATACGGTTATTGTCCTGGGGTGTGGTCCAGTAGGACTGCTTACACAAAAATTCGCCTGGCTTAAAGGGGCAAAAAGAGTCATTGCGGTCGATTATGTCAATTACCGTCTCGAGCATGCAAAGCGGACAAACAAAGTAGAAATCGTCAACTTTGAACAAGAACAAAACATTGGAACCCATTTGAAAGAAATTACGCAAGGCGGAGCCGATATCGTTATAGACGCTGTAGGCATGGATGCGAAGATGACACCGCTTGAATTTCTTGCAACAGGCTTGAAGCTTCAAGGCGGTTCAATAAATCCTGTTATTATCGCTTCCCAGGCTGTACGAAAAGGGGGAATCCTTCATATTACAGGGGGTTACGGCATGAGGTATAATGCCTTCCCGCTTGGCGATTTATTCAACCGCAATATTGACTTGAAAATGGGACAGGCGCCGGTCATTCCTTTTATGCCGCACATGTACAAGTTAGTTGCTGAAGGAAAAGTGGATCCGGGGGACGTTGTTACCCATGTAATCCCTCTGGACCAAGCGAAACATGGATATGAAGTGTTTGACACAAAAACGGACGGATGTATTAAAGTCGTTCTTAAGCCATAGAGGCGGTTTAAATTAAGGCGATTCGATAGAGGCCCTTTCGAGTAGGAAAGGGCCTTTTGAGTTACTTTTTCGTAGCATTTAACAACCAAACGAAATGATTGGTAAATGAAATTTACACACCAAGAGAGGATCCATCAACTGTTATTGGCCCAGTCATTAACGAGTGCCTGGCGAATAAAATTTTCTGAGTTGCTCCACATCTGTGACTGGTGCCTGGCAAGAGAAATTCTCACATACATAAACGGTTACCTTCTCATCCTCCATTGTTTTATCTTCTATTACGGGTGCTAATCGGGCAAACTCAGCACGGTTCTCTTCCGTTACCAGGCTCATGACAGTGTTTGGGAGGAACTGGGCACGAATGGTACCTATCATCTCCTGTGCCGCCTCCGCATTGGGTGCAGCGATGACAATTTCTTTTGCCGGGCCAAGTATAAATTGCACTGCCATCATGAAATGCGCATGAGCTTGCGGATACAGGGAAACCTCTCCCGCAAAGGCATCAATCTGGTCTTCTGCCAGGCGGCTGATATCTTCCCTGCCAGTTAGCTTCGCTAAACGGATAAGATTCATTGCCGAAACAGAGTTTCCGGAAGGCATCGCACCATCATATAATTCCTTTGGACGAAGTAGGAGCTGCTCGCTATCACTGCCGTAGAAATAAAAGCCGCCCTCTTCCCGATCCCAGAATAATTCAAACTGCTGTTCCTGCAGGTCAAGCGCATACACAATGTAGTCCGTATCAAAAGTCGCTTCATATAACTCCAGGAGACCCCAGATGAGAAACGCATAGTCATCGACATAAGCTGGAAATGCTGCTTCGCCTTCACGGTAGCGCGCCAGCAGCCTTCCGTTCTCATTCTGCAGGTTTTCTCGGATAAAAGATACCGCTTTGGCTGCCGCTTCTGCATAAGCAGGTTCGCTCAGTACTATAGCTCCACGCGCCATGGCGGCAATCATCAATCCGTTCCAGGCGGTCAGGATTTTGTCATCCTTGCCCGGATGAACCCTTTTTTCCCTTGCATCAAACAAAGTCTGGCGGCACCTTTCAACGAAAGAGATAAGTTCTTCCTCACTCATCCCCTCTTCTCTTGCGGAGTCCTTGAGGGACTGGTGAATGAGATTAGGGATGCTTGTATTATGCTCAAAGTTACCATGGTCTGTAATATTATAAATGCGGCAGAAACGCGCGCCGTCCTCCTTGCCAAGGATAAGCTCAATTTCTTCCGGACGCCAGACATAGAATTTGCCTTCCTCCCCTTCGGAATCCGCATCTTCTGCAGAGTAAAAGCCGCCCAGGGGATCGGTCATATCCCGCAGTACATAGGTAAAAATCTGGCGTGCTACCTGCGCATACCGCTCTTCTCCTGTGGCCTGATATGTGTCTAAATAGCTGAGTGCCAGGAGAGCATTGTCGTAGAGCATCTTTTCGAAGTGGGGTACGAGCCATTCCCTGTCAACAGAGTATCTGGAGAAACCAAAGCCAACATGGTCGTAAATTCCTCCATTATGCATGCTGTTGAGTGTTTTTTTGACCATATCCAGGGCATGCTGTTGACCGCTAAGCTTCCAGTGCCGCAATAGAAATGCCAGGTTGTGCGGTGATGGAAACTTAGGAGCCTGGCCAAAACCGCCATACTGACCGTCAAATGTGCTGTTGTACTGGTCATATGCCTTATCAAGCACTTCCGGGGTAAGTTCTCCACCTCCGCGCTTGGCACCTCGATGATCTTTGATTGCCTGTGTAATTTGCTTTCCTGTGCCGACGACCTCGTCGCGGTCTTCTGTCCATTTATCGTGGATTTGAGATAATAGATCCATCATTCCCGGCCGGCCGTATTTGCTTTGTTTAGGGAAATAAGTGCCGGCGAAGAATGGTTCTTTATCCGGCGTCATAATAACGGTGAGCGGCCATCCGCCCTGGCCGGTCATGGCCTGGCAGACAGTCATGTAAATTTGGTCGATGTCCGGGCGTTCTTCGCGGTCGACTTTGATGGATATGTAATGCTCGTTAAGGAGCGCTGCGACTTCCTCATCTTCGAAGCTTTCATGAGCCATTACATGACACCAATGACAGGTGCTATAACCGATGGATAAGAATATCGGTTTATCTTCTGTGCGAGCTTTATTAAAAGCCTCTTCACCCCAAGGATACCAATCTACAGGGTTATAGGCATGTTGCAGAAGATACGGTGATTTTTCATTCGCTAACCGATTAGGATGCTTATTTTCATGATTGGAACTCATCTTAAACCCCCTACCAAATTTTACTTCCCTTATTATATACACAATATTTATGATCTATTAAGCTCATAATGTTCTAAAAGGTCTGGGGGGGTTGGCGAATTCCGCGTATACTCTCCTCTTCAAGGTGTTAGCCCCTTATTTGTACATTTACCAAAAGAGAGAGGAATATGTTAATTTACACAAATCTTTCGATACGGTATTTCAAAGCATCAATTGGCACTCGCGGTTGGTCGTACAATGATCTCGTTAACATCAACGTCCGCAGGTTGCTCAATCGCAAATAGGATCGTACGAGCAATAGCGTCCGGTGAAATCGCAATTTTCCGATACTCCTTCATCACCTGACGAGATTCTTCATCCGAAATACTATCAGCGAGTTCTGATTCGGTTACCCCCGGTGAGACGATGGTTACGCGGATATCATCGCCAACCTCCATACGCAGCCCTTCAGAGATAGCCCGGACAGCGAATTTAGTGGCGCAATACACAGCCGCAGTAGGCGAAACGACGTGTCCGCCAATTGAGGAAATATTAATGAATTGACCAAATCCTTGTTCCTTCATAATCGGAAGCCCTGCTGCAATGCCATGAAGAACGCCGCGAATGTTCACGTCGATCATACGATCCCATTCGTCAACCTTCAGAGCTTCAAGTTTTGAGAGAGGCATCACACCTGCATTATTCACAATCACATCCACTCGTCCAAATGTGTTTTTCACATAGCTGATGAATTCTTCCATTTGATCCCTTTTGGTGACATCCAGTGCCCTATAATCGGCTAAGCCATCTTCTGAACGAATTGCGGATGTAAGAGCCTCTAGTTTTTCCGTGCGCCTTGCACCTAATATAACATGGGCACCGCTTTGGGCAAGAAGACGTGCCGTAGCTTCACCGATACCGCTGCTTGCCCCCGTAATTACTACTACTTTCCCTGCAATGTTAGACATGTTTTTCCCCCTTAGATTTTCACATTTTTTCTTCTCGATAGAGAATCATTCCCGCATGATAGAGAATTCCGTTTCGAAAATCGCCATCTGCAGTAAAACCAGTATCATCGACATAATCGATATGATTGCCTGTAATTGTGTAACTGCCTTGGTAAGCACTTTTTCTGTTGCCGCGGGCCTCATCGTAGCGGCCGTTAGGCAGGAGTTCATGACGGATATACCCGTCTTTCGTGACCCACATACCGACATATGGATATTGTTCTTTGCTTGTTTGTTTCGCCATTTCTGATTGCTCCCTCCCGACTGATTGTTTTTGAGGACAGATTTATTATCGCGCAATCCGGACTTTATAAGGTAGCCAATTCGCGGAGAATCATTGCCTAATCCTCTAAATTTTCATAAAATGGGGCTATCAGGATTAGAGAGGTCATACTGTTTCGCAAGTATTCCTATATCGAAGAAAGGAGTCAATATGATGGGAGAAAAAATAATGGATAATAGAGTCATGGAGCAGCAAAAGGAATTAGCGCAACACATTGAACGATTTTGTGATGAAGATGGGGTTCACTCTACTGTTATTTCTTCGTTGCATTTCATTCGTGCTTCTCATAAATCAGAACCAATACACTCAATCCATGAGCCAGCCTTATGTATCGTCGCCCAAGGAACAAAACTAGTTATGCTGGCACAGGATGGCTATCAATATGATCCTGCTCATTATCTCGTTGTGTCTGTGGATCTGCCAATTTCGGGAGAAATAATCCAGGCGACCCCAGAGTCCCCGTACTTGTGTCTTCGATTAGATTTTGATCCGAAGCAAATCTTCGACATTATTAAGGAATCTGATCAAACATCGAGCAAAAAGGGAGATTCCCAACGAGGCTTGTTTGTAAGTAAGACGAATTCATTTCTGCTTGATGCCGTATTAAGACTTGTTCGTCTTTTAGATACGCCACAGGATATTCCCGTGCTCGCACCTATAGTGATTCGTGAAATTCTTTACCGAATTCTACAAGATGAACAGGGTGATTCTGTAAAACAGATAGCAATGATCGGTAGTCATGCGCAGCGTGTCGCCAAAGTGATTCATGTCATAAAGCGAGATTTTGCTAAGCCTTTACGTATTGAAGAACTAGCTTTGACCGCAAACATGAGTTCTTCATCACTGCATCATCATTTTAAACAAGTTACGAGAATGAGTCCTTTGCAATATCAAAAACAATTAAGATTACAAGAGGCTCGGCGCCTCATGCTTTCTGAGGTAGCGGACGCTGCAAATGCCGGGTTCCAAGTTGGTTATGAGAGTCCTTCTCAATTCAGTCGTGAATATTCTCGAATGTTCGGTCTACCCCCTATAAGCGATATAAAACGCCTTCGTGAATCTTAACTGTTTTTCTCATTTGACACAGGTATACGTAACAAAAGGGACGGAAATTCAAGACCCGTCCCTTGTTGTGATTATATCAGGCTATAAAGCATTTCCCTAATAGCTCGGAAAATGCACTTCATGAATATTACCAGGCTCTTGCTTTACGGTTAATTCATTCAGAGCTGCTTCCAACACTTTCATTTGGGTGTTTTTATCATTCGGCTTTCCTAAAGAGTGCCCAAATTCAAACCCGATTGGATGAATGGCTCGAGGAGGTCTCATCAGACTCGATTGCTCAACATCCAGCGTTATTAAAGTGGTTGGAATCCCCTGAGCCTCAATTCCACGCTGCACTGTAACTACAGTGCGATGACAAAGCGGTCAGCCGGCAGTTAAAAGTACTGCGTCTGCCTTTGACCGAACGACTTCTTTAACGAGAGCTGGAATCGTCTCTTTGTTTATTTTATTTAACCTCATGGAATAGCCCATCATTGTTAGATGTTTTTCAGCTACTCCACCAAGGTCCCCCTCATCGACCATTTCTCTTAACCGGTCGATTGGAAAAACACAATTAATGTCTTCTTTGGGAGCATCCGTATTATAATGCTCCTTTGGTGCCGCATGGGTCACCGTCAAGTCCTTTGCCTCCACATCTCCCGGTATGATGCGAAAGGTTGCATCTCCTTCCGCAGGATCAGTGTTATACGGCTCTTGATCTTTTAGGTGTACCCCAGAAGTTGAAACAATCATGACTGTCATCTCATGTAACGGTTTGTTAACAGGTGTATATGGGATAGCTTTTCTAGAGAGTTCCATACACAATCTCCTTGTTTTCAGCCTATTGTTACATTCTTACCTAGAGTTTACGTAAGACATCAAATAATTCTTCATTATCCGGTTGTCGACCGATTGGATGAACATCAATAAATCGAACAACCCCCTCTTTATCAATAATAAAAAGGGCACGTTCAGAAGCTCCATAGGCTGGTTCATCTTTGTTTTTACGAAGAACACCGTATTTTTCCGCAACTTCTCCGTGTGGATAAAAATCCGCACACAGCGGGTAAGAAATCCCACCAATTGATTTTTGCCATGCTTCGTGACTATGAACACTGTCAACACTTATACCCAGAACCTGGGTATCATACTCTTCAAAACGAGGTATATCATCCTCGTATGAAGGCATTTGAGCACCTCAAACAGGTGTCCAATCTAGAGGGTAAAAACATAGAAACACATTTTTAGATCCTCGGTATTCACTTAATGTAACCATGCGGCCACCATGGGCCTCTAATGTAAAGTCAGGTGCTTGATCCCCTACTTTTAGGGTACTTGTTTCAGTAGCTCCTTGAGGCATAATAACTCTCCTTTCTTTCCATTCTTTCATGCTAAACAACTTTTATTATTGACTACTCCCTTCATCTTTAACCGCTAAAGTATGTAAAATTTTGATCTAGTAAATTCCATTATCAACAGAACAGGATTGCTTCTCAAGAAAGCCCACCATCTAATATTAGAAGGCAGGCTTTTCGTCATTGGCAAACCACCCCAATATTCTTCCATTCGGTTATGGAATGTAACATGGCTGGATTTGTGTAGTAATAGAAAAAGGGCCAATTAGCATGCCCTTTTCTGTAAACATTTATTGTAAAGTTTTACTTGACATCAATTAGTTGGTCTAATGTTTCTATATCAGGTACCGCAAAGGTTCGGTAAGGACAGGTTGATGGCGCAGGCAGTGTGGAGTAATCAGCCTGTTTGGGAGAGTGCGCGTAGGGGCTTGAAAGAACATCAAGAAGCCGCTCCATCACGCTATAGTCTCCTTGTTTCACTGCGGCTTCTAGTGCCTCTTCTACCCGGTGGTTCCGAGGAATTAGCGCAGGATTGCTGTTCCGCATCAACTGATGCGAGGAGGCTTTCGATTCCTGCTGCCTGCCTAGTCTCGCCTGCCACAGCTCATGCCACTGAGCAAATTCTGGGGTCCCGAACAGAACCGTATCCTCCTGTATACCAAAAGTTAATGCGCGGAAGGTATTGGTATAGTCCGCACGATACTTCTCCATCATACCGAGGAGGTCTTCGATAAGGGAGCCATCCTGTATCTCTTCATTAAATATCCCCAGCTTTGCTCTCATTCCTGCGAGCCAATTACGGTGATACAACTCCGGAAAATCTGAAATGGCATCCTGGGCCAGTTTGACAGCCTCTTCCTGATTCTCATGCAACAGCGGCAATAGGGTTTCAGCAAATCGCGCAAGATTCCACCCGCCAATATGC
This sequence comes from Aneurinibacillus tyrosinisolvens, assembly GCF_001015055.1. Classification (GTDB taxonomy): domain Bacteria; phylum Bacillota; class Bacilli; order Aneurinibacillales; family Aneurinibacillaceae; genus Aneurinibacillus_A; species Aneurinibacillus_A tyrosinisolvens. The sequence goes on along the minus strand of NZ_BBWZ01000013.1, from coordinate 6,229 downwards.
GGCTGATTGCCATAAGCATAGCGGCCACGAATGTCAATGGAACTAAATACCGTTGCCGGGTCATAACCATCCATAAAGGCGCAAGGACCATAATCGATGGTTTCTCCGCTAATGGTCATGTTGTCGGTGTTCATCACCCCGTGGATAAAACCAACCAGTTGCCATTTGGCAATCAGCACCGCCTGACGCTTAATCACTTCCTGAAGTAGCGAAAGATAGGGTCTCTCATCAGCTTCAACGTCTGGAAAATGGCGCTTTAGTGTATAGTCAGCCAGGACCCGGAGTTCCCGGGCTGTGCCCCAGTTTGCAACGTATTGAAAGGTGCCGACGCGCAGATGACTGGCAGCCACGCGGGTCAGAATTGCACCAGCCAGTTCGGTTTCGCGGATTACTGGCTCACCGGTTGTGACCACTGCCAGACTGCGGGTGGTAGGAATACCAAGCGCATGCATTGCTTCGCTGATGATGTATTCGCGCAGCATCGGTCCAAGTGCCGCTCGACCATCGCCCCCGCGGGAATATGGCGTTCGGCCTGAACCCTTGAGCTGAATATCAAACCGTTCACCTAAAGGGGTGATTTGTTCGCCAATCAGCAGAGCCCGGCCGTCCCCTAACATATTAAAATGCCCAAATTGATGCCCCGCATAAGCTTGAGCAAGAGGCAAAGCGCCTTCAGGAATTCCATTGCCAGCAAGCACTTCTATCCCACCTTCGCTCTGCAGGGCCTGGACGTTCAACCCCAGGGATGTTGCCAACGGATTATTGAGAATAATCAACTTCGGTGAGCGTACAGGGGTTGGATTGAGGCTGGTAAAAAATGATTTCGGCAAACGTGCATAACTGTTGTCTAAGTTCCATCCTGTTTCTATGATTGCTTTTCCCTTTGTCATCGTATCTCCTTTTCCCCTTTTCTTCTTTTGTATTTTTATATCCTAGTTTTTTCTTTTACATAAAACAAAAATCATATACATTCCATAATATTTTTAATTGTCTATTTTCCATACCCTTTAATTTCAATCTATTTCTTCTCTATCAACACAACCACTCAACATGACTAATGTGTGGAAACAATGTTGTAGTTAAGATTGAGGAGCATTTATCGTATCCATTCTCTTTCACCAGAGAAAAAAAGCAATTCCTCTCAGCTTCCCACTCACTTCGTCATCGGAATTTCCGCACTTTTCTGGCTTACTTCTTTTTCATCATACCTTTCTGCCCATTTCTCTTTATCTTTACCAGACAAATCAATTCGCTTACGATATCCCTTCTCAAATAAGTAATGATGAAAATACGGAGTAACCCCCACTTCAAGACGCAACGCGGATAAGTGGGGGAGTGTTGTTCATCGACTTTATTTCTTTTTGTACCAGAACCCTAGTATGATATGCAACTGATATTAATAGAGATATAAAGAAATTATAGTTTATACGCGATAGTAATCGCCTTTCCAGTCCTTGATTGCCTTTTTAATCGCAGTTGGAGTAAGATTTTCTTTAACGGCTCTTTCGCATAGTGCGGGAAATTCCTGATCACTTGCAAAGCGCAGCGCAATGATCTGCTTGATCGTCAGGCGCTGATCCAACCACTCGCCGGTTAATTTGAAATGGCGTACATCCTCTTCGGTGCGAATTAACCGATCCTGTACTTTTAAGACAAATCCACGTGCCAATGGTATGCTAAGAGCGGATATGAACGCTAACACTAAAATCAGTAAGGAGGCAAAGATTTGCTCCCCATGCATGATGGAAATTACTGCATAGACGATAGCGGTAATGATCAAGATGAGACCCAGCGGCACGAAAAAGTAATGAACGACAGGTACAATTTGCTTATGATTGGCATAGTTTTGTTGTTGATCCATACTTGCAACCTCTCCCTCTTATCATAAAAAGATTTATTCCCATTTGAACGAAATGCTGGCAATCACGAAGGCTACAACCATCCACCCCCCAAGCAGTGCCGCCTCAGGCCAAAGAGTAGATAAATCTGCCCCTACATTCATCACCTGACGTAGAGAATTCGACAAATGAGTGATTGGCAATAGCTTTACGAACGGCTGCAGCACTTCCGGCATATTTTTGACCGGGAAAAACACACCGCCCAAGAATAATAACGGGAAAGAAATGAAACCTGCAATTGGCCCCGCACTCTCCGGAGTCTTTGCTAGACCAGCTATGATAAAGCCGATTGACATGAAGGTCAGCGTACCCAGGATGACAAATAGGATCAGCAGAAGCCAGGAGCCATTAACCTGTGTATGAAAAAACAAGTAGCCGATCAGCAAAACAATGATGGCCTGAAATCCGTTAAGAATGAGGCGAGACGTAATTTGAGCGGCGATAAAGGTCGAAGCCTTTAACGTCGTGCTCTGCATACGGCGTAAAATACCGCGTTCGCGCCATGCAGCGATTTGCCCGGCAACGCCGTTTAAATTGGTCGACATAATCATCATGGCAACAATGCCCGGCACCAGGAAGTCAATATATTTCAACGTGACTGCTTGGATGCCTTTCGGCTCGACAGTAACCCACTGTCTATACTGTCTTATCTGTTTGCTTACGTTGTCTGCAGCCTGATCCACAATGGTCAGCCCAACTTGAGATGTAGCAAGGTTGGTCTCGTCGTAATAAACGGCAATTTTTGCTGTTTTGCTTGAGCCTGCTGGGGAGGAGTCCTTTATAGTAGATACGGTTTTACCATAGTCTTTGGAGATGACGATGACCAGTTGAAGGTCTCCTTTTTTCAGCTCATTCAGGGCGCGTGTTTTATCTTGCCCTATCGCCAAGGAAACCGCCTTCTGTGTACGTAAAGCATCAATAAACTGCTGCGATGAGGCCGACTGGTCCTGATCAAGCACAATGGCGTTGACAGAAACGGTGTTGCCGTTTCCCAAGAATGAACCAAGCGCAACCATGAGCAATACAGGAAACAATAGCGTGAAAAAGATAACCGACCGATTCCGGGCAAATATACGAAGCTGAGCCAACGTTAATTGAAAGTAAGCATTCATCGTTCCCTCAGGCTCCTTCCCGTCATGTGTAAAAATACGTCCTCTAAGGTTGCGGTTCTCGTCTGTAAGTCTGCAAAACGAATGCCATTGTAATCCGCAAATTGAATGAAATCAAGCAGGGTCGCTTGAAGATAATCCGTATATAAAGTAAATACCTCATTGCGTCTATCTACCTGTTTGACCTCCTTCAGCTGTTGAAGCTGAGAAAGCAGCTCCGTGCTGTCTACATGAGTGGACGCGACTTCTACCAGACGAAATTCAATCGCACTGTCTGATTGCAGGCTACGGACTAAGCTGCGGGGCGTATCCAGAGCGATGATTTCCCCGCGATCCATCAAACAGATCCGGTCGCACAATGCGTGCGCTTCGTCCATGTAGTGCGTCGACAGTACAATCGTTTTCCCTTGTCCCTTCATATGTAAAATAATATTCCAAAGCGTGCGCCGGGCCTGCGGATCGAGCCCGGTCGTCGGCTCATCCAAAAAGACAACCTTCGGGTCATTCAAAAGAGCTAACGCAATGGCAAGCCGCTGCTTTTGTCCGCCCGATAAATTTTTGACCCGGCCTTTCGCCTTGTCAGTTAAGATCATTTGTTCCAATAAGGGGTCCACCGGCAAAGATTTTTTATAAAAGCTGGCGTACATCTGCATAATTTCCCTTACCGTAAGCAGCTCGAATAGGGACGTCGATTGGAGTTGGACGCCGATGACTTCCTTTACCTTGTTTAGAGAGGTATGAGTATCAAATCCAGCTACCTTAGCCGTGCCTTTATCCGGTTTGCGCAGCCCTTCGATCATTTCCATCGTTGTTGTTTTTCCTGCACCGTTTGGACCCAGCAGGCCGAATATTTCTCCCTGCATGACTTGAAAGTGAATACCATTGACAGCTGTAAAGTCTCCGTATCGCTTAAAAAGTCCTTCGACTTCGATGATGGGGGTACCTGTAATCGGATCAGAAGCTATGGGTGATTCTGAAATCATATGAACCTCCTGCTATACGTAATGATGATCAATTTATATTCAAAAATAAATATTTTTATGAAGAAATATTTCCAAAATGGTAATAAATTTCGTGCGAACCCCAGAGTTTCAAGGGAATTCGTGTTACTGTTCCCGATCTGTTTTACATGCTTTGAATATGGGAACGGACTTTCGAAAATAACTCCAGCAACATCAAACGTTCGGCTGGGGTTAACCCCTCCAATATCCCTTTAGCCAGCGCCTCCATATGCTGTGGAAAGCTTTCCATCAGCTCCTTTGCCTTTGCTGTCGGTGTGATTACAAAGCTCCGGCGGTCGGTTCGGTCGAGGCTGCGCTCGATATACTGCTTTTGCTCTAAGCTGTCGAGCAGCCTGGTTAACGTACTTAAGCTCACATCCTGTAGATTCTGGGCGATTTCTTTTACGATTAGAGGTCCTTTTTGACCCAATATGAACAATATGCTGAATTCATGCTTAGTCAAATCACGATTGTTTTCAAAGCTTTGCGTGCATTTTTTTAGTTTTTGCCCTACAAACATAATAAATTCGCGTACAGAGTCAATTTGCTGAGGATCCATAGAATACTATAACATTCCTTTCTTTATTTCCAAATAATATATTTTCAAAATGGTAATAAATCAAATATAACTCCAGTTCCATCTTTTGTCAAATGTCATTTTCACACCCTCGAAGAGAAGTTTTTTGCAGGTATAGGACAACCAATTTTGTATGGAGGCATAAGCGGTTAGGGTGCAAACCGTCTCATCAAGCCAGAATCCATTTGTGGCAAAATCAATCGAAATTTCAATGGGTCCCGATTGCAAATCAGACATTGCTGGAAGCAACTCTACAATAAGAACAACCCTTGGACGTTAGCTATCGAAAAGGTACCTGTGGCCGGTGTACAGTTAATGTACAGGAAGTTGAATATGAAAGCTAGTCCCTTTTCCAATTGTACTTTGAATGGAGATATTTCCTGCATGTTCATGTACCGTTGTAAACACTTGCGTTAAACCTAAACCTGTTCCGTCACTTTTGTTGGAAAAGAACGGTGTCCCCAACATTTTCAATTCATCTTCAGGTATTCCTACTCCCGTATCACTCACTTTTATATGAATGTATTCATCTTTATAATAATGTTCAATTCTAATTTTTCCTTTGTCCTGTATAGCCTCAAGTGCATTTTTTATAAGATTAAAAAATGCTTTTAGAAATAAATTCCTTTTTCCCATTACTTTTCTCTCTGAATCTTTTAAATCAATTTCTATTTGCACATTGTAAAGTCTCTGCTGGAATAAAGATAATAGAGAAGTTAATTCCTTACATAAATTAACCGGAATAAAGGGTTCATCTTGTAAATTAGGTTTGGATACCTGTAAGAAATTGTCCAGAGTATCAAATGCTTGTTCCAGTTCAGTTTCCATCGTTTCTAAATAACGATGCGGATGGGATTCTTTTAATAACTGTAAGAACCCTTTTACTGATGTTAGAGGATTTTTAATTTCATGAGCAATACCAGCCGCTATTTGACCAATTGAAGCTAATTTTTCTCTATCTTTCAAAAGTCTCTCTGTTATCTTACGCTGCGTTATATCTTGAATAATAACTTGAGCCAAGACCTTATCTTTAAAATAATAAGGTACAGTCCTTACTTCAACGTCAATAACTTTCCCATCATTTCTAATCATTTTCGCTTCAAACAATTCGATTGCTTCCTCTTTTTCCAGCACACCTTTTAATCGTTCTTTACAAATATCATGGATGTCGTAAGGGAGAAAAACGTACAAATTTTTGTATAAAATCTCTTGGGCAGAACTTAATTTTAACAATTCCAAACAAGCCTTATTACAATAAAGGATTTTTCCTTCTTCTCCGATAACCCAAATCGCATTAAGAGAACACTCAACCAATTGCTGAAAGTCTATATCTTTTAAATCAATTTTCAATTCCAAGTAAATCACCCTTTTCTAACCTAAATATAGAAAATAATTCATTAAAAATATAATTAATTTAAACAAAATAACACTAATTCATATAAAATAAAAAAATATCCATAACGAGATATTATCGGACAAAAGAAAGAGCAACTAATCATTACTGACTAACTGCCCTTTCCTTTTCATATTCTTTACCAAGTTTGTAGAAAGTGGTTTTTTGTTTCAGCTTTCTGCATGGCCCTAACTACAGTAATTTCTCTTGCCTTCTATCGGATATATGGGGTATAGAGTTCCACAAATTCA
>NZ_BBWZ01000012.1 GCF_001015055.1 Aneurinibacillus tyrosinisolvens | reverse complement strand
ATATTAAATCCATGTCCGCCATTTTTTAGAAATGAAGAGGTTAGCGAAAATGCTATTTCTTCAAATTATTTTGTCGGGTATGCATTTAAAAAGAATCTAATTTATGTTCACCAAGCTATCATTTTATATTGTTGTGGAGCAAAAAGCTTTTTGAACTAAAAAGGAGGGATTTCTTTGATGACAATGGAAGGGACATTTTATGGCGTTAAGGGAGCTGAACTATTTTATCGCGTCTTTAAACCAAAAGGGGTTCCAAAAGCGGCAGTTATTGTAGTACATGGACATGGCGACCATAGTGGCGGGTTACAGAACCTTTGTGCATGCCTGGTAGAACATGAATATATCGCTTATGCTTTTGATTTGCGCGGGCATGGAAAAAGTTCGGGTACAAGGGGATTTATTCGGACATGGGAAGAATATAGGGGGGATTTACACGAGTTTCGGAAGCTAGTAACTTCAGAGCTTTCTGAACTGCCACTGTATATCGTGGCACATAGCCTTGGCGGGGTTATTAGCCTCGACTATTCTTTATATCATGGTGCAGATATTGCGGGACTTGTTGCAATTGCCCCTGCCGTTTCTTATGAAGTTAAACCGATAGAGAAATTACTTATTGCCTTAATGGGTAAGCTTAAACCAGATTATACGATTGAAAAATCCAGTAATCTACATTTATTAACACAAGACCCAGAAATGATTACCAGACTTAGTTCTGATGTCCTGCGTCACAATACGGTAACACCTGGTTTGGGGCGCGGTTTAATTCAAACGCTATCAGGCTTAATGAACCAAGCACATTCTATTGAAATGCCGTTTTTGTTACAATACGGACTTGACGATGAAATTACGCCCCCAACGAAGCTGCGTCAGTTCTTTAACTCTGTCGGTTCCCAAGACAAACAGAAGTTTGAATACGATTCTATGCGGCACCGTCCGTTTGATGATTTGGGTCGAAAACAATTTTTCGCAGACATGTTAAGTTGGTTAGACCGGCAAATCGCAAGTGAAAAATAAGACCTCCTAATTTTTAGGGGGTCTTTCTATTCATTATTCACAGTAGAGACTTTGATTATATGACGCCGTAACCATAAATAAAAAAGAACCTCAGCAACATTTCCAATGATTGCATTTGCCATATTCCATTTACTGTTAAACCTATCAAAAACATCTCCTAATGCGATATAACCTACAATCGAATAAATCACAAAAAAACCAAACAGAATGGTCAAATAACGAATAGTAAGAGGTAGATACATACAAATAAACCTGTCTATAAAATCATTATTGTCGCCTTTTGGTGTTGGCGATATAACAAATTATGACACCCCAGCTGTAATTAACCAATAAACAAGGTTGTTATATTCTGAGATAATCAAAGAGCATCCAAGATATTGAAAAGCCTACGGTGGTGATAAAATGATGAAATATATTTCGTCAAACTTAATTCTGTTTACTTTATTTGTAGCAGGCACAATAATTACATTATCTATTGTATATAACAATATTGATAATCCATTCTCTTATAAATTTGTTATAGGATATGTTATTTTTCTTCTTTCATATGGCTTGTACTTAACTTGTACAGCTGTTATAAATTCAATCAAGCTAAATCGGGTTGAATTTAAAAAATTAATTTTGCGGTTTATTACTTTGTTTATTTTCCTTAGTATAGCAACATTTATTTGTAACTACTTTTTTAAACCTTCAAAAATTGAACTTTATGATTTTTCTCCTGTTCTAGGCTTATCTTTAGCCATGTCTTTTTTCGAATTAGCGTTCTTTAGTAAGAAAAAAGACTAAAATGTTGATCTGCTTTTGGGGAAGCAGTGCCAGATAGAAAATCCATTACTGGTTCATAAATAGGCCAGATTGGCCCCCCCTTTCTTTAGATGGGGGAGGAAACCCGGAGGTCTTCCCCTGCCAGCCTGCCAAATCCTTTGCCGTACTTGACCACCTTCACCTTCTTGACGGACGGTGCCCGCGCACAGCCTTTCAGCACAATCATTTTGCCTTTGTTGTTTGTCCCGCTGACAAGAGAGTCCTTGCCGTCAAACCTGACCATATCCATCAGTTGCAACGGATAGCGCATCCGGTGGATGCTTCTTCTTCTCTTAGTTAACTTCAACCCCCGGTACTGGCGCAGGTTTGCTTGGGCCACCTCACGGTTCCGTGTGCGCCATTCTGATTCAGTGCATACACCATCTAAAACATCTCCTTTGCGAAGATAAAGCAGAGAACCGATTTCTTGCGAAATCGTCTCCGTAGGTTCCCATCGACCGTTTCCTTCCTGCGAGGGAAGAGGTCTAATCAACCAGGCTTATGCGTTCACACAGGCCTGCCACTTCAGTGGCGGGTCGTTGACCTGAAGACTTAAATAGAAATTAACTTTTATCAGCGACGGGAATCGAGTGTTCAATAACTCTGTTTCGGCAGCTTTTTTGTTCCGGTAACGGGTAACGCTTTTAATGATAGTTATGGGGCGTCTTCGAACAAAAAAAACATAGATGAATTGAACAGTTGCATTTGATAAAATCAAATATGGCAAATCGAATTAATTATACTAAATGCCAACCTTCTGGCTTAAGAGAAGGCGAGAATTTGTTTGGAATTAAGGGAACTGATTCCAAAGAATCTATTGCCGTAAAACAGCACGATGGTTACTTTATTTTGAAAAATAAGGATCTCTCCTTGTATTTCGAGAAACCTAAGAAAAAGGAGAACGGCTCTGTCGCAAACGATGCGAACAGAGCCTTTTTTTGCATTGTTCCGCGTAAGCAAAATCGTTGCCACAGTGGGAGGGTGATTATTGGCATTGAAAATGCGGATTCAGCCAGGATTTTATTATGTCATATGAACGTAACAGTGGAAATCTGTTATGAAGTGCCAAGTACAAACGGATAGCGTCGCTAACAATAACTTACTGTTGGCTCTCAGTGTAAATTTGGAAAGTTACGCCGAACTTATCCGTTACAATACCGTAAGCAGGGCTAAAATGAGTTTCTTGCAGCGGCATATTCACTTGACCGCCTTGCTGCAAGGATTCATACATTTGTTTTGACTTTTCCAGGTCATTAGTTGAAATACAGATGGTCACTTGATTTCCACTTTGATGGGGTTGACCTGGAAATATATCAGAAAACATAAGATCCGTTTCGCCAACTTTTAACATTGCGTGTGCCACACGTTCCTTTGCATCTGTTGGTAAAGGAAATTCGGGGTTTTCCGGCATCTCTCCGAAAGTTTGGGTAAAGAGGACTTTAGCATCCAGTGCTTTTTCGTAAAATTGAATAGCTTCTTTTGCATTTCCATTCATCATTAAATAGGGGATCAATCGCGTTGTCATGATTCGTCAACTCCTTGATTCTAAATTATTTTCTATCCATTATTAGCCATAACTCGATTATAAAACAAAGAACATATGTTTGCAATGTTAAAATTTGAACTGAAGTCAGGCATTGTTTTAACCCCGGCATGAAATTGGAGATCATTTTGCACTCCCCTCAGGATCATCAAGGAGATAACCTGCATTTTTGACAAACAGCAATTATACGGGCAACTAAACTTGCCAGTTTACACGCAGCAATGCTACGATTCTATTAAAATATAGTGAAAAAGAGGGATCGTGATGGCAAAAAAGAAGCAAAAAACCACAAACATACAAGTTTGAAAAACGCGAAAAAGAAGACCAAACGCCTCTTGGCGCTCTTGGCGATCGCATTGATTTATCTGCCCTTGAAAAGCTAAAGCAAACTTCGCAGGAACTAAAGCAAAAGGAACAGGCAAAGCTGGAAGCGGAAAGGGAAAAGAAAAAAGCCGAGCAGCGCACACGGGAAAAAAATAAAACATTTGCCGATTTGCTTGAGGAAAGCAACATGGACTGGAAAAAGTTCAAGTAGGATGAACAATCTTACGAACGGTCTCGACTCTGCTTCACAAAAACCTGCTTTATCATATCGATTGTGGATGGTCATACTATTAGGCTCACTGTCCGCATTCGGGCCGCTATCCCTTGATATGTACCTGCCTTCATTACCAACACTGGCTAAGGATTTACATACGACGGCATCCCTTACCCAGCTAAGCCTGACCTTTTGCCTGCTCGGGCTTTCATTCGGACAGCTGCTTGCGGGCCCGCTTAGCGATGTACGGGGGCGGCGAACCCCTCTTCTTATCGGGCTCGCTATTTATGCTGTATCATCGGCATTATGCGCGTTTGCTCCTTCTATTTGGATATTGATTATTCTGCGGTTTATTCAAGGAATGGCAGGAGCTGCAGGCATTGTTATTTCCCGCGCGATGGCCCGTGATCTGTATTCAGGTTCGGAATTAACAAAATTCTTCTCCCTTCTGATGCTCGTTAACGGGGCTGCCCCGATACTTGCACCTATTATAGGAGGACAGTTGCTCCGAGTGACGCCCTGGACCGGTGTATTCCTTGTATTGAGTGCGATTGGCCTTGTGATGTTCATTGCCGTGCGTGCGGGGTTGCCGGAGACACTGCCTGCTGAACGCCGGTCTGAGGGAGGAATCACCCATACGCTGTCCACCTTTCGCAGCCTTATTAGCGATCGGGTTTTCATAGGGTATGCGTTATCACAGGGGCTTGTCGTTGCGGCGATGTTTGCTTACATATCGGGGTCACCGTTCGTCCTTCAGGAGATTTACGGCGCTTCGCCTCAGATGTTCAGTCTGTTCTTCGCGATTAATGGCCTCGGAATTATTATGACCGGACAAATCGCCGGCAGGCTGGCCGGCCGGATAGGGGAGGGAAAATTATTTATCAGCGGGCTTTGCCTTGCTTTTCTTGGCGGCACGGCGCTGCTCGCCGTGATTCTTATGGGTGCAGGCTTACCTGCTATTCTTCCGTGTTTGTTTATCGTCGTATCGAGCGTTGGAATTATAACGACGGCAGGCTTTTCGCTCGCTATGCAAAACCATGGAGAGTCGGCAGGGAGTGCTTCAGCACTGCTTGGATTATTGTCATTCGTCTTTGGAGGAATCGCAGCCCCTCTCGTCGGGCTTGGCGGAAGCCAGACAGCGGTACCGATGGGAGTTGTCATTGCTGTTGCCGGTATTGGCTCCGTTCTCTGCTATTTCATTTTGGCACGGCGGAATTAGTTGGTAATGCTGGTTCATGATTTTGATTAAACAGGGTAGGAATTCATACGAATCAAGCAGACCTAACTGAAATTAGGTCTGCTTTTTTGCATGTATAGATAGGCCTTTAACCTTTAAATGGATGTAATAATAAAAAATAATCTAAAATGACTAAATTGTTAAAAATATAGTTTACAGAAAATTATATATAATATATTATATACTATATATTAGACAAACAGGGGAGTTAATCGAAATGAATCTTCATTTGGCAGCACCTAAACCATTGAAAGTACAGACTTATGAAATTCTAAAGGAGGCGATTATACGCGGCATTTTAACGGACAACGAAATGATGACCGAGAAGCGGGCAGCAGAACAATTTCAAGTTAGTAGAACCCCATTTCGTGAAGCAATTCAAATCCTCGAATCGGAAGGCTGGGTCTATACGATTCCTTATAAAGGGACATACATAAGCCCAATTACTGCCCGTGATATGGAAGAGGTTTTCGAGTTGCGCGTAATGCTGGAGACATCAATTGTGGAGAAGATTTTATTAAACGTCAGTGAGGATAGCTTAAAAAGACTGGAACAGTTAATTTCGATTATGAAAACAAATCCTGCAGAACAGGATGACTATGAATTTATGGCGATTGATCATGATTTTCATAAAGTCATTTATGAATTAACAAACAACAAGAGAATTATTGGTGTATTTGAACAAACGTCAGATACCATTCGGCGGATTGGTGTACGGGTATTACACCGCAAAAATAGAAGGGAAGAAGTTATTTCAGAACATATGGAAATTGTGAAAGGTTTAAGAGACGGTACAGCTGGAAAGGCCTTACTTGAGCACTTAATGAAAACAAAATCATCTTTTAGTGATCTATAAACCATGTGAAAAAAGAGGTGAATTGCATGAAAAAAACAAATGGCAGATGGGGTGTCGTCATTTTGATTTTTTTGGCCACATCCATCAATTATTTGGACCGTTCGAATCTTGGCGTTGCCGGCCCGGCAATGATGAAAGAGCTTTCATTTTCAAAAGTTGAATTTGGCATTCTAGGCTCCGCTTTCTTCTGGACGTATACATTAATGCAAATTCCTGTAGGAGCTATCGTCGATAAACTGGGAGCACGAGTCACCTATGCAGTGGCGATTTTATGGTGGTCTATATTCGGAGCCTTAACGGCCACCGGACGCTCTCTTGGAGCGCTTATCGGAATCCGTGCTCTCATGGGAATTGGGGAGTCACCGGCTTTTCCAACCAACACCCGCGTTATCTCCGATTGGCTGCCAACTCATGAGCGCGGATTTGCAAACGGCTTATTTACAACGGGGATTGCTGTAGGAGCCGGGCTTACCACCCCACTCGTAGCATGGGTAGTTGAAAACTTCGGCTGGCGCGTATCCTTTATCATCACGGGTTCACTTGGTGTTATCTGGGTTTTCCTCTGGCTTTATTATTTTAAAAATCGTCCGAGTGAAAGCCGCATCGCTAATGAAGCAGAAGTTGCGTATATTGAAGCGGGGCAAACAGCGCCTGAAAAAACAGAAGAATCTAAAGTTAAGTGGTACCAGTTATTAAAACAACGAAATGTTTGGTGTATTTTATACGGGCTGTTTGCCCAGGACTACTTGCTTTATCTCATGCTCACCTGGCTGCCAACCTATTTGGTTGTTGAAAAACACATGACATTGATTAAAGCCGGTTTTAACTCAATTCTCCCATGGGTTGCCGCATCTGCAGGTGCTTTGCTCGGAGGCTATCTTTCAGACAGGCTCGTTAAGAGAGGTTGGGAACCAATCAAGGCTCGCAAAACAATTATGACGATAGGCATGCTCCTTTCCCTGTTTATCATTCCGGGGGCCTTTGTTGAAAGCGCTTCATCCGCTATCCTCCTCATTTCGCTCTCGATGGGGGGAATGATGTTTGCGAATGGCTCTTCCTGGGCGATCATTGCTGACATTGCACCTAAGGGCACAGAAGGGACCCTCGCTGGTATGCAGAACTTCATTGGTAATATAGCTGGATGGATTGCCCCAATTCTGACAGGTTTTCTGGCCGATCGTCTCCATAACTTCGTTGCAGCCCTTGTCATTGCTGGTGTTATTGGAGGAGTGGCAGCGCTCATTTATGGATTGTTTTTGAAAAAAGATAACAAGCCGCTTACACAAGAAAAAATAGCAACGGAGGTCGTTTCCTAATGAGTTCTTTCTATCGTATAAACCCGCAACCGCTTTCAGAGATTTGTTCACTCATTTTGCAGAACAATGGAGTGCCGGTTGAAGATGCAAAAACGGTGTCTGATTCCCTTGTCGATGCCGATTTAAGAGGTGTCAGCAGCCATGGCGTAATACGGATGTCGATCTATCTTAACCGGTTAGAGAAGGGAGTTATGGCTAAGCAAACAGAGGTTGTAACTATGAATGAAACGGAAAGCACAGCTGTCCTCGACGGCGGATACGGAATCGGCCAGGTTGTTTCACAGCGAGCGATTGACTTATTGCTGGAGAAGGCGAAAAACGCGAATCTCGCTGCCATTTCCGTGCGTAGAAGCAATCATTTCGGTGCGGCCGCCTATTGGGCTTCCCAATTGCTAGAACATAACATGATTGGTTTTGTTGTTAGCAATGTAGAGCCATTAATGCCACCTCCAGGAGGAGCCGCAGCAAAGGTAGGAAACAATCCGATTGCGATGGCCATCCCTGCCGGAGACGAGAAGCCGATCGTAGTAGATATGGCCACAAGCGTTGTTCCGCTCGGGAAAATCCTGGCTGCAAAAAGCAAAGGACAGGAAATCCCACTGGGCTGGGCAGTAGACCGGTCTGGCGAACCGACAACAAATCCCGATGACGTTGTTCAAGGCGGATTTTTATTCCCGGTAGGCGGACCGAAAGGATATGGCCTTGCCGTTCTCGTTGATATTCTTTCCGCAGTGCTAAGTAATGGAGCGATTGGCCCGGATATTCATTCCATGTATCAGGATTTTGAAAACCCGAATGACATTAGCCATTTCTTCATGGCTTTAAGGGTAGACGCATTTATGGATCCGACGCTGTTTAAAGCTTCCGTAGATCGGTACATCCAATATATGAAAGATACTCCTTTAACGGCAGGCGCAAAGGAAATTTATCTTCCAGGGGAGATCGAGGCAAACAACAAGGAGAAAAATTTAATAGAAGGAATTGTTCTGCCTAAATCAGTAGTGGAAGAATTGGAGAACTTCGCACGGGCGGCAGGGATTCAAGCTTCTTTAATAGAAGAATTAACAAACAATCCATATGAAGAAACAGTATCTAACATTTAGGGGAAATAAGAAAGGGGAAAAGAAGATATGAAATTGCTCCATTTTAAAAAAGGCGACCGACTCGGATTAGGAATTCAAACGGAACAGGGAATTATAGATGTAGAACAAGCAGGTGAGCAGCTAAATATAAGCCTGCCGAACACTGTGGATGCTCTTATCGCCAGTAGGGACGAGGGGATTCAAGCTCTTAAACAACTAGTAGACAATGCTCTATCGAGTGAAAATCCACAACAATTCCTCGTCAGCGAAGAGAATGTTGAATATGGCCCGTGCGTACAATCCCCGGAAAAAATTATTTGCGTAGGGCTTAACTATATTAACCATGCGGAAGAATCAAAAATGGCGGTTCCTACTTCACCTATTTTATTCAGCAAGTTTAACAATGCCCTGGCGGGCCATAAAGAGGTTGTGTATCTTCCAGAAGACGCGGAAAAATTCGATTATGAAGCGGAACTGCTCATTGTTATCGGGAAAACGGCAAAAAATGTGAGTGAAGAAGAAGCTCTCTCTTATGTGTTCGGATACAGTATTGGAAATGACTTATCCGCCCGGGACCTCCAATTCCGAACGGGGCAGTGGCTGCTTGGAAAAACGAGTGATGGGTTTGCCCCTGTTGGCCCTTACCTTGTGACAGCCGATGAAATTCCTAACCCAGGCAATCTCGAAGTGAAATGTGAGGTCAACGGAGAGCTGCGGCAGTCTGCAAATACAAAAGATATGATATTCTCCTGCGCAACCATTATTAGCTACGCCTCCCGCTATATGACGTTAAAGCCAGGAGACATCATTTTCTCGGGAACACCTGATGGGGTGATTCTGGGCTATCCGGAATCCGAGCAGCATTGGTTAAAGTCCGGAGATGAGATTACTGTTTCGATAGAGAAAATCGGTACACTGACAAATACACTTGAATAACTCTTGATAGAGGTCCTGCAGATTACTGCAGGCCTTCTTTTCAGTACACGAATGACTAGAGGAGGCATACAATGTTTAAATCTATAATTAAAAACGGAAAAGATGTCGTGGGGATTTGGCAAAGAATTCCTTCTCCCATTGTTTCTGAAGTTCTATCCCTAACCGGAGTCGATTTTGTTACGGTTGATATGGAACACGGTCCGGTGGATCTCTCTGATTTACGAGCCATCGTTCCGGTGTATAAAAAAGCCGGCATCCCTGTTATACTTCGCGTAGCTTCCGGCACCTCTATGTTCATTTCAAAGGTACTCGATTTAGGCGTGGATGGCGTGATGCTGCCGCAGGTAAATAACGTGCAAGAGGCAAGAGCTATCGTGGAAGCTTCAAAGTTCGGACCTCTTGGCAAACGGGGAGTGGGCGGAGCGTGTGCTGCCGATCATTATGGGGATATGAATATAAAGGACTTCGTCCAGAGTGAAAATGATAGAGTCATAACCATTGTACAAATTGAAACGGAACAAGCCATTAGAAATTTGGATGAAATCATCGGCGTGGAAGGGGTAGATTTATTTTACATAGGGCCGATGGATTTGTCCCAATCGCTTGGTTTAACAGGAATGCTCGATCATCCGGTTGTAATAGAAACGATTCAGAAAATCATAGATAAAGTAAAAGAGAGAGGCAAATCCATCGGCATGCATGGCACCAGCGTGGACTTTATCAACTTCTGGAGAGAGCGGGGCGTCCATTACTTTACGCACGGCATAGATAGCGTTTTTCTTAAACAGGGCGTACGTGACGCATACAAATCGGTCCGCTTACCTTAATTGTTTAACAAAACAAAGAGAAGGAGCATACCTTCGAATTCCTAAGGTTTTTGCCAGTGAAACCCTTTTCTTGTTCGGATATTGAACTTTATTAGCATTGCTTCTCCTGCGGGTAACGCAGTATACTGATGCATGCATCTACATTACAGAACGGTAGGGATACTGCATATGTTATCCAGTTATTTAGTACTTCTCATCCCCGTTATCATTTGGGGGAGCAATTTTGTTGTCGGCAGCTGGTTAGTCGGACAGTTCCATCCTCTTATCCTGGCAGCCATTCGTATTATCTTTACTTCATGCTTTCTTCTTGGCTTTGCATTTTTTACCCATCGATTCATTCGCATCAAAAAACGCCAATGGGTTTATCTGCTCGCTATCGCCTTTATAGGAACGCTGCTGAATCAGACCTTTTTCTTCCAGGCTTTAGGCTATACAAGCGCAACGGAAGCGGCGTTGATTATGTCCCTGGCTCCGATAGCAACAAGCATTATGGCATATTTCTTTCTTCGGGAGCCCTTGACTGTCCGGATGATTCTTGGCTCTTTAATTGCTGTATTCGGTGTTTACATGCTCGTTGCGGTTGGCAAACAGCACGTTGCCATTGGGTTAGGCGACTTGCTGGCCGGGGGAGCGATGCTTACCTTCTCCATTAGCCTGATACTCATCCGTAAGCTGACACAGACGTTTGAGTCCACTTCAGCGACCGTATATTCCACCATTTTAGGCGCTTGCATGTTCGTTCCTTTCGTCTATGTGAACGACCAGCACCCGATTGTCGCTCATTCTGTTTGGCCTTGGGTTCTTGCTGCTTTATCCGGTATTTTGTCCCAGGGAGTAGGCGGTTTAATATGGAACCGGGGAATTACCAAAGTAGGCGCTTCGAAGGCGTCCATCTTGCTCAATCTGCAGCCATTTGTCGCGATGATTGTGGGATATATTGCCTTAGGTTCACCCATTACGAAATCGCAGGTAATCGGCGGCACACTTATTGTGCTGGGAGTCGTTTTTGCGACAGTCAGGTTTCGGGCAATCAAGTGGCAAACGAAGAAAAACCCCGCTATATCTAATGAGATGTGCGCGGTGGAAAAGTAAACAAAAGACTAGGCTGCCTTTATTCCGGGGCAGCCTATTTATATGTCTAATTTTGATGGTATACTATGGTTAAATTTATGGAAGGGGCGCCCAGCAATGAAAAAACCCGCCTTTATCACCTTATTTTTTATTATCTTCTTTTTGTTATCCGGGTGTATGGAATCGAAATCCAAACAGGCCACCTATGGCTCCGCGCCGGAGTCATCACGCCCCGGACAAACCGGATATCTTACTGTATCACCGGTAAATTTGTTTGATGGCGATGCCGCAAAGTTTAGAGCCTTTCTTGGTTCTATGTCCGGTGCTGTTAAACTGAAATACAAAGGAAATAAACCAAGCAGCGAATTTGAGATTGAGAAAAATCCAAAGATGAATTCATCGGTCACGCTTCAGTTGAACGACGACCTCCAGGTTCCGGATTCTCGCGAAATCGCTATATGGGGAATGCAGGCGACAGACGAAAATAGCATTTCGGCAAGCGGTTCCATTGATGAAGCGTCAAAAAAAGCAAAGTGGGCTCTTATTTGTAGGGTTTCATTAGTAGAATAAAGGCTGCGTCTTTTTTAGGGTATGGACAGAAAAACCATCGTCTCTACAATAGGAAACGGTGGTTTTGGCGTTAAAAGGAGCGATAGTCCGCTTTATTTTCGCTCCTGTATTGCTTTTTCTCTTTCTGCGATTACATCCGTCCGGTCCCGCAGCTTATGCTTGTGAATAAGGTACTCATCCTGGGGATCCGTTGCTGACATCCAGGATACGCCGCGCCTTTCGCATACTTCCTCGCATGCCTGCAGCAAGGCAGCACTGCTTATCGGCAGCGATAGATCTGTGTACGGAGCCTGCTTTTGGACTTCCTCTTTTCTTGCTTCTATCTCTTTAAGCAGCCGGGGTCCATCTAAGCCAACTCCATTTAATTCCTCAGAAGTTAAACGCTGCAGCGCTCCACCAAGCATCTTGGCAGCACCCGCAAAATTTCCTCTCCGCTGGTGATACAAACCAACCGCGATTTGAATCAGGCCGACCCATAACCTGCTTCGTTCGGAAGGAGGAAGGCTTTTCCAATATTCTTCCAGCACTTCATGGCATTCGAAGTAATCCCTGTCTGCATGAAAATATACGAGATAGTCAATAAGTGCCTGTGGGTACATCCGCGATTCCTCACTTTATACTTTTCAGCAAGTATAGCACGGATTTGGCAGACAGCAGAGTAGGGAGAGCAGAAAATCTATCTACTCATTCTCGCGGGGGCGGCCAGGCGGATAGTAGTAGGGGGGAACTTTCAGCCAGCCTCTTTCTCTCATAAGAGACTTAAATACGGCTCCATACTTCATTAAGTGAACCTGGAATTGAAAAAAGAGGATACCTATATCATTTCGAACAGACTGAGCCATGGCTGAACCGCAAATTGTTATTACGGAAGCAATTTTGGCTGAAACCGCGTTAGCAAGCTCGTCATTGGTCAGCTTCACGCCAAGCGGAACAGCATCCGGGTTCGATTTCGGCTTATCCTCCGGTGCGGGCGGAAGAGGAACGCCTTCCTCTGTCATAAATTTCTTTAACCTATCAGTGTCTTGCCTGGAACCTATTTCTGCTTTTTCGAGCGCGTGCCGCAGCTCGCTGTCTGTTGTCGTATTTAAACCGGATATATACATCGTGTGGGCCTCCTGGAAAATCGCCAGCAGTATCCAGCAATTCATCACTTCTCCCACATGAAGAGGCGGCTTTGGTTCTTCATCTATCAAAGAATTAACAACGGTTGTTACGGCCTCGACTATACTGGTCATTACATACCCTCCTTTTTCCTTAGTTTGCTGCCGATTCCCCTCATTATTCCAATTCGCCAAGAAAAATCGAATCGGGCGGAACATCAAATTTTAGGAGAGGAGAAGACTGATACCGAATCTTCTCCAACATAAGAGTTTCTCAAATCTTAAAAAGCCCGGAGAGAGCCGCCGTTCACCGTATACTCGGCACCCGTTACGAAAGCCGCCTGATCCGATGCCAGGAAGAGGACAACCGATGCTACTTCTTCCGGGCGGCCAATCCTGCCGAGCGGCAGCTGCCGCACCTCTTTCGCGAAATGCTCGATCGCCTGCTCCTTCTCCATGCCGAATTGCTCGGCCAGACTGTCCGCAAATCCACCTGGATTATCCCAGAGCGGGGTTCGTGTCGGTCCCGGCGATACGGCATTGACTCGGATGCTGCGGGCCGAATTCATTTGACAGCGCTTTGGATACGCTGAGCATCGCCGCTTTTAGCGCACTGTAATCAATCAAAATCGTATCCGGCTGCCTTCCGCTTTCCGACGCAATGTTGATAATGGAGCCATTCTGCTGCTTAATCATATAGGGGAGTGCAGCGCGGCTGGCGCGAACCATACTCATCAAGTTCGTTTCAAACATTTGCGTCCAATCCTCGTCGCCCGTTTGCAAAAAACCTTCTCTCGCCGGTGCAATGCCTACGTTATTGACCAGTACGTCAATTTTACCGAACGCATCGACAGCCTTTTGAATGAGAGTATCCGGACCTTTCGGCTGGCTCAAATCGACAGCTACCGGCACGAGCTGTTTATCGTATCCAAGTTCACGCAGTGTATCCGTCGTGCGGCTGCCGCCCACGACTCTGGCGCCTTCTTCTAAAAAGCTGCGAGTAATCGCCAGACCAATTCCTGCGCTTGCTCCTGTAACAACAACGACCTTATTTTCCAAACCCAGATTCATAAGTGTTTCCTCCTCTTGTCATATAAGTTGTAAGGTAGTCTACCGCTAACACGCTTTAAGAGTTAAACCAGCCTTTTCTCCGGAACCAGAGAAACATCCCAAAGCCAATGACAAACATGCCGCCCAGCACATCGTAATAACCGTAACGCCACTTTAGTTCCGGCATGTATTCGAAATTCATCCCATAAATGCCTGCAATAAACGTAAGCGGGATGAAGATGGAAGAAATAATGGTGAGTGTCATCATGATTGAATTCATACGATTGGAGTTTAGAGAAATATAGTTATCCCTCATATCCGCAGTCATTTCACGGCTTGAGTCTACGATTTCCGAGAGCCGAAGCAGGTGGTCATAAATATCCGCAAAATAAATCCGGTGTTCTTTAAACCCTTCCAATCGTTCCGAATTTAATACCCTGTAAAATAAATCCCTCATTGAGACGATCGTGCGCCGAAGCTTAAGCAGGTCAGCCCGCAGCTCAAACATTTGGTCCATGAGAACACGCCCGGGAAGACCTTTTGTATTCTCGTCCAAATCTTCCAGATCGTCCTCCATCTTATAGGCAGCCGGAAAATAGTTATCGACGAGCTTATCCATAATCAGGTAAGCGATATAGACAGGCCCATTCTTCCAGGCCTTTCCTTTCTCACACACTTTCCCCCATGCTTCTTCCATTTCCTTCGGCTCGGTTTGGTGAAAAGAAACGATATAATTGCTTCCGACAAAGAGGTCTACTTCGTCAGGAATAAGTGTTTCCTGGTTCAGTGCGTGCAGGACAAAGAAGCTGTATCCGTCGTAATAATCCAATTTCGGCCGCTGTAGAAAATGCAGGCAATCTTCAATCGCCAGCGGATGGAAATGGAAGTGTGTTTCAAGCAGTGTAACTTCATCAATATCAGGGGCACTAAAATCGACCCAATACCAGGCAATATTCGGCAAAGCAAGCTGTTCAAGGGATAAATTATGTATAAGTTCTGATTCATTTGTTACGGCCAGCGTCCGGATCAACGAAATCCTCCTTACTAAACATAATGGGTAGATTCTTCTTCTTCATTATTATACCTAAAGGCAAGGGAAAGGATAAAGTATGACGAAAAATCCCGGCGGCATTACGTACCAACCCCATGCCATAGGAGGGAAACGAGGTACCTGGCTTCTTTACCCGGGTCAACGTACTCGTCCTTCATCAACAGCTCACCCGCTCTTTGCCCAACGATGGCTTGAAAGAGAAAGCCGGCGTCCATAGGCCGAATCCCGGGTCGAAGTTCACCGGAAGCTATGCCTTCCTCCGCAATGACGAGAACCTGGTGGAAAAATTTCTCCCTCCATTCGAGTAGTCTCTTCGACACTTCCCCGGAGAACACAGGAGCCTCCTGGAAAAGGATTCGATACAAGGAAGAATGATGTTGAATCCTTTCCAGGTAATCGGCTGCGAGATTTTCAAATCGCTGGCAGGCTGTCCTGCCGGAGGGCTGAACGGCGCGGGCTTCATCCGCGATTTGCTCTGCGAGCGTCAGTAAAATCCCTTCTTTATTAGAGAAGTATTCGTATAGAGTAGTTCGCGCTATCCCGCATTTTTGTGCGATATGGTCCATTGTCACATTCCGATATCCATCCTGCTTAAACAATGCGAGAGCGTTCGTTACGATTTCCTGTTTTCGTTCAGCCGCCGTTTTACGATTTCGCGCCATTCATTTCACCATCCAATTTCTTTGAGAAAGTCCGCCACCAGCCGATCATAAATTTCCCGCTGGCACAGATTTGTGGGGTCAAACGAGTTTGGAACGATTTCCAATTTAGAATTCGGAATGGCATCCATTGCCCTCTGCATGTAGCGCACGCCTACCTTTGTGAAGTTACCAACAAGGCCCAATGCAGGACAATGTACTTGCCCCAGGTTACGGGTATGATTGGCGGCATTAATGGCAAGGCGCTGTAAAACATGCTCATGGTTTCGCATATGTGAAACAATCCGCACCAGGTGTTTCTGTGCCAGCGGCCAATGCCGGTACTGGTGTTTAACGGCCGGGATGAGCCAACTTCTAGGAAGATATATCGACCATAAAGCTCCGTATTGGGAAAGCATAAGCAGCGCTTCCGTAATCCCGACAATCTGAGTATCCCCAAAGGAATCTGTGATAACCAGGGCTTTTACACGTTCCGGATAGCGTAGAACGAAATGAAAGCAAAAAACACCACCATACGACGTACCCGCAAATACAGCTTTTTCAATTCCGAGCTTATCGAGCAGCAGGGCGATATCGTCGCATTGCCGGTCCAATACAGTACGAATCGGTCCCGTCAGCTTGCCCGATTGGCCGTTTCCGCGTATATCAGGGCAAATGACACGGTGTGATTTCGAAAAGGTTTCAACCTGCGGTTCAAACATTTCGTGGGTAGCCCCTAAACCGTGTATAAACACGATCGGATTTCCTTTCCCTTCGTCCAAATAGAAGATTTCAGTACCATTAAGGAGTGCAGTCGGCATAAAGATTCCCCTCTTTAATATGTTTCCGACAATGCGTCGGTTTATACTTATCATAACCGACACAACGTCGGTAATCAAGAGAAACTGCAGCCTTAAAGAAAAACTGAGACAAAAGAACGTTTTCCTTCCTGCTATAAAGGAAATACATAGAAAAAAGTAGAAATAATACATAAACCTTATCTAGCGAAAGGGGAAGGCATATGACCTACCTGGCACCGCCTTATCCTGAATGGTCCTGGTCTCTGTCACGTGACCAGATGTTTCATGCGTGCAAACGCCAATATTATTTTCACTATTATGCTTCTCACGGCGGTTGGCTTCTGACTTCAAATGAAGAGGCGAAGACCGCCTACCGGCTTAAGCAGCTTAAAAATCTTTACCTCGCATTCGGCGAAGCGGTTCACCAGGCCGCACAGGATTTGCTTCAGCTGCGAGAACAGCAAGGTTCTTATCCTGAACCAGGGTCCATTGCCGCCTACTTGCGCAGGATGATGAATGATACATATAAAAGCTCCAAAAATCTGGATGAATGGTGGGTACGCCCCAGACAATCCGGGATGCTGCATGAGATATACTACGAGGGCGGGCTTCCCCCCACGCGAACCGCCACAATAAGCGAGCGCATTGCCGCGTGTGCGGAAAACCTTCTGCAAAGTGAAAGCTGGAAAGAGCTTTGCAATGAACCGGAGGCAAAGCTGCTTGAAGTGGAGAAGCTCAGTTATTTTACGTTGCACGAAGACAAGCTGTATGTAAAACTCGATGCCTTATACCGCCGCGATGACGGAATGTGGGTCATTGTCGACTGGAAAACGGGGCGCAAAGATGAAAAAAACAAAGAACAGATGGCATTATATGCCCTCTACGTACATGAATGCTACGGGGTGCCGCTCGACCACATTGAGGTGAGAACCGAATATTTGCTGGCCGGCCGCTGTGAGCGGGTCGTGCTGCCGGAAGAGGAACTCATTCACTTAAAAAGGAAAATTGCATACAGCCTGGACAGTATGAAGACGTACCTGGCCGATGATTATTATAACCGGCCGCTCCCTGTGGAGAAGTTCCTGCCAGCAGCAGATCGTACGGTATGCCGCTGGTGCAGCTTCCAGCAGCTGTGCCCGGAAAAACAGCTTGAAGAGGTGTAACGAAGGAGGAGTTCTTTTGTGTTTGATTCTTTTCGCCTATAAGGCCCACCCGGACTACCCGCTCATTGTCGCGGCCAACCGGGACGAGTTCTACAACCGCCCGACTGCGCCCGCCGCATTCTGGGAGGATTATCCTTTCATTCTTGCCGGAAGGGATCTGGAGAAGATGGGGACGTGGATGGGGGTTACAAAAACCGGCCGTTTTGCGGCCATTACGAATTACCGGGATCCGCTGGATGTACGTGATGATGTGAAATCTCGCGGGGAATTGGTAAGTGACTATCTTTCTTCAGATATTGCTCCGGAGCAATACTTATGTAAAGTGAAAGAGCACCACAGGGATTACAATAGGTTTAACCTGCTCGTCGGCGACACAACATCCCTGTTCTATTACTCTACTCTGGAAAACATTGTGAGTGAAATTGAGCCGGGTATACATGGGCTGAGCAATCATGTACTCGATACTTCATGGCCAAAGGTCTCGATTGGCAAAGAGAGGCTGGCGCATTTGCTTAAGGAAAAAGGAAGGCTGGATACAAAGCCGCTATTTGACATTCTTTCCGATGAGAAGAGGGCGCCTGATACGGATCTGCCGAATACAGGGGTTGGAATCGAGTGGGAAAGAATGCTGTCTCCGCTGTTTATTAGAAGCGGTGGGTATGGCACCCGCTCATCGACGGTCGTCCTATTCAATAATAAAAACCGCATCCTGTTTGAGGAGCGGTTTTACCAGCCGGATTCGCTAGTTCAGGAGCAGTCTGTATATGAATTTGATGCCACTTACGCTTAATCATCCTTGACCTGATCAAGCAACTCCTTCAATTCCCGGTATATAGCCACCACATCCTCCAGCTTCATGCGAACGAGGCCGCTGGAGGAAGGGGCAACAAACTCGATGACATTTTTCACAACCGATTCCGCCTGGACGCCCCAGTCTGCTTTTCGGCGTCCGCTGTATTCCTGATATACGTCTTTGCCGACAAAGCAGACAACCTTGGGAAGATAGCGGGCGATTTTTTTTCTAAGGATTTCTCTGCCTTCTCTATATTCTTCCTTCGTAATTTCAGCGGCAGTGCGGGTCGGCCTGGCTACAATATTCGTAAACCCGTATCCGTATTCAAGTAATTGGTCGCCTTCTTCTGACTGGTATTTTCGCGGAGTTAAACCTGAACGGTAGAGAATGGTCCAGAAACGGTTATTCGGGTTTGCATAATGGTGCCCGACTTTACTTGAACGCAGGCTGGGATTGTAGCCGACAAACAAAAGATCCAGGTTTTCTTGAATATGATCCGGGATAGGGTCCATACTGACATCCTCCGCTCCATTGAATGATTCTATTCCTTTTATATACCTGTAAAGGGACAAATAAACAGGAACAAAACAAAAAAAAGTCCTTCTGCACGCAGCAGAAGGCAAGTAGGGAGTAAAAAGGGAATTACTAAATGCTATTAGGTTAGTCGTGTTGAAAAGGGAGTATGCTTATTTATTCCCCCTCCGGCTGACATTGAAACAATCGTGAGAAGAAAATTTACACGCAAAGGGGAAAAACGATGAAAGATAAACTTTATTATGAAGATCCGTATAAGAAAGAGTTTACTGCATCCATCCTTCGCCAGGGGACAGAAAGGGATGGCACTCCGTTTGTTGTGCTTACGCAAACCGCCTTCTATCCGACCGGGGGCGGGCAGCCATGCGATCTGGGAACCCTTAGTGGAATTGACGTGATAGATGTAGAAGAAATAGAAGGAGAAATCCGCCATCGCCTCCGAGGGGCGCTCCCAGAAGACAAAAGTGAAATTGCAGGGAAAATAGACTGGCAGCGCAGATTCGATCATATGCAGCAGCACACAGGACAGCACATTCTGTCTGCAGCTTTTGAACAATTGTACGATGCGGCCACCGTCGGTTTTCACCTGGGCCGGGAAACGGTGACCGTCGATATTGCACTGCCGGAACTGAGCCGGGAGCAGGCAGAAGCTGTGGAACAGCTCGCCAATTCTATCGTATTTGAAAATCGGGACATCATTGCCCGCTTCGTTGAACCGCAGGAGCTGGCTCAGCTTCCTCTGCGCAAGCCGCCGTCTGTCAGCGAAAATGTCCGGATTGTTATGATTGCGGATTTTGATTACAGCCCCTGCGGCGGAACGCACCCCTCACGGACAGGGGAGGTCGGCCCCATTAAAATCCTTACCTGGGAACGGTACAAAAATAACAACCGTATCGAGTTTGTGTGCGGAGCGCGTACCATACGGGAAATGAACAAAAAACAAATGATTCTCCGCGATGCAAGCCGCCTGCTCACGAGCGGAGAGGCGGAGCTGGCGGACAATGTTACACGCCTGTTAACTGAACGCAAAGAGCTGGAACGTTCGCTGCTGGAAGCGAGGGGAAAGCTGTTTGAATACGAGGCGGGGGAACTGGTGGAAGCGGCGCCGCTGAACGCCGGCATTCATCTGGTAACGAAAACCTTTACCGACCGAACCATGCAGGATTTACAAAAGCTTGCAAATCACGTAACGTCGATAAAGCCAAATACAGTCGCCCTATTTGCTGGTTACGGGGACAAGACACAGCTTGTTTTTGCACGCGGTTCTGCGGTTCCTATTGCCATGAACAACCTGCTAAAGGAAACACTTCCGCTTATTGACGGAAAAGGCGGAGGGAACCCCAATGTTGCCCAGGGCGGCGGAAATATGAGCGTTTCGGCGGGGGATGTAGTTGCCTATGCAGAAAGGATACTCAAAGAGAGCCTTTCTAGTAATTAAAAGAACCGGACGAAAATACCGCATACAAAATAGCAGGCACTACTAAGATAAGAATAGCACCATCTTAACTATCTTCTTTTTGTATATAACAACTTAACAAAAGGGGGAACTCCAGTGCCAGAACAGAAAGTATACGTGTTTGTTTACGGGACCTTAAGAAAAAACGAACCAAACCATTCATTGCTGTCGTCAGCCAAGATGATTTCAAGACAGTGCTGGATGTATGGCGCTTTGTACGATACTGGTTTAGGGTACCCGGTCATGCTTCGGAGCAGCGATGAAAAGGTGTACGGGGAATGCTACCAGATACCCAAAAAGCAGCTTCATACACTTGATGAGTTAGAAGGCTACAAAGGAGAAGATGAAGAAAACCTCTATACCAGGGAAATACACCTGGTCCACATGGATTCAGGCATTGTTGAAGCCTATGTTTATATCAATCCGTCGTTTAACATACATTCCTTGAAAAAAATTCCCCATGGAGATTGGAAAATTTACCGCCTTGTTTCCCAGCTTTCTTTGTCTTATTTCGCTTACGGTTCCTGTATGGACGACGAAAGATTTAAAAAATCGAAAGTTGAGCATTTGTTTCAAGACTTGATAGGGCGGGGTGTTTTATCGAATTATTCGTTAAGGTATACGCGGGTTGCGCCGGATGGGGGAAGAGCCGATATTGTTGAAGGCGGCAGCCATGTTGAAGGAAAAGTATACCGGATTGGCCACCAGGCGGTTACTTATTTGTACCGGCGGGAAGGAGTGGACAACCGTATGTACAGGCCAACCGTCGTAGATATCAAAACAGAATCAGGAACACTCTCTGATGTGCTCACCTTTGTTGTAGTAGATAAACAAAAAGAAACCGCGCCGCCCGAGTGGTATGCACGCGAAATCATACGAGGGGGCAGCGGGACACTAAACAAGGCCTATATTTCCCGGCTTTGTGCCGAATTGCAGACGAAATTCAATATGATGATACGGCCATGACGAATGAAGTGCCGATAAAATGCCAAACCCGCGTCGCCGCTTTGCTGTGCTGCCGGACATAAAACGGCCAGAATTCTTCATAATATAAGGCAGCAAAAGCCGGGAAGAAGAAATTCCTCCCGGCTTTTCTCATTGTCCACGCTTGACGACATCGAAATTATCGCTGATCAGAAGCCAGTTTTGGGGGAAAGAAAGCCCTAGCTTCCAGTAGCTAATCCCGCGGATCTCCAGTTCTTTTATCAGATTAAATTTTGCCTGAATGGAACGGGCATCCTCAAACCAAACAGTATGGTTTTTCCCCTGATCATCTACATAATCAAAGTGGGGAGCCTGAGCCGTCTCGTCGTAAAGAATCGAAACCTCATTCACTCTCGCCAGTTCAATCGCTTCCTGCGGACTCACCGCTTTCGCGTACTTCCCGCCGGGTACGTAGGGGAGTGTCCAATCGTATCCATATAAATTCTGGCCCATCATAATTTTAGAAGCCGGCATCTCGCTTATCGCATATTCCAGCACCCGCCTCACCGGGGTGATCGGCGATACGGGCATTGGCGGACCTCCACCGTATACGATACGCACTCTTTCATTAGTGAAATTCAAGTTCACGCACAATAATTTCTTTTCTTACTCTATTTTTTCTCTGTTCGTCAGGTAAATCGACAACCATTTTTTTTACTAGAATATAGACCATCTGCTTTTTTTCTTCTATACTCGCCTGATGCCAGATTTTTCTTGTCTCCAGCAGGGTGCGAAAGAGATCCTCCCCGGATAAAGCCTCGCCTTTCAAAGCGTTCCTTTGTGCATTTTCCCTGGCATCTTTCTCCTGCCCGCTCAGTTCAGCCAGCCGTTCCCGCAGTTCTTCAAGCTCAATAACCCTTCGGCAAATGCCAGCTGAAAACGCATGCGCTTTTTCTGTATTTTTTCGAGTTCCCTTGCCGGGGAAGGGTGTTCGCCTGGATTCTCTCTTTTTCCTTTCTTCCGAACCGCCTTCGCAATATCGCTGTACATGTGGATAATCCGGGCAAGCTCTCCAACAAACGCTTCTTCTACCAGCCGATCCGTAAGGGAAGGGGCATCGCACGTTTTCAACCGGGCGTTACTGCAAATGTAACGCTGAAGCCGGTATTCGCTCTCTTTTTTCGTCATGGTATGGCCGGTCATCGCTCCGCCGCAGCGGTTGCAGCGCAGGAGCCCGGAAAAAATGTAGACAGATGCCAGCTGGCGCGGGTGTTTGCCGCTTCTGCGTTCCATAGCTTGCCGGGCAAGCTCAAACGTCTCCTTGTCAACGATAGCAGGGTACACGTTTTCAATAACAATCCACTGCTCCGGCTCATTTACTTTTCCATTCGCGGCATCGCGGTAGTTCCAGCGCAGAGCACCGTAATAGCATGGATTCTTTAAAATGCTATGAATGGTCGCACGCGTGAACCCAGCACCTTTCTTAGAACGGTAACCGAGCCGGTTGCACTCGATCGCAATTTTGTTCATGCCAGCGCCATTTATGTAACGATCGAAAATATGGCGGACAACAGTTTCTTCTTCCCTATTAATTACGAGCATTTGATTTTCGAGGTTATAGCCGAAGGGGGGAGGGGCACCGGGCCGCTGTTTCTGATACACCATTTGTTCCATACCGAAGCGTACCCGTTCAGCAAGGTTTTCCCGCTCCCACTGGGCAAGCGCAGCCACCAGCGTTAGAAATAAGCGGCCAATTGCACTCGTCGTATCGTACACTTCAGTAGCTGACTTAAATTTCACATTGTATCTTTCAAACTCATCCAGCAATTGGTAGAGATCCACAACCGAACGAGTCAGGCGGTCCAGGCGGTAAACAAGCACAACGTCAACTTTCCCGCTGCGAACAGCCTCCATCATGCGCCTGAGTTCGGGCCGGTTCATATCTTTTGCTGAAAAGCCTTCTTCAAGATAATAGTCATAAATGCTCCAATCCTGGGAGCGGACAAACTGTTTTAGCCTTTCTTTCTGCGCTGGGATGGAGTAGCCTTCTTTCGCCTGTTCATCGGTAGAGACTCGAATATAGATAGCCGCCCTCATCTTATACCAGCCTCCTGTTTCTACTACCTGGGGACCAGAGAAATAACATTATATTTCTATTCATTCTCCTCGCTATATACAACTGGAAAAAATAAGAGTATGGACAAAGATCTATCAACTATGTTTTCCTATAGTTACTTTGTGGTATTACCGCAGTAGAAATGTGGAGCAGATTTACATACTAATTTCCCCTCTGGAAAGGGGTTCTTTTTGCTCCGCTATTTTAGGAAAACAAGGAGGAAAACTACATGAAAAAAGAAAATAAGAATCGTTTCATCAAAGGATTGGCAACGACAACGGCGCTCTCTATGATTCTTGCATCCGCTCCTGTATTTGCCGAAACAACAACGGGTACAGCAGGTTCTACTTCGAGCACTGCCGGAACGACGGCTGCTACCGGTACAACCGGAACAGATTCCTTCCGGGATATTGATACAGCCGGACCTTGGGCAAAAGAAGCAATCACGCAGGCCAGCGCTCAGGGATTGATGAACGGGGATACCCATGGAAACTTCAATCCGCTTGATACAATTACCCGCGAACAAATGGCTGCAGCCCTTGTAAAAATTATGCGTCTCAACGAAACAAAAGGAAGCACCTCATCCTACAGTGACGTGCCTGCCGGCTGGAGCCGTGACGCTATCGAAGCGGTAACCATGGCTGGTTATATGCACGGTGTAGGCAAGGATGTTGCAGGTAAAAACAAATTTAATCCAACAGCTAACATTACACGCGAAGAATTAGCCGGAATTATCACAAATGTATTAAGCATTGAATTAAAAGGCAAAGGTGATAAAATCCAGGCAGCAGATAAAAACACTGTTAGTGACTGGGCGAGGCCTGCTGTCCAGGCTGTAATGGAGAAAGGACTTCTTAATGGGGATGGAACAAACTTCTTCCCGAAAAAGACAGCCCAGCGCCAGGAAATTGCAGCGATGGCGCTCAGAATTAACAGCAGCCTCAGCACGCCAACACTCAAAGCCGATGATATTACCGTTACAAACAATCCAACAACTCCGGATACCGTTGCTGTGAAAAACTTAAGAGCCGGTGATACCGTTAAAGTGTACAGCGCTCTAACAGGCGGAAATCAACTTGGGTCCGCTACCGCTACTAATAATGGTACGGCAACAGTTAACATACCTCAATTAGGCGAAACAACAGGCAACGTATATGTAACAGTAACCTACGCGGGCAGAAAAGAAAGCACACCGCGCATCGAAAAAGCATACACAGCAGAACAGCCGCTGACAACAACAGCTGCACCGTCCGCCAGCAATATTACTGTAACAAACAACGCTACGACATCCGATACGATTACGGTTACAGGACTCAAAGCAGACGACATTGTAAAAGTATATGACGCGGCAAAAGACGGAAAACTGCTTGGTGAAATCGCCAAAGCCCAGCCTGACGGCTCCGGTAGCTATTCAGCGACGGTTACAGTAGAGCAGTTGAGCAATACATTAGGCGGCACGATTTATGTGACAGTAACGAGTGCCGGCAGTGCAGAAAGTACACGCGTTGCAAAAGGATATCCTGCAGAACCTACAGCTTCAAATGCACCTGCCGTTGGGGATATTTCCATCACAAACAATGACGCAACAACGGCCGATACAATCACAGTAAACAACCTGGCATCCGGTGATGTAGTTAAAGTATATGATGCGGCTGCAGGTGGAAATTTGCTGGGATCGGCTACCGCTACTGCACCTGCCGGATCAACCAGCTACTCAGCAACAGTGAATGTAGGCCAGTTAAGCACAGTTTCCAACCGTGTCTTTGTTACAGTAACAAGCAATAGCAGAGTAGAAAGCACCCGCGTAGAAAAAACATACTAAAATAACGTGAATCAAAAAATAAAGAGCTAACCCCATTATTTGTGGTTAGCTCTTTTTATTATATCAACAAAATGATAGGGCAGTCCGCATGATTTCTTCCCATACGCTATAACGAGGGAGGAGGATGTGATGAAAGATAAGACGCCTATTACTAAAATGCCGAGTGATGAGGCAATGCGGCGGTATTTTGAATTTATTATTAACGCCGGTATCCCGGAACGAGTCGCTCAAAACGAACAAGGGGAAGAACAAGCGAATGGGCAGGATGGCGATTGAGCTTTCTTCTGCGGAGCCATATTGCTGGAAGTATGTAAAAAGCGGCTACGTATCAAACATAGCCTGAAAAGAAAATCTCAACCGAAACCAAATTATAGCATTATTGCTTATTGATGACAAGCCTTATGAAGCAACGGGAAGCGAATATTGTCCATAGTCTGGCTTCTTTTTTATGCTTACTGTAAATAATGGCCCCCCGCTGTAGCCCCACTCATACGTCATAATAACTACAAAATCCACAATCGCGCCAATCGCAGCGTAATCGTGCGCCTCATACCATTTCCCTTTCTGCGTGGCACTCGTTTTTGGAGCCAACGCCGCTGACATCAGGAAACCGGCATCGCTGATTCGGCTTTTCGCTCTGCGAAGGAAACGCGCATAAGCTTCCCGATCCTCAGGGCGCAGGAACTCCATATCGAAGTGGATATCGCGGAAATTCAATCGCCGCGCCGTTGCCATAATGGTATCCAGCAACTGATTCTGAATCTGCTGATCATTGAGCACAATCCGTCCCAGTTCCGCGCTGAACTGTCCTTCTTCCAAATTCGTGACAACCATCATGAGTGTTACATTATTTCTTCTCGCAATATCAGGCAAATTCCCCAATGGCGGCTCTTTTAATGAACCGTCCCTTTGAATTTGAAAACTGAACGGAGCCAAATAGGTAAGATAAGGCGCGGCTTCTCTCGCGGAGCTTTCTAACGCCGGGCTTACCTGGGTGCCCCTTGGTTCGATGTACGCGTTCACTTCCGTCCTCCGCTTTGGAGCCGGCGGAATGTAAAGCCGCGTTCCGACAGCGAGGGCTGCGGTTGGTGAAATCCGGTTCACCCGTGCAATGGTCTGGTAGGGAATACCATACATCTGACCGATTGAGTACAAACTTTCACCAGGCTGGACCCAGTGAAAACGGCCTGCGATAGGAATGACCAGTGTCTGCCCAACAACCAGATTGGCCGGGTCGGGCGGCTCGTTCGTACGGATAATCGCTTCTACCGTTGTATCGTATGCGGCAGCGATTCCCCCTAACGTTTGCCCCCTTTGTACGACGTGTATTTGCATGTGTGCCTCCTTATAGAAAATAAATTTACTCTAACAGCCTATGAAACGAAGAGGGAATAGGTACGTATGTTTAAAATCATTTGCCCGGGTCATTTTGTGTGAGAATTGTTTAAAAATTCCTGTTAAAAAACGGGAAGCTGCTTCATATGTTAAATGAAAAGGGCTGATTTTCACTATGAGGCGGAGGGGGTAACGGATTATGTGTTTAAATACAGAAGATCAAATTTTACTGGAGATTTATGATGATTATGAGCGGGGCATTCCGAATTTACGACGCATTTACCACAGGTACAGTCGTGCCGGAAAAGCAAAGACGCTGTATTCATTCGTTGTTCGTTTAGAGAAAGAAGGGCTGCTCGATGCCACAGCGGGAGCGATTGTGTATGAATACAAGGACTTAGTGGCCGATGAGATTAAAGTGAACCGATACGGCATCGATCGTGCAAGGGGATTACTTGCATTACGAGGCGAATAAAGTTTTAAACGATCGTTTAAAACTTAACGCTTATGATGCAAAAAGGCCAGAAAAGCTTACAAGCGCTCCTGGCCCCTCTTTGGTTTTACCGCATTGATTTTTTTCACAAACGGATTCCCCGCAATGTAGAATCGCCACGGGTAATGAATGGCTTCTTCCGCATAATGAATGTTTATGCGCGGTCCCGCTTCAATCTGAAACGCCTCTTCGTTCGCGGTGCCCGGAGAGAAATCGGATGTAATAAACAGTTCATCGCCGCATAAATCCATTCCATTATGCTTCCGGTCAATCGCAAGCCCGCGGCATATTTTACCCGGCCCATTCAATAAATTGATGTATTCACGACGGCTTACCGGCCCGGTCTTTCCGTAGCGCGCTTCCACGATTTGTTCGATGCCATCTGTCGGTTCCAGGGCGCGGAGCAACACAGCCTCCGGTTTGCCTTCCGCGTTCGTCACGACATTCACACAGTGATACATTCCGTATATAAAGTACACATAGACATGTCCGGGCGGTCCGTACATCGCTTCATTGCGCTCGGTTCGCCGTCCGTTATATGTATGGGATGCTTTATCCTCAGGTCCGATATACGCCTCCACTTCCACGATTTTTCCGCCCCGTTCCACGCCGTCAATGACATGGACGAGCCGCTTGCCTAACAGTTCGCGCGCCACCGTTAGCGTATCGCGGTTATAAAATTCTCTTGTAAGCTTCAATTGCGTCGGCTCCTTCGTTTCGATATGGTTATCTTATTCATACCACTTCCTTGCTAAACGTATTCCTATCATGGTAATCCTGCTATTTTCTGTTTTTTCCTTTAAATGAAAGGGTAGTAAGTACATAAGCTATTTTATTAGGAGGGATGAAGAATGAAAGAGAACAACAAGATAGATGAACTCCTGCAAGCAAAAAAGGAAGCCGAAAAAAGAAACGAGCAGTTTACGAACTACGCAAAGAATGTTCAGGAACATACCGAGAGCAGCGGCACCGATGAGATAGAAACAAATAGCAGGCTGGCAGATCAGCAAAACAGGCTAAAAGATAAAGAGAATTTAAGAAAATAAAAAATACACGCGTAACGGCAAAAGCCACTTCTTTATATGAGAGATAAAGAAGTGGTTTTTTATGTTTGACAAAAGTCAAACGCCGATATAAAGTGTCTATGTAGAAAACAAACACATAGACATGTTGTCCAATGTGTAAGGGAAACAGGGAGTGAAAAAGATGTCAGCAGCACCGCCTGCAAAAGCAAGTTTTTTTCGCAACAGATTCGTTCAAGCGATTATGTTGTCAGGGATCCTTCTGCAAATCGGGATCTGGGTTCGTAATTTTGCGATTCTTTTATTTGTCATGGACAAAACGAACAATGATCCATTTTCTGTTTCATTAATCTCGGTTGTCGAATTCGCCCCCATCTTTCTGTTTTCATTTATCGGCGGAACGTTTGCCGATAGATGGCGTCCGAAACAAACGATGGTGTGGTGCGATGTATTAAGTGCGCTTTCCGTATTTGCCGTGCTTTTAACCTTAATTTATGGCACGTGGGAGGCTGTTTTCTTTGTTACCCTTGTTTCGGCCATTCTTTCGCAGTTTTCCCAGCCTTCAGCTATGAAGCTTTTTAAAATCCACGTTCCAGCCGAGCAGCTGCAGATGGGAATGGCGATGTTTCAAACCTTGATGGCTATTTTTATGATTATTGGCCCGATTATCGGCACCTTCGTTTATCAAACGTTTGGCATTTACACTGCCATTGGCGTAATGGGCGTCTCTTTTCTTCTTTCAGCCGCTGTTCTTGTCTTTCTGCCTGCGGATCGCAAGGCGGAAGAAGAGAATGGAGAAACAGGCCTCTGGCAGGAGATGAAAGACGGTTTCAGCTATGTGCTTTCGAAAACAGTATTAAAATCGCTTGGGGGCGCCTTCGTTTTCGCCGGTCTTGCAGTAGGGATTATTCAGCCGCTTGGTGTTTTCATCGTGATGGAGCGGCTCGGGCTGCCGAAAGAGAGCGTACAGTGGCTGCTGATGATTAACGGAGCGGCCATGCTTATCGGCGGAGGACTTGTAATGGGAGTAGCGAAGAAAGTCGCCCCACAGAAGCTGGTTGCTGCCGGGTTTCTTGTCAGCGCCATTTCGATTATCGCGGTTGGTTTATCAACCAACCTGCCATTAACATTGACGGTGCAGTTTTTCAACGGCCTTTTCTTCCCCTGCATTCATATCGGGATTAGCACCATGATTTTGCAAGCGACAGAAGAGGCGTTTGTCGGCCGGGTAAACGGGGTGTTAAACCCGCTGTTTATGGGGATGATGGTACTCACCATGAGCCTTGCCGGCTGGCTGAAAGCACAATTTTCACTCGTTGTCGTCTATGAGGCGGCAGGCGTTCTTTTCCTGATTGGTATGGTGATTATCCTGCCGCTCTTTAAAATCAACCTTACACCTAAAGAAGAGCAGGGAGCAGCCGAACTAAACGAGGGAGCGCAATAAATCGAGCCCCCAACCAAATAGAAAGATATCAACCCGCTATATTAGTATGGCGGGTTTTTCTTATAAATGTTACGATTTGATTGTTATTATTACTTAATTAGCCATGAGGTGGTTCCATGAAGCATCAAACAGAGAGAAGTCATCCTGAAATAAAATGGAGCTCTTCGAAACTTCCGTTTCTGTTTGCTTTTTTTTCGTCAATTTATGTTCTCCTATCTGACAACTATTTGGCTTCCGCTTTTAAATATCCAACAGTTGTGTTATACGCGAATATAGGAAAAGCGATTATCTTTATTATCCTGTCAGCGTTCCTGCTCGATTTCGTTATCCGGCGGGACCGGAAACAAATTATAGATTCTCAACGGCAGCTACAGGAGAATGAAAGGGCTCTCCATACGTTAATTAACAGTTTGCCGGATGCAATCTATTTAAAGGATGGGGAAGGGCGGTGGATGCAGGCCAACCAGGCAGCCCTACAATTCTTCGGAATCAAAGATTTCTCCTATCGCGGGAAAAATGACGCTGAATTATATAAAGAAAACGGAACAGGTGATAGTTTATCTATTTGTCACGTCTCGGATGAATACGCCTGGAGCACAGGGAAAGTATTCCGGCATGAAGAATCCTTCGAAAAAGAGGACGGGTCCGTCTGCACGTATGATGTAATCAAAACCCCAGTTTTCGATTCAAAGGGAAATCCTAAATTCCTTGCGGTTACGGCACGCAATATTACAGAGCGAAAGAAAATTGAAACAGAACTCATGAAAAGCAAACAGAGGTACCAGGGACTTTATAACGCCATATCCGGGGGGTAGTTCTGCAGGATAGCGATGGCACCGTCGTGCACGCGAACGACGTGGCATGCAAAATTATGGGGATTTCTGAGCATGAGATTGTCGGTCCTTCTTCCCTGGAAATGGAATGGGAGTTCGTTAATGAGGACGGATCTCCGCTTCCCTGGGAAGAGCAGTCCTTTATGCTCACACTGCAGACAGGCAAGCCTGTCCGAAATAAAGTGATCGGTATACAGCATGACAGCTTGCCGGCACGCCGCTGGGTACTCGGTAACTCCGAGCCTGTTTTCGATTTGAATGGGGAAAAACTGACTCAGGTTGTTTCCACTTTTGTCGACATTACCCAGCTCAAGCAAACAGAAGAATGTTTGAGGGAAAGCGAAGAAAGGTACCGGCTGCTGGTTGAACATTTTCCTGATATGATTGCCGCCGGGCATGACGGATTTTGCTCCTATATGAATAGAGGTGGTGCAAGACTCCTGGGTTCCGATGATGCATCCGGTTTTATTGGAGAGGATATTTTCCGTTACATCCCAAAAGAAGAACATAAATTAATACTAGATATGATTGACAGCGTTCAAAATAAAGGGGGTATCATTAAACCAATTGAACACAAAATGGTGAAAATTAACGGGGATACAGTAGATGTTGAAACGACGGTCATGCCCATTCATTACAATGGAAAACCAGCGACGATGAACGTTACGCGGGAAATAACAGAAAGAAAAAGAACAGAGGAAGCCCTCCGCAAAGCCGATACGCTTTCCATCGCTGGAAAGCTGGCAGCCGGCGTGGCGCATGAAGTACGCAATCCGCTGACTGTTCTTAAAGGATTTCTCCAGCTGTATAAAGAGAAAGAAAAGGATGGAGCGGCTTATTTGGATATTATGTTATCCGAGGTGGACCGCATTGAATTCATTATTACTGAATTTTTAATGCTGGCAAAACCGCATTTGATTACATTTAAACAGAATTCCATTCAGGAAATTGTCCAGCGCACAATTACATTATTTGAAACGCAGGCGATTATGGAGAGGGTAGAAATTGTCTCCCATTTTGCTTCGGATTTGCCTCTCATCGAATGCGAGGAAAATCAATTAAAGCAAGTGTTTATTAATATTTTGAAAAACGCTTTAGAGTCGATGAAGGAGGGTGGAAGAATCCTCGTCGAAGTAGAAAAACCGGATGCAAGCAGCGTCCTCATACGCTTTACGGATGAGGGGTGCGGCATACCGGAAGAGAAACTGGTGAAACTGGGGGAACCTTTCTATACAACGAAGGAAAAAGGAACGGGACTTGGTTTGATGGTCAGCTACAACATTATTAAAAATCA
The DNA here is from genome assembly GCF_001015055.1 of Aneurinibacillus tyrosinisolvens. Taxonomy (GTDB): domain Bacteria; phylum Bacillota; class Bacilli; order Aneurinibacillales; family Aneurinibacillaceae; genus Aneurinibacillus_A; species Aneurinibacillus_A tyrosinisolvens. The sequence continues at coordinate 86,384 of NZ_BBWZ01000012.1, read as the reverse complement.
CAAGGGAAAAATAAATGTGAAAAGCAAAATGGAGAAGGGAACATGCTTCGAGGTTATTCTGCCGGTTGTAAATTAATAAAAAAAGCAAACGATAATCGCGCACCGTGTTTACATAATTATAATTATGTAAACACGGTGCGCTTTATTGTATATTATGAAACAACCGCATCTATAAAGTGTTAACTAATGGTCACGACTAGTTATTACTATAAACAAATATGTTATAGTTATATTCGAAAAAGAAACGGCAAGACTTCACTCCCCCTCGTTGTGTTAGCGGGGAATAGAAGATGGATAAACTGCATAATAGGAAAGGAGACAGTACTCATGAAAATTGTTTCAATTGAACCTACACCAAGCCCAAATTCAATGAAGCTGAATTTGGATGAGAGCCTTCCGGCTGGTGTAAGCAGAAATTATACAAAAGAGAATGTGGAAAACGCTCCGGACTACATAAAAAAAAATGCTGGAAGTGCCCGGGGTAAAAGGGGTTTTTCATGTTGTGGATTTCATAGCCGTAGAACGCATTGCCAGCGTTGACTGGCAAAGCATTCTTTCAAAGGTGCGCGAAATTTTTGGTAATGCATCCTCTGCCTCTCATTCCTTGAATGAGGAAACAGAAAACACAGCGCAGCCCGCTTTAGATACGTTTGGCGAGGTTCAGGTCCAGGTGCAGATGTTCCGAGGAATTCCAATGCAAATTAAACTCCTGGCCGGGGAGCAGCAGGTACGTGTCGGCCTCCCGGAACGATTTGCTAAGGCGGCCCTTCAAGCACAAGCTTCTTCTTCCAACCTTGTCATGGAGCGAAAATGGGAGGAGCGGGGCGTCCGCTATGGGGAGATGAGTGAAATCGGGAAGCAAGTGGCAGATGAGCTTGCTGCGGCTTACGACCAGGAGCGGCTCGACACGCTGGTTAAGCAGGCGTTTGAGGTGAACGAAAACGGAAAACCCCCGGTTAAGAAAAGCCTCTCATCAGAAGAAATAGCCGCCATGTTTCAAGAGCCTGACTGGGAAACACGGTATGCGGCACTTGAACAAATGAATCCCACGAAAGCGGATATCAAACTTCTCGGCAGGGCGCTGGAGGATCCGAAAACATCGATTCGCCGGCTGGCCGTCGTGTACCTGGGGATGATTGAAGGAAAAGAAGTATTACCGTACCTGTTCAAAGCGCTGCGTGATAAATCGGCTGTTGTGCGGCGGACGGCGGGCGATACGCTGTCTGATCTCGGCGACACGGATGCTATGGGCCCGATGATGGAGGCGCTAAGGGACAAAAACAAGCTCGTTCGCTGGCGTGCCGCCCGTTTTCTTTATGAAGTGGGGGATGAAACGGCAATCCCGGCCCTGCGCGCAGCACAGGATGACCCGGAATTTGAGGTTAGCCTGCAGATTCGCCTTGCGCTCGAACGGATTGAAGGCGGGGAAGAGGCAGCCGGGACGGTATGGCAGCAAATGACCCGCAGCCGTACGAAAGAAGGAGACTCTGAGCAATAAATACAATAATAAGAGAGAAGCAGCCTGTCCCGCCAGCCGGGACGGGTTGCTTTTTTATATACTAATATTTCAACACAAAAAATAGCTGAATAAAATTCATCTCGCTTAAATTTAGTACCTGGTATTAGTAGTTAGTGATATAATGAGGATACTATTTAATTGTGGAGGGATTTAGATGCAAAGTACTTTATCTAAAGCAAGAATCACAGCCCTCGGAACTTATGTTCCTGAGCGTGTCCTGACGAATTTTGATTTAGAAAAAATGGTGGATACGAATGATGAATGGATTTTTAGCCGAACCGGCATTAGAGAAAGACGTATAGCTGGCCCTGAGGAATTCACGACAGATTTGTGCGTAGCAGCCGTTGAAAATTTAATAAAACGATATGGGAAGCCCATACAAGACGTGGATTTAGTTCTCGTCGCAACAACAACATCAGATTATGCTTTCCCAAGTACAGCCAGCCAAATTCAAGCAAGACTGGGGTTGGAGAATGCCGGTGCACTCGATTTAAACGCAACATGCGCTGGTTTTGTGTACGGGTTACACATGGCAAATGGTTTAATCACTTCGGGCTTGCACAAAAAGATACTCGTTATCGGTGCCGAAACGTTATCGAAGGTTACAGATTACAGCGACCGGGCTACCTGTATCTTATTTGGAGACGGAGCCGGTGCTGTGCTTGTTGAGTATGATGAAGAAAACCCAAGTTTCTTATCTTCCTACATGACCTCAAAAGGTGAAGGCGGGGTTCATTTATACCGGACAGGATTATCTAAACAAATGAATAAACAGGAGCTGCAAAACCCTGGCTTTATGGTGCAAAACGGACGGGAAGTCTACAAGTGGGCCGTCACGACTGTTCCTCTAGGAATGAAACGGCTAATGGAAAACAGTGATTTTACATTAGAAGAGGTTGACTGGTTTGTGCCCCATAGCGCAAATCTTAGAATGATTGAATCCATATGTGAAAAGAGCGGGTTTCCTCTCGAAAAAACGTTATGGAGCCTGGAGCACTTTGGCAATACATCATCCGCTACCATTCCTTTAGCCTTAGAGAAGGGACTTAGAGAAGGCAAGCTGAAGTCAGGAGACAAAGTAATGCTCTATGGATTTGGCGGGGGGCTTGTTCAAGCAGGGTTATTAATGAACTGGACTCTGGCAGGATAACGATAAAGAAAAAGCCTTGTTTTGCGACAAGGCTTTTTCTGCTGGATAAGAAAGGAGTATATGTTGCTTTAAAGTAGTCTTCCTCACGGAAGGGAAAGGCAAGTGGAATGAACTTCCTTTTTTCTTGTTAAAGGTTACGCATAGAGGAGCCTGGAAAATAAGAACGGGAATGCAAAGCAGACGCAAGCAGTTTACAAAGCGTTTTAATTCCGCGCTCCAATTCGTCTTTGGGCACATGCGAAAAGCTAATCCGAAGGTGATGGTACTCCGGCTCAGCAGGATAACAGGTAGAGCCGGGCAGAAACGTAACGCCATGGCGCTGTCCCTCCATCAGCAGCATATCCGTATTCATCCATGGCGGCAGGGTTAGCCATATATTGAAACCGCCGTTTGGTACGATCCAGCGTACACCGGACGGAGCATTCTTCCTTAGTAGATCGATCGCCATATCTCTTCGCTCACGCAGCACTAAATTAAGTTTGCTTTTATGCTTGGTGAAGCGGCCAGACTTAAAAAACGACAGGACGGCTTTCTGCATTAGAATCGGACTGCCGGGATCGGCAATCGCTTTTGTGCCGGCGAGGCGGCTTAAAAACGTACCCGAAGCAAGTATCGCAGTCATTTTGCAAGCGGAAGGAAGCATTTCACTAAAGTCTTTCAAATAAATAACACGCCCGTCTTCATCACTATTTTTTAGCGCAGGGAAAGAGGAATCACCCAAATAATTATTTCCCAGCGTATCATCTTCAACTGTTATACTGTTATAATCACAAGCGATACGCAGCAATTGAGCCCTGCGTTCGGAACTCATGGTGACCCCGGTTGGATTATGGCAGGAGGGCATTGTGTAAATGACTTTTGGGGGGCGTGTATGGCAGAATGATGCCAGTACATCCACCCGCATTCCATCTTCATCTACCGGAATTGGGATAATCACAGCTCCTCTGGCGCGAAAAATATCGATCGCACCTGCATATGTAGGAGATTCCATGGCCACAACGTCTCCCGGACCGACAAAAGTGCGGGCAACAAGGTCGATCGCCTGCTGAATTCCGCTTGTAATAAGCACCTCCCCGGAAGAAACTGCTGGCTTCTTTTCTTCCTCAAGAAGATAGTCAGCAATGACGTCCCGCAGTTCCTCATCCCCCTGGATTCCGCCGCTCTCTGCCAATATCGCGGGCTCTCTGCGGATAAGTTCCTGAATTCCTTTTGCAAGTTCCTCTACAGGCAGGAGGGTCTGATCGATAGCGGAAACAGACAGGCCGACGCCATGAAGAGGAAGGGAGGACCGGTGCTGATGCTGGCGCCAAAATGCAGTCCCTGGTACATAATCAACAACGGACTGCTGCCATTCGGTTGCACCGTCTGTTTCTGATTCAGGAAACTCTTGCTCCTCTATGAACACCTCTTCCTTTACATACGTTCCTTTCCCTTGGATCCGCGTAATAAGACCTTCTTTTTCTAACAATTCATACGCCTGAACAGCGGTTACAAAGCTGACGCTTGCCATATCAGAAAGCTTTCGGACAGAAGGAAGTTTGCTTCCTTTAGTAATGGCACCTGAGCGAATTTGTGCGGCGATAGCCTGGCTAACCTGTTCGGCAAGGGGGATGCCGGAATTTCTTTCTATATCAATATCCATAACAGTTCTCCTTGGTGTTATAAATGATATTTTATGTTTATGTGTTATTAACCACTGTTATAAAATCCATGTGTACTGTTATTATAAAAGAGATAACAGTTGGGAGTTCAATAACACCATTGTATCACCCATTCCGGCGTATCATAACACTAATTCCTTTTGTTATTCCTTTTGATTTTTAAAATTACGTATAGTTCTTCTTCCTGTTAGGAAAATGGATAGGCTGGGGAGGGGAGCCGCTGAAATGGAATTCTCTTTCATCCACACTGGTTAACGTTGGATATTTTGGGCTCGCTGTTATACAATTTGCAGTAGGAGAAAAAGCCGTCCCATATGCTGCCGCGGTTGCACTCGCTTTTAATCTGTACATGGCTGTGTTCGGTTTTTCCCAGACGGGCACAAGTAAAAATGTGAGGGAGTGCTAGCGTTTACTTGTGGGGAATCCTTACCAGTATGCCATCCTCGTAAGCCTGTTCTGGAAATGGGCGGGTATTCAGATGCCTGAGATGATTAATGGTTTTATCGATTTGGCCGTAAAAACCAGGCTGCCCATTACGCTTTTTGGATTTATGTAATTACTGTCCGTTACATAAGGAGTGCCTGGTCAATGGAGTCGATGGAATTATTGCAAACTTTACAATCTTTCGGCTTAACCCAGTACGAAGCAAAGACGTTTTTGAAGCAGCAAAGACAAAGCACAAGAAACAAGCAAAAAGGAGAGTGGACACGATGGCGTTAACAAAGGATAACACAACAATCGGTTTTATCGGTACAGGGGTTATGGGCAAAAGCATGGCAGGGCATCTGTTGAAGGCCGGCTATCCGGTTCTTGTGTATAACCGCACAAAATCAAGGGCAGAAGAACTTATCCAGCAGGGGGCGCAGTGGAAGGATACGGTAGCCGAGCTGGCGGCAGAGGCAAACATAATTATCACAATGGTCGGCTATCCAAAAGATGTTGAAGAAGTCTACTTAGGGGAAAGCGGCATTCTGCCGCACGCCAAACAAGGTACATATGTTATTGATATGACGACGTCAACACCTTCACTCGCGCGCACGATTTATGAAGAGGCGAAGGGAAGAGGAATGCATTCACTTGACGCACCGGTTTCCGGCGGGGATATTGGAGCGCGGGAAGCAAGGTTGGCTATTATGGTCGGCGGAGATCAGGAAGTGTTTGATGTGCTGCTGCCTATCTTTAACCTAATAGGGCAAAACATTATCCTTCAGGGAGGCGCAGGAGCCGGACAACATACGAAGATGTGCAATCAAATTGCAATTGCTTCCAATATGATTGGTGTTTGCGAAGCGATGGTATACGCGAAAAGAGCAGGCCTTGATCCGGAGCGCGTTCTAAAGAGCATCGCAACCGGGGCCGCCGGCAGCTTCTCGCTGAGCAACCTGGCGCCGCGCATGATTTCAGGCGACTTCGAACCCGGATTTTATATTAAGCATTTTATAAAGGATATGGGTATCGCTCTCGGTGCGGCAAAGGAAATGGGCTTGATGACGCCAGGCCTTGAGCTGGCCAAATCATTATACGAGGAACTGGCGGATAAAGGGGAAGAAAATAGCGGGACACAGGCTCTGTACAAATTAATCGATCAGCAGTTATAAGAAGTATGAAAAAGCAGCCGATGTCACATCCGGCTGCTTTTATGGTTCATTGTATTAATTATGCCTGGCTCGTGCTGGGAGCTTTTCCGGCACCGGAGTTTCGGTATGCCGCATGGTTTGTAGGACCAACATACTCGTTTAACGGGAAGGAATGGCGAATCGCTTCCGTAATAAACGCCTTGGCCGTTTGGATGGCTTCTTTTACCGGCTTGCCTTTGGCTAGCTCGGCGGTAATGGCCGCCGAATATGTGCAGCCTGCACCGTGTGTGTACGTTGTGCTGATTCTTTCGGACTCGAGAATATCGAATGTTTCCCCATCATACAGCAAGTCGATCGCTTTTTCGTGCTCCAGCTTTCCGCCGCCCTTAATGAGCACATATTTTGCTCCAAGGGAATGGATTTTTACCGCAGCTTCCTTCATTTGTTCTACTGTTTTGATAGGGGGCAATCCGCTAAGCTGCGATGCTTCAAACAGATTCGGTGTGACAACGAGCGCTTTTGGAACGAGCACATCGCGCAGGCTTTCATTCGTTTCCGGGTGAAGGGCTTCGTCGGCGCCTTTGCAAACCATAACCGGATCGATTACAACGTTTTTCAAGCCGTGCGCTTCGATTTTGCGAGCTGTAAGTTCAATAATTTCGATCGAACCGAGCATGCCTGTTTTTAAAGCGTCAACACCAATGCCGGTGATTATTGTTTCCAGTGATGCTTCTACTGTTTCGATGGGCTGGGGAAACACGTTGTGTGCCCAGTTGTTGTGCGGGTCCATCGCAACGATCGTTGTAATAGCGGTCATTCCATACACACCAAGCTCCTGGAATGTTTTCAGGTCAGCCTGCAGGCCGGCGCCGCCGCTGCTGTCGGAACCTGCGATTGTTAATGCTTTATAGATAGCCATAATGATGTCCTCCTTGCAACCGTATGAAATCTGATAAAACAACTTTCTATCAATTATAGCAATCCTAGCAGAGTACAATTAAAATCACAAGATACCGCTTGTTCCAAAAAAGCTTCTTTCGGGAACATTTAAATAACACTTGTGTAGTTTCAAAAAAGCAATATTGTGAAAGAATAGAGAGCGAGCTTAAATGATTATCTGCCTTCTAACCTAGTAAAATAATAGAAATGTATTGTGAGGGACAAGCGATGATTAAAATCGGGCTTACTGGCTGGGGTGATCATGACTTGTATCGATTACCTAACAGTGCAAAAAATAAACTGCAAACTTATAGCAAATACTTCTCAATCGTAGAGGTTGATAGCAACTTCTATGCGATTCCATCAGCTAAAACTTTTTCTAAGTGGGTTAGTGACACCCCAAATGACTTTGGATTTGTTGTGAAAGCGTTTCAGGCAATGACGGGGCACGATAGAGGAACAAATCCCTATGAAGACACCAAGAGCATGTTCGAACGTTTTATAGAGGCAATTAAGCCGGCGATGGATGCGGGGAAATTGAAGGCCGTGCTTTTTCAATATCCACCATGGTTTGATTGTACTAGCAAGAATGTAGGCATTCTCCGCTATACGAAGGAAAAAATGAAGGGGATTCCCTGTGCGCTTGAGTTTAGAAATCAGACCTGGTTTTCCCCGGCGATGCGGGATAACACGCTTGCTTTTATGCAGCGGGAGGGATGGATACACAGTATTGTGGACGAACCTCAGGTAGGGGTGGGTTCAGCACCTACCGTTCTGGAACCAACTCATACGGATATGACGATTGTTCGGCTTCATGGACGCAATGCTGCCGGATGGAACAAATCTAAACAGGCAAATTGGCGGGAAGTTCGGTATCTCTATAAGTATAATCAAAATGAATTGAAAGAGTGGGCTGTCCATCTTAACGATTTGTTAAAAAAATCAAAGGAAGTATGTGTAGTGTTTAATAATAATTCCGGTGGGGATGCATTGCCGAATGCAATAGAGCTAATGAAGATTTTAGGGATTGAAACGAAGATTACAGCGCCGGTAGAGGTGGAACAGTTAAACCTTTTTGATTTAATGGAATAAGTTACTTGCTAAGTAATGTTAATGACTCAACTTTCGCAGAGCGATAAGCCATGGGGATCTTTACTGTATAAGGCCTGATAGCCATTCAGAAACATAGATGGACAACATCGCTGAAAAGTGCGCTGAAAATAGAAAAACACCGCTCCGTTTGGTAAAGTAATTGTGCTGAGCAATCACTACCACACGGAAGAGGTGTCCTCCATATGATAGAACAAAAACAACAGAAAAATCAACTTCCTAAAGAAATTCAGTCCGCTTTTACGCAGCTAAAAGTGCTACAACACTTGAAAACCGTAAGTTTTAAAAAGCGATTTGGCTTTTCTCCCTCCTATCTATTTCAACTTGTCTTTGTGCTCTTGTTTCATCATAAGAACTGGTTTCGGATGCTGGAAAGTCACCGGGGAGAATCCCTCCCTGGCAAAGATGTAGTCTATCGATTTTTGAACCATGCCGGATATCCATGGCGCCGTTTTCTGACTTTGTTAAGTACCACTGCGGTCGAGAAGGTTCGCCCTTTAACTTCAACCCGGTGCGTAACGGCTTTCATAGTCGATGATTCGATGTTTGAACGGAATCGAAGCACAAGGCGGTCGAACTGCTTGTGCGGTTCAAAGATCATGCGACAGGCTGTTATTACAGGGGATATCGGATGCTCACACTCGGTTGGTCAGACGGTCATACCTTCATTCTTGTGGATTTCTCTTTGCTTAGCTCCCTCAAATCGCAAATCAATGGCATCACCGAAGGGATGGATAAGCGGACATCCGGCTATAAGCGGCGAATCGAAGCCTTGCGGCCCGCCCCACATTTGATCCCTGAGATGCTGGATCGTGCGAGGGATGCAGGCGTGACGGCTTCCTATGTACTCATGGACAGTTGGTTTACGCATGCTCCCCTCGTGAAGGAAGTCGTCGGAAGAGGACTCCATGCCATCGGCATGGTCAAAGCGGACAATAAACATTATCAGGTAGGAGTGCAACGTTTGTCATTGCAGGAACTTTACTACGCTGCAACGCCGATGAAAAGAAAAAACAAAGGCGTTTTACGTTCTATCCGCACTGAATTAGCAGGCATTCCCATTACCATGGTCTTTGTACGTCACCGGTCGAAGAAAAAGGAATGGCTGGCCATTTTGTGTACCGATCTGTCCTTAACGGAAGAAGAAATCATTCAAACCTACGGGATCCGCTGGGATATCGAGGTCTTTTTCAAATGTACGAAATCCTTGTTGCGTCTGCAAAAAGAGTTCCAAGGCCGTTCTTATGACCTGCTGATTAGTCATACGACCATTGTGTTTTCTCGCTATATTGTATTGGTCTGGCAGCATCGGCAAAGTACGTACGAACGTTCGCTGGGCGGTTTATTTCTTGCGCTTTGCGATGAAGTTAGCGAACTGGATTGGGCGATTGCATTACATCAACTCTTCGAGTTGATCACGGATATTGCGAAAAAAACCAGCAAGAAAATCTCAACATTCATTCAAAATCAACTCCAGCGATGGATTTCTGGTTTGCCCAGCTACATCAAGGCTTACCTGCCGAATGTATACTGCGAAAGTTGAGTTAATGATAACCAATAGAAAACGAGGGTGAAATAAAGACCTTTTCTATAAATCGTAAAGGAAGATGAAGAGAGAAAGCAGCCGATCAGTTACGAAGAATGGCTGCTTTGTTATGTCGGATAATCCAGCGGGATACAAAAGGAAAGATATTTAAAATCCGTGTGCAGATTAAACGTCAATACATAAGGGATTTTTCACATCCACAGAACATTACCTTTTCTCACTATAACGTTTAAGGAAGGAGAGACAGGCGATAGGGAGATTAATGCTGTTTCATCATAGAACAGGGTAGCTTCTCCAGCTGTAAAAAAGGAATCCTCCTGTTTATTTCAATAGAGGAATGATTTGATTTTGCAGTGCATCCGAAAAGGGAAAGCAACAAGTGAAATACTTGATATTACTGGCTCAAAATGTGTTTTTGAAAACAAATTTGAAAAGTAACGTCCGACGTGCTGCAACCAATCGGAATCAATGATAGACTAAATACAGGTATATCAAGGGTTTTCTCTGTTAAAATATAGGGGTTTTATCTGAACGTAGTGGGATATAAAGGAAGTTCAGCCGCTATGGAAACTAATGACCTGGCGAGTTTTATCTGAACGTAGTGGGATATAAAGTTGGTATACTGTTTCCCTCCACGAGATAAAGGTTTGGTTTTATCTGAACGTAGTGGGATATAAAGACGTCTGAAGAACTTTCCATCCGATTCATCTGTTCAGTTTTATCTGAACGTAGTGGGATATAAAGGAACGTTACGGTCATGAGTTTATCGAGTTGAGGAAAAGTTTTATCTGAACGTAGTGGGATATAAAGTTGGAAAGAGGATGAGGATTGACCTGTTTCTCCCTAAGTTTTATCTGAACGTAGTGGGATATAAAGACAGAAAATCTCATTGTCATTGACCGGACGCAGGAAGTTTTATCTGAACGTAGTGGGATATAAAGTACAAAAAAGAAACCTTACCGATGCAGCAGCAGAATTGTTTTATCTGAACGTAGTGGGATATAAAGGTTTACATCCGGCTTGCAATGCGAATTTAATCGGCGTTTTATCTGAACGTAGTGGGATATAAAGGGATACTTGATTTTCAGCCTATTTATAAACTCGTTGTAGTTTTATCTGAACGTAGTGGGATATAAAGTTAATTGAACCGGGTCAACATTGTCCGGAACAAATATGTTTTATCTGAACGTAGTGGGATATAAAGAAAGGATGAGAACAAGCAGATCTAATGCATAAAAATTAGTTTTATCTGAACGTAGTGGGATATAAAGTAGAACATTGGTGTTCTTTTCTAACTTCAAAGTAAGCGTTTTATCTGAACGTAGTGGGATATAAAGAAATATGTTCGTGGAGCTATTGAACAATCCATGAGTGGTTTTATCTGAACGTAGTGGGATATAAAGTTGTTAACATTTCGGCTGACCGCGCTCCAAAAGTCTCAGTTTTATCTGAACGTAGTGGGATATAAAGATGCTCCATTCCTTGCAGCTAGGTTATCCTTCGGAAGTTTTATCTGAACGTAGTGGGATATAAAGGAAAGACCACCCAAACCCCTCGAAACGCAATGCTGAGGTTTTATCTGAACGTAGTGGGATATAAAGGTAATAACAAGGCTTTCCCCCTCACCGATCGAAAGTTAGTTTTATCTGAACGTAGTGGGATATAAAGTTGTAAGAAGCCGGGAGTTTAGATTCTAATTCATAAAGTTTTATCTGAACGTAGTGGGATATAAAGTTTGTTTTATGTTCCTGGATAGAGTCATCTATATTCTCGTTTTATCTGAACGTAGTGGGATATAAAGTTATTTCACGTTCGTCATTATCTTCTACAACAGCTTTGTTTTATCTGAACGTAGTGGGATATAAAGGCATGCCGAAGGATGTGGCAAAGCTCGTGGTAGAAGTTTTATCTGAACGTAGTGGGATATAAAGAGACAGCGATTCGATCAAGGCAAAAACAGGAAACAAGTTTTATCTGAACGTAGTGGGATATAAAGTATTAAATCGTTAAATAATGTTTTGCATCCTTGCGTTTTATCTGAACGTAGTGGGATATAAAGGTAGGGCTTCACTTCTGCTGTCTCGTAATCCTCTCCCGTTTTATCTGAACGTAGTGGGATATAAAGTAATAAGGTTCATGATAATATTCCGGATTGTTAATCAGTTTTATCTGAACGTAGTGGGATATAAAGTCGTCTGCGTTAGGGACAGCTCATACGTATCCTATCAAGTTTTATCTGAACGTAGTGGGATATAAAGTATAAACATGATTCGTTATATCTTTGTTGCATCGTGTTTTATCTGAACGTAGTGGGATATAAAGGTACATTTCCTGGCGCAAGCTTTCTATTGTTATTTCCGTTTTATCTGAACGTAGTGGGATATAAAGTGAATCGTTTGCCAAAAAGGCAACGTGAACTTATAGAGTTTTATCTGAACGTAGTGGGATATAAAGATCCACAAACCAGGACATAGCGATTCTATCCCCGTGTTTTATCTGAACGTAGTGGGATATAAAGTTCAATCTCATAGTCACAGGAACATATTGGCGAACAAGTTTTATCTGAACGTAGTGGGACATAAAGTAAATTTGTTCGTTTTGTTAATCATGTTCAATATTCGTTTTATCTGAACATAGTGGGATATAAAGACTGCAAAAAGTGTGCGTATTATACATTCTGTTATGGTTTTATCTGAACGTAGCGGGATACAAAGAGATATGAAGCGCCAGCCATTCCAACGCTGCTGTTGGGATTTTATCTGAATCTAGTGGAGTACTAGGTATAAAAAAGTAAAACTTAATTCGTAAATCAGGTAGGCTTGTTCCTACATAGTTAAATATGAGCGTCTTTTTTATATGCCATGCTTATACTAATTGATAAAGACTGCTTAAAACCGATGCAAGCGCGAAGAACAAAAATAGCGGAAAACCGGATAAAATCAAAACTTATAAATAACCAACTGGTTAATAAGTGGGTATTTTTTACAATTAGTCCATACTACAATAAAGATGTGGATATGAAAAATCATCTCCACATTTAATTATGCCGATAAAATTGGGCGGAATTACACATAATGTTTATATCAGTGAGTTGTATCAATCTTGCCCCTAGATGTTATACCTACAAGGCAGCTTAATGAGCACGATTTAATGAGCACGATTTAATGTGCATGATATTTTAGTCATCAATTATTCGAAATTAAACCGTTTTTATCATAGAAAACAAGTTTATACTTGAAATATAAATGCCATGTTGCATAAACATAGCCAGGGAACAGGGGAGAGCACTGCGACTAAACCATTTTACAGGCTTCTATTGTTGAAGAAATATATAGAAAAGAACGAGAGAGACAATATATTGGAGGAGAAATCGACTATGGAACGGTCATTAAAATTATTTGCTGTTTTTACTGCAGTATTAATGTTCATCCTTATGATCGCTGGCGCGCTCGTAACAAACACCGGGTCGGCGCAAGGATGTGGAAACGACTGGCCTTTATGTAACGGAAAGTTCATTCCCACCTATACTCTGGAAACACTAATCGAATACACGCACCGGCTTATCACCGGAGCGGCAGGGATTATCGTGTTCATTTTTGCGATATGGACGTGGAGGCGCTACCGAGGAAACAGCGAGGTTAGGAGCTTAGCCATTATCAGTATCCTATTTATTATCGTTGAATCCCTTCTTGGAGCCTCGGCTGTTATTTGGCCGCAGTCACCTCCTGCGCTGGCTTTGCATTTCGGTTTTTCCCTGCTGGCTTTTACAGGCGTCTTTTTACTTTCCATTTTTGTTTTGCAGCGGGATAAATCTGCTGCTATGATTGGTCAGTCAGTATCCAGGGGATTTCGTTTCTTCGCCTGGATTACGGTAATTTATACGTACATGGTTATTTATCTTGGTGCCTATGTGCGGCACTCCGGTGCAAGTCTGGCTTATCCGGCATGGCCACTGCTCGGAAACGGTACCTGGTTTCCGGAGCTGCCTGCGCTTGCTGCCATTCAACTGGCGCACCGATTCGCAGCCTTCCTTCTCTTTTTTATGATTGTTGGAATGGCAGTGTACAGTTTCCGTCACTATAGGCGGCGTCGGCGTGACCTCTACGGAGCCAGCATGATTGCCCTGTTACTGGTTATCGCCCAGATTTTCAGCGGTATTTATGTTATTGTAGCTAAATTGAGTGTTTATGGAACGCTTCTCCATTCAGCTATTATTACGGGTTTATTTGGAATACTGTGTTATTTGTGTTTGCAAACTTTGAAGCCCTTTAAAAATTCAGGGAAGCAAGTGTAAATAAAATAAGAAGAAAAGGTTGATTTAGTACCAATCAGAAAAAGCTGGAACCGGTTATGTAATGATAAGAAATAGCATGCGAATCTTGAATGGATTCGCATGCTATTTTTTTTATGACAAAGATGCTGACAATTAAACTGGCTTTGTCTCTTGAGCTCGACTGTTTGGCTTACGGCGAACAAAAAAATATGTCATTCGAGTTTACGCTTAAAGAAAAGGGGAAGAATAGTTACCGTTCAATTATCTGGAGGGAAAAGAAGAAATACCATATGAAGGAGGCTAAATATGAAAACAAGTCATATATGCATTCTCTTACTGGCAGTCGGAACCCTAATATCTGTTACAGCTTGCAATGGTTTGAATGAAACACAGCAGCAGATCCAGACTAAACAGGATCAAACCAGGGTTCGGGAAGAAGCAAAACCGGTAAGCGCATCGCAATCTCCTGCTATAAATGCAGGGGTAAAAGGAGTCATTCAGCTTATAGGAGAGCTAGAAAGACAACTGCAGAATAATCCTAAGCCAAGTGTTGTTAACGAAATTGGTAAAAAAATGGCCGAGAAATGGGATTTAGTTGAGAAGGAAGTTGAGAAACGCTATCCTGATGACTATAAGAAAATAGAAGAAAGCCTCTATCCTCTCATCGCGGAAGCGGGAAAACAACAGTTGGACGTAAGCAAAATAAAAGCATTAAATATTGAAGCAAGACAGAAACTAGAAAAATTTTTAGATAAAGCTCAATAATGAATTGTATTCATATTATAAAAGGCTACCGCTAGACGAGTTTCTAGCGGTCATTCTTGTGTTATTTTACTGTGCACTTTGTGCTCGGGGTTCTTCCTCGATTGTTTCCTAAAAAGCTTTGACTAAGATCCCATTAACGCAAAATAGAATGTATGATATAGTATCGTTATCTTTATTTGCACGCAGTGGGATATAAAATTTAGCTTATTATTAAATATTCATTCTTTATCTGAACATAGCGGGAAAAGACAATCGATTTATCGGTTGTCTTTTTTTTCTAATTTGTTCAAAAAAGTACTTGATATATACCTTTTGTACTGGTAATATTTTCTTATAAATATCAATATATAAAAATAAGCTAAATGGAGGTGAAAAAGTGAAAATACGTTTAACATTTGAGATGGGAAGGCTGCCTATTTCTTATCGTCTTCCGATTCTCTCCATTATTAAAGGTTGTATACGGCGTTCCTCTGAAAATTTTTATAAAAATCTTTTTGACGTGAACAAGTCGGAAATCAAGCCATTTACATTTTCAACCTATTTTAAAAAGATGGACATCGCAGAAGAACATATTTATGCTGAAAAACTAGACGTGACAATCAGCAGTTCATCTTACGAGTTCATTATGCATGTATTTAACGGTAGCCAGTTTCAGAAGTCGTTTACATACAAGGACTACCAGTTGATATTAATTGGTTTTCAAATGTTGAAAGACACCAAATTGAGTCCTGCAACATCTGCTGTACTCCTTCGTTTTCAATCACCTATGCTAATTGAGAATAAACAAAATAAACCCGTGCTTGTATCCTCTCCTCATTTCGAGGAAGAATTGAATTACATCTGTGAACTGACCATCAAGAAGCTTTTGGGTCGTTCTTTACGACAGCCGATTCGAGTGCGCTCAACACAACTCGTAAAGCAAGTGATAAAAGAATCCTTACATCTGGATGATTCTCATAAAAAACCACTGTATTTTACAGCCCAAAAAGGATGGATGTGTCTTGAAGGGTACTATGAGGATTTACAATGCTTGTACGATTGCGGGATTGGACACCGCACGCAATTAGGGTTTGGATTAGCTGAAATAGAGGAGGTGATTACAGGGTGATTCCGTTACATATGGGAGAATGGCATATATCCCAGGGCTTAGTGGGATATTATCGCATTATGAAACATGCCAATCAAAAAGTCGAGGCGCGGAATGATGGGTTACAGATTTCAATTGCCGACTTAGAAATACTTCCAGAATCCTACTTTCAGTTCTTCCTAGATAAGTATAGTATCCAGAAACGTGATTCTTATCGTTTACAGCAAGCACTTGGACGATTTCGTTCAGGAAAAAAGGAAGCAAAGAAAGCCGTGGATGATATCGTAAAGTCATTAAACGACAAGGTCGGCAAGTATTTTCCTGAAACAATGGAAGGGAAACAGATACTCGCCTTAGGTGACCGTATTCGCATGAACAAAGAATACACAGCGGATTTAGAGGAAGACACTTTGCAGTATTGCCAATTGGTTGGGACGAAAAAGATTCACGATAAATTGACCTTGAACTATTTTAAAGCGGTTATACTTGGACCTTACTTTGGACAGGTTAGCTTTTTAAATGTTGTGAAAAACGAGCTAACGATTGCAGAACAGGTAGAACTGTTTCGAAAAGATTACATCGTTCCGGTCATTGAAGAATATCAGTTTACTAAACTTTTAAACACAGCCAAAACAGAACAGGAAATTCTGGAATGCCTGGAAGGATGCACACATGAGCATTTAACAAAGCTAAAACGCCCCTTCAAAAAACTAACTATCGATGAAATGAGAGAATATATAACAACCCGTGTAAATCGCTGCAGTTTCTTCGAAGGTTTTTATGCATTTGAAGAGTATAATGAAGGCAACTTTTCTCCACTGGCATTAAGTGCAAAAAAAGCAATTAATTTTTCCTGGGAGGGTAGAGGAAGCCTAACGATTCCTATGAGCGCAATGGCCAAGTTGATTTTGTTTTGTGCGCCAGCAGGAGCAACAATCTCGGGTAAAAAATCATTATTTGTCCAATTAGATGGCTCATTTGATAAGTTGTTGCATGCGAACGAAAGCTATGCCGTTGCAAAAGAAAACAACAAAGCGTTTGATGAAATTATTTTTGATATCATCCGAGAAACACAACAAAAATCACATGACACACTTAACCACTATCTGCTCCTGGAATACGAGTCGGACTACTCCTCTAAGAAAACACTCCTGGACTACTTAATGCTAACGCCGGCTCTATGCCAGCTTTTCATGCAGCACCACTCATTGTTTCAAAAACTATCCTTTACATTACGTAATGCACTTGTACATGAACTCCTTCAACATCGAGATCCAAAGCCTCTTTTGTTTACACATTTCCGCAATAATATTAATTCCAAATTTATTTCTTCTGAAATTCTACATGCCGTTTTGATTCGACACTTCTATCAAAAATACCAAAAGGGAGGGGAAAGTGTGGCTGTTCATTCAAAAAAGGAAAGTGCTTATGTTTGGGTCCTTTACAAAAGTGCATTTGCGGTTCAAGAGAAGATAGGGGAAACAAAGGCCAAACAAGTTGCGTACCGCCTGCTTAATGCATCAAGAGCAGGAGACAAACAACTCTTTATGGACACAGTGATGCGCTTGTATATTTCAGTAGACGAGAAAATGCCGGACCTTCTATTGAATGTGCTTCATGAAGAAAAACTAGATTTCGCTTCTGTTGCCAACGCTTGGATTGCTGGCCTCATTTCGAAAAAGGAGGAAAAGAACGATGAACAACAATAAGGCTCTTACTATGACAATTGTGTTTCGTGCCAGTTCGCTAAACTACGGGGAGGGAACAGCGAATATTTCAGAGCTAAAGAAATTTCATCGCGGCAATGGTGACGTCCACTCGTTTGCTTCGCGTCAAAGTATTCGTTATGACATGGTGCGTCTTGGTAATCAATTTTATGATTGGAATTTGAATGTAGTGGATAAAACGAAGGGTGTTGTTCAATTTAAAGAAGATTGTACCATTCGAGATTCCGTTGAAATGGATTTATTCGGATATATGAAAACTAAAGCGAAAGAGGGAGCGGATAAGCGTTCTGCTGTTTGTCGCCTGAGTCACGCTGTGTCTCTTGAGC
Source organism: Aneurinibacillus tyrosinisolvens (assembly GCF_001015055.1). Taxonomy (GTDB): domain Bacteria; phylum Bacillota; class Bacilli; order Aneurinibacillales; family Aneurinibacillaceae; genus Aneurinibacillus_A; species Aneurinibacillus_A tyrosinisolvens. Next base: position 68,704 of record NZ_BBWZ01000012.1, on the reverse strand, counting down.
CATATAAGAGCGACCTCGAATTTTTAAATAATATGGGTCTTGCATCCCGAATCGATGATAATCCGAACCTGGCGACGCTTGAACAACATACAAGCTTGTATACATACACCATTACACTTGACTTGGGCCGGGTTGGATTGGACGGGAAGATTGAATTATCTTCTCAGGAAAAAGCAGAGAGGATAACCCAGCTGCTTGAGGTGACAAAGTTTTTAAATCGAGAAATCCGTGGCCGGCAGGAAAATCTTGCTCCTCTATTTGTTATTGGAGGCGTGTACCCGATTCCAAATCCATTTTTCCTCGGAAGAGTCGAGCTAATGGATAACAATTATACCCGGATTAATATAGCACCACTAGAAGAAACAATCCAGCAAACGGTATTTGGCCACTCCATTCGCGAACAAACCTTTATTGGTTATGTAAAAGGCATGTTTAAGAACGAAGAAAGCTTTAGGGATTTGGCTTCAACTGGATCTGTTGAACAATTCTATCAGCACGTGCAGGAACAAGTGAAAGGGTACTACGGAGTCGAGATATGAACCTATTGCGCTTAACATTATATCAAGAAACCGTGTGTTACACGAAGCCGTTTGCCAATAAAGTAGCAGAAACCTATCCGCTTCCGCCGTATTCCACAGTGAAAGGACTGATTCATGAAGTACTGCAAGCCAAAACACTCGTGCCATTTTCTCTTAGCATACAGGGGAAATATGAATCGAAAATGATTGACTATCGTAAAACCTATATGGTAAAGAAAAAGGCATTTGCGATGCCTGTCATTTTAGATGGCTTGGATGCAGCGGTCCCATCCGACAGCCAGGTAATGACTTCTATGCCGCTTTATACGCACATGCTGTATAACGTTCAACTTGTAGTGCATATCAAGGCGGAGGCACCGATTTTACAAAGTATCTACCGCTCTTTTCAATCATACAATCAATGCCTTTCGCTAGGGAGACATGAGGATGTAGTCAGAGTCGACGGCGTGGAATTTGTTACGTTAACGTCGAAAGAAGAAATGGACTTGCCTTGCTCCGTTTACATTCCAAAATCATGGATTGCCGAGGGTGTTTCAGGGATACCCTATCAGTTAAACTGGACGTACACCATCAAAAACGGAATAAGAGAATGGGAGAAGATCCCGGTTCTTTACGTTATGGCTAAAACAGGACTCGATAGTGAACAGTTTGCGTCGCCTCTATACACCGATGGAAACTATCCTGTGTTCTGGAATGAATAACTCAATAAAAAAGGTTACGCTCTGTCTGGAGCGTGACCTTTTCCTAAATTGGGAGGGGATACAATATGGAGCTTATAAAAACGGAATTTATTGCAAAATCCAAACCAGTAGAAACAATTCGCCAGCATACAGACGAATTACGTAACCGGTATGAGGTGCTAGAAGAGCATTATCGGAATCGACTCTCGAACGAACGTATGTGGGATTTGCTGAAGCTGGCAGTCGATTACCACGATGCAGGGAAAATTTACGGAAGGTTTCAATCCGATATCAAAAAGGCAATAGGGATACCCGGTCCTTCGAGCATGCTTCCTCCTATTCCCCATAACTATTTATCACCGCTTTTAGTACCGCTCGATGAACTATCCTTAACAAAAGAAGAACGTAAAGTTTTGATTCAAGCAATTACATACCACCACGAACGTGATCATGCATTAAATAAAGAGGAGTTAGTCCAGGCATTCCAGCAGGATTTACTTCATTATATAGACGATGGTGCGTCTCATTTAAACATTCCTTTCAATAGGGAATTGCCCTCTATAAACCGACTCTTTCGGTATATGAGCCAGCGGATTGATTCGTTAGAAGAGAAAGCGCTATATAACCAATATGTTCTCGTGAAAGGACTGCTACATCGGCTGGACCATGCGGCTTCAGCTCATGTGGAAATTGAGTGCGATACGAAAGCAAATTTAGCAGGCTATGCGGAAGCCTATCTTGGACAGCTTGCTGTTGATAAAACAAACAGTACGTCTATCTTACGGCCCTTACAGCAATTTGCGAAAGAACATCACAATATGAATTTAATTCTGGTTGCTCAAACAGGTATGGGAAAAACCGAAGCGGCCTTGCTGTGGGCAGAAAAAAAGAAAACCTTTTTCACGCTACCTCTTCGTGTCAGTATCAATGCTTTGTTTTCACGTGTTCAGAAGAAAATGAGATTCTTTGGAGCGGGTCTGCTTCATTCTTCCAGTGCAAATTACTTAGATGAACAGGGGATAGAAAACTGGGAAATTATCCGGGACCAATCTAAACATTTATCTTCTAAATTGTTATTCACGACGATTGATCAAATTTTAAAGTTCCCTTTTAAATACAAAGGATACGAAAAACACTATGCAACAATGGCATATTCTGCGGTTGTCATTGACGAAATCCAGGCGTATGAACCAAAAATTGCAGCGGTTCTTATTAAAGCACTGGAGATGATTCATGAAATCGGCGGAAGTTTCCTCGTCATGACCGCCACGCTGCCACAGCTTTATTTAGAGACATTAGAAGCACGTGAAATCCTAACCTCATCCGATTTTATACAAAAACAATTTGTTAATGAATCAAAACGCCATCGGATTCAAGTAGTAAACGAAAAAATAGAAGATGATTTGGAACGTATCTATGCGTCTGCTGAAATAAAGAAAGTACTTGTAATCGTGAACACCGTAAAAAAAGCGGTACAGGTGTACGAACAATTAGCGGAAAAAACGAAAAAAGTTCGGTTGCTTCATTCAATGTTTGTTCAAAAGCACCGTGCATCCTTAGAAGAAGAACTCTTAGACTTTGATCTAAACACGGAAGGTACAGGAATCTGGGTGACAACACAACTTGTGGAAGCATCCATCGATATTGATTTCGATGAGCTTTATACTGAGGCTGCGACCCTGGACAGTTTATGCCAGCGCTTCGGCCGCTGCTACCGAAGAAGAGAACTCGAACATCAAAACCCGAATGTTTTTATTTATACTGAATCTCCTTCTGGAAAAGGCTCAATTTATGATGAAGAGATTGTGAATCGAACGGTAGACATATTATTAAACTATCAGGGTGAAATTTTAAATGAAAAGGAAAAAGTAGAATTAGTAAAAGAGCTATATAAACGAGAGAATTTAAAAGAAACAAAATTCTTAACTGAGTTTGAACAAGCATTACGGGAAATTGATGCTATTCGGGATTCAACATTGACAGACAAAGAGGCTCAAAAGCTACTGAGAAACATTCAAGCAGAACTTGTTATTCCAAGAGTATTATATGATGAACATATCGAATTGTTTGAACAATTAGAGGAAGAAACAAATCCAGAAGAACGAGCTAAAATTAGAAGAATCATTGAAACGTATACACTTTCTGTTCGCAAATCGTTAACGGCAGGTCTTATAAGTCCGGTGCAATGTAACGGAAAACGAAAAGATGGAACCAGATATTCACTGCTGCCCTATATTTCAATTATTGATTTAGACTATGACTTTGATAAGAAATGTAATACGGGAAAAGGTCTTTCTATCCAGCCAGCCACAGCTTCTTTAATTTAGAGTGAAGGAGAAGAGTAAATGGTCAATGGTATTGAGATACAATATTTTAATGTATGTAAACGGAAATTGTGGCTATATTCAAAGCAAATCACAATGGAAGTCGAAAATGACCGAGTGATGGAAGGAAAAATATTGCATGAGCGTTCCTATCAACGTCTGGAACAGCGTGAGATGCTGATTGATAATCAGTTTAAAATTGATGCGGTGGATGGAGAGTATATCCGTGAAGTCAAGATTTCAAGCAAAATGGCTGAAGCAGACAAATGGCAGCTTCTCTTTTATTTATACGAACTGAAACTGCGCGGAGTAAACAAGAAAGGATTAATCAGTTATACAAAAGAGAAAAAAACGGAAGAAGTCATCTTAGATATTGAAAAAGAACATAAGCTGGAAAACATGATAAAAGAAATACAGATAATACGTAACCAGGACTACCCACCAACGCTAAAAAAACTTCCTTATTGTTCCAAATGCGCGTATTTTGATTTTTGTTTCTCGGATGTGGAGGAGGATATATCATGCTAAAAGACTATTATATTTTTTCAAATGGCCGCATGAAGCGAAAAGATAACACCTTTTTCTTTGTTGACCATGAAGAAAAAAAGAAATCACTTCCTGTTGAACGAATTGATAATATTTATGTGTTTGGCGAAGTAGACTTGAACAGCTCTTTTTTAAATTTAATGAATCAACACGACGTGCGGGTTCATTTCTTCAATTATTATGGTTTTTATTCAGGAACTTTCTATCCTCGCTCGAAAAAAATTTCCGGCTTTACAGTTGTACAACAAAGTGCCCACTATTTAGACCTAGATAAAAGGCTGTTTATCGCTAAATCATTTGTCCAGTCAGCTAGTTTTCATATGCTGCGTAATTTAAGGCATTATAAAGAAAAGGTTCAGGAACATATTGACTCTATCCTTACTTATACAAAACTTATTGACAAAACAGTGAAAGTTCAAGAACTCATGGGTGTCGAGGGTATGATAAGACAGACATACTACGAATCTTTGAATCAATTTTTACCGGAAGAATTTGCATTTGATAAACGCTCAAAAAGACCGCCAAATGATCCATTGAATGCACTTATTTCGTTTGGAAATAGTCTTTGTTATACTGCTGTTTTATCTGAAATTTATAAAACACACTTGGATCCAACTATAAGTTTCCTGCATGAACCTTCTTCAAAACGTTTCTCTCTAAGTTTAGACTTAGCGGAAATATTTAAACCGCTACTGGTCGATACGGTCATTTTTACGGTATTAAACAAGAAAGTGATTAATAAGCGTGATTTTGATTATTTAGAGAATATGGTAGTGTTAAATGAACAGGGGAGAAAAAAGTTTGTGCAGGAATGGGATAAAAAATTAGCCACTACAGTTAAACATCGCAAGTTAGCACGAAATGTATCCTATCGCTATTTTATACGACTTGAGTGCTACAAATTGATTAAACATTTTGTCGGTGATACACCATATAAGCCATTGAAAGCGTGGTGGTAAGCATGTTTGTTATGATTACATATGATGTTGGTGAGAAAAGGGTAGGAAAGGTATGTAAAAAACTAAAACAATATTTGGTATGGACACAAAACTCAGTGTTTGAGGGTGAGATTACGAAAGGGAAACTAACAAAGTGCCTTCACGAATTAGAGTTAATCATGAACGATAGGGAAGACTCCATTTATGTATATGAGGTGCAAAATCCCAAAAATATAATAAAGAAGGTTGTGGGTGTTGAGAAAAACTACGAAGACTTCTTTTTATAAATCAACTGGCTGATTGATTTTGCAGTGCATCGGACAGTGTGGAATAATGGGCGAAATCCTTGATGTTATTGGCTTGAGTCCTATTTTTGAAAGAAAAAGTGAAAATGAATGTCTGATGTACTGCAATCAAAGGTGATCAATGATACACTAAATGCAGGTATATCAAGGGTTGAATGCGCAAAAATTTAGGGGTTTTATTTGAACGTAGTGGGATATAAAGATTAAAGAAACGCTAACAGCCTACAACCGCAGCCGGAAAGTTTTATTTGAACGTAGTGGGATATAAAGGCGGGACCGCACAGACGGTAAACGTTGAGATTATCCGTTTTATTTGAACGTAGTGGGATATAAAGGGAATACAGCTAGGCAATCATTGGTTATTAAATATGTTTTATTTGAACGTAGTGGGATATAAAGGAATTAGTACCCACATAAAGACGAAGAGTAGTTGAGTTTTATTTGAACGTAGTGGGATATAAAGGGGAGATCACGGAATTGACTTAAAGCTATTTAAAGGTTTTATTTGAACGTAGTGGGATATAAAGTCGATGATTCCGCTGATTTCACCCGTCTCCAAATCAGTTTTATTTGAACGTAGTGGGATATAAAGCGGTCATTTCTTTTTCTACGTAGGTTCCATTTTCAGTTTTATTTGAACGTAGTGGGATATAAAGGACGGTACGTATGCAGGTGAAACAAGGAGCGTGACATGTTTTATTTGAACGTAGTGGGATATAAAGTGTATTATCATCAATTGAAGGTAAATGTTTATTCAACGTTTTATTTGAACGTAGTGGGATATAAAGCCGATTTTGAAGCCTCTAACATATTCGCAACCGTACTGTTTTATTTGAACGTAGTGGGATATAAAGTGTTTTATAAGTTTCTACGCCTTCGCTATGGATTACAGTTTTATTTGAACGTAGTGGGATATAAAGATGGGACAATGCCGGTAAGCGTTGGGAATGGAACAGGTTTTATTTGAACGTAGTGGGATATAAAGTATGTCAGGGGATGGTACGTTTAAGAAAGTACAACGTTTTATTTGAACGTAGTGGGATATAAAGGTGCAATAAAAAGCGTTTCTTGTGCTGGTCCGACGTCGTTTTATTTGAACGTAGTGGGATATAAAGAAAATGGCTGGACCGTAAAGTAAGAAAAATCGTGGATGTTTTATTTGAACGTAGTGGGATATAAAGACCTTTGCTTTTGGTTTTTCTTTTTCCGGTGAGTGCGTTTTATTTGAACGTAGTGGGATATAAAGGTAAAGCATAACGGTGCTCTAAATCGTGGTACTTATCGTTTTATTTGAACGTAGTGGGATATAAAGAAGTGATAACTAGCATTTGTGCTGATTTAACTGCCAGTTTTATTTGAACGTAGTGGGATATAAAGGTATAAATATATTCAATAAAGGCAATACTACAAATAGTTTTATTTGAACGTAGTGGGATATAAAGTATGAAAATCCGATCTAGTTGGTGTATTCTAGCGTTGTTTTATTTGAACGTAGTGGGATATAAAGGGGATATGATCCGGACGCAGCACATCTTTGTGAAGCGTTTTATTTGAACGTAGTGGGATATAAAGTTAGTAATAAGGGATTCCGTCAAAATAATTGGTTCAGTTTTATTTGAACGTAGTGGGATATAAAGGCGTATTGAAAGACAGCAGCCGGCCGCAGAATCCATCGTTTTATTTGAACGTAGTGGGATATAAAGTAGGGGTTAGTTCTTCTGCTTGGACGGATTCTTTTGTTTTATTTGAACGTAGTGGGATATAAAGAGATAAATGGATGAAACATATCGAATCGGAGTTACAAAGTTTTATTTGAACGTGGTGGGATATAAAGCTTTATTTACGCACCTGAATGTAAAAATTTCTGTTAAAATTTGCTCATACATAGCACAAAGCCCTGCTCAGGTCGCCAAACTAGCGCAGGGCTTTTCGATAAGGTATTGCTACATGTTTTTTGTTGAATATTGAATTTATCATTATTCTAACACGGAAAAAATATGTATGCAAGTACCTCTGTTCAGCTATGTTCAAAAAACATAAGTCGAGTCGGAGGTTTTTTTATGGCAACGGAAATATTTAAGCACGCAAGAAAAAGAGGGCAGAGTATTGTCGAGAACGCTTTTCTTGATGATAGTAACGTAACTGGAATGGCGAAGTATCTTCTCATCCAATTCTGTTCACACCGAGAGGGAACGTGGACGATAAATATGAAGGACATTATTAAACGTTCCAAAGACGGACGAGACAAGCACTATAAAGTGGTCAATGAACTCATACATAATAATTATATCGCTAGAATTAAAGTTTTAGAAAAAGGCATACATCGGAAGCAAATTTATATTTACGGACACAAAGCCGATGTCGCCGATATGCTACAAGAAACAATCGCAGAAATCGAAGCAGAAGGGATTTATACCACTCGGGTAGAGTACGGAGAACCGCTTCCTGAAAGTCAGGAAACGGATAAGGAAGAAAATAAAAAACCGCTTCCTGAAAACACGGATACGGTTAAAACGGATGCGGAAAAATCGGGTGCGGTGGATCAGTACAATAGAAATAACCAATCTTTAGAAAATACCAATATAGAAAAAACCAAAGAAGAAAAAAGCAATAAAAATCCGTCTATCAGTCATACTGATCAGTATGCAACAGATCCTAGTGCTCAAAAAGAGAAGTTAAGAAAAGAATACACCGCTGCCATAGACAAGTTTGTTACAGAAGGTGAAGTGCCTACGTCTGTACTTAAGGTGCTATCCATACATACAGACAGACTGATTGATCACGGTATCCATCCCTATGAAGTTGAAATCTTTTACAAATCGAGTGACAACTCGGTTAGTCGTGTTGACTTCCCACAAATCCTTACAAATGTTCTCACGAAAACAAAAGGGAAAATCGACAGCTTCCATGCGGTGATGAAAAAAGCGATAGCAAACTGGTCGAGTGATTTCACAGGCACCTATAAGACAGTCCAAGACGAAGAAGGAGAACTGTCCACCTACAACGAATCACTAGAAGAAGATATGCCACACCCGCCTTACAAATCATCGGGAAAGTTCCCGTTTTATAATTGGCTTGAAGAAACCGACTAGGTAATACATATGCGAGAAGGGACCATCTTATGCATACACAAGACAAATATTCACCGGATCCGGCATCGACAGCTGGGCAGTTATTCTCGAACTTTTTTGCTTGGCCAGAAAAATTTTATTCGGAGTAGGGGAGAGGTATCCATGACAGTCGTAGAACAACTTAGCGATAAAATTATGATTAACCATCAGAAGGGCGAGGGTGATCGGTTTGCATATATGCCTGAATCTATCGCTTTTATGCGGATGGAAGTGGGCGGAATCCACCGTTTCTGGACAATAATGGACGTCACGGCGGAGCAGGTGGAAGCTTTCTTCCGTGCGCTCCTGGAAACGGACTATGCGAAGAAACACGGACTGACGAGAGAAAAATTAGATTTTGGAACGTGGGAGTAACCGAGCGAGAGGGAGTTTCATACGCTAAAGTACGCCAGCCACATTCATAACACATCTCCCGCTTGTTGAGTTGAAGTCGTGTCTTGGGGCGGTCGGACGTGCCGTCCCATCTACATAAAACGCTCGGAAACAGAAAAAACATAGGGGGAAGGGAAAATGTGTGAATGGTGCGGGAACAAGATTCCTACGCTCGATTATGCGGATGAGCGACGGGGCGGTTTGATTGTGTCTCTATGCGGGACATGCTATGAGGAAAGTGGCTTACAAGATGACTTGATAGAACTTGATCCACGTCAATGTGTGGTTGTTCCCGAAGAAAGAGAGAAGCAATAAAACTTCTGGAAACAATAAGATAAACATCGCAGGCAAGCCCGCTCGTCCTTTCCCTTCATGGAAGCGAAGCGGCCGCTTCGTGACACGTCGAGCGGACCGGCAAAACATCTGGGTAGCTCGAGGATGGAGACAATTGCCGGTCTGGTTCGCCCTCTGTGCCACACGCTCCACAAGGGGAAAGAAAAGAGCGTTCATCGCCCCGCAATATTTTTCTGCAACTTGGGACCGTACGGTCCCGGTATAATAAAACTTTCTCTGTGGTGTGAATAAAGAGAAAAGGATTTCACGGTCCTCTTCCGAATTTAATACTTTAAAGCGATATATAAACTCTTATACGAAAAAAAAAGACTCCCCAGGGAGGGAGCCGTTGCTCAATAGGTTGGGGTCTTGTTCTGGCTTGAGAATAAATCGTTGCGTCATCCTCCAATCAGTAACGTATTTTTGTAGGTTTCTGTAATTAATTACCGTAATTTCTTTCTTTGCCCTTGTTACTGTGATAAAATAAAATCATGTAATGGGAACCGCTTGAAAAGCTAACAGCAGGAGTGTAGTAAGGGGAGGTACAAGGTTGGGATACTTACTTTATATTGTTTTTGGTTTGATAGCAGTAGTTTATATTGTGAAAATCATACGAAAAAAGGAAATGCCAAAAGGAAGTAACTACACACCATTTGACGATATTATGCTAGGGAGAACGCAATCCACTCAGCCTATCCAAAAGGTTACGGAGAATACCGAGGATACAAAACACACGCCTAAGTATGGAGAAGAGCTCCGACTTAAAAAGAGTGGAAAGGAAAATCGATAAAAAGAAGCGTACCCACAGCTATGCAGGAACGCTTCTTTTTGTTCAATGTTACTGGTTCTGATTTTTAAAGGGATTTTCCTTTTTCAAATTGTTTACAAATGCTTGCCACTTCTCAGCTTTTTTCTGCGGGTCAGTTTCGTCCTTTGTGACGTCCCCTTGCAGAGCAGCGATGGAATTTATCTTTTGATAGTTCTTTACTACGTATTTTGTCCAGTATTCTTCCTCGGAAATTCCAAGACCTTCAATGACTTTTTTTATGCTTGTTTCCACTTCATCCGCATTTTGAGATTTATTATTTTCTAGGATATCCCGTTGTGTTTTTGCGAATGCTAACGCATCGTCCCATGAAACATCTACATGCCTATCTTTTGCTTCTTTATACACTAACGCTTCCGTATAAGCTTCATCGATTGCTTGCTTGGACGCCTCGGTAGGGTCTATTTTCTGTACACTCGTTAGGAAGTCCTCTTTGTTTTTAATATCAGTAGATAATACAGGTTCCCCCTTCGCAGTTCCCACAACTTTTGCTGCCTTTTCATTTTGAGCAAATTTTTCACCGAGTTGCTTATCCTGATCAGGAGTCCATGTACCGTATGCCGTGCCCGCTACAATACTAGCAACCAAAGCGGATGACAAAATCAGACCACCTATTACTTTCTTTTTCACGTGTACCACCCTCCCTATAATTTAAATGTGAACGTAGGACTGAAAATACGCGGATAGAACCCGGTACCAAGATCAAGAGAATCCACATGTTCCACTGTTTTGTTCGTTGAGTTCAACGCTAGTTTTGCTTGGGTATTGTTGATTAGATTCCAGTAAGCAGAGTCAGCAGCTACAAGAACACTCTCCGAAGATGGGACAAATTGTCTTAGTGTTCCTCGTAAAACGCCGTCTGAATAATAATTTGTGTAGGAACTTTCCGTAAATGGACCGCCAAAAGGATATGCTAATCCATGATAAAACTCCACATATGCCTTTTTTACATTAAAGTACATGGCGTTTACCGAGGCATCTTGTGTAACACTTTCGGAATACGTGCTATAAATATTAAAGGTGAGTGGCGTATTTCCACCTTTATTCGTGCTATACAACCATGTGTTCTTATTTGAAATCGCAGCGGATGCGGGTGCTGCGTTCATCAATAAAAGAGGGGTAAGCGCAAGTGAAGATAGAAGAACTGCAACTCCCTTTTTCAAGCTTTTTCTTTTCATATCTCAATCCTCCTATGTATGTTCTAGATGTAGTCTTTTCTAGTAAATTATAACATTTGTATAGATTAATTCAATAGGAAATATTTTAAATTGTAGAAGTTTGTTTCTTAATTTCCTAAATAAGTAATATATAGAACTATTTTATCAATAAAAAAAGACAGCTTATCGCCGTCCCTACTTTTTTCTTTTCAAGATACTCAGGATAAAAACCGATGCCAGCCCTGAGTTCAAGCATACCAAGCAAACTAAAAACAGTTATCGGCGTGAACGAGCGTAAATGCCATCTACTGACACGTCCGTTCCAAGAGTAGTGATGTAGTCACCCGCATGTTCTACACGGGAGAGAAGCCACATGGAGCCTCCATAGTAATCTATCGTTTCAGGACGCTCATCCAGGAACTCAATCGTGTTGCCTGATGTGAAATAATCTCCGTTTGGGAGTTCATATCGCCCCTGGCTGTTCTTGCGAAGCAAACCTTCACACTCAATGTCTTTTTTTAGATACTGGATGCGCGAAAATGCCCATGAGAGCCTGTCCCCCACTTCGTAAAAAGTACGGGCAAGTCCCTTTTCGCTTGGGTCAGATTCAGAAAACGAATAATCACCGACATTTTTTAATGCGTTCACGGCTTTTTCAAGGTGCCATTCTACATCAAATACGGCTTTTTTTACGTCGGAAAACTCTTTCGGCATATAGACACTCTCCCTATTGGTTTACGATGATTTTTTTAAGCAGCTTTACATCCTGCTCGATGTCGTTCAGTCTTGACGCTTCTTCCGTATTTAAAGCGGCTTGATTGCGAATCGCATCCACTTTACGCTCGATGGTATCCACTTTTTCCTCCAAGGAATCGAAACGCTGATCCATTTCGTCGAAGCGTTTGTTGAGCTTTTCAAATTGATGATCCAATGTCGATAATGCCGTTAGCACTTGATGAAGAATGTTGTCGTCCATTTTCCTTCACACTCCCTTTGTTAAATTATACAAGAGAAGGGCAGGCTTAAGCCAGACCCAACTCTTTTACTGTTTTTGGTGTAAAATGCTCATCACGTTCGACAAGCGGCAGCTGCCCGTTCATAGCGGTAACACTCTCGAGCTCCTCCAAGGAGAAATAGCCCGCTTCCCGATACTGACCGTCTACAATGCCCCAAAAGAGGTAGTAATCCTCATGCTCTTGGCGGCCTTCAATGACATACCACGTAAAATGGCTATAGGGAGAAAAATACTTCGCCAGGACCAGTTTTTCCGCATAGGTAACCTCCTCGGTGGCGTAGAGTTCCGGAAGCTTTTCAGCGATATCAGCAGGTAATTGTAGTTGTTTGTTTTTCATGGTTGTTAGCCCTCCAATAGTTGATAAATGGTTGTGTCTTTAGAAACAGGAAGACCGGCCATATCTGCGCCGGTCATATGGTATATGTATTCATAGAAGTCTTAAATTTTGTTTTATTTGAACGTAGTGGGATATAAAGTATTTTCTGCTGATTTTCTCGTAGTGAATCATAAAGTTTTATTTGAACGTAGTGGGATATAAAGCTCTTCACGAAAAACGAAGACGGAACCGTGGGAATTGTTTTATTTGACCGTAGTGGGATATAAAGTGTTTATCTTAACAGTGGACAAGGGCCGCGGCTGTTGTGTTTTATCTGAACATAGTGGAAGTTCCGGCGGTGCTGTTTGCGTCATGACCTGCGTTTTATCTGAGCGTAGTGGGATATAAAGACTTCAACGCGCAAAGTATTAAACACACGACCGTTACCATTTTATCTGAACGTAGTGGAATATAAAGTTGAAATATGGTTAGAGGAGCGCCGGAGCGTCTCGGTTTTATCTGAACACAGTAGGGTATTAAGTATAAAAAAGAAAAGCTCCGTGTGAAGATGGATCCAGCTTTATCTCATGTAATAGCATATAAGGGTCTTATAACCTTGTTTTTGTGTATCATGTTTGTGCCTATGCATAAAGGCTGCTTAAAACTCATCGAAACAATAAAGAATAAAAATAGCAGAAAATTCAACAAAGTCAAGACTCATAGCTACTCAGTCAATTTAAAGAATGGATATTTTTTACAGGCAACCTGTGCTACAAGTAAATATAGATATGAAAAAATCATTTCTATATTTTTGTTTTGCCCAATAAAGTTGGGGCTAAATAGGGCATAATGCTTGTATTAGTATGTTTAATCAATTTCGCCTGGAAACATTGTATCTATAACACGTATTACACAATACATTCATTGGTGGTTACGTATGGAACATCAATTGCATTCTCTGCTTACACACTACGGCTATTTTGGGATTATTCTCGCACTAATCGGAGGAATCGTCGGCCTGCCCCTGCCTGACGAAATACTGCTTACATATGTAGGTTACCTCGTTTATCATGGGGACATGTCTTATCCTCTTGCTCTACTCAGCGCCGCGGTTGGCGCACTTGCCGGAATCACAGTAAGCTACTTTCTGGGACACCTTCTTGGATTAGCATTCTTAAAAAAGATTGGCCCCTGGCTTCATATATCAGAGGAGAAAATTGAGCGTACGCAAAAACTTTTCAATAAGTTTGGCCCTTTCCTCCTTTTCATCGGCTATTTTATTCCCGGGGTCAGGCACATCACTGCTTACCTGGCGGGAATCTCACGCTTTAATTACCACAAGTTCGCTCTCTACGCTTATAGTGGGGGTATCGTGTGGATTCTTGTTTTTATAACAATCGGAAAAACACTAGGGCAGGAATGGAGGAGGATGGAGATGTATATTCACCAGTACAGCTTTCCTTTGATTGCTGCAGGCCTGCTCATCCTTGCCTTCGTTTTCATTTACACACGGAAAAGAACAGTCTAGAGGTTTTTCCAGATCCTTGCAACCTTCTATGCCCCCCTTCGTCTACATTGATAAAGGGGGCGATGACTTGAGGAAATATGTAAGTCTATTTACCTTGTCTATGTTTCTTCTGCCCGGGGTTCCCGGTGCCCAGACATCAAACAATATGACGAGTTCTCCTGTTGTTGTAAAAGCAGAAAAGCCGCATAAAGAACAGATCCTGCCTGGCAAAAACAACAGTGATCTGCGGCCAGGGGAAGGGATGACACCTTTGCCCCGGAACGAAGCAAAGCCTGTAAAACCACGGGCAGGACTGACTCCTTTGCCTTCGAATAAATTCAATCCCATAAAACCCGGCGCAGGATTGCTTCCCTTACCCGGTAAAGAGCAAAAAGAGAATCAAAAATTAAAGTGAGCCTGAAATTATCATGATAGCGGGGGGAGGTTTGCTTTTTATCATCTATTGTTCCCGATCCAGAAACCAAGCCCGGCCGCAGCGACCCCCACGCAAACACTAATCCCTACATATAAAATACTTTGCTTCCATTTTCCAATAGCGCCCAGCTGAGCAATTTCATACTGAAACGTAGAGAACGTCGTAAACGAGCCTAAGAACCCGGCGCCAAGCAGCGCTGTGATATGTATGTTTGTGCCCGCACCGTACAGAAGGCCAAGCAAAAACGAACCGGCCATATTCACGGTAAAGGTACCGAATGGAAAAGGAGAATTCATTCGTTTTCCAATGAAGTTGACTACAAAAAACCGGCTCATCGCTCCCACAAAACCGCCAACCGCAACCCACAGCACATCCGTCATTCGATCCTGCTTTCCCGTGCCTTTTCTTTTTCCCTGCCGTTTCCCAGCCATATCCCGAGTAAAGTACAGGCATAGCCGCCCACCAGGCTTAAAAGGATATAAAGGATCGCTAAACTCAAATGCCCTGCCCGCACAAGTTCAAGCGTTTCATAGCTAAAGGCAGAAAACGTCGTAAATGAACCGACAAAGCCGGTCCCAAATCCAGTGCGAAAGTGAGGATGTACAGAAAAGCGCTCCGCCGTTACCGTATAAAAAAAGGCCAGGATAAAACAGCCCAGCAGGTTGATGAACAGAGTCGGGTAAGGAAAGAGATGGGCTCCGCCCCCGGTCCACACGCCCAGCAAATAGCGGGAAACGGAGCCGAGTATACCCCAAATTCCAACAAAAAGATAAACCATCGTATCACCTCATCTTTTTCCATTATGACCTTCTTTACGCAAACAAACAAACTCCTGCCAGTATGTGAGCCTGGCAGGAGTCATCTCTTCTATAATAATGAATCTGAAAAATAACTGTCAACCAAAATCAAATCTTTTCTTCCTATTGAACCTTCCATAGACGTGTACACACCAAAACAGCAAAGGTGCATAGATTCCAAATAGCCGAACTAATAAAGATCGAGGAAGTTCCCCACCATACAATCATCCATCCAGAGAAATACATCGTTATCGGCATGCTACCCGGAAAATCGTCCCTGTAATGCCGCCGATTCTTCCCATCAGATGGCCAGGTGTCTGCTCATGCCTTAATGTATAGACAGCGGTGCTGTGTATGGACAGGGCAAAGCCGATGATAAAAAGGGAAACGGATAACACGGCAAGATTGGTACAGAAATACAAACCAATGTAGGCGGATCCATTTAAAAAAGCGGACATTCCAAAAATCTTCCCCAGCCCGATGCGCGGGCGCAGCCAGTTTATCAGCAGGCTGCCGAGCAAACCGCCAACGCCTGAGATGGATAACACGGCCGCCAGCAAAGAGGATGAGAGGTGCAAGACGTCTTTCGCATAGAAAACAATCGTCGTGCTTACAACCGTCATGGTACAATTTAGAAAAACAACAAAAATCGTCACCATCCATAACAAGTCGTTTGTTTTGAACGTGATCCAGCCTTCCTGAATGTCCCGCCAGAAATGGCCTTTCGTTTTTTCTGCCTTGCTTTCTTCTACGGAAAGCTGGAACATAAACAGTAAGCAGAGGAGATAGCAAATCGCCGTAATAAGAACGCCATCAGACAAATCAGCCAATAAGAAAATCATCCCCGAAAGGGCGGGCCCCATAACACTCACGAACGTTTCAACGAACGTGAACTTCGCGTTTGCTGATGTGAGGTGACTCGGAGGAACGCTAAGTTTGGTCAGGCTGACCTGGGCATTGAAATAGCCGTAGTTAAACGTCATAAGCAGAAAGCCAGCGATGTAGTACAGGTACAGCGCCTGGTTATTTGTTTTGAAAAGGTAGGCGAGGGCGAACAGGAGAACCGCCTGCGCTCCAACCATCCATAGCACCCACTTTTTCTTGTTGACCCTATCAACAAAGACGCCGATAAATACGGCAAACAATAGATTCGGCAGCAGTTCAGCTGTACGCATCGAGGCCATTGATACAGAGGAATGCGTGATTTCGTACATAATGAGCGGCAAGACAATTTCATAAATTTTATTCCCTACCGTTAACAAAAAACTGCTCATTAACAGCATCGTAAACGTTTTGCTTCGCCAGATGGATGCCGGCTTTACCGTAGTTGATGCGCTTACTGACATAATGACTCCCCCAAAGTTTTCAAAGTATGTTTGCCTTCATTGTAAGGGGAGGGGAGCGAATGAAAAATGGTAGAAATTCTTTTACATATTTCAACTTTTTGAGCGAAGAAAGGAGGAAGTCAGGTGCGGCTTGCAAATGATTACCTTCAATTACGAAAATCATTCCCTCAGAGTAAGGAGGGAGAAACGTTCCAGGTGGCGATGGCTGAGCTTGCGGGGGCTCTATTTTGTTCCCCACGGAACGCGAAGCTTATCCTAACAAAAATGATCGATGTAAAATGGCTTTCCTTTGTACCTGGACGGGGAAGGGGAAACACTTCCGAACTTACCTTTCTCATCCATACGGAAGAACTTGTCGTACAGAAAGCAAAGGAGCTGGTGCGAAACGGAGAGGTGGAAGCCGCTTTCCAGCTTCTATTGGAATTCAGTGAGAATCCGGCTACGAAGGAACGGTTTGTAGATTGGTTATCAGGTTATTTCGGATACCAGGTAGAGGAGGAAGAAAATCGGAGTATTGAAGCACTCAAGCTGCCCATTTACCGGACGATCAACACTCTGGATCCCGCACAATCCTACTATGCCTTTGATTCTCATATGATTAAGCAAGTCTTCGCCACCCTTGTAGAGTACGATTATGAGGCCCATAAAATCGCAGGTGGAATTGCCCACCACTGGGTAGCAAACGGGCAGGGTACAGAGTGGACGTTTTATCTTCGCAAACGCATCCATTTTCACCATGGGAGAGAATTAACCGCTGATGATGTTGTATACAGCTTAACGCGTTTACGCAGTGACGCCTGCCCGCAAAACTGGCTTGTTAAAGGCATCAGTGAAATCAAGGCGCTGTCCCGGTATACCGTCCACATTACACTAAAGGAGCCAAATTACCTTTTTCTGCTGTTCTTAAGCTTTGCGCCGGCTTCAATTGTACCGTCGGATGTGTACAAAGAAGGAAAGAGAGCTGCGGGTGCGCTTCCGATCGGATCGGGACCTTACCAGGTCACGAAATGGACGCCCGGGATTTGTGTCCTTGAAGCGTTTGACTCGTATTTTCAAGGCCGTGCGCCTATGGATCGAATCGAGATTATTATCGTTCCTGAATCGCATGGAAGCCTCACATTTGAATTCGAAAACGACCTGCTTATGGTTCATACGGGGGAGGCGGCTATGCCACCTGTCCGTAACTGGACGGAAGCAAAGAGCTTATGCGGAAGCAACATTATGACGATGAACACAAAAAAAGAAGGCATCCTGCAAAATCTATATTTTCGTAAAGCACTGCACCACCTGGTTAACCGGCAGCGAATGGTGGCCGGGCTTGGAGAACCCCGCCTGTACCCGGCAAGCAGTTTCGAGCTGGGGGAGCATGTTCAGGCTTTTGATAAGGACTGGAATCCGGAGGAAGGCCTGCGCATGCTGCGGCAGTCTGGCTATTCCGGCGAAATCCTTCATTTATTTGCATACCGGCGTCATGCGCCGGATGCTTACTGGCTGAAAGAAGAATATAAAAAATACGGGATTCACATTGATGTTACGATCGTTTCGTGGGCTGATATGTTGGTGAGAGAAAACATGGAGAAGGCCGATTTCACTTTGTTTGAACCCGTACTAAGCGAGGGAGTGATTCGGCTTATCGAATGTTACTACTCGGTTAACAGCTTTCTAAGAGCCCATGTTGATGAGGGGCTTGCTTCCTTTATCGATGAAAGCATCCGCCAGGTGTTGGCTGAACAAAATGAAGAGGCCCGCACGCAGAAGCTGCAGGCCATTGAGGAAAGGTTAAAACAGGAATACGCGATGGTATTTCTTGTATACAAGTCGGTCAGCACTACGTTTCATCCTTCGCTCCAGGGTGTGAAAGTAGGGCCAGGAGGCTGGGTGGATTTTAAGGATGTGTGGTTTCAAATCGAACAAGCACATGTTTAATAGAAAGACCCTCTCATAATGGGAAGAGGGCCTTTCATATAATTACCCAAGCGCATGAAGCGTAAAATTAAGCAAAAACAAACCGGCAATAAAATAAAGCGGAATGGGAACTTCTTTCGCTTTTCCAAGCGCGATTTTCAACAAAGGATACACAATAAATCCAAAGGCAATCCCATCCACAATACTGTAAGTCAGCGGAATTAAAGCGATAACGAGGTAGGCGGGAAACCCTTCGGAAAAATCCTTGAAATCGATATTTTGCACACTCTGGATCATCAGGCCGCCGATAATAATGAGAATAGGAGCAATGGCACTATCCGGAATCACTTCAATGAGCGGAATAAAGAACAGGGAAATCAGGAAAAGAACACCTGTTGTAATGACAGTCAGCCCTGTTTTTCCGCCCGCTGCAATACCGGCCGCGCTCTCTACCGCTGAAACCGTCGGACTTGTCCCAAGTATTCCGCACGAGATAACGGACAACGCACTTGCCCGCATCGCTGCATCAAATGCCTCCGGTTTTTCGGCCATGCGAAGATGGCCGTGAACAAGTCCGATGTTTTCAAAGACAAGAACGAGCGCCATCGAAAAGGCGGCAACCCAGAAAGGAAAAGAAAGGATTCTCCCGAACGACATCGCGCCGAACACGGATGCATAGCTGCCGAAGGCAAAGGATGTGATTCCAACATGGCTGATGTCAATTTGCCCGCACAGGACAGCCAGCAGCGTACCGGCAATCATACTGATGAGAAAGTTCCCCGGCACATTGCGGATAAATAGAATTAACGTAATGAGCAGGGTAGCGAGCGTAAGCAGCAAACGCGGGTCTCTAAAATCGCCGAGCGCTACAAAGGTTACCGGGTTGGCAACGACAATCCCGCCTTTTTGTAGCCCGAGAAAGGCTAAGAATAGTCCAATCCCAACCGTAATCGCTTCCTTCAATGACTCCGGAACCGCCTTTGTGATAAGGCTGGAAAGAGGCGTAAAGGCTACGGCGGTAAACATAAGACCCGATACAAAAATAGCGGCGAGCGCTTCCTGCCAGGATAGCCCCATCGTATGTACCATCGTATAGGAAAACAGGGCATTAATACCCATCCCGGGCACAAGCACGATCGGAGCATTTGCCCCAAATCCCATCAGCAGACAACCGACGAACGATGCAAGCACGGTCGCAATGATGCCTGCTTCTGCAGGGATACCGGCATCCGCTAAAATCGATGAATTAACCGCAATAATATATACGATGGTAAAAAAGGAAATCATGCCCGCGAGCAGTTCTCTTTTCACTGTCGTTTTGCTTTTATTTAAGCCAAAGTATTTGTCCATCTTAGTGTACAATGCAACCTTCTTTCTACGTAGTCCCTCACCCACCCATAGTATCAAACGATACAGACGCATCTATACCGCCATAAATTTTTATTTTATCAAAGGTCATCGCTTTATTCTAGAACGAACCGGGACGGTACCATAGTCAAATACAGCAAAAAAGTGAAATAAGATTTATCCTTCCCCCTATTTCTATATTAAACGTCCACGGTTATAATGGATACATGTTTTGAATTCATCAATGGGGTGGTACGCAGATGAAACAAGAAGTTGTCATATACTCAACAGCAGGCTGTATTGACTGCGATTTGGTTAAACGTTTTCTGAAGGAAGAAAACATTCCGTTTGAAGTGCGGGACGTTCTAACAAATAAAGACTTTCAGAAAGAAGTGGAGCGCTATGGATTTCTCGGCGTACCGGTCACTGTTGTAGGCCAGCAAGCCGTAAAAGGCTATCAACCCGATGAGCTTCGCAAGCTGCTTGAAAATCGAACATAGTATCTCCACGAACTCCTGCCACCGAGGCAGGAGTTTTTTTGTGGTGAATACAGAACACAACAAATTATAATTAAAAAAGGACATCATATGTATTCATATTTTAAATAGATGTGCCAAAATGCGAAGAATATGTACAACACGACGAACTTTTTCATTCGCCAGGGATAGTATAGTTGAAGAGTGTAAAACAGGTATGCATAATTAAAAATGGGATTTAAATCACAATAAATCCCGAAGTTTTTAATACAACAGGGGGATAATTGTCCATGGATATAGATTTACAACGAGTTCCTTTGGAGGAAAAGGCAATACTACATAACATTATGCAATTTTACATCTATGAGTTTAGCAAATATATTAATAGCATAAAAGTAAACTTTAGAAGGTGAATTGATAAAAATGAGTATTCAAGTAAAGCTTCAAGATATTATTGAAGGTATAGAAGTGCAGGCTGATAGCATTCGTACCTTTTTAAATACCAATACTGGGGATGTAATTTCAGTATCCGAAGATAATTTGAGAGCAGCTGAAGATGAAGAGCCAATGGACCACTTACCTAATTGGCAGCAAGAGGATTTAAAAATTGCTTATGACGTAGTTGAAAACTTTGAAGACTACAAGGAATTACCAACAAAGTTCGAAATCAATGAATACGAAATGATGGAGGACTTTTGTTTAACGATTCGAAATGAAAAGAACCAAGCATTGATGCTAAACTTAATTAAGGGAAAGGGTACTTTCAGGAGGTTTAAGGACATAATAGTGCAATTAGGAATTGATGTACAATGGTATTCCTATCGTGACCAATGCTATAAACAAATAGCGATGGAATGGTGCCAGGATAACAACGTAGACTATGTGGAATAAAAGCTTCAATTGATGAAGAACTAAAAGCAGCCTTAGAAAAATTACTAAGTATGTGTAGCCGATTAGATGTATTGGTTAATAATGCTGGAATCGGAGTCTTTGGCCGTACACCGACAGATGAAGAGTTTAATCAAATATTTGATGTCAATGTAAAAGCTGTTTACAAACTTTCATTACTTGGATTACCACATTTAGAGAAGACATCGGGGAACATTGTAAATTTAGGTTCAGCAGTAGTGGAGCGACCCTTTGCAAACGAACTCGTTTATATGGCAAGTAAAGGAGCAGTGGCTGCATTGACGAAAGGAATGGCTGCCTCCTGGGGTAAACAAGGTGTTCGAGTAAACCTCATTCAACCAGGTGTGATTGCGTCCGATTTTAATGTAACTGCGGGAATCCCCGTGGAAATCGCCAATAAAATGAATCAGTTCTCAAAAGGGTTGAATGCACTTAACACAACAGGAAATCCCGAGGATGTGGCACAGGCTGTTCTGTTTCTTGCATCTGAGCAGGCCCGTTTCATTACAGGGGCTACACTAAATGTGGATGCAGGGCTAACCCTTGGAACAATCAGAATGTAAAAGGCCTTCAATACCTAGGTATAGAAAAAGGCTTGGCTGGTGCAACAACCAAAAAGGGTTAATCTCCCATGAGTGCTACCAGTGCTACCCGTATAGGGTGCGACAGTCTGTGGTGCAGTCTCGCTGCATGGGTGGCTAATGGGAGAATAGTTTAATAAAAAGTAGTAGGAACCCCGCTGGTTGATGTACAAAGGGGTTCCTTGCTTATTACAAATACCTCACTTTATTCAGTGAAGCTATTTTGCTATACATGCTTTCCATTTCCGATTAGGGTCTTGTTTGTTGTTATTAGTTCCTTAATTCGGATCTGACATTCTTTTTTCACAGTAGTATAATTAATTTATTCCCCAATTTCTCCGAAAATTAAGGATTTGCCCCCTGTGTTTATAGTTAACTTCAAAATTCATTTCCTACTGAACAACCCCCATTTATGGTAATAGAGCAAATTCATTTACAAAGACAAACCCTGTTGTATTTATTGGTTTTATTATTTTTATTGTGGAGGGGTGAAATATGGACAAGTCAAGTTCATTATCTCTACTAAGTGACGAAGATTTATTATCTATTTATTTCGAGGCAAAAACACTCGGATTGGATGATGATTTTTTAAAAATGATCATAGATGAATTAAAGAGAAGGGGGATTGAGCCTGCTTAATACTTTAAGAAGTAGTCTGTATTATTAAATGTCTGATAATATGCACTATCATCTTTTGAAAACAGGGGTTTCTCGACAGCCTAAAAAACATCGCGGGCATGCCCGCGATGTTTTTCCTATCTATCTTTTTGTTTTTTTCTTTTTGGCAAGCGTAAGCCTTTTGGAGGTGCATTTTGTCTTGTAATGATATGGAATCGCCTGTTTATAAGGGGGAGGAGCAAGATCAGCCGGCAAATGTTCAGTTATCGGTTTGTCAATCTTTTTGTCGTCACCATCTGTTTGATTTTTCAGATAGTCTACAGCAATGCTGCCTATCTGGCGGCCCAGGCGCAATCCTTCCGTACAGTCAGCCGGATAATGGACACCGCCATAGATGCGGGAAGCAGCACATTCCTTTGCCAGCACCTCAAGGCGGTCCGCTTGGGTCGGGAAGAAGTAGCTTAAAATGACCTGGGTACAGCCCGCAACCGTTGCGTGGCCGGCGGGGTAGCTTGGGTGGTAGGGCGTACATAGAAGGGTAGCGAGCTCTTGATCAAGCTGGTTGGGCCGCGGCACCTGCCAGCTATATTTTAAATACCATGTTGCGACGAACGTATCACTAATTCCCGCATGAACAGCAGCCAGAATCCGTGCCGCCTGCGGCGCCGGAACGCTGTACGTATCAACGAGCCGGTCAACTATCGGCGTCCACTGCTTGGTTGGCGGCCCGGCATCCCAGTACTTTGCGATTGTAATTTGTGTTTCTGTAAGCCGATTGAGCGTATCCTTCACTTCCTTCAACTGCTCACCGGCAAAATCGATTGTACTCGGATGAGCAATATCCAGATTCACGGCTCTGCGGCGAGAATCGGTGAACCTGCCTTTTCCACTGCTCCGCAGAAAATACATCGGCCAGGACCCAGTTTCTGGACTTACACTGGGCGGAAGCCGTTTTTCACCGGCATATGTAAGCTCAGACCATTTTGGCAGCGGTTCGTATCGTACGCTTTTGTTTTCCAATTTGCATCCCTCTTTTTATAAATCCCGGGAGTTCCCGTTTCCTCTATATTCATATGTCTGGTGCCCGGGAAGAGACACTTATACGATCAGATGAATTCGGCTAGGGGTGAGCGGGTTTAATAATCATTTCAACACGCTGGTTCTTTTGCCGGTTTTCTTCCGTATCATTAGGTGCAGCCGGGCTTGACTCCCCAAACCCTTTCGTTGAAAAGCTGATTTTCTTTCTATGCTGCCTACCGCATTGTTACAGCGTCTTGCGGGATTTGTGGGCAGTGGAGAGACAAAGCTCAGTTCTGAGCAGGAATTAATGGAAGAAATGTTTCACAATGTGACGCCAGAAGAATATGCGAAGCTATCCGCGGCGATTTATGATAATAGAGAGATTAGAGTTGTTGGGAGTAGACGGTAAATTTAGGCCTATTCCAATTGACGATAAGCTTGTTAATCATTACTGGAACGGAATGGATGCCGGCTTATTTCGAGTAATTGGAACAGATCAGTATATTGTAGCCTTCCGCGGAACGGAAGGAGATAAAGTTTTTCAAGGAGGCTGGAAAGACATAGGCGAAGATGTTGCGGGTGTGTTTGGTGTGCCTATATTAGGAGTTCTTGGGGCGGCAGGCCCGCGTATTCCTGCCTCTTCGCAATATAAATCAGCCGAAGACTTTGTGGAAAAAGTACAAAAGAAGGTAGGGAAAAATGGTAAAATTACAACAACCGGGCATTCCCTCGGAGGCTGGCTGGCTACAACCATGGCAAGCAAGTACAATGTTGCTGCCGTAACGTTTAACGCTCCAAGGTTCAGTGAAGAAACCAAATCAATGTATCTAAAAAATGACAATAAAAAAATGGTTCATTTCCGGACAGACGATGACCCGGTTTCAGAAAATCATACGATTCTGCGCATGAAGTATTCTCCAGGATTAAACATCCCTGTGCCTAATGCAGAACACTCTTCTTTTCCGCATGGAATTTTAAATCATTTTCGTTTTGATAAGGATGGTTCTATCCTTGTTAGTTCAGGTCAAGGAGATTTACCTATGACAAAGTCGATTGACAACGAAATTGTCACAAAGGAACACCTGGAGGATTTGACAGGCAGCGTTCTGGAATATGAGAACGCACGAAGATGGAGTTATGACTGGAATTCTATTCACCCTGATCAAAAATCAGATGCAGGGAGAACGGCGTTATTAAATGAAATTGATAAAACAATCGCTGAATACAAGGAGCTTGGCGAGTATCAAAGCATAGGAGAACGGAATGTCCCTGATGAAGTAAATGCTGGAGAAATTGATGACCATGAAGATAAGATCAAAAGCCTAAACGCACCTCAATTCGATCAGTCTCCAAAAGAGAGAGAAGAAAGAATCTCAAAGTTAAATGATGAAATAAGAGATTTGAAAACGGGCTACCATTCAAATGATGAGAAGGTAATTGAAAGATTGGAGTGGTTAAAGAAAATAGTCATAAATGTAAAATAAAAGGAGAGACAGATGAAAAAAAGAAGCATTATTTTACAGTTTACTATTCTAGGTATTATGATACTGGGAGGCTTGATCTGGTATATGCAAACTCCATCACTATCTGATTCAGAAGTAAAAGAAATTGTTGAGCCTCAGTTGGAGAAAGTGTACAACCGTAATGTTACCGTGACAGACGTACATTACCGTCCAACCGAGGGGGGCAACTTTTATGAGGTAACTCTCAAGATGGAAGGGGTGGACCAAACCTTCACCATTAGCCGAATGGCGGGCGAACTCCGCAATCTTCCCCCCTATACGATTATTGACCAAATATGGGATCAGCAGTTCGAAAGAGAAGCGAAGGATATATTCACAAAGCATGGATTTCATATTAAAAATATAACAGCCAATGTTATCGTTCCAAAAAAATTAAATATTCCTTTAGAGAAACTGCCACCCATCCAAGACTTGAGAAATACATATGGGGATCGATTTGAAAGTAATGATATACAAGTAGCACTAGAAGATAAGTTTCCAAAAGATATGGCAGGCAAACTTGGGGAACACCAACGAGTTTTTGCACTGCTGCAGGATCTTCAGAAGAAAAACCTCGTCAATGTGTGGTTAAGAATTAGATATTGGGACGCTGAGCAAATTTATTTAATTAATAGTGATAAGGAAAAGGCAACATACCCGTATCAAAAGCCAGAGGATTTGGAAACAGCACTACAGAAATAACGACAAACCAAGAGGAATTATTATACTACCTGATAAAAACCCGCCGCCAGCATGACAGGCGGGTTTTTGGCATTCATTTCTCTTGGTAATTGCAGAATAGTCAAAATATATATAAGATATTTATAACAAAATGATTTAAAATAGTAACCAAGTAAAAAAAGGAGGGATCATGATGGAAAATCTTAACTTAGCCATCCAACCTGCAAACAAAGCACAAATGCGTTCCCTGCAGCCGCCCACGCTCATTCTGTATATGGGAAAAGCTGGTCTTCTTTAGGGAGATTATTGGATCCACTTACACAGGACGCCTGTGCATTTTATGAGGATCATAACTTATATGAGGATTATATCAGTGTTGTTCTTGAAACAGAGGAGGGAAGAAAGATTGGCCAGGCCTTAGGAAACCGTAAGGCAGCCATTCTGCGCAATCACGGTTTGCTGACGGTAGGGAAGACCGTCGATGAGGCGGCCTGGTGGTTCATAACGATGGAACGTTCCTGCCAGGCACAGCTGCTTGCAGAAGCAGCCGGTACACCTACCCTTATTCCTCATGAACATGCGAAGGTAACCGCTGCTTAGGTGGGGAACCCACTGGCCGGATGGTTTCAATTCCAGCCGCTCTGGGACCGAATTGTAAAGGAACAGCCGGATTTACTGGAGTAACGATAAAAGGGAGGAGAAAAACATGGAAGAGAAATACCCCGTCTTACAGGGTGCAGAACCCTTTTTTGCGCAGGGAAACAACATAGGCGTTCTTGTCCAGCATGGTTTCACAGGTACGACCCAGAGCATGCGCTACCTCGCTGAGCACCTGGCAAGCCGCGGATTTACGGTATACGCACCAAGATTAAAAGGCCACGGCACCCATTACGAGGACATGGAAAACTCAACCTATGAGGAGTGGATCCATTCTGTTGAAGAAGGTCAGATATTAAAGCGGAAGGCGTTCAGGAGCTGGCCTATGCAAAAACGCCTGTCAGATCAATCAAAGAGCTGCTTGAACTGACGGATATCGTCAGAAACGAACTCCCGTCGATTACCTGCCCGGCGCTTGCCTTTGTGTCAACAGAAGATCACGTCGTCCCCCCGGCAAATTCGGATGTTATTTTAGAAAAGATTGAATCGGATAAGAAAAGAAAAATTGTGTTAGAGCATTCCTATCATGTCGCTACGTTAGATAATGATAAGCAAACGATTGCAGATGAGTGTGTGTCTTTTATCGAAGAAACAATAAAGGGGAGCTGATTAAGTGAAAAACGAAACATTATCCATCGTCCATACAAAAGTATTTGCCTCAGCTCCACAGGGCGGAAATCCCTGTCCGGTCGTCTTCGGAGGAGAGAACCTTTCCACCGAACACATGCAGGCACTGGCAGCTGAATTTGGAGAGGAAACTGTTTTTGTCCTGCCGCCTGAAAATCCGGAAGCGGATATACGGCTGCGGTATTTCGTTCCTAACCATGAAATGGAGATGTGTGTACACGCCACGGTAGGAGCTGCCACCGTATTAAAGAAAAAAGGAACCATAACGAAGCCGACGATCAAGGTTGAAACCCCGTTAGGTATCATCACAGTGAAATATGCCGCGAATGCAAATGAATTCGACATTACCGTCGAGCAATTCCCGCCGGTCTTCTCAAGTCATGTTCCCTCCAGGTCCCAGATCGCTTCCGCTCTTGGGATAGACGAATCCGACATTGATGAATCAGTTAGCCCAATCCAATCGGTCTCCACTTCAAGAGCCAAGCTAATCGTACCGGTTCGAAGCGAGGGCATCGTACATGCGATGGAGCCGGACTTTGAGAAATTATGGTCTCTATGCGATGAATTCGAGGTAACCGGCGTTTATCCTTATGCACTGAAGGAGCAAGGAACCAATCCGGTTGCTTCGGCCAGACAGTTTCCCAGGCGTGCCGGATACAACGAAGACCCAGCCACAGGTGTCGCTGCCAGCGCTCTGGGAGCATACCTGGCAAACTACAACGTCGTTGGGGGCGATGATTCATCCGAATGGACATCCGTCACAATACAGCAGGGCGATGCCATGGGGAAACCGAGCGTTTTACATGCCGAGTGTACGATGAGGGACAGCGAAATCATAAAGACCCAAATAAGAGGACAGGCCGCCATTGTGAGTGAAGAAGAGAAAATACATACTTAACTCAAAATTGACAGGCAGATCCGAGATCTCTATAATCAATCTTAATGCAAAGATATAGGGAGCGGAGAGAGATGAATAAAACAACAGCAAGAGTTACCGTAGAGGATATTATGCTGGCATACCATACAGTAAAAGATGTGGTGGAAAAAACACCCTTGCAGAGAAACCAGATTTTATCGGAACAGTTCGGCTGTAACGTCTATTTAAAACGTGAAGATTTACAAATTGTCCGTTCGTTTAAAATCCGCGGGGCGTACAACCATATCCGCAATTTAACCGCGGAAGAACGGGAACGGGGCGTTGTATGTGCGAGTGCCGGCAACCATGCGCAGGGCTTTGCTTTCTCCTGTGCTTCCCTTGGGATTTCGGGAACGGTTTTTATGCCCGCTACCACCCCGCGCCAGAAAGTATCGCAGGTCAAGCTGTTTGGCGGTGACTGGGTAGAAGTCGTATTAACCGGGGATACATTTGATGATTCATACGCGGAAGCAGTGAAATATACGGAGGAGAACGGCAGGACCTTTGTTCATCCATTCGACGATCCGAAAATCATCGCAGGCCAGGGAACGGTCGGCATGGAAATTATGGCGGAAATGTCCGAGGAAGTAGACTACGTGTTTGCCGCTATCGGCGGCGGCGGTCTTATATCCGGAATCGGGACGTATATGAAGAGCATCTCCCTTCCACTAAAATGATAGGCGTGGAGCCGGCCGGGGCTCCATCTATGAAGGAGGCACTCGCGCAAAACAAGCCGGTGGCGCTGGCAAAAATCGATAAATTCGTCGACGGGGCAGCAGTGAAACAGGCAGGAGAGCTGACGCTGGACATCTGCCGCTCCGTCCTGGATGACATTGCGGTCGTTCCGGAAGGCAAAGTTTGCACGACGATTCTGAATCTCTACAACCAGAATGCGATTGTCGCCGAACCCGCCGGTGCGCTTTCGATTGCTGCGCTTGACCAGTATAAGGAGCAGTTGCGGGGCAAAAACGTCGTCTGTATCGTAAGCGGCGGCAACAACGATATTGACCGCATGCAGGAAATTAAGGAACGTTCGCTTATTTATGAAGGATTGAAGCACTATTTTATTATTAACTTTCCGCAGCGCGCCGGGGCACTCCGTGAATTCCTTGATAATGTGCTCGGTCCAAATGATGACATTACCCGGTTTGAATATACGAAGAAAAACGACAAAGAGAACGGGCCTGCGCTTGTGGGCATCGAGTTAAAAAAGCCGGAGGACTATACACCGCTCATCGAACGCCTGGACCTTCACCAGATTGAATACATGGAAATTAACAACAATCCGTCTTTGTTCAATTTATTAATTTAAACGATCGTTTAAAAACAAGAACTACGGTCGTAGTTCTTGTTTTTTGTGCGTTGTTGAAAAATTAGAAAAAGGATGTAAAAATAGTATATATTCATGATTTTCGAATGGATAGGAGGGAGCAGTATCTGGCCGCTTGTTAGTCTTTTAGGATTTGTAGGAATGATTGTATTTGGTTTATTGGCAACTATAGCCGCGCTCCGCAAGAAAAGGACAGCAACCTATTTTAAATACGCGATACTCTGTTTTGCCATGCTGCTCGCGTCGCTGCTGTTTTATAAGCCATAAATAATCGTAAGGCAAAGGAGATGAATGCAACCGAAATGAAGTACGGGAAAGCATTTTTAATTAAGCTCCTCCGATTCACGGTCAATTTCTCTTTGTTTATCGGCCTTGTCTATAACGAACCTTTTTATCACGTACTTATACTCGTTCTTGTACTTGCACCGGTATCGTTCCTGCTGGGTGATTTAGTTATTTTGCCGGCGCTGGGCAGCACAGCAGCCCTTCTGATCGATATCCCGCTCATCTTTGGCGGCCTATTAGCGGTTCATCATTGGCTGGGTGTTTCCATAGGGTACGGCCATTTTTTTCTGTTCACCCTTATCACAATTGCTTTCAGTATCGAAGAATTTATGTACCACATTTATGTGGAGAAGAATCTTTTTGGTGTCGATCGCCCCAGCCTGATGGACATGATTAACAAACTGTAGCCAGGCGATGGTATTTATAACACAGCCCCTCATCCGAAGAGAGGGGCTTTTTTCATTTAATCCCGCTGCGGATTGTCTGTCAGGGACGCTGTTGCTCCCGCATGGCCTTTCTCTTTCTTGAAACCCTTATCCAGCCGCCCGGCATTTTCGATATCGCCTGACATCTTGTATCCTGCAATTTCAACGTTTCCTGTTGTTCCATAAAGCCCCATCCCGCCAAGCTCAGCGTGCACATTCTCCTGGATGTTTTTCTTCTTTTCCGCCATTTTTTTCACCTCCCTCAGTAGTAATGTAACCAGGGGAGGGCCTGCTATCCCATCTAAACAAACCCATTACATTTTTCAAAAACTAGACAAAAGTTCGCCGGTTTATGCGGGTAAAATTGAAGTACAATCATAATAGAATCTCACTTATATAGAAAACCTCAGGGAGATGAAGAAAATGATGTTAACAGCAGCTGTTCTTCTTATCGTACTTACACTTGTTTTAACGCTTAAAGGAATTAACATTCTCATGCACGAAGGTGAAAAATAGCCGAATCCAGGCTCAAGCTGAAAAATTTAATCTAAACAAAAGGAAGACACTCTCCGGGGTGTCTTTTCCTCTGTTTCAAAACAGCAAATAGCATCCGCAAAACCGCCCGATATTTCGCCCATAAATGCAGCATAATAAAACAAAAAAGCAGGAGGAACCCATGCACTATTTATACTCGCATAACGATTTAGATGGGGTGGGATGCGGGATCGTGGCCAAGTTAGCGTTTGGTGACAAGGTAGAAATCCGCTATAATTCCGTTTCCGGGTTAAATTTTCAAGTCGCGCGTTTTTTAGAAAGAGGGAAAGCAGACGGAACCTTATTCATTACCGATTTGTCCGTTAACGGAGAAATCGAAAAGCGGCTGAACGAGTATTTTCAGGATGGGGGCAAGGTAGAACTCATCGATCACCATAAGACCGCTCTTCATTTTAACGAATATGAATGGGGGATGGTGAAGGTTGAATACGAAGACGGCCGCCTTGCTTGTGCCACCTCGCTGTTTTATGAGTATTTACTGGAGAGGAAGTTGATCGAACCATCCAGTGCGCTGGGTGAATTCGTGGAGCTTGTCCGCCAGTATGATATTTGGGAGTGGGAGAAAAATGAAAACATCCAGGCCAAACGGTTAAATGATCTTTTCTTCATGGTTTCCATCGACGAGTTTGAAGAGAGGATGATTCAAAGGATTAAAAACAACGGCCATTTTTTCTTCGATGATTTCGAAGAAAAGATACTGGATATGGAAGACGACAAAATTGAACGGTACATTCGGAGAAAGAGGCGCGAAATGGTGCAGACTTTTATCGAGGGCCGCTGCGCCGGCATTGTCCATGCGGAATCTTATCACTCGGAGCTGGGTAATGAGTTAGGGAAAGACAACCCTCATTTGGACTACATTGCAATCCTGAATGTAGGGGGGAAACGAATCAGCTTCCGCACCATTCACGATGATATTGATGTATCAGAAATTGCCAGCCATTTCGGCGGGGGCGGCCACGCCAAGGCAGCGGGCTGCTCGTTAACCGAGCCAGCCTACCAGTGGTATGTTGCTGAACCGTTCCGGATGGAACCGATGGGGTTTGATGCCTTCAGAAACGTTTACAATGTAAAGCAGGCAAAACACGGGTGCTTGTACGGGAATCGGGAGGAAGAGACCTTTTTTATTTATCCGTCCGGAGAAAACAATTGGGTGATTGAACGGAACGGGAGCGTTATTGAGCCATCTTTTTCCTCATTTGCGGAGGCGGAACGGTATATCAAGAGAAATCATTCGGCCTGGCTTCTGCGGGATGATGCTTTTATCGCGTTCCTCATGGAAAATGTAATGCGGACTAAGGAACAAATCCCTGATTCGATATGAGCAGTTCAACGTCGTCAAACTCCTGTTTCAGCAGCTCCAAAACAAACTTGTAGGCGTCCGGGTCATACCAGGATAACAAATCATGGTCTTCGTAAATTTTCCTTATTCCCATTTTTTCCGTCCGTTTGCCCCTGCTGCCGTCACCCATAAAGAAATTATCAATGACGGCCCGGCTTGTGACTTCTCTCAACACCCTGGCGATATTTTTGGTGCAGGGGAGGAGGGGAGAGATCGCCGCCTGCGTCGGCACCCCTGCTTCTGTTATTTCTTTTAAAGCGCTCAAACGAGCCGCAATCGGCGGGGCGGATGGGGTAAACAGTTTTCGTATTTTCTCAAGATCCGTTTCGATTGTCATACTCACCCGTATCTTCTTTCCGAACTGTTGAAATAAATCAACATCCCTTTTCGCCAGCGGGGACCGGGTTTGAACGAACAGGAAATCAGGCGGCTCAAGCAGCATCGCTTCGAGGAGGGAGCGGGTAATTTCATACTTAGATTCGGCAGGCTGATAAGGGTCGGTAGCGGTGGAAAGAAAAATCGTTACGGGCCCTTTTTTTCTCGCCTTTTGAATTTCTTTCGGCAATAGCTCTGCCGCGTTCTTCTTAACATCCACCCAGGTTCCCCATTCCTCATCGCGAAACCTGGCGATCGGCATTTCCCGTACATAGCAATATTTGCAGCCAAACGCACACCCGGAATACGGGTTTAGCGTATGGGAGAATTCGCTGACAAAGCCCGCGGCCGGGGTTAGAATGGTTTTTGCCTGTTTTTCCTGTATGTTCATATTTGTCACCTGCGTTTATTCTGAGTCTGACTTCTTCTTTATAAACCACAAAGCCAAAGCAAAAATAATCATACCGGCTGCGCCGAGAAAGAGGGGTAAATACGGAAGCCAGCCTCTGTCTGTTTGCGGCGGGGAAGGCTGGGCGGACGACCCTACTCCTCTGTTCTGTACTTGAAACTGATAATGGCCCTGGCTCGTATGGCCATCTGCTCCGATGGCAGACCACGCAACTGTAATCTTCCCGTTTGGCAGGATTGTGGAAGTTGTACCGCTCATTTGCTTGCCGTGTACTTGAATTTGCTGTACAGGAATCTTTCTTCCCGTTTCATCCTGGACCGTAAACGTACTTCCCTGCTCTATGTTGGTATCAAAGGCGAGCTGAAGCTCGTTTGTTTTCTCCTTGATTACGGTATCAGCCAGTGGAATCGCGCCCACTAACTCAGCATGGGCATAGGCCAGATTAGGAATAAGGAAAAGAGTGAACATGACGAAGATTGCTGTGAATTGACGCATAGAAGGACTCCTTTTTCGTTGATAATCACTATTTTACCATTGTTATCAAGGAAGTTGAAAATAACATTTGCAAAAACTAATTATATTAGTTATATTAATACTAATGATATTAGTTTTGATAAAAAGGGGACACAGTAATGCGAATCATTCGTGAACGAGAAGTTTACCAGTTGACCTTTCTGCCTCGCTTTTTTCCTGTTAATTGTTACCTGGTAGAGGAAGAGCATGAACTAACGCTCATCGATGCTGCGCTGCCTTATAGCGCGAAGGGAATTCTACAGGCAGCAGCCCGGATCGGGAAGCCGATTACCCGCATTGTTCTTACCCATGCACACGATGACCATGTAGGTGCGCTTGATGCTCTAAAACAAACACTTCCGGACGTTCCGGTGCTCATCTCCAGGCGGGATGCCCGGATTATGAACGGAGATCGAACGCTGGATCCGAATGAACCGGATACGCCGATACGCGGCGGGGTACCTAAAAAAATGAAAACCCGGCCGGATATTTTATTGGAGGAAGGCGACCGGATCGGCTCACTCCTTGCTGTGTCCGCGCCGGGACATACACCGGGTTCTATGGCGTTTCTCGATACACGCACGAATGCCTTCATCGTCGGTGACGCCTTCCAAACGAGAGGCGGTGTGGCGATCGCAGGACAACTCCGGCCTTTGTTTCCGTTCCCCGCCTTTGGTACGTGGAGCAAACAGGTGGCGCTGGAGAGCGCCCGCAAGCTGCGTGAGTACAATCCTTCCTTACTCGCTGCCGGGCACGGACACATGCTTCTGCAGCCGGGAGCCGCTATCCAGCGAGTTATCGCTGAAGCTGAACAGAGCTCCGGATTTTTACCACAGGAAGGGAGGGCCCAGCATGTCTCCAAGAATCGGCCTTGATTTGCCTGCGATTTTGGAGGCGGCTGTGGAAATTGCCGATAAACAGGGCATCCAGGAAGTAACCCTGGCCTCCTTAGCCCAAAAGCTGAACATTCGCCCTCCATCGCTGTACAATCATGTGAATGGATTGCAGGGTTTGCGTACCAGGCTTGCCATCCATGGCCTGGAACAGCTTCACAGCGCCATGACGAACGCGGCCGTCGGGCGAGCGGGAGAGGATGCGATACGAGCGATGGGAGAAGCTTATGTCGAGTTTGCCCGCGTACACCCGGGGCTGTATGAAGCAACCCTGCTTATTCCTCCGACACAGGACCCGGACGTTGAGAAGACGGGAAGCAAAATCGTAGAGCTCACCGTTCGTGTATTGAAGTCATTCGGCCTTGAAGGTGACATGGCCCTGCACGCGACCCGCGGCCTGCGCAGCCTTTTTCACGGCTTTGCTTCGCTTGAGCAGAAAGGCGGTTTCGGGATTCCACTTGATCTTAACGTGAGTTCCGTCTGCTCATCGATGCCTTTCTGGCGGGAATGCACACGATGAAACAAAATACGAAACCAAATTCAAAGCCTGAATAAGGCGCGGGGGAGAGGGGAACATGAGTTTTTTACTTTTTGTCGTCCTATTTACGGTCGGCTGCGGCTGGCTTGATATAAGAGTTCATACGATTAAAGAACAAGAGGTGGACTAAATGTTTGCAGGGCATTTTGGATTCGCGGCGGCTGTGAAAGCGAAATCACCTGAGGTGCCGCTCTGGGCGCTTATGCTGAGCACGCAGCTGCTCGATGTCGTTTTTGTCCCTCTTTATTTAGCCGGGCTGGAGACTGCAGCACCCGTAGCCGGCGGCGGGTACGGCGGCAGTGTGATTCACGCGGATTACTCCCATTCCTTGATAGGAACGCTCATCCTTGCTCTTCTGGCCGGGCTTTTAGCCGGGAAGTTCTGGGGAAGGCGGAGCGGGATTGTCATTGCATCGGTCGTCTTTAGCCACTGGCTGCTTGATTTCGTCGTGCATCGCGCAGACTTGCCTTTCCTGCCTGGAAATACAGGCCACCTTTCATTGTTTGGCTTAGGGCTGTGGGAATTGCCGGCGGCCAGTATTGTGCTGGAAGCCGCCCTTGTTGTTATAGGGTCTGTTCTTTATTTTCACTCAACGGTATCTCGGGCCGGAAGGAGAAGGAAGCGGATGGCGGCTCTTACTGGCGGGGTACTAAGTATTTTACTTATTCTGTCATTGCTTACAGACGTCCTTAATATTTAGCGGCTAATCTAAAGTGGCGAAATCGCCGCTTTTTTTTATGCACCCGGCATAATCATCATCAAATTGTTAAATCCCTATTATTTCATATGAACTTTCCGTACTCCATCCTTGTCTTTTCAGTGTACAGCAAAAATTATTTCAGAAAAAAATAGATAAGTGATGGCAGGAGGTTTCCAAATGAATACACGAAGATTACAATTTACGTATGTTTTTTCCCTCAGCTTAGCGGCTGCTATTTGTTTTTCTATTGTAGCAGGCCTTGTTAGCACACATGAAATCGCCCGCTTTGACAATATAGTGATATCATTTATACAGGGCTATGAATCACCGGCACTAACAAAGGTGATGAAACTATTTACTTTTATAGGTTCAACTTCCTTCGTAGCTATCCTTTCCGTTGTTGTTTTGATTTTCCTGTATAAAGTATTGCACCATCGTTTAGAGCTGCTTTTATTTATTATTGTTATTGCAGGAACAGCGATTCTTAATCAAGCATTGAAATTTTCATTTCACCGGGAACGCCCAACACTTCACCGTCTTATTGAAGAAACGGGATACAGCTTCCCCAGCGGCCATTCAATGGAGGCATTCGCGATGTATGGCGTATTAGCTTTTCTTGTATGGCGCCATATTCCTGCTCGAGCAGGGCGGACAATTATCATCGTCATCAGTACCCTCATGATTTTAGCGATTGGAATCAGCCGTATTTATTTAGGCGTACATTACCCAAGTGACATCATTGGCGGCTACTTTGTCAGCGGATTCTGGCTCGCGCTTACCATTGGTACTACCAAGGGTACAAAGAACGATTTTGAAAGGAAGATTCGTATACATGCATACATCACTGGACAATAAAACTTTTGTGCCGCCCGCGTCCGGATGGAAGAAAACGAAGAAGAGAAAAGCGGGCTGGGCATTCATACTCAAAAGTTCAGATCTTTATTATAAAGGGGATTATTTCGTTCCTCCTTCCAACCCGCTTGGTGAGCGGTATGTAACGACCAGCTTTATCGTGGAAGGGGGGAGATAGACGTGTTTCGTGGTCAAAGAAAAAAATGGCTGATGTGGATAACTGCAGTGCTGGCAGTCACGATAATCCAGCTCGTATCCTTGCAGCAGCTAAATGCATTCTTAAAACCGCCTTCTTTTCAAAAGCAAAATGCAGCGTCAACAGGAGGAAACGCCGATGCCGCTTCCATGGTGCGGGAAGTCTCTATTCCTAAAAATGCAGACCACTATGTAATAACATCGGATCGAAAAGGAATTGCTTATACAAAACGTTTGCCGGATAGCCAAAAGATTGAATTCGTAATTGAGAATGAGCAAGGTGTTGTTTTCCGTCAGTCGGTAGACAATGTGGCGCATATGGAATGGCTGGGGGAGTCGAATACCCTTCTCTATATGCTGGATAAGGAAAACACACAAGAAATGTACCTATTCCAGATGCAGCACAAAGAACCTTTGCCTGTCGGTGAATGGGATGGAAAGACCCGCAACATCAAAACGGTTTTCTTCTCACCTTATCTAGAATCTTTCTATATTCAAATGAATAGTGAAAACAACGATGAAATATATAAGTATAAGTATTCCACCGGCTTAACGGAACTGCCCGTTAAAGATCTTGCAATCGATCACGTTTCTTATGATGAAAAGCAGGACATCTTGTACATGACCAACCTAATCGGGGAGCAATGGCAGTATAGAAACGGAAAATTACGGGATAAGGACGGTAAGGTGGTCGCCACAGGCAAACAGGAGCCGCACTTCAGTAAGAGGCATTAAAAAAGGGAGAAAACATACTTGATTTAAAAAACCAAGAGTCCTCCCACTTCAACCGAAAGGTAAGTGGGGGGAGTATTCATGGAGGTGAAAGATTGAAGCCAAAACACACCTACTATTACATTCACTTAATCCACGCTATCCTTATCCTTGTCCTGCTCGCTACTGGTTCTTTTCTCTATGTTCCTGCTTTACGGACTTTTCTGGGAGAGTATCGTTATGAGTTAAGACAATTTCATTCAATAATAGGAATCAGCTATTTTATATTTCTTTGCTTTGCTGTACCTTCTGTTTTCCGGTATGCCAGAGCGCACCGAAGATGGCAGAAAACATTTCATATTTGCCTGCAGCTGCTTCTTGGAGTAGGATGGACCGCAAGTGGAATCTACCTATGGCTAAATTATACAGAATATTTAGGCATAAGGCAGGCTTCTATACTGCTGCATGATGCGCTCACTTTATTTATCATCCCCTGGGTAAGCGCACACATTCTGCTCTGGTATATCCGGCGAAATCAAAAACCAGTAAGAAAGGGAGGCAGGGAAAGCCGCGACCGCGGCATCCTGATTTCCCGGCGGGATGTTCTTCTTCTTTTTTCAGGAGCTATACTTGCTTTTATGGCAGGAGGTCTTTTCCGCTGGTTTCAGCCGCTTTCCCCAAGGTTTCTAAATGCGCTTGAGACAGTCAAAAGAAAAGGGTATTTTCGAATTTATTCCGTCCGCAGTGATAACCCTGTTTTTAACAGGGAAACATGGCGTTTGACTGTGGATGGTCTGGTTGAAAAACCGGCTTCCCTATCCTTCGATGAACTAATCACCCGGAAATCCCATACATTCACCAGTGATTTCCATTGTGTCACAGGGTGGAGTGTAAACAGTGTGAAATGGAAAGGAATTCCCTTTAGAGATATTATAAATCAAGTAAAACCAAAGGAAGAGGGGGCTTATGTGAGAATGTATTCGGCAGATCGTCTATATACCGAGACCTATGAGTTAACGCAGCTGCTCGAGGAGAATGTCATTCTGGCTTACGAATTGGAAGGAAAACAGCTTTCTGAAAACCAGGGAGCCCCGCTTCGCCTGTTTCACCCTAATATGTACGGATACAAATCAATCAAATGGCTGAATCGAATTGAAATCGTAAAAGACCGCGAGCTCGGATACTGGGAAGAAAAAGAGGGATACGATTTAAATGGCTACCTTCGTTAAAATGATTTTAATAGCAGGAGTATGGACTGTTTTTTTCCTCTCTTCTTATTTTCTTTTTAACAGCCGGGCGGAAGAAGATATGTTAACACTTCAAAAAGCAATGAACCAGGTTCACATGTGGGAATCGTATGAGAGCAGACAAAGTGTGCTGCTGGATAAAGAAGAAGAACTCCATATGGACTCGATTTCGCACCAGAACCCGTATCTTGCTCAGGTTATTGCACGTGCCAGATTGACAGAGACAGAGGATTTTAAGTTTGAAGTGTACTTTCAGCCGGAAGTTATTTATATACATACGTTAAATAAGGATGTCTGGAATAAGACAGACTACACGCATCCTGCAGCAGGCGATCTGGAAGGGATGAGGGATCCAATGGCATTCTGGCTTCGTACGTTAAAACATGCGGATGAAATCATAAAGGAACACGCAGTCGATGGAGGATATCATTATTCCATCACTCTGCATCCGTTCCGGGACGAAGTGCACGGCATCCATTTTGAAGATATGAAAGCCGCCAGCCTCGAAGCATGGGTAACGACTGCACCGCTGCGGGTGGAACGAATGAAGCTCGTCATCGACTTCAAACCGAATCTTTTGCGGCGGTATAACCAAATGACATATTCAACGGAATTCTCAAGCGTGAATCGAGCCGCCACGATTACGCTTCCAAAGCAATCAGCATCCGCAAAAAAAATAAAATAGCCATTCCCGGTTGATAGGGAATGGCTTGTCTTTTATCCTTCATTTGTGAACGCAGACGCATCAGAATCTTCTTTCTTATCCTTCATGCGGCTGAAAATGGAAGCAAGCGTGGAGCCTGAGATATTGTGCCATACGCTAAAGATGGCACTTGGCACAGCCGCAAGCGGCGAGAAGTGGGCGGTCGCAATCGCAACGCCGAGTCCGGAGTTCTGCATTCCTACTTCCATAGCTACCGCTTTCTGCTTTGCTAAATCCATTCCGCATAAGCGTGCGAAGAAGAAGCCAAGGAGAAACCCGAGAATATTATGTAAAACGACCACAGCAAAAATAAGCGGCCCTGTCGTCGCCAGCTTCGCCTGGCTTCCTGCCACGACACCGGAAACAATCATAACAATAGCGATAACCGAAATAAGAGGGAGCGCTTTTGCCCCGGCTTCCGCCTGCTTGCCAAAGAATTTCTTAACAATAAACCCGAGCGCCAATGGAATAATGACAATCTGCAAGATTGAAATAACCAAAGACCATACGTTAATGTCCACCCACTTGCTCGCAAGCAGAAGAATGAGCAGGGGAGTCACAATAGGCGCAAGTATCGTGGAAACAGAAGCGATGGCAACGGCAAGCGCTACGTCTCCTCTGGCTAAAAACACCATAACATTCGAGGCGGTTCCGCTCGGACAGCATCCAACCAGGATAACGCCAACCGCGACTTCCGGCGGCAGATTCAGCCCAACTGCCAGCAAATAGGCGAGAAGCGGCATAACGATAAAATGGCCTAAAACACCCAGGGCCACATCTTTTGGCCGGCGGAAAACTTCTTTGAAATCCGCAGTGGAAAGGGTAAGCCCCATCCCAAACATGACAATACCGAGAAGAGGAACGATGTATGCTCCAATCCATTTAAAATTGCCTGGAGACATGTAAGCTATGATAGCAAACAATAAGACCCAAATCATAAATGTTTTTCCTGCAAACGTGCTGATTCTCTCTACAACTCCCATAACGTCCTCCATTCCACACTTTTCTAACAAAACATTTTAAACACTTTAAAATGTTTTGACTATCATTATAGAGTTTATATTCTATCATTACAATAACGTTTCTCGGGTTTTCGACAAAAGAGAGGAAACAAAAAAAAGAAATATGATAATATACCATTATGCAAATACAAATAGAGGTAAATTGCGAAAAACGATAAGCTACCAGGAGAGGGGCCCATATGAAAAAAACTTCCGTTACCGCATTGCTTCTTGCTTTGAGCCTGTCTGCATTGACTGGGTGTACGAGCGAAAAAAAGGAGACAGTAAGTTCTCCCGTCTCGCCTGCGGGATCCGGGACTGCGGAGAGTAAAACCAACTCTAGCAATCATTCCCCCAATCCGGCAGCGAATTCTACTACTGAGGGAAAAACGAATTCGAATGAAGGGGCTTTGAAATCGCCTGCGGATTCCGGCGAAGCAAATAGTGCAACTGACCCAGATACAAGTAAGGATGCCCAACACGTTGTTGCTCAGCCGGAAAGCATTGCCGTGCTTGTGAATAAACAGTTTGTACTTCCTGAAAGCTATGAACCGAGTGATTTAGTCTATCCGAATACGAGATTTATCTTTAAAGAAAAAGTTGAAAAACGTAAGCTGCGTAAAGAAGCAGCCGAAGCGCTGGAACAAATGTTTAAGGGGGCAGAGAAGGATGGCGTGTATTTGGCCGGTGTTTCCGCATACCGTTCGTATACCACCCAAAAATCATTGTTTAACAACTACGTGAAGCAGGATGGGGAAAAAAAGGCCCGGACGTACAGCGCGGTACCGGGAACGAGCGAACATGAAACCGGGTTGGCCATCGATGTGTCCGGAACGAATGGAAAATGCGCGGCAACGGATTGCTTTGCCGGGACCAGGGAAGCAGGCTGGCTTGCCGAGCACGCCCCTGAATACGGGTTTATTATCCGTTACCCGAAAGGAAAGGAATCGATAACCGGGTACAAATATGAGCCCTGGCACATTCGCTATGTTGGGAAAAAAGCCGCGGCACAAATCGCCCAGAAGGGGATTACTCTAGAGGAATATTCCCGCGCAATTCCTGTTTCGAAATAAGAGCTTTGCCTAGCCTTTGCTAAGGAAAACGTCCGCAAGCAGCTTATAGGAGCGCAAGCGCGCCTCATAGTCATGGGTAATCGTGACAAACATCCATTCGTCCGCCTGGTAGGCCTGCTGCAAAGTATGTACCTGTTCTTTCATTTGTTCCTTTGTGCCAATCAGCATGTTCTGGCGTTTGCTTCGGATTGCCTGCCGCTCAGCTTCGGTATACGGGTAGGCTAAGGCTTCCTCCACGGAAGGGATTCCGAGGTGCGCCGTTCCCTGATCTGTTTTTATCCCCCATAAATCCAGGCTTGCGGCCAACCGGGACGCCTCTTCCTCGGTTTCTGCGCAGATGGCGGATACTGTCACAATGGTCTTTGGCTTCTGCTGTATACGGGAGGGCTGAAAATTCTGCCGGTATTCCTGCAGGATGGCCGGTCCGTCGCTCTCGCTCATAAAATGGCCAAACGCGAACGATGCACCCAG
Source organism: Aneurinibacillus tyrosinisolvens (assembly GCF_001015055.1). Classification (GTDB taxonomy): domain Bacteria; phylum Bacillota; class Bacilli; order Aneurinibacillales; family Aneurinibacillaceae; genus Aneurinibacillus_A; species Aneurinibacillus_A tyrosinisolvens. The sequence goes on along the minus strand of NZ_BBWZ01000012.1, from coordinate 27,279 downwards.
CTCAGCGGCGTATTTCGCGCTCTTCCCGCTCGTGCCAAGCAGCCATATTTCAGGCGGAACAGGCGGAAGGGGACGGGCGTGAATACCGGCAAAAGGGTGATCAGCCGGCAGTTCATCATAAAGGTACCCTATGAGATCAGAAAGCAGGGACGGAAGACGATGAACGTTCTGTAAATAATTTTCCCGCAGAGCGAGCGTTTCATGAGCGGATCCGCCGGGTGCCCGTCCGATCCCGAGGTCAATTCTTCCGGGATAAAGCGTGGAGAGCAAGTTGAAATTCTCCGCCACTTTATATGGGCTGTAATGCGGCAGAAGCACGGCCCCCGAGCCGATGCGGATGGTAGAGGTAAGGGCACCCAGCCGGCCGAGCAGCACTTCGGGCGACGGATTCGCCAGGGATGTCATTCCATGATGCTCAGCGACCCAGTACCGCGTATAGCCAAGCTGTTCGGCTCTTTGCAAGAGGCGGGCGGTTTGTGCCAGTGCTTCAGCAGGGCTGCTTCCGTTTGAAATTGGAGATTGATCAAGTATGCTTATTTTCATAATGTTCCCCCGTGCTATATTTTTGATATCTAAATGGTAGCAATATGCATGGTGAAACGCAACGGGAGTCGAGTGCATCCATTTTGCTTAAATCCTTCACATCTTTGTCGAAATTTTTCGGAAAAATGCACTCCCTCTTTGCGAAAAGTTTACGTATAATCAATAAATAAGGGGGATGGGATATATGATTACTAGCGGATACATACTTGAAGTCGACGGAAATCAAACGGTCATTTTACCTTCGGAATTAATCGAAACGTTATCATCGTACATAATTGAGATGGAAATTGAAAATGGCGAGCTTGTTTTGAGAGCGCTTCCAAGATAGTGGTTATTAAAAAGAGAGCCGGTTCCGGCTCTTTTACGCTATAAAGAAAGTAAGTTCTCCGATATATTTAGAAAGTCAAAATGAACTGCAAATATACAATACTTCCCATTATAACGACAAGTGATGGTTTAGTTAAATGAATTAACCAGACTTTCTTAAAACAAACTTTTTAATGCGATAAAAATACATAAGAAGGGGGAAGATAAGAAAAATAACGTGGAGGGATTCACATGGGCTTCTTTGATTTTCTTAACAGGAGGAATGAAAAACGGCGCAGCGAAATGCTTCAAAACGGAATATGCCCCGATTGCGCGGGGAGGGGGTTTTATGAATACGGGTTTGAGTTCTTTCATACCGTTGACTGCCCACAGTGCGGGGGGACTGGAGAACTATCGCCGGATTAGACATGAAGATAGTACATCCTTACTGTGGGCCTATAGTGAGGCACAGAGTAGAGTATAGGAGAAAGCCGTTTATACGCAAACAAACGGCTTTCTTATGTTATTTATGAGTCTGCGCCTCGTCTATAAGCTCATTCAATGCCTCAGAAAATTTAACAATGCCATCCTCAATCATCTGCTCATTAGCCCGGCCGAAAGTGAATCTAACATAACCTTTTTTGGTTCCTAAAGCGCTTCCGGGCATAAAGATAACGCCACGATAAATCGATGCCTCCATTAACTTTACTTCATCCACGGGAGCTTTCATTTTACACCACATATGGATACCCCCTTCAGGAACCAAAAATTCAACTTGATCGCGAAGGTGCTTCTTTAAAAGAGAAACCATGCTATCTCTTCTTTTTTTCAGTTCCAGCTGAAGCCTATCGATATGTTCATGAAAAGAGGGCGAAGTTAAAAACTCACTTGCAATCCACTGCGGAAAAACACTATGCCCGTAATCGATTTGCTGTTTAGCATCCGACAAGCGGTTGATCACCTGTTGGGGACCAATAATCCAGCCGATTCTCAATCCGGAAGAAACGATTTTGGATAAAGAACTAATATAGAGAACCGTACCATGATGATCCATCGACTTTAGCGTAGGAGGCGGCTTCTTTCCAAAAGTGGTTAACGTATAAGGATCATCCTCAATAATCGGTATACCGTACTTCGCCGACATCGCAAGGATTTTCTTGCGGCGTTCAGGGTGCAAACTCGACCCCGTGGGGTTTTGAAAGTTAGGGTTAAGAAAAACCATGCGGAGGCTGTGTTTTTTGTGGATCGCCTCGATATCACCGGGGTTTACCCCGTTTTTGTCGACCGGCAGCAAGTGTATTTTCAGGCCCATTGATTTAAAAATAGGCAGGGAATAGCTGTAAGAAGGGTCCTCAATCGCGACGGAGTCTCCTGGTTTAAGCAAACATTGGACGACAAGGTGGAGAGCCTGCTGAGCTCCGGAACTAATGAGGATGGAGGAAGCTGTTGCGTCAATATTTTTATATTTTTTTACATGGTCAGCGAGGGCCTCGCGCAACTGTAAATTCCCCTGCGGATTTTCATAGCCTAAATGGAAAGAGTAGTTTCCATTTTTAATAATTTTCTCAAACTGTCCCTGAGGAAATAAATCAGAAGACAATTCACCTGTAGCTAAATCAACAAAATGGTTGTTCTGTGTTTCTTTTATAATCCGACGGATGAGCGGTACATTAGGCAAGAGGGAGCCCCCTGCCACATATTGATTCCAATCCGGGGTACCCCCGCTAAGGTTCCTCATCATAAACGGACTAACCCGTGTCCCGCTTCCTTTTTTACTAATAATAAGCCCCAATGCGCGCAATTCTCCGTAAGCAGTAACAACCGTGCTGCGATTTACCTCCCATTCTTTAGCAAGAACACGCTCGGAAGGCAGTATGGTTCCGGGAGGATATTCCCCATTGGAAATACGGGATTCAATATATTCCACGATTTGTTTATAAATCGGTTTATTATCCGACCGGTTCGGTTTCCATTCCATCTCTTTTCTCCCTCTCCTACCGTTCTGAACAGAATCAGGACTATTATAAACAATTGGATGGGAAATAAAAAGTTTGATTGGATGGTCCATTTATTTTATAATCAAGTATCCTAAAAGATATAATTAAATAAAGAAATGCGGTGGAACTATGAGTGGCGGCATGTGGTTTGCTTTAATCGTTCATATCTGTTTTATTGTTTTTGGGCTGTCGATTTGGGTTTTTTATAAAAAGAATAAAGACCTTTTGTAAAGGGAAAACTATAATTGAACTGAAGAAAAAATAGTAAAGGCATATATTTTCTTGTAATTATCCGCAAAAAAAGATAAAGTTACTCTATAAACTTTTAAAAATAAATAGACATCCTTCGGGGCAGGGTGAAAATCCCGACCGGCGGTGATAGAGGCTTGTAGCCTCTTTAGTCCGTGAGCTGAGGTTGTAAACCGATGCTGACCCGGTGTAATTCCGGGACCGACAGTATAGTCTGGATGGGAGAAGGATATACGGTATAACGGTGGTTATCTCGTTTGTTTGCGTACGTTTTTTAGGTGCAGCTTTTTGGACACTATCTTACACAATAAACCCAACCGCTTACATACTACCGATCTACCCTTTCCCAGAAGTGTAGACAAAGCCCTGAAGACGGAGTTCGTTCCGTTTTTAGGGCTTTTTTGTTTCACAGAAAAGGGGGGAACAGAATGGATCACAAGCATTACATGCAGCTGGCCCTGCAGCTTGCAGAAGCTGCGCGCGGTCAAACGAGCCCGAATCCAATGGTTGGGTGCGTCATTGTAAAGGACGGAGCCATTGTTGGATTAGGCAACCACCTCAAGGCAGGAGAGCCGCACGCCGAAGTGCATGCGCTGAGAATGGCCGGTGAGAAGGCAGCAGGAGCTACGGCGTACGTTACTCTGGAGCCGTGCAGCCATTACGGGCGTACGCCTCCGTGTGCGGAAGCGCTCATAAAAAGCGGTGTACAATGCGTCGTGATCGCCATGCTGGACCCGAACCCGCTCGTAGCCGGAAGAGGCGCCGCCATGCTGGAAGAGGCGGGAATCGAAGTTATCGCTGGCGTATGCAGTACGGAGGCTCAGCGCTTAAACGAAGTATTCGTAAAGTTTATTTCAACCCAGCGTCCGTTTGTTACGGTCAAAACCGCCACAACGCTTGATGGAAAAGTAGCGACCATTTCTGGAAGCAGCCGCTGGATTACAGGAGAGCAAGCGCGCGAGGAAGTCCACCGGCTGCGCCACCAGCATGATGCGATTCTCGTTGGGGTGAACACAGTACTGGCCGATAACCCCCAGCTTACAACAAGGCTTGCGCTAGGCGGCAGAAATCCGGTACGCGTCATTATGGACAGTACCCTTCGCATTCCGCTTGAATCAGCAGTTGTAACAGACGGAGCTGCTCCTACGTGGATTTTTACAACGGAACGTGCGGAGATAGAAAAACAGCTCCAGCTTGAGAAAAAAGGGATTCGCATTTTTTCTGCCGGGTCCGGACCGAGTGTAAACATTCTACGTATGCTGGACATTCTCGGAGAACAATCCATTTCTTCGCTTCTAGTAGAAGGTGGAAGCCAGGTGAATAGTGCGTTTCTTCACGCGAAGGCGATTGATAAAATCGTCGCTTATGTCGCCCCGAAGCTTATCGCCGGGCAGACAGCCCCGTCATCGTTCGGCGGAATCGGCATTGAACAAATGAACGATGCCATTTCACTGGCAGACGTGCAGGTTGAACAAGTTGGACAAGACATCAAAATCTCAGGGTATCCAGTATGGGGGGAAGCGCATGTTTACGGGAATCATTGAAGAAATGGGCGCCATTCGCTCCATCAAACAAAAACATAATGCGGCCATCCTTGAAATTGCAGCTGATAAAGTTTTAGAGGACGTAAAACTCGGCGACAGCATTTCTGTGAATGGAATATGTCTTACTGTTACTAAATTTTCCAATAGCTCTTTTCACGTCGATGTAATGCCGGAGACACTTGCGAAGACGAGCCTGCTTCACTTGTCCGGCGGGTCTCCTGTCAACCTTGAACGGGCGATTCCGGCAGGGGGAAGATTCGGGGGCCACTTTGTCTCAGGCCATATCGATGGAACCGGCACCATCGCTGCCCGCAAACCATACGGGAATGCCATTCTGTTTGAAGTAGCGGCGGATGATGAACTTCTGCGCTATATCATGCCTAAAGGTTCGATTGCAATAGACGGCATTAGTTTAACGGTTGTTTCCGAAACGAATACAAGCTTTACCGTTTCGATTATTCCCCATACGCTTCAGGAAACGGTCCTGCAGCACAAAAACAAAGGGGACATAGTTAATCTTGAGTGTGACATGATGGCCAAATACATTGAGCGGTATGTTACGCGGAGGGAACAGAAAGAAAAGAAATCCTCGCTTACGGAAGCGTTCCTAAGCGAACATGGATTTATCTAAACTAAAGAGAAAGGTGGGAAGAAACATGTTTTATTCCATAGAGGAAGCGCTCCGCGATTTACTTGAGGGAAGGCCAATTATTGTCGTGGATGATGAAGACAGAGAAAATGAGGGAGACTTTATTGCTCTCGCTGAAAAAACAGACGCTTCCACAATTAATTTCATGATTACACACGGCAGGGGGCTCGTCTGTGTCCCGATAACGGAGGAAAGAGCCGCCGAACTGCAGTTGTCCCCTATGGTAGAAGATAACACGGACAATCATGGGACAGCTTTTACCGTGTCGATAGATGAAGTGGGTACAACGACGGGGATTTCGGCTTTTGAAAGAGCGGAAACCGTACAGGCGCTCCTGCGCTCGATAAGCAAGCCGGAAAGCTTTAGACGTCCGGGCCACATTTTTCCTCTTGTCGCAAAAAAAGGCGGCGTGCTTCGCAGGGCCGGCCATACCGAAGCGGCTGTCGATTTAGCAAAACTGTGCGGTTCATACCCTGCAGGCGTCATTTGTGAAATCATGAATGCGGATGGTACCATGGCACGCGTGCCGGACCTTGTAAAAATTGCAGAAGAACATGATCTAAAGATGATTACGATCGAGGAACTGATTCGTTACCGGACAAGGAAAGAGCAGCTCGTCACAAAGGAAATCGAAGTGATGCTGCCTTCTGAGTACGGGGATTTTCGCATCGTAGCCTATACGAATGAAGTGGATAACAAAGAGCACGTTGCCCTTGTGAAAGGGACGATTGATCCTGAGTCCCCTACGCTTGTCCGCGTGCATTCCGAATGTTTGACAGGCGATGTTTTCGGCTCCCTTCGCTGCGATTGCGGCCCACAACTTCACGCGGCCTTGTCCCAGATTGAAGAGGAAGGATCCGGCGTTCTCCTCTATATGCGCCAGGAGGGAAGAGGCATTGGCCTCATTAATAAACTAAAGGCGTACAAATTGCAGGAAGAGGGACTGGATACGGTAGAAGCAAATGCCAAACTCGGGTTTGCACCCGATTTACGGGAGTATGGAATTGGGGCCCAAATTCTTGCCGACCTTGGCCTAAAGAAAATCCGGCTGCTGACGAATAACCCGAGGAAAATCACAGGGATTGAAGGCTACGGACTTGAAGTGGTGGAGCGGGTTCCGATCCAGATGAAGCCCGTAGAAACCAATGAGAAATATTTACGGACAAAGCAAAGTAAGCTCGGCCATATGCTGAATTTGTAGACGATGCATAAAACACAATAAAAAGGAGAGAGTTAAATGACAAAAACATACGAAGGAAATCTGATAGGAACCGGTTTAAAGGTAGGCATTGTAGTGGGGCGTTTTAATGAGTTTATTACAAACAAGCTGCTTGGCGGGGCGCTTGATGCCCTGAAGCGGCATGGTGTAGCTGAAGAGGACGTCGAAGTAGCGTGGGTTCCCGGCGCGTTCGAACTTCCTCTTATCGTTAAAAAAATGGCGGATTCTAAGCGTTATGACGCTTTAATTGCACTTGGCACGGTGATTAGAGGTTCAACCCCGCACTTTGATTATGTATGCAATGAGGCTGCAAAGGGAATCGCTTCTGTCGGTTTACAAACTGGCGTTCCTGCCATTTTTGGCGTACTAACCACCGATACAATCGAACAAGCAATCGAGCGGGCAGGAACGAAAGCAGGAAACAAAGGCTGGGAAGCAGCAGCATCAGCTATTGAGATGGCAAACTTAATTAGAAGTATGGAATAGTTATAGTAAAAAGACAAAAGGAGGCTGGCTCGAAAAAGTCGCTTTTCAACGACCCTTTGAGACAGCCTCTTGTTTATTCTTCATCTTCATCACAGTGTTCTCTGTGCCTTTCGCGCCCCATTTCACGCCTTCTGCGGCAACAGCAAAATCTGCGCCTGCGTCTCTTTCTCCTGTGACAACCACACCCATCGTTTTCGCTGTTTCGTGAATCTTCCATTTCAGAAAGATCCGTTTCGTTTCCTGTAACGTTGTTTGAGTGAATAAGAAGAAGAGGCTGTTTTGTATACATTTTCACCCCTCCTTTTTATAGCGTTACTATTATATATGCTAGTCCTAAACAAAAGGTATAGGCAAGTTCCCAGTAATGGCAAATTTCTATAGGATAGTATTTTTTAATAGACATATAATTCCGTTTTATCAATAAACGATAAAATGATATAATTGACATATGGTAATACATAGAAGGAACAGAGCTTACAGCAGAAGAAATCATTCACTACTGTGTAGGGAAGCTAGCCGGCTATAAAAAGCCCAGATCCGTTGACTTCATTAATGAGCTTCCACGGAATCCTTCCGGTAAAATATTAAAAACAGTGCTTCGTGACCATTATTGGGGAAAACAGAGCGTAAAAATTTAACGAAAAAGGGGAGGGTGTTCGTTGTTTATAACAAAAATTCAGCCAAGGGTATCCGAAACAGATGGTGTTGGCCATATTAACAATACAACGGTTCCTGTATGGCTGGAAGCAGGCAGGGAAGAGATTTTCAGGATGTTTATGCCTGATTTAGGCTTTAGCAATTGGAGGCTTATTATCGTAAATGTAAACATAGATTATGTGAGCCAGATTTTTTATGGGAAAGAAGCGGAAGTGCGAACCTGGATAAAAAAAATCGGCAACACAAGCTTTGTATTATACGAAGAAATTCACCAACACAATACGGTATGTGCGAAAAGCACCGCCACCTATGTGAATTTCAACCATGAAACGCAAAAGACCGAAGCCATACCGGAAACGATTCGCGCACAATTCAAAGAGCATATGCATGAGTTTTGAAACAGTAAAAAAAGAGTATTAGCCCGGGAGCTAACGCTCTTTTTTTGTTTTATATACTTGTTGGCTTATGAGGAAAATCAGTTCGTAAATTGATAATAATATGAGCTTGCTGGGATCAGATTCGTAAGGCGTGTATTGTAAGCCCAAAGCTCAGAAATGATTTTATCCCCAATCCAGTCTTCTGGAAGCAATTCTTTTGGCAGCATTGGATCACGCAAACTTAATTCACTAATGATTTCACCTAACTGCAAGAAATACACAAAAATATCCAGCGGATCTGGATTTCCCTTTAGTTTTTGTTCAACATCCGGCATGAATTGCTCCTTAAAATAATTCCACTTTTCTGTATACATTTGCTTTATTTCATTTAGCTGCCAAATCTCAACCGCCATCTTCGGTGTAATTTCATTGTGAAAAATAATTCCCTTAACCAGGGTGACGTGGTTTTGTATGCCATAATCCTTCGCAAGTTCAATGATGCGCTTCGAGTAATCCCAGGGAGAAATATATACGCCTTTATAGAGGGGGCCAAAACCCTGGTGAAGCAAATCGCTTCTAAATGGATCTCTTTTTTTACGATCACCTTCCGGGATTTCTACCATCGCGATATACCACGTTTTATCCCATGCCGCTTGATATTGGCCTGGCTTTTGGTTAATCGACTGAATAAATGATCTCCCTTGCTGCGTGATGGAATAGAAAGAGCGGGCAGGTGAGACAACATATCCTCCCTTTTCAATTGGGAGAGGGTATTTCGAATGTATTGGGGCGAGTATCCGCGGCCTTCATAAATCTTCACCAGCTCCTGGACCTCCAGACGGGCAATTCTGGTTAGAATATAAAGGATTTGTTTTTCAATCGACAGCATAGCAAACCTCCAAAATCTTATATAGAAGGAAAAATATAATTTCATTCAGACTTAATTATAATATAAAATAAAACTTACAACAAAAATAAAATTATAAATTGACAAAACCAAACAGTATAAATATAATAAAAATTAAGTTATAAAACAAAATAAATATTATAAAAAAGAGGTGTTGAAAATGGTGAAAGTTACGGTGCTTCTTCCAAAGCCCGAAAATCAACAGGCGTTTGACGACCATTATTTCAGTGTTCACGTGCCCCTGGTAGAAAACCTTCCGCAGGTACAGGACGTCTCGATTCTACGAACATTCGAGGTGCAGAACATGAGTATTCATCCTTACATCGTTGCTCAATTTAGCTTTGAGAACAGGGAAGTGATGGATCAATCGCTTGCGTCGGCTGAGGGGAAGGCGTTGTATGCAGATGTTTCGAATTTGCTGGACTTCCTGCCCCATCCTCCGATGATCCTATTCGCTGAATAAGAATATAAAAAGAATAATGAGGTGGCTAAATTATGAAGAAGCTGGCAAGCATTTTATTTAGTGTGACTTTATTGAGTATGCTTAGCGTGCCTGTCTGGGCCGACAATGCTCCCGCCAAGGATGCTTTTGGCAATGTCGGGTCTTTTATGAAATGGAATGGCCCGTACAGCATTAAATTACAAACACCGAAGCAGGAAATTTCAATCCAGGGAAACATGGAGAACTCTAAGTTCATGATTCCTTTTAAGCAGGTATTTTCAAGCACCGGCGCAAAAGTAACCGGAAATAAAAACGCCATAACCGCACTTGATGGCGAAAAGGTTATAACAGCAAAAGCCGGTGAATCCAGAATGAGAATAAACAATGAAGAAATCCAGCTGGACAGTATAAACGAAAATAGAAACGGCGATTTGTTTGTTTCCCTTCGCGCCTTCATTGAATCATACCAGCCCGATATCGATTGGAACGCCAACACAAGGACCCTTACCATTCATCTTCAGAGTAAAACATCATCATTTAAGGCAGCATCTCCCGCGATTCCATTACATCAGGAAATTCCCGCGAAATATGTTCACACAGATAAAAAAAATCAAATGGATGTAAACTTCCCACTTAAGTGGAGCGGGGCACCGAAAGGAACAAAAGCGTTCGCGGTTGCTATTTATGACTTCCACGCAGTGCCTGACAGTTTCCTGCACTGGGGAATAATGAATATCGCGCCTTCTATCAATCAATTGGCAGAAGGGGTTTCACACACAGCGAAAGTCCCATCCGGCAGCTACGAGCCAGCACCTTATTTCGGTCCCGCGCCGCCAGCTCAATCCGGTGATCATTATTATAAGGTAGTCGTATACGCCCTTGACACGGACCAATTAAAAAACATAAAAATAAACAAATTCCCTGCTTACATTGAAGATTTCGAACAGCAAATTGCCGGACATATTCTAGACCGGGCTGTCATTACGTATACATACAAACTGCAGTAATGAGGCAGTGCGGAAAAAGCCGTGCTTATCAAACCTATCTAAATTAAACTTTGGATAGGTTTTTTCTTATGTAAACCAGCTTGTCTGGTGGGATAACATCTTGGAATGTAAGATTATATACCATGGTTTTTTAGAAAAATCAACTTATTCTGTTGATTTATGTTTGGAAATTGATTAAATTAAGAATATAAAATAACTTGATGTTATATAACCTAACATATAAAAAATAAAATCAGCGAGAAATATTTGAAAATTTTTTCGCAAAAGGAGTGAATGGAAGTGGATAATGAAAAAATTATAGAATTAGCCAAGAAAATTTTAGACCTGGATAAAAAAAGGGATGAAATCTACGAAGAACTTATGATTAGAGCGGGTGATAAAGGATTTGAAATTTTAAGAAAGCTGCAAAACAGTTTTCCAGGATAACATATAAACTAATACGCTGACACGAGTGCTTATGCTAACCCTTCTATAACCATAGAAAGGAATAATTCAACAACAGGGAGGATGAGCATATGGTGCCGTATAACAAAGCCTTATCTCGGGCATTTAGTGTTGCTGCCATATTGCAGTTTATATTGAACCTTTCACTCATTTTGTTAGCGGGCGTTCTATGCACTCTGCTTGCAAAAGAGATCTCCCACTTTATTCAGTTTTTTACCCTCCATGGCGAGGTTCCTGTTCAAAATTTACTCGAACGTATCCTTGTTTTTTTTCTGTACTTTGAATTCATCGCTATGATCGCGAAATATTTTCAGGAAAACTACCACTTTCCGCTCCGCTACTTTCTCTACATCGGCATCACCGCCATGACCCGCCTAATTATCGTCCACCATGACGATCCCTTCCACACCTTTCTCTACGCTTGTGTGATTCTCGTACTCATCGTCAGCTACTGCATCGCAAATTTTACATCACAACACCGCGAAAGATTATAGACAGCCGGCTATAACAACAGATAAGATAAAATAAGCTGAAATCAAGTAGGAGTTGAAATGAATGGCTAAAGGGTTGGAAGGGAAGCGGATTGTGATTGCCGGCTCCCGTAAAGTGGATGAAATTAGTACATTAATCGAAAAACAGGGTGGAATTCCTGTTTCCCGTCCTTTGCAGGGGACATCATTTCTGGCGGAGAAAGAAATCGAACAGGACTTACGCCGCTTTGTAGAAGAAGGAAGCGATTGGGCGATTTTCACAACCGGAATCGGAGCCGAAACGCTTTTAGGTTTGGCGGAGAAGCTTGGAATTGACGCTTCTTTTATAAATCGCATTCAGCAGGCAAAGGTGGCGTCAAGAGGCTACAAAACGAACTCCGCTTTAAAGAAACTGGGGATTACACCGGTTGCGACAGATGATGACGGGACGACCCGGGGATTGATTCGTGCTCTCGATTCCCTTGAATTCACGGGACAGCGGGTAATGGTGCAGCTTCATGGGGAAACAGCGCCTGCTTTGATACGTTTCCTTGAAGAAAGGGGAGCGACCGTTACACAGCTCCTTCCATATCAGCACGTTGCTCCGGATGAGCAAGTGGTAGGAACCGTGTGTCAGGAGCTAGCGGAAGGTCTGGTAGATGCCATTTGTTTTACGACAGCAACACAGGTACGGTTTCTTTTTGATTATGCCAGGCAGCATGGCCGCTTAGCGGAAATTAAGGCTGCGTTTGAGCAGAAGACTCTGGCGGTTGCGGTTGGAAAAATCACAAACGAATCCCTTAGAGAAGAAGGAATTGAACGTGTTCTTGTCCCGGAAAATGAACGGATGGGCGCCATGATTATCGAGCTGTCCCGCTATTATGAAGAGCAGCATGTGAACGGGGAAGCATAATAAACCAGGTGATTTTGAACAATAGAATTAAGCGGGCAGAGAGTTAGGAGACATCAAAAGGATGTCTCCTATTCAATTTGGGTGTAACATAAAGGAAGTACAATCCATCAGAATTAGAAGGAGAACAAAAATATGTCAAAAGAAAATTCCACCAATAAAAGCACGAAACTACTTAATCATATCGCGCTGTCGGTTCTTGACCTTGCTCCGATCGTAGTCGGCGGAACACCCGCCGATTCTTTCCGAAACACTCTGGATCTTGCCAGGCATGCCGAGAAGTGGGGATTTAACCGCTACTGGCTGGCAGAACACCACAATATGCCCGGAATTGCCAGTTCGGCGACATCGGTAGTCATTGGGTATGTGGCAGGCGGCACTTCGAAAATCCGCGTCGGCTCCGGCGGTATCATGCTGCCCAACCATGCACCGCTCATGATTGCCGAACAGTTCGGAACGCTGGAATCGATGTATCCAGGCCGCATTGATCTCGGTTTAGGGCGGGCTCCAGGCACCGATCAGCGCACCGCCCGCGCCCTGCGCCGTGAGCTTAGAAGCGATGACCAGGAGTTCCCTGAACTGCTGGATGAACTGCGTTCCTATTTGAGTCCGTCTTTGGAAAACGGCCCTGCACCTGTACGGGCAGTTCCAGGCGAAGGACTCAATGTTCCGATTTGGCTGCTGGGCTCAAGCGGCTTCAGCGCACAGCTGGCTGGACAGCTGGGGCTTCCCTTCGCATTTGCCAGCCATTTCTCTCCGGATTATACGTTGCCGGCCCTGCAGCTGTACCGCAACTACTTCCGCCCTTCCGAAGTGCTCGATAAGCCGTACGCAATGGTAGGCGCGAATGTCATTGCCGCCGACACGGACGAAGAAGCCCGCTTTCTGGCTACATCACAGCAGCAGCAATTCCTGAACCTGGTCCGCGGCAACCCGGGTCCGCTCAACCCGCCGGTAGAGAATGTAGAGAATTTCTGGAGCGATTACGAAAAAGCCGCCATTGATAAACAGCTGCGCTCATCCATTGTCGGCAGCCCCCAGGTCGTCAAGGAAAAACTGCAGGCTTTCCTTGACATCACGCAGGCGGATGAAATTATTATTAACGGCCAGATTTTTGACCATAACGCACGGCTGCGCTCCTATGAAATTGTGGCCCAGATTGCCGGCGAGGAATAGACAGCCCTGGAAAATGCACGGTTTTAGCGTAAACAAAAGGAGGATTGGAAATGACAGACACCGATTATTTACAGCAGTTAAAAGATCATTTTTCCGAGGTTCCATTTTGGAAACATACGAGCTGCGTGATTGAAACGATAGAACAAGACCATGCTGTTATCTCCCTTGAGATCAGCCACGAGCATATGAATGGAAACATGACGCTTCATGGCGGAATGTTTGCAACGCTGCTGGATAACGCAATGGGGCTCGCGGCGCGCTCTAATGGCGATTTTAAGCAGGCGACGACGAATATGAACATCCATTATGTAGCGGCGGCCGGTGAAGGGAAAATTTATGCGAAGGGAAGAGTTGTGCACCGTACGAAAAGAACGGCAACCACAGAAGCGAGAGTAGAAACCGCAGATGGAACCCTTCTCGCGATGGGAACGGCAACCTTTCGAGTGCTGAAGGTGTAGCTTACCTTTTTTCAGAATCGAATACACAACATTGTGGCAATTTAAGGTTGATACGACATCCGGTTCGTTCCATGGTAAAATATTTTCGAACATTATCACTATCAGAAGAGTAGGGGAACGATTATGAAGACACAGACACCAATAAAAACGGATATCGAAATTGCCCAATCCGTTAAAATGAAGCCCATTGCTGAGATTGTCGACTTGCTGGACGTAACGGAAGGCGAGTGGGAACCTTATGGTAAATACAAAGCAAAAATCGATTTATCCCTCCTGGAGCGGAAAAAGCAGCACCCGGATGGAAAGCTTGTTCTCGTAACCGCAATCAGCCCAACCCCTGCAGGAGAAGGAAAAACAACCGTAACCGTAGGGCTCGGCCAGGCATTAAACCGGCTCGGTAAAAAAGCGGTCATCGCCGTACGCGAGCCTTCTTTAGGGCCAAACTTTGGCATGAAAGGGGGAGCAGCAGGCGGAGGGTACTCTCAGGTTGTACCGATGGAGGATATCAATCTTCATTTCACAGGGGATTTTCATGCGATAACAACCGCGCACAATTTGCTTGCCGCCCTGCTTGATAACCACGTTCACCAGGGAAATGAACTCAACATCGATCCGCGGCAAGTCGTATGGAAAAGGGTAATAGATATGAACGATCGGGCACTCCGCGACATCGTGATTGGCCTTGGCGGAAAAACGAATGGGGTACCGCGGGAAGCTGGATTTGACATTACCGTTGCCTCCGAAATTATGGCGATTCTTTGTTTATCGGAAGATTTAGAGGAACTTAAGGAATCACTGGCCAGCATGCTTGTTGCCTATACATATGAAGGGACTCCTGTATATGTACGGGATTTGGGAGCGCAGGGAGCGATGACGCTTGTCTTGAAGGACGCGATAAAACCAAACCTGGTGCAGACGCTGGAGCATACACCTGCCCTTATTCATGGAGGACCTTTTGCCAATATCGCCCACGGCTGCAACAGCCTGATTGCAACGAAAATGGCCCTGAAGCTAGGTGATTATGTTGTAACGGAAGCGGGATTCGGTTCTGACCTGGGCGCGGAGAAGTTCTTGAATATCAAATCGCGTAAAGGAGGCCTTCATCCATCTGCGGTCGTTCTTGTTGCTACCGTTCGAGCATTAAAGATGCACGGAGGGGTGGCCAAGCAGGATTTAGGCAGTGAAAATGTGGGTGCATTAATTGAAGGCTGCAGCAACCTGGAAAAACACATCGATACAATCAAGCATTTCGGCCTGCCGTTTGTCGTTGCTTTAAACCGCTTCCCAACCGATACAGAAAATGAACTGAAGGCTGTAAAAGATTTGTGCGAAAAGCAGGGGATTCCTCTGGCACTTACAGAAGTATGGGAATACGGAGGTGCTGGTGGAGAACCATTGGCGCAAAAAGTAATGGAAACGATCGAGAACGCGGAAAATCATTTTCGCTTTCTATATGACGAAGGTTCTTCCATACCGGAAAAAATCGAGAAAATCGCCAAAAAGGTATACGGAGCAGACGGGGTTCTTTTCACAGATAAAGCTCGCAAGCAAATCAAAGAATACGAGAGATGGGGATGGGATGCTATGCCTATCTGTATGGCGAAAACCCAGTATTCTTTTTCGGATAATCCAGCTTTGCTTGGAAGACCAAAAGGGTTTGTAATCACCGTCCGCGAGCTTAAACCTTCATTGGGTGCGGGTTTCATTGTCGCTTTAACAGGTGACATCATGACAATGCCCGGGTTTCCAAAGCGTCCCGCAGCGCTTGCCATGGACATTGATGAGGAAGGAACGATTTCCGGTTTATTTTAAGAAATAGTGTCGCTCGGCAAACCGTCTGTAGCTCGGCAGCACAAATCCAAGGCATTCCTTATATAAGGGATGTCTTCTTTTCGTTAAAGTATTCTGATTATATAAAAGGTTAAGAAAATGCTAATAAATGCATGCTATGTCCAGGGACATCTTTATTTCAGAAAATTATAATGGACTCATAACAACAAAAAAGGAGGGAGGTGTCTCAAATGAAAAGCGTAAAAGGAGAATTAATTGCAGAGTTTATTGGCAGCTTCATTCTGATTTTTATCGGTGCGGGTTGTGTGGCTGCTCTGGTTTTAAACGGAGCTCAATACAACATATGGGATGTGTCCGTGATCTGGGGTTTAGCTGTTAGTATGGCTCTTTATATAACAGCGGCTATATCCGGCGCGCACATTAATCCGGCGGTAACCTTATCACTCGCCGTTTATCGTGGATTCCCCTGGGCTAAGGTACTCCCTTATGCTACAGCCCAAACCGCGGGAACCTTTACTGCTTCCGCCGCAGTATACGGGCTGTACCGCAATGGGTTCCTTCAGTATGAAGCGGCAAAGGGAATTACCCGGGGGAGCGCACAAAGCCAAACTTTGGCGAGTATTTTCTCTACCTATCCTGCACCCTACTTAAGTAATTTTCAAGCCGCATGCGTAGAAATCGCCATATCCGCTTTTTTAGTAGCGGCTATATTTTCCTTTATTGATGAGCGAAATTCATTCGCCCCCACAAAGGCACTGTTTCCGCTAGCAGTTGGCATCGTGGTAGCTGTAATGGGAGGTTCCTTTGGAACACTAACAGGGTTTGCAATGAATCCGGCCCGTGATTTTGGCCCTAAATTATTTACAGCCCTGGCCGGCTGGGGTCAGGTTGCACTACCTGGACCCAACGGATATTTCTGGGTTCCTATCATCGGACCCATCATTGGAGCACTCCTGGGAGGAGGGCTGTACGATTATTTCATTGGCAGATACCTCCCTGTTGAAGATCCTTTATTACAGGAAACAGATAACAGCAAGAAGGAAATAGCGGCTTCTGCGGAAACGGTTTAATTTTTAAATAATCATAGAAAAGAGGGAGACCCTGTATGCAGCGTTCAAAAAGATTTGAGATTTTAGAACAAAGATCCGTGAACCAGGATGGATTTGTAACGGAATGGCCAGAGATGGGATTTGTAGCCATGTCGAGTCCTGAGGATCCGAAGCCGTCTGTCAAAGTGGAAAATGGAAAAATCGTCGAATTGGATGGAAAGAAAAGAGAAGGTTTTGATATGCTGGATCAGTTTATTGCCGATTATACGATCGATGCAAGCATTGCTGAAAAAGTAATGTCCATTGACAGTTTAGACATTGCCCGCAAACTGGTGGACATTAACGTAACCCGTTCGGAAATATTGTCCCTATCGAAAGGTATGACCCCTGCAAAAGTAGTGGAAGTGCTCAATCATATGAATGTCGTGGAAATGATGATGGCTTTACAAAAGATGAGAGCGAGAAAGACCCCTTCCAACCAATGCCATGTAACAAACGTACGGGATAACCCGGTGCTGATGGCGGCGGATGCTGCGGAAGCAGGACTCTTTGGATTCGATGAACAGGAGACGACCGTCGGGGTTGTCCGGTATGCTCCCTTCAATGCGTTAGCCTTACTCGTAGGTTCCCAAACGGCAAGGGGCGGAATCCTAACCCAGGATTCCCTGGAAGAAGCAACGGAACTTCGTTTAGCTATGCTGGGGCTGACTTCTTATGCCGAAACCATTTCCATCTATGGCACGGAACCTGTTTTTATCGACGGGGATGACACACCGTGGTCAAAATCGTTTTTAGCCTCTGCCTATGCTTCCCGTGGTGCCAAAATGCGCTTTACGTCGGGAACAGGTTCCGAAGTTCAAATGGCGGGTGCGGAAGGAAAGTCGATGCTTTATTTGGAAATTCGCTGCGTGATGATGGCCAAAGGAGCGGGTGTTCAAGGGTTACAAAACGGCTCAATAAGCTGCATTGGAATTCCAGCCTCCGTCCCAAGCGGAATCCGTGCGGTATTAGCGGAGAACCTGGCCACAACGTTATTTGATTTGGAAGTAGCCTCAGGAAATGATCAAACCTTCTCCCATTCAGAAATCCGGCGAAGTGCAAAAATGTTATGTCAGATGCTGCCGGGTACTGACTTTATTTTTTCCGGATATAGCGCGGTACCGAACAGCGAAGATATGTTTGCCGGCTCCAATATGGATTCAAGTGATCTGGACGATTACTTAATTATTCAACGGGACATGATGGTTGACGGCGGGTTAAAACCAGTAGATGAAGGAAGTGTCATTGAAATTCGCTATGAGGCTGCCAGAGCTTTGCAAGCCGTTTTCGAGGAATTAGGATTCCCGGCGATTACAGACGAAGAAGTCGAAGCGGCTACTTATGCCAATAGCAGTGTCGATATGCCGCCGCGAAATGTTGTCGAAGATTTAAAGGCAGCTGAACGAATTTTACGGGATGGAATCGGGGGATTTGATGTCGCCCTCGTCCTGGCAAAGCGCGGGTACAGGCAAACGGCCGAACGGATTTTCGATATGCTAAAACAAAGGGTAGCCGGCGATTATTTGCATACATCGGCCATCATTAATAAAGAAAATGTTGTGATTAGCGCGGTAAATGATGAGAACGATTACACGGGTCCGGGAACCGGATACCGTATAAGCCCGGAAAGATGGGAAGAAATCAAAAACATTCGCCAGGCCATTAGCCCGAAAGATTTCGATTAAAGGAGGAATGAGGTATGACTACAGCCACATTTTCGATAGAAATGAAGATAACGGAGATCGGCACAGCAACAAAAGGGACGAATCCCAGAGAAGTTATAGTGGCCATCGCTCCTGCTTTTGGAAAAGAAATGAATAAAACGATCGTCAAGGTTGACCATGCGGCAGTATTGCGCGAAGTGATTTCCGGAATTGAAGAACAGGGGGCAATCCCGCGCATTATTCGGAGTTTACGTACCGCCGACCTGGCCTTTATGGCACATGGAGCAGCTAAATTGAGCGGTTCTGGAATCGGAGTTGGATTACAGTCACGAGGGACGACGGTTATTCATCAGCGTGACCTGGATCCATTGAGCAATCTTGAGCTATTTCCCCAATCTCCGTTAATTACCCTGGAAACGTACCGGGCGATTGGACGGAATGCAGCGATGTATGCCTTAGGGGAAAGCCCCAATCCTGTTCCGGTTGTTAATGATCAAATGGCGCGCCCTAAATATCAGGCGGTTGCCGCACTCCTCTATTTAAGAGAGTGTCAGTCTATTGTTCCGGATGCCAGGCCGGTTGAGTTACTGGCAGAATTTACAATAAAAGAGTAGGAGGGAATTTATATGGAAAAATTGACGAAAGAGCAGTATCCGCTTGGTTTAAAACGTCCTGATTTATTATTTACTCCGACAGAAAAAGCCTATAACGAACTGACATTGGATGCTGCCCTAAAAGGACAGGTGACAGGTGCAGATCTGCGAATCAGCCCGAAAACGCTGCTCATGCACGCCGAAATTAGTGAAAGTTTAGGCAGAACTCAATTAGCGAAAAACTTCCGCAGAGCAGCCGAAATGATTAGTATTTCGGATTCTCGTATATTGCAAATCTATAATGCCTTGCGCCCGAATCGGTCTACAAAAGAAGAATTATTAGCGATTGCTGATGAATTAGAAGAACAATATGGTGCAGTGGAAAATGCGGGGTTAATTCGTGAAGCTGCGGATGTATATGAAAGGCGTGGCAGATTAAAGAAAATTGAGGACTAACCTATGATGAAACGAATTGTTGCTGGTGTAGATATTGGCAATTCATCAACAGAAGTGGCTATCGCGCGGATTGAGGGTGAGCAGATTCAGTTTCTTTCCCAGCATTTGGTGAAAACAACAGGCGTAAAAGGGACCACCCACAATGTGAGGGGGATTCAGTTTGCCTTGCAAGAGGCTGCCAAACAAGCCGGGCTTGATGTAGAGGAAATTGATCTCATCCGGCTCAATGATGCTGTTCCAGTGATTGGGGATCTGGCCATGGATTTAATCAGTGAGACCATTATCACCGAATCTTCCATGATAGGCCATAATCCGGATACTCCAGGTGGAGCAGGGCTGGGCGTTGGAACAACGATTTTAATCGATCAATTATTTGATGCGGCAGAGAAAGGACAGGGTTATATTACGGTTATACCCAAATCGTTTGATTATGAATGGGTGGCTCACCGCCTTAACCAGGCAGAAACTGAAGGAATATCCATTACAGGAGCCATTGTTCAAAAAGACGATGGAGTATTAATCCACAATAGGCTGCATAAAAAAATTCCGATTGTGGACGAGGTTTCCCTGATTGAAAAAGTTCCTCTATTTAAGCTGGCAGCCGTCGAGGTGGCTTTACCCGGCCATGTCATTCGGACGTTAAGCAATCCTTATGGACTCTCCACGGTGTTTCAACTGGATCCGGATCAGACGATACAGATTGCTCTGGTTGCCAAAGCGTTAGTAGGCAATCGTTCCGCAGTTGTCATCCGCACACCGCAGGGGGAAGTGGTCGAACGAAAAATTGAAGCGGGCCGGATGATTTTAATAGGGCCACGGAGCCATATGGAAGTGTCGGTTAACGATGGGGCAGAAAGCATAATGAACACGTATGAAAAAATCGGCACGCTGCAGGACGTTCGGGGAGAGACTGGGACAAACGTTGGAGGCATGTTTAATGGCCTGAGGCAGGATTTGGCTCAATTAACCGGGCAATCACCGAATGAAATTACCATTTCAGATTTTCTGGCCGTTGATGCGGTCATTCCGACGTCCATTAGCGGTTCCATGGCCGGCGAGCTTTCTATGGAAAGTGGTGTGGCCCTGGCCTCCATGGTGAAAACAGATAAGGTCCCGATTCAGAGAGTCGCTTCCCTGCTGGAAGAAGAAATAGGAATTGCGGTTGAAGTTGGCGGAGTAGAAGCGGAGATGGCCATTCGTGGAGCCTTAACAACTCCCGGAACGAGAAAGCCGATTGTCATTCTTGATATGGGCGGCGGCTCAACCGATGCCGCTATGATGGATGGAGCCGAAAAAACGGTCTCAACCCATCTGGCCGGTGCAGGCGACATGGTAACGATGCTGATTAATTCGGAACTGGCTTTAGGAGATAAGGATGTAGCGGAAAAAATTAAGAAGTATCCATTAGGTAAAGTGCTCAGTTTGTTTCATATGCAATTAGAAGACGGAACGATTTTGTTTTCCGAAACGCCTTTTCCCCCGTATACCTTTGGAAAAGTAGTCATTCGGGAAGAGAAAGAGTTTACACCTCTGTCTATCCGCAGTTCGATGGAAAAAATCCGGGAGATTCGCCGGAGCGCTAAACGAAGAGTGTTCGTTACGAATGCATTGCGTGCGCTTAAGCGAATTATTCCTACAGGAAATTTAAAACATTTATCCTTTGTTGTTATGGTGGGAGGATCGGCGCTTGATTTCGAGATTCCACAAATGCTGACAGAGGAACTGGGCAAATACGGAATCGTTGCTGGTTTTGCCAACATACGCGGCACGGAAGGCCCGCGGAACGCAGTCGCTACCGGCCTGGTACTGTCCTCCGTAAAATATGGGGTAACTAAATGAATAAGCATGAAGTTTATATTCCCATTTTATATGATAGCCGTATTCCATTTCACCAAATGAAGGAAATCTGTGCCGGATTGGAAGAAGAGGGGGTTCCTTTTCAGCTCTATCAGCGGGATGAAATACTCGACTTTGTTCAACTGGGGGCCCTGGCAGCCTCTATGTCTCCACTGCAAGTTGGCATAGGGGTGGATCAGCAAGGGAACTCGTGCCTGCATCACGAGAAATTGAGGCAGGCAGAACCATACTTAAAAGACAGGCTCATAAACGGACGCAGATTAGGAAAGAATGCAGCCCGTTTGGTCAAGGGTTTACCATTATACTTTTTATAAGGGAGGATGAAAATCAATGGATCAGATTACGTTAGAACTGGCAAAAAAAATGATAGAAGGTGCAGAAGAAGAAGCCAATCAAATCGGGGTACCTATGGTCATTAGTATTGTGGATGAGGCGGGAATTTTGTCGCCTGCCACAGAATGGATGATGCGCTGTTGGTTAGCGTAGATATTGCCCAGAACAAAGCCTGGACTTCGGTAGCCATGAAAATGCCTACCGCTGATTTAGCGCAATTGTCCGGGCCCGGGAACGAGCTGTATGGAATCAATACAACAAACAGTGGGCGGGTTGTCGTGTTCGGAGGGGAATCCCGCTGCGTAGAAATGAGCGAATCATAGGTGCGGTAGGTGTGAGTGGCGGGTCAGTTGCTCAGGACATCCAGGTGGCACAGGCGGCTGTCAGGGTACTTAGTGATTTAGAATGGATGCCAAATCTAGTTGAATAAAAATGAGTTTGCTCTAGTGATTTAGACCCCTTTTGTCCAATCGTACACTTTCACTGATAAGTTCGACTTTTTTAAAAATAAAAAGTAGTGTAAAATAATCGAAGGGGGTTCAGGTTGGAGGGTACTGTGACCGTATTTACATTGCGCAATATCGTGAACATCGAAATTCTCCAGGAAATCCAGGATCGCTTCGCGGATGCTACCGGCCTGGGAGTCGTCATCGCAGACGAACAGGGAGTACCTGTTACTAAGCCCAGTAATTTCACTGCCTTTTGCTCCCATATCCGTTCATCAGAGGAAGGGTTACAGCGCTGTATGTTATCAGATGAACGGGTAGGAATCATAGCAGCCGAGCAGGGGAAACCTGCCATACATCGTTGCCATTCCGGCCTGGTTGATCTGGCCGCACCTATCATTCTCAATGGCAATTACCTGGGGGCGGTTCTTTGCGGCCAGGTATTAATTGAAGAGAAGGATAAAGAAAGGCTTGAACAGGTTCGCCAGAATACGAAAAACCTGCATATTAATCAAGAACTCCTCGATCTTTATTTTGAGAAGATTGAATTTACCAGTCAAAAACGCGTAGAAGCCGCAACAGAAATGCTCTATCTTGTTGCCAATTATATTATCAAGATGGGAGCAACTCACCTCGCACAGGAAGAATTAAATGAGAAAAGCCAGAAGTTGATGGAAGAATTACAAATTCGTGCTGAACTGGAGAAAATCTTGCGAGAAACACAATTAAGAGTATTACAGTCGCAGATTAACCCTCATTTCTTATTTAATACATTAAATACAATTTCCCGCCTGGCCTACCTGGAGAACGCAGAACAGACACAAAACGTTACGTACTCTTTAGCAAAAATACTAAGGTATAGTTTACGGAACATAGACCAACTTGTTCCTCTAAAGGAAGAGTTAGAACACATCAAGAACTATTTAAACATTCAACAATCTCGTTTTCGAAACAAAATCCAATATGAACAGTGGTTGGATTTGGATGTTGATGGAATAAAAATTCCAATCCTCACCATTCAGCCAATTATTGAAAACGCTATTATACATGGATTTGAGCCGCAGGATAGTACGGTTGTCCTTAAACTTCGTGGATTTTCGATGGATAACAAAGTGATCCTTGAGATTTCCGATAATGGCATGGGAATGCCCGAAGAGAAACGGCTATCCATATTTTCAAATAAAAATTCCGAAAACAACGGTCATACCACAGGAATCGGAATGAACAATGTACAAAAACGAATTCAGCATTACTTTGGAGAAGAGTATGGTATCGCAGCAATTGAAAGCCAAATCGGAGCTGGGACAATGGTTCAAATCATCATCCCGAAATTAGGAGGGAATCTGGCTTGAAATTGATGATTGTTGATGATGAACCGCTGGAGCGGGAAGTGTTAACAATGATGATTAAGAAACACAACATGGCCGTAGATCAATTCTTTGAGGCAAAAAATGGTGTGGATGCTGTGAATTTAGCCAGGCAGGAGCAAATGGATCTGGTGCTGATGGATATCAAAATGCCCATTATGGACGGTTTTGCGGCTGCTGAAATTATCAAAAAGGATGTTCCTGATTGCCGCGTGATTTTTCTTACTGCCTATGATGAGTTCGATTCCGGGTGCCGGACAGCGGAATGGGAAGCGGATGATTATTTACTGAAGCCGGCTCACCCGGATGAAATTCGGCGGGCATTAATTAAATATATCCCGGAGTCAGCTGCTCCCGTTTCACAATACTTAGAAGAAAGCTGGGAACATTACGATATCGTAAAAATCGTAGAATATATTGAACATAACCTTCACATGGAGTTAAATTTAGAAATTTTAGCTGGATTGGTCCATCTTAGCGCACAATATCTTAGCAGACTGTTTAAACAGGAAACAGGTCTTACGATTACACAATATATTACTGCCCGTCGCTTAGAAAAAGCCAAGCATTATCTTGATTATACGAAAGAAACCGTGATGGAAATCAGCGAAAAATGCGGTTTTTCCGACTCGAATTATTTTGCAAGGGTTTTCAAGAAATATGAGGGTATAACGCCAACGCAATATCAGCAGCAATCTATCCTTGCAAGGAAGAAGCGGATAAATTCATTCGGTAATTTCGTCATGTAGATTGTAGACTGACTATCAAACATAAAGCAAAAAAATTGCTACTAAAGGTCATATAAATGCAGTTACAAACAAAAGACAGAATGTTATAATATTAACTAATAGTAAATAAATACAAAATATTATAAAAAATACATCCGTTATTTTTGTACAAAGCATTTTTAAATTACGTTTTCAAAAAATTACAATAGATGAAGGAGGAATAAAACATGATTTGCGTACAACCTGGACAAGAACAATCAAAGGTGAATTTCAAGGAGCAGTATGATAACTACATAGGGGGAAAATGGGTTTCACCGGTGCGCGGAGAATACTTCGACAATATTTCGCCTGTTAATGGAAGACCATTCTGCCGCATTGCACGCTCCACTGCGGAAGATATTGAACTTGCCCTTGACGCAGCCCATGAAGCAAAAGATGGCTGGGGTCGAGCTTCGGCTGCAGACCGTGCCCGCGTTCTAAATAAAATTGCCGACCGCATGGAAGAAAATCTGGAAGTGCTGGCCGTTGCAGAAACATGGGATAACGGAAAACCCGTACGCGAAACGATGGCAGCTGATATTCCTCTGGCAATCGACCATTTCCGTTACTTCGCCGGCGTTCTGCGTGCAGAAGAAGGGACGATCAGTGAAGTGGATGAACATACGGTAGCCTACCACTTCAATGAGCCGCTCGGAGTAGTCGGGCAGATCATTCCGTGGAACTTCCCTATCTTAATGGCATGCTGGAAGCTGGCTCCTGCATTAGCGGCCGGCAACTGTGTTGTACTGAAGCCAGCCGAACAAACTCCGGCATCCATTATGGTTCTTGCCGAATTGATTCAGGATTTACTTCCACCGGGTGTTTTAAATATTGTAAACGGTTTCGGTTTAGAAGCCGGTAAGCCGCTTGCCTCGAATCCGCGTATCGCAAAAATCGCGTTTACAGGAGAAACAACAACAGGACGCTTAATTATGCAATATGCATCGCAAAACATTATTCCAGTTACCCTTGAACTGGGTGGAAAATCACCTAATATTTTCTTCCCGGATGTGATGGCCAAGGACGATGCTTTCCTCGATAAAGCCATCGAAGGATTTGTGCTGTTTGCACTGAATCAGGGTGAAGTATGTACCTGCCCATCCCGCGCACTCATTCACGAATCCATTTATGACGAATTTATGGAGCGTGCGCTTGCCCGCGTAGCCAGCATTAAACAGGGAAATCCGCTTGATACCGATACGATGATTGGGGCACAGGCCTCCCTGGAGCAGGTCGAGAAAATCCTGTCCTACATTGATATCGGTCTGCAGGAAGGCGCAGAGTGCCTGATTGGAGGCGAGCGCAGCATACTGGGAGGAGATTTAAACGAAGGCTATTATATTCAGCCTACCGTGTTCAAAGGTGACAATAGCATGCGCATCTTCCAGGAAGAAATCTTCGGACCTGTTGTATCCGTTACAACGTTTAAAGATGAAGCTGAAGCGCTGCGGATCGCGAATGACACGCTGTACGGGCTTGGAGCGGGGGTATGGTCACGCGATATGAATACGGCTTATCGTATGGGACGTGCCATTAAAGCAGGCCGTGTTTGGACAAATTGCTATCACGCTTACCCGGCTCATGCTGCATTTGGTGGTTATAAACAGTCCGGTATCGGGCGTGAAAACCACAAAATGATGCTCAACCACTACCAGCAAACGAAGAATCTACTCGTAAGCTATTCACCGGATGCATTAGGTTTCTTCTAAACCTGGAGGTGAAAAATGGAGGAAATCAAGAAAGTCATCGCCACAGAGGCTGCGATTGCGCTGATTGAACGGCTCAAGGAGAAGTACGGTCCCCTGATGTTTCATCAGTCGGGCGGATGCTGTGATGGAAGTTCTCCTATGTGTTATCCGCGCGGAGAATTTATCGTAGGCGATCAGGATATTCTGCTTGGAGAAATCGGCGAAACTCCTTTCTATATTAGCGTTCCTCAATATGAGTACTGGAAGCATACGCAGTTAATTATTGACGTGGTAAATGGCCGGGGCGGAATGTTTTCCTTAGAAGGACCGGAAGGCGTGCGGTTTTTAACCCGCTCCCGTGTATTTACAGCGGAGGAGCGAGCTGTGCTCGCTAACGAATAACCAAAGGCTAACAAATATGGAAAGCCCTCTTGAGAGGGTAAGTAATTTATTAGAAAAGAAAAACGCTCTTCCCCTGTGGAAAGAGCGTTTTTTCATGCCGGCGTGAGACTAAGCGGCCGTATCACTTCCTTTTTTCTTGGCCTAAGCGCGTACAAACCCTTCTTCCTGCATGTACTGCTCCGCTTCTTCATACGTTTCAAAAGAAGCTTCCAGGTTCAAGCCGGTGTACACATTCCACAAGTCGTTCTCGTGTACAAGTAAGAGCGTCTGCTCTTCCGGGCCAGTCCATTGCTCACCTTGCTCCTCCTCCATTTCCGAATCATCCGAGAGAGACTCAATGGACGATTTGATTAAGGAACGGAGTTCATCCGCCGCATAATCACGAATATTCACCAGGCCTTTGTCGTCTGTGTCGTAATCAGGCAGGTGTCCGGCATATACAAAGCCGTTGCCGTTCGGGTGCAGGTGGTAAACTACGATTTTTTTGTCAAAAGCGCTTTCTTCATAATGAAAATTCACTCGTCCCAGCGAGACATTTTTTCGTTCTAATTGCGGAAATGATTCAATAATCGCGAGCTTTTCTTCAAACGTCAGCATACATATATTCTCCGTTTCTGTTGGACTGTTGTCGTTTGTGATTATATCACATACTTGTTTTCCGGCGAAACCTGCGGTGTATGAATAAGACCGGAGCACGTATTGCCAAAGAGCGAAGAGTCTCGTAGAATAAGAAGAGTCAAGATCCTTACATGCCTATGTAAAAATCTGATTTGAGAGTAACTCAAATCAGATTTTTATTAGTTTAATAACTTTCACTATCTGTTTGCCTACTCTTTGATGGAGGTGCATACGACGGCGATACCGCTGATGGACCGTATGGTGTAGGCATTGGAGCGTTGGCTGATGGAGGTGCATACGACGGTGATACAGCCGATGGACCATAGGGCGCATACATTGGAGCGTTTTCTGGTGGCACATACGACGGC
>NZ_BBWZ01000011.1 GCF_001015055.1 Aneurinibacillus tyrosinisolvens | reverse complement strand
AAAAAGAAGTGTTCCGTACTGTTTAGCCATTGGCTTTCTGTTCCGGAACCTTTTTTATGCCTTGGACCTGATACTAGTCCGTGTCCTGTATGTTGGAGGATTAGCTCAGCTGGGAGAGCATCTGCCTTACAAGCAGAGGGTCGGCGGTTCGATCCCGTCATCCTCCACCATATATTCTATACATTAATGATTGTCGCGGGGTGGAGCAGTTGGCAGCTCGTCGGGCTCATAACCCGAAGGTCGCAGGTTCAAGTCCTGCCCCCGCAACCATATGTGCCCGTAGCTCAATCGGATAGAGTGTCTGACTACGAATCAGAAGGTTGGGAGTTCGAGTCTCTCCGGGCACGCCATCATTATCGGGAAGTGGCTCAGCTTGGTAGAGCACCTGGTTTGGGACCAGGGGGTCGCAGGTTCAAATCCTGTCTTCCCGACCACTTCTACTTACATATCCTACGATGTCCGTTAGCCACCTGCGAGTTCGCGGGTTACAAAACAGAGGGGGGACGGCATAGGTGGGAGATGATTTCACTTTTCATTTTTCTTGTGGCGGTGTAGCTCAGCTGGCTAGAGCGTACGGTTCATACCCGTAAGGTCGGGGGTTCGATCCCCTTCGCCGCTACCATTGCCCCATTTCTGAAAAAACGGAGAAGTACCCAAGTGGCTATAAGGGGCTCCCCTGCTAAGGGAGTAGACGGGTTATACCGTGCGAGGGTTCGAATCCCTCCTTCTCCGCCATGCTGAGTATTATACTGATTCCATTTCATTACTCCGTACTAACTATATAAATTAACGAATCTAAGGGAATCCTGAATAAGGATTCCCTTTTTTATGTACGTCTAGAGTGGGTGTTATCAGCAGGAACAAGGCAATTGTTTTTTGGTATTCGATAATATCATTGTGTAAAAAGGATATATATTAGATGATAAAGAGACAAATAATTAAAGGTGCTAAATTTTAGTGAATTACGTTACACATAATAATTTACGTCATCACTGAATCAATTCCAATATATTAATAATAAGGTGGTAAAATGATGCAGCAAATAATCTTTTTCGATATAGACGGAACACTTTTTGACCATGATAAGCGATTGCCTCGTTCCACAAAACAGGCCATTCAATCGTTAAAAGAGAAAGGCCATGAAGTAGCTATCGCAACAGGACGCGCACCGTTCATGTTTGCAGACCTGCGTGAAGAGCTGGATATTCAAACTTTTGTAAGCTATAACGGTCAATATGTAGTTTTAAAAGGTGAAGTGATATATACCAATCCACTAAATAAAAAAGCCTTACAATCTTTAACTGATGCAGCTGTCTTAAATAACCATCCGATTGTCTACATGGACCATGAAGATATGAAGGCGAATGTCCCTCACCATCACTATATCGTCGAAAGCATCGATACATTAAAAATCGAAAAATTCCCAACACATAACCCCAATTACTTTAAAGAAAGAGAAATTTATCAGTCCTTATTATTTTGCCAAGAGAAACAGGAAGAATTTTATGAAAAGGAATTTAAACCATTTGATTTTATTCGTTGGCATCCCGTTTCTGTAGATGTGATTCCAGCTGGCGGTTCTAAGGCAAAAGGAATAGAAAAAATAACTGAAAAGCTGGGGGTTGGAAAAGAAAGTATTTTTGCCTTTGGCGATGGATTAAATGACGTTGATATGCTTAAAACTATAGACAATAGTATTGCTATGGGAAATGGTCATGTTTTGGCTAAAAAAGCTGCTAAGTACATAACTAAGTCTGTTGATGAGGATGGCATTTTACACGGTCTCAGGATGGTAGGTTTGTTAGACTAAACTAGCTAAATTCAATTAAGCTAGAAATAATTAGGTATTTCTTGAATTACTTTTAACGATTTAATTGGAATCAGTTACAGATGTTCCTTGAATCCATAATGGGAATTATGAATAGAATAATATATAATAATTTTAAGTTACTACGTAGAGAGAAATGGTGAGAGATGAAGCCGACAATTTATGATGTTGCCCGGGAAGCCGGGGTATCCATAGCTACCGTTTCCAAGGTGATAAATAAAGCAGGACGGATTAGTGATAAAACAAGGCAAAGAGTATATAAAATAATGGATGATCTTAATTATCAACCCAGCGTTGTGGCATCCGCGCTAACCGGAAAGAGAACAAATACACTAGGCCTTCTTATTCCGGATTTGGCAAATCCATTTTTTGCGGAAATCGCAAGAAGTATAGAGGATCGAGCTCAGGAGTTGGGCTATAGTGTTGTTATGTGTAGTACAGATAATAATACCAATAAGGAAAGAAAATATATTACTCTGTTAAGGCAAAAAAGTATTGACGGGTTTATTATGGCTTCGGGTGTTCAAGAGGAGAAAATTTTAAAGGAACTGATAGAGGAAAAGGTGCCCATTGCTCTTGTTTCACAAGAAATCCCCTCTCTTGGGATTGATAGTGTGACTGTTGACGACTTTTTAGGCGGATATGAAGTAACACAGCATCTCTTAAAGTTAGGTCACAAACAAATTGCCGTTCTTGCTCAAGATGAACGAAGCAGCAGAGAACGTGTGAGAGGGTATCGTCAGGCGTTAACGGATTCAGAATTAACTGTTGATGAATCTCTTATTTTAGTTGCTGATTCGATTACAAAAAATAACGATGTACGGGCAGGCCAACTGTTCGATCGGGAAGAGCGCCCTACAGCTATATTTGCATGCAATGATGTGTTGGCAATCAGTGCATTACAAGCAGCAAGAGAACGAGGTATTACTATACCAAATGAACTCTCTTTAGTTGGATTTGACAATACAATTATGGCCAGGATCGTTGATCCGCCCTTAACTTCAGTGGCACAGCCCATTCATGATATGGGCCGCCGGGTTGTAGATATTCTCGTATCCAAGGTTGAGGATGGTAATGCAATGAAACAGCGCATTGTATTGATGCCAGAGTTGATTATCCGCGGGTCAACATATCAGCTAAATGAAGAAGAGTAATTAGTTTTAAGCTATTCATTATGAATAGCTTTTTTTCATCCAATTCAATTATTCATTTTGCTTATTATTGATAGATAACTATTTCTTTATAAAATAGTAGTAAAAGCGCTTACTTATTTTTTAATTAAAATAAAATAAAATCTTGTAATGATTCAGAACATATATTAGAATAGATTTTAGTAAAGCGCTTAACCTAAAAATGTTTTGAGGGGAGTAAAGCTGTGAAGAAGATTACGTTAGGAATTATAGGTGGCGGAAGAATTGGCAAATTGCATGCGGAAAATTTAGTGCGGTTGCCGGAAATTGAAATTAAAACAATTTCTGATTTGTTTGCTGAACAAGTTAAGGAATGGGCAAATCATATAGGAATTCAGCATGTGACCAATGATTATAAAGAGGTTTTGCAAGACCCTGAAATTGATGCGGTTTTCGTATGCTCACCTACGGATACACATATTCAAATTATCATAGAGGCAGCGAAAGCGGGCAAACACATTTTTTGTGAAAAGCCAATAAGTTTTAATGTAAGCGAAAGCCTGAACGCTATTGAAGTTGTGAAGGAAACTGGGGTCAAGTTGCAGGTTGGATTTAATCGGAGATTTGATCATAACTTTAAGAAAGTCCGTGAAACGGTAGCGTCCGGAAAAATTGGTGACCCGCACATCATTAAAGTAACTTCCAGGGATCCACACCCTCCTCATGAAGAGTATATTAAAGGGTCCGGAGGATTATTTATTGATATGGCCATTCATGATTTTGATATTGCAAGGTTTGTATCGGGAAGTGATGTTGAAGAAGTCTATGTACAGGGAGCTGTCCTTGTTGATCCTGTCTTTGCAGCATATGGAGATATCGATACTGCCATCACCACATTGAGATTTACCAATGGAGCTATTGGCGTGATTGATAATAGCAGAAAAGCAGCCTATGGCTATGATCAGAGGGTAGAAGTGTTTGGCTCAAAGGGATCTGTTACAATTAAGAATGACCAACCGACGACGGCTGAAATCAGCACTGAAGAAGGGGTATACCAAGATAAGCCTAAGCATTTCTTTCTAGAAAGATACCAAGAAGCTTACATAGAAGAAGTGAAAATATTTGTAGATTGTGTTCTGAACGGGAAAGATGTTCCGGTAAATAGCAATGATGGTTTACAGGCCGAATTGATTGCGCATGCTGCTAAGAAATCATTGGAAGAAAAAAGACCGGTAAAAATTTCAGAGATAGTTGGAAACATTAAAATCAATGTTTAATTTTTGGATGAAAGGTAAAGCGCTTAATCTAAAAATAGTTCTTAATTCGGATAAATTATTAGCAGTGAAATGATAAAGGGTAAACAGGATGAAAATGCGTATGTCAAAAATTTGAAAGCGCTGCCTTTTTCTCATTTAATCTGATTAAGCGCTTTATCTGTTGAGATATAACTTGATTTAAAAGGGGGGATAACCCGTGAATGATGCAGAGAAAGTAATATTGCAACTTTCAAATATTAGTAAATCATTTTCTGGCCATCAGGTATTAAAAAATATTGATTTAGACGTAAAAGCTGGAGAGGTTCATGTATTGCTGGGGGAAAATGGGGCTGGAAAATCAACTCTGATTAAAATTATGACGGGCGCCTACACCAAGGATGAAGGGCAAATTCTGTGGCAAGGACAAAAGGTGGATATCAATGGTCCATCTGATGCAATGAATATAGGCATTGGGACAATTTATCAGGAGCTAAATCTTATTCCCGAATTATCAGTTTATGAAAATATGTTTCTTGGGCGAGAAATGAAGCACCAGGGCCTTGTTCCTTTTTTGAATCGAAAAGAAATGAAAAAGAAAGCGCTTGAATGCCTTCAACTGTTGGGTCAGGATATTAATCCTGATAGTAAAATATCGTCGTTGGGAATAGGTAAACAGCAACTGGTAGAAATTGCGAAGGCGTTAACCATGAATGCTAAATTAATTATTATGGATGAACCAACGGCAAGTTTAAGTGCGTCAGAAGTCGAACAGCTATTAAAGACAGTTGAACAACTGCGGGATCGTGGGATTGCAATCGTTTACATCTCCCATAAATTAGAGGAACTCAAGCGGATTGGGGACCGTATCACGATATTGCGTGATGGAGCTAAAATACAAACGCTACCGGTTAAAGAAACCAGTACAGATAAAATGATACAACTGATGGTTGGACGGGACCTGGATGAGAAATATCCAAAAGAATTGTTCACTCGTGGACAGGAAGGGCTGCGTGTAGAGAATCTCCGGTTAAAAGGAAGCAGCAAAGAAATTAGTTTCACAGCCTATCAGGGGGAAATCCTGGGGTTTTCAGGATTAGTCGGCGCAGGCCGAACTGAAGTGGCAAGAGGCATTTTTGGTGTAGATCCGATTGAATCTGGCAGAATATTCGTGTTTGGCCAAGAAGTTCGTATTAAGTCACCCAAGGATGCAATTAAAGCGGGGCTTGCTTTTATAACAGAAGACCGTAAAAGTGAGGGGCTTGTGCTTGATCAAAATCTTGAATTTAATATGAGTCTAGCTAGCCTTGCTCAATTTACGAAAGGGTTGTTCATTCAACCGAATGAGATGAAGAAGAAAGCGACCGATTATATCAATGAATTGCAGGTTCGTCCGGGTAATATTCAAAAACATGCACGTAAGTTAAGCGGTGGAAACCAGCAAAAAGTTGTGATCGCCAAATGGCTTGCAACAAATGCGAAAATATTTATTTTTGATGAACCGACTCGTGGGATTGATGTAGGTGCGAAGGTTGAAGTTTATCGTTTAATAAATTCTCTTGTACAGAACGGAGCTGTCGTCATTATCATTTCTTCGGAGTTGCCTGAAATTTTAGGTATTTGCGATCGGGTTCTTGTTATGAATGAAGGGGAAATTTCAGCTAATTTAAAGAGGGAAGAGGCAGATCAAGAAAAAATTATGGTAGCTGCTACAGGAGGGGAATAAAATGTCTGAAATTGCTTTAAATGAACAAGCGAAAACGGAAAAGAAAAGCGTATATAAAGAATGGGCAGGTAAATTTGGTGCGCTAATCGGTTTAATCTCTTTATGTGTGATTTTAACCATAGCTTCAGAACAATTTTTAACTATGAATAATATCATGAATATTGCTCGCCAATCTTCTATTAATGCACTGCTTGCGATAGGGATGCTGCTTCCGATTTTGACGGCAGGAATTGATTTATCAGTGGGTTCTATTTTGGGCCTAGCCATTATGACCATGGGTATCGTAGTAGTCAATGCGGGCATGAATCCTTTTCTTGGCATTGTCATGTGTCTTGCGGTTGGAGCCTTTTTGGGGTGGATGAATGGAATTATGCTCACAAAACTTCGTCTTCCGCATCCGTTTATTTCAACACTAGGTATGATGAATGTTGCCCGGGGACTCGCTTTGATTGTTACAGCCGCCGCCCCTATAGCCGGCTTCCCGGTTATGATTCAGTACCTTGGTAACTCATTTGTTGGACCGATTCCGATTAGCTTCCTTCTCGTTATTGCTGTGTATGTTGCCTTCCACTATTTGCTAACTCGAACCGCAATTGGGAGATACATTTATGCGGTTGGTGGAAATCCGGAAGCGGCACGTTTATCCGGAATCAATGTTGATAAAGTTCTTGTTATTGTTTACACCTTGAGTGGATTAATGGCAGGGTTAGCTGGACTCGTTATGGTAGGCCGTGTAAATTCCGCTTTCCCGCTTGCCGGTATAGGATACGAACTAGACGCTATTGCCGCATGTATTATTGGCGGAGCAAGCTTTCTGGGCGGTGTAGGTACGGTTTGGGGTACATTAATCGGCGCTTTAATTATTGCTGTATTACGAAACGGTCTAAACCTGTTAAATGTTTCTGCTGATTTGCAGATGGCATTAATTGGTCTTGTTATTATCGCCGCGGTTTATGTAGACGTAATACGGCAACGATCCTCTAAAAAATAAAAAGGATCGGTTACATTGGCTTTCTTAAACTTTAAAATATTAGGGGGACTACAAATGAAAAATGTAAAAAAAATTTTTATGGCTACTTCTGTTGTGAGCATGTTAATGGCTAGCGTTGTTGGTTGCAGCAGCGGTTCCTCACAACCAACGGCTAGTAAAGAAGCTGAAGCTCCGAAGGAAGGGGGCAAACCGAAAGTTGCTGTTGTGCTTAAAACGACAAGCAGTCAATACTGGAAATTTGTTGAAGCTGGCGCTAAGAAAGCATTCCAGGATCTTGGAGTGGAAGGGACTGTTGTTGGTCCTGCAGCTGAATCTCAAATCATGGAACAAGTGAACATGATGGAAGACGTGCTAAACCAAAAGCCAAGTGCTTTAGTCGTTGCACCAACTCAACCGGCAACAGCTATTCCTGTGTTTGAAAAATACAAACAGGCCGGCATCCCGGTACTACTTGTAGACACGGATGCGGACTGGGCAGACAAGACCTCCTTTATTGGAACTGACAATGCGACAGCTGGCAAAACAGGCGGGGAAGCCCTGGCTAAGATGCTGAAAAAAGGGGACAAAGTTGCTCTTATCGCAGGGGCACTCGGAAACCCTGCAACAGATCAGCGAATTAAGGGTGCTAAAGACGCTTTGACTGCAGCGGGTATGACAATTGTAGCGGAGCAGCCGGCAGATAGTGATAAAGCAAAAGCCATGACTGTTATGGAAAACATGCTCCAAACCACTCCGGATATTAAAGGGGTATTTTCTGCCAATGATGATATGGCTCTTGGTGCATTGAGGGCTATTGAAGCTAAGGGGTCAGATGTAAAAGTTATTGGTACGGATGGAACAATCGAAGCTGTAGAATCCGTTATTGCGGGCAAGCTTGCCGGTTCTGTAGCGCAAAGTCCTTATGATATGGGATATAAAGGCGTAGAAAATGCAATTAAAGCAATTAAAAAAGAAAATGTAGAGAAACGTATCGACAGTGGTGTTGATATGATTACAAAAGAAAACGCACAAAAGAAATTAGAATTCTTAAAATCGATTTCTAAATAGTCAAAATATAAAAACGGGTTTGGGTGTCTCACCCGTTTTTCTTGTTTTATTTAACACTTCTCTACTACTTTAAAAATGAGGTGTAGATTTTCATGCAAACGATAAAATTGACTACAGCACAAGCATTAGTGAAATTTCTGAATGAGCAATACGTAGAGTTTGACGGTAAGGAACATAAGTTTGTGGAAGGGATTTTCACTATATTTGGCCATGGGAACGTGCTGGGCCTTGGTCAGGCCCTAGAAGAAAACCCGGGGGAACTTAAGGTGTTCCAAGGAAGAAATGAACAGGGCATGGCTCAGGCAGCGGTAGCCTTTGCCAAACAAAAGCACCGCAAGCAAATTATGGCGTGTACTTCCTCTGTCGGACCTGGCGCAGCAATATGGTGACAGCTGCAGCAACAGCTTCGGCTAACAACATTCCGGTTTTATTGCTCCCCGGTGACACTTTTGCTACAAGACAACCGGACCCAGTCCTTCAACAAATAGAACACTACCATGATTTAACCATTACAACCAATGATGCATTCCGGGCCGTCAGTAAGTATTGGGATCGTGTCAGCCGTCCGGAGCAATTAATGAGTGCCATGATTAATGCCATGCGTGTTCTGACTGATCCTGCTAATACTGGTGCAGTTACTATCGCGCTTCCCCAGGATGTACAAGGTGAAGTATACGACTTCCCGGAGTACTTCTTCAAAAAACGTGTCCACCGAATTGAGCGCCGTGTGCCAACAGTATCTGATGTGAAAGATGCGGTTGAATTAATAAAAGGGAAAAAGAAACCCATTATTATATGTGGTGGGGGTGTTCGTTATTCAGAAGCAGCTGATCTGTTAAAAAGCTTTTCTGAAAAATTCAACATTCCTTATGCTGAAACCCAAGCGGGTAAGAGTGCGATTGAAAGTGTTCATACATATAATCTAGGGGGAATGGGCGTAACCGGCAATCTTGCGGCAAACCTTATTGCCAAGGAAGCAGATCTTGTTATTGGGGTTGGGACAAGGTATACAGATTTTACGACTTCATCCAAGCAGTTGTTCCAAAATCCGGCTGTCGATTTTCTAACAGTTAATGTTTCAGACTATCACGCTTATAAGTAGATGCGGTAAAAATTGTCGCTGATGCAAAATTAGCCCTCCTTGTTTTAGAAGAAGAATTAGAGGGAGTAGGATATCGTTCCGGCTATATAAATGAAATTATCACAGCAAAGAATGCATGGGAAGCAGAGTTAAACAGACTGCATCAAATTCAATACAAAAACCAGGAGTTTAAACCTGAGATCGCTGGTCACTTAGATGAAGTGCTGCCTGAGTTTTATGAAACTGTTGGTTCTTGCCTCACACAAACCGAAGTAATCGGTGAAGTAAATAAAACGATTAATGAAGATGCCATTATTGTCGGAGCGGCAGGCAGTCTTCCTGGAGACCTGCAAAGAATGTGGGTGTCCCGCCAGCCAAATACGTATCATATGGAATATGGCTATTCGTGCATGGGCTATGAAATCTCCGGTGCTCTTGGGGTGAAAATGGCTGAACCAGATAAAGAGGTGTATGCCATGGTCGGTGATGGAAGCTATCTAATGCTCCACTCCGAGTTGATCACAAGCCTGCAAGAAGGCAAAAAAATCAACGTGCTGCTATTTGATAATGCCGCTTTTGGATGTATCAATAAATTTGCAAATGTCTAATGGAATAGGAAGTTTTGGAACGGAATTCCGTTATCGGAACCCGGAAACTGGACGTTTGGATGGCAGCCTAATGAAAATTGATTTTGCGCAAAGTGCTGCTGGATATGGTGTAAAAACATATAAAGTAAGCACAATTGAAGAACTGCGTAGTGCCATAAATGACGCTAAGAATCAAACTGTATCGACGTTAATTGACATTAAAGTTCTGCCTAAGACGATGACGAATGGGTATGAATCCTGGTGGCATGTTGGTATCGCGGGTGTTTCCGATAACGTAAAGGTACAAGAAGCATATATGGATAAAGAGAATAACCTTAAGAAGGCAAGACAGTATTAGTAATAAATAATGAACGGGCTGAGTCTACCAAGTTGTTTGGTTAAAAACAAACAACTTGGACTACATAAATGCGAGGAGACGAAAAAAATGTTCAGGGAGCACATGATTAAGCTTGGCATTGCACCTATTGCTTGGACAAATGATGATATGCCGGAACTTGGAAGAGAAAACACATTTGAACAATGCATTAGTGAAATGGCCCTTGCCGGTTTTGCAGGGAGTGAAGTAGGGAACAAGTATCCACGGGATACAAAAGAGCTGAAAAAAGCCCTAACGTTGAGAAACTTAGAAATTGCTAGTGCCTGGTTTAGCTCCTACATTACGACCAAGCCTCTTCAAGAAACGATAGATGCTTTCATTGAACATCGCGATTTTCTGTATGAGATGGGAGCAAAAGTAATTGTTGTCGCCGAACAGGGGCATAGCATACAGGGCTCAATGGATACACCTTTATTTAAAGAAAAGCCAGTTTTCACTGCAGAGGATTGGGAAAGACTCGCAGAAGGGTTAAACGACCTGGGAAGATTGGCAAAAGAGAAGGATATGAGTGTGGTGTATCACCATCACATGGGAACAGGGATACAAACAACGGAAGAAATTGATAAACTTATGGAAATAACGGACCCGAATCTAGTATATTTGCTATTTGATACGGGCCACCTTGTGTTCTCTGGCGAGAATCCTATTCATATTTTAGAAAAATATTTGCCGCGAATTAGGCATGTACATTTAAAAGATATTCGCCAGGATGTTGTAGAACGAGTGAAAACCGAAAGTTTAAGTTTTTTGCAAGCGGTGAAGGAGGGAGCATTTACGGTCCCTGGTGACGGAGCAATAGATTTTGCACCAATTTTTCATATTCTTGCTGAAAACGAATATAAGGGCTGGTTTATTGTGGAAGCGGAACAAGACCCTGCTAAAGCAAATCCGTTCGAATACGCTGTAAAAGCCCGTCAATATATCCGCGAAGAAGCACATTTATAATAGCAAATTTTTCATAGGTGAAAGGAGAACTAGATATGAACAAAGTTAAGGTTGGTATTGTCGGGTTGGGCCGTTTGGGGAGGCAGCATGCGGAAAATCTTGCCTTCCGAATTCGGAATGCCGAGCTCCTTGCTGTCTGCAGTGTGCTAAAGGATGAAGTTGAAGAAGTGCAAAAGGAATGGGGCATTCCATACGGGTATACAAGCTATGACGAAATGTTAAATAACAAAGAGCTTGATGCTATTTTTATAGCATCACCATCAGGCTATCACTGCGAACAAATCGAAAAA
Organism: Aneurinibacillus tyrosinisolvens; assembly: GCF_001015055.1. Lineage (GTDB taxonomy): Bacteria > Bacillota > Bacilli > Aneurinibacillales > Aneurinibacillaceae > Aneurinibacillus_A > Aneurinibacillus_A tyrosinisolvens. The sequence goes on along the minus strand of NZ_BBWZ01000011.1, from coordinate 141,955 downwards.
GCGTTAGATGCGGGGTTTCATGTATTTACAGAAAAGCCACTTGGTTTGTATATCGATGAAGTAGCTCGTGTGAAAGAAGCAGTGTCAAAGCATAGGGATAAAATCTTTATGCTTGGATTTATGCGGAGGTATGATCAATCCTACATGTATGCCAAAGAAAAGATCAAAAAAGGATTAATAGGGGATCCGATCATGATTCGTTGCTATGGCTTCGACCCTGCAAAGGCGATAGAAGGCTTCTTGCAATTTGCTAAAAACAATTATAGTGGCGGGTTATTCCTTGATATGGGGATTCATGACCTAGATCTTGCCAGGTGGTTTTTGGGATCAGAAGCAGAATCGGTATGGGCCATTGGCGGAGCATATGCCTACCCCGAAATAAGCGAACTTAACGACGCAGAAATGGGTGCTGCCCTCGTTAAATTTAAAAACAATAAAATGGGCGTTTTTGTAGCTGGCCGCAATTGTGCTCATGGTTATCATATAGAAACAGAGGTTATCGGTACGAAAGGCTCGCTTCGGATAGGGACAATTCCAGAGAAGAATATGGTTACCGTTTTCGGTGAAACAGGTGTCTTAAAAGAATGCTCAGAAGGTTTCCTTGAAAGGTTTGAACAGGCCTACTTACGAGAAACAGAGGAATTTATTAGATGTATTTTAGAAAACCGTCAGCCGGAAGTGACGGTCGAGGATGGGGTACAATCCACAATCCTTGGCTATGCATGCAAAAATTCCTTTGAAACAGGGCAGCTCGTTCAAGTTGAACCATACACTACAAAGGAATTAACAGATCAATCGATATAGTCTAAAGTAAAAGTCTATTTGTATAAATAAAAAGAATAAATTCTCTATTAAGATGGTTTATTCTTAATTTGGTATGTATTATAATAATTTTAGGTAAAGCGCTTACCCTCTCTCTTCGTAAAAAAATTTATATGATGATTGAACCTATAAAATATCTTCTTATTATTCAAGTTGGGATAAGGGCTGCATTATAAGGTTAAGCGCTATACCCAAGTAAGCAACATAATGACTCATCATTTTGTAAACGACACTATTAAAACACAGAAGGAGTGTTAAGATGCCAAACTTAGTTGTTCCAAGTCGCCTAGAACCTAATCATGAAGGTAATGTTCTAACTATTACACCTGAATCAGCTGGATGGAAATATATAGGGTTTCAGGTTTATTCCTTGAAGGAAGGTCAGGTATTAAACAAAGAAACAGCGGACCAGGAAGTATGCCTTGTTTTATTAAGCGGGAAAGCGCATGTAAAGACCAAAAATGAAAAATGGGAAAATATCGGTAAACGAATGAACGTATTTGAGAAAATCCCACCGTACTCTGTGTACGTTCCTTCTGAAGATTATTACGAGGTAGAGGCCGTGACGGATCTTGAACTAGCCGTCTGTTCGGCTCCAGGCAAAGGAACGTACCCTGCCCGACTCATTGCACCTGAAAATGTTGGGGTTGAACAGAGAGGGGCCGGAAACATTGAAAGACAGGTTCATAACATTCTTCCTGAGCAAGAACCAGCAGATAGTTTGCTTGTTGTAGAGGTTTTTACACCGGAAGGAAACTGGTCGAGCTATCCCCCTCATAAGCATGATCAGGATAATTTACCTCATGAATCCTACTTAGAAGAAACCTATTATCACAAGGTAAACCCGGGGCATGGTTTTGCTATCCAAAGAGTCTATACCGATGATCGCTCTTTGGATGAGACGCTAATCGTGAAAGATGGGGATTCAGTAATGGTTCCCGAGGGCTACCATCCTGTTTCGGCACCACCCGGATATGAGGTCTACTACTTAAATGTGATGGCTGGCCCGGTTCGTACATGGAAGTTTCATAATGATCCGGATCATGAATGGATTATGGAAAGTAAACTGGTGACAAAGTAGTTGCGGAAAGAAGGGGAAAATAATGAACAATTTAATTTTTGATAACCAGAAACCCGTAGATTTTATTGCCGTAGGAAGATTATGCATCGATTTAAACGCAAATGAAATTAACCGTCCCATGGAAGAGACCATAACATTTACTAAATATGTTGGCGGATCTCCTGCTAATATTACTATTGGATTGTCGCGTTTAGGGAAAAAGACAGGATTTATTGGTCGAGTTGCAGATGATCAAATGGGCAGGTTTATTGTGAATTACTTGCAAAAGAATCAAATTGATACTTCAAATGTGATTACAGATAAATCAGGAAGCGTAACCGGGCTGGCTTTTACTGAGATTAAGAGTCCAACAGATTGCAGTATTCTCATGTACCGCGATAATGTTGCAGATTTAAAATTAGAGCCCGGGGACGTAAGTGAAGAATATATTAAGCAGGCCAAGGCGATGTTGATTTCTGGCACTGCCCTGGCCCAAAGCCCTTCTCGAGAAGCTGTATTTTTAGCGCTGGACTATGCAAGAAAACATGGGGTTGTTGTCTTCTTTGATATTGATTATCGGCCATATACGTGGGCCTCACCAGAGGAGACCGCTACATATTATAACCTTGCAGCCGAGAAGTGCGATGTCATTATTGGAACAAGAGAAGAATTTGACATGATGGAATGCTTTGAAAATAACGCAGACCATGATGATTACTTTACAGCCAAGAAATGGTTTGATTATCATGCCAAAATTGTCGTAATCAAACATGGGAAGGATGGCTCCATTGCTTATACGAAAGAAGGAGAAATCTTTAAAGGGACGACATTTCCCGCAAATGTAGTAAAAACATTTGGAGCGGGAGATTCCTATGCGGCAGGCTTTATCCACGGGCTGATGGATGGATGGGATATTTCTAAATCGATGGAATACGGCGCTGCGGCGGCTTCCATTGTTATTTCTAGCCACAGCTGCTCCGATGCCATGCCGACGGTTGAACAAGTTGATAATTATATTGAAACGTGTAAAAACGGTCAATTCATAGCAAAGTAAACCGAATTTCAAGGGGGAAGAGCAACATGTCAACATTAGCTAATGTACAGGTCCTTAAAAATTTCATTGGGGGGGAATGGGTGGAATCCACTTCCGGCAGAACCGATGCGGTTCCAAATCCGGCAACAGGAGAAACACTAGCCCATGTGCCTATATCAAATAGGGAAGATCTAGATCAAGCAGTAACGGTCGCAAAGAAGGCTTTCAAAACGTGGAGCAAAACGGCTGTACCACGCAGAGCCCGTATTTTATTCAAATATCAACAATTATTAGTTGAACATTGGGAAGAACTAGCCCGTCTGGTTACTCTTGAAAATGGAAAAAGCTACAACGAAGCGTATGGTGAAGTCCAACGCGGTATTGAGTGTGTTGAATTTGCCGCCGGAGCGCCTACATTAATGATGGGGAGACAGCTTCCCGATATCGCAACCAATGTGGAATCAGGAATGTATCGTTACCCAGTTGGCGTAGTGGGCGGAATTACTCCTTTTAACTTTCCAATGATGGTTCCATGCTGGATGTTCCCTCTAGCTATTGCCTGCGGAAACACTTTTGTATTGAAGCCATCGGAACGGACACCAATCTTAGCGAATCGCCTTGCCGAATTATTTAAAGAGGCAGGGCTTCCAGACGGTGTTTTCAATATTGTTCACGGTGCTCATGATATCGTTAACGGTTTGTTAGAGCATCCGAATGTTAAAGCCATTTCGTTTGTAGGATCTCAACCTGTAGCCGAATATGTATACAAAACAGCTGCAAACCATGGTAAACGTGTGCAAGCTTTAGCTGGTGCGAAAAATCATTCCATTGTTATGCCGGATGCGGATTTGGATTTAGCTGTAAAAGAAATTATCAGTGCGGCATATGGCTCGGCCGGTGAAAGGTGCATGGCTGCATCTGTCGTCGTGGCCGTAGGGGATGTTGCAGAGCCGTTCATGGAAAAGCTAGTTCAAGCAGCAAATGAGATTAAGATTGGGAATGGTTTAGATGAAGGGATTTTCCTGGGTCCGGTTATCCGGGAGTCTCATAAAGAGAAAACAATAAAATATATCGAAATTGGAGAAAGTGAAGGGGCCCGGCTAGTTCGTGACGGACGGGAAGATAAAGCAGCTAGCGAACAAGGATACTTTGTCGGACCTACCATCTTTGATAACGTAACGACGGATATGACCATTTGGAAAGAAGAGATTTTTGCTCCAGTTTTATCCGTTGTTCGTGTTAATACATTAGACGATGCCATTGATTTAACAAATGAGTCTCCATTTGCTAATGGAGCCTGCATATACACACAGAATGGAAGCAGTGTACGTAAATTCCGTGAGGACATTGACGCTGGCATGTTGGGGGTAAATCTGGGCGTTCCTGCACCTATGGCATTCTTCCCGTTTTCTGGATGGAAGAATTCTTTTTATGGGGACCTCCATGCTAACGGAACAGACGGGGTAGAATTCTACACTAGAAAAAAGATGCTTACATCCCGTTGGTAGTGCGGAAATATAAAATGAGTAGACTATCTAAGGTACTTCCTTAGATAGTCTATATTTTAAGAGTGGTGAGAGATGAAGCCGACCATATATGATGTGGCAAAAGAGGCAAAGGTGTCAATAGCGACAGTTTCGAAAGTTATTAATAACAGGGGACGGATTAGTGAAAAAACAAAAAAACATGTCTGTGAAGTTATGGAACAACTGCGTTATCAACCCAGTGTTGTTGCCTCCGCTTTGACAGGGAAATGTACCTTTACAATTGGACTTTTAATCCCGGATATAGCGAATCCTTTTTTTGCAGAGATTGCAAGGTCTGTGGAGGATCGTGGGCAGGAATTAGGATTTAGTGTAGTTATGTGTAGTACGGATAATGATTCAACTAAAGAAAAAAATACATTTCACTTCTTAAACAAAAAAGTGTAGATGGAATTATTATTGCCGCAGGATTTCATAATGACCAAATCTTAAAAGAATTAATAAATGAGAAGCTTCCGCTGGCTCTAATTTCGCAGGATATACCTGGTTTAGCTATCGATAGTGTGACGGTTGATGATTTTTTGGGAGGGTATCAAGTAACGGAATATTTACTTTCTCTTGGGCATCAACAGATTGCTATTTTAGCCGAGGATAGAAGAAGTAGTATAGGACGAATCCAAGGATATCGCCAGGCTCTTTTGGATGCAGGGCTGGAAGTTGATGAGGATTACATTGTTGTAAGCAACTCGACTATCGAGGGCGGGATAAGGCAAGCTGCCCAATTACTGGACTTGACCAAGCGTCCATCCGCAATTTTTGCCTGTAATGATTTACTGGCTATTGGTGTAATTCAAACGGCAAGGGAACGGGCTTTAGTTATTCCACATGATCTTTCCGTAGTGGGTTTTGATAACACTATTTTGGCGACAAGTACATATCCTCCCCTTACATCTGTAGCCCAGCCGATTTATGAAATGGGAAGTAAAGTGATGGACTTATTAATCGAAAATATTAAAGGAGATAAAAAAATGAGGCAGAGGCTCATTTTATTACCGGAACTAGTTATACGCGGTTCAACCACAGCCCCTAAACTTGTTTCCGACATTGTTACTTAGCAAATATACTTTATATTGGGGGGGTAATTATGCCTTTAGTTTCAATGAAAGATATGCTGGATAGAGCCTTGCAAGAAAGATACGCAGTTGGTCAATTTAATGTCAATAACTTAGAGTTTACACAAGCTATTTTGCAAGCGGCCGAGGAAGAACGTGCCCCTGTTATTTTAGGGGTTAGTGAAGCGTATGTTCCTTATTTGGGCGGTTTTCCATATGTCGTGGCAATGGTGAAAACATTAATGGAGCATTTTGATATCACAGTTCCGGTTGCTCTTCATCTTGATCATGGTGCTTCTTTTGAATCTTGTATGCGGGCTATGGCTGCAGGGTTTACCTCTGTTATGATAGATGCCTCCCATCATCCTCTCGATGAGAATATTGCCTGTACTAAAAAAGTAGTAGATGCCGCACACGCTTTAGGTGTATCTGTAGAAGCCGAATTGGGCCGTATTGGCGGTAAAGAGGATGATCTAATTGTTGATGAAGCAGATGCTATGCATGCCATTCCCGAAGAATGCGAAAGGTTAGTTCGTGAAACCGGGGTGGATTGCTTTGCACCGGCATTAGGATCTGTGCACGGTCCGTATCGTGGACAGCCTAATCTTGGTTTTAACCGAATGGAGCAAATACAAAAATTAACGGGTGTTCCATTAGTGCTACATGGGGGTACTGGAATTCCTACTGCTGATATTCAGAAAGCAATATCTTTAGGAACAGCAAAAATAAATGTCAATACAGAGAATCAGATGGCTTGTACAGCAGCCGTACGTCAATTCTTAATCGAAAACCCAGCTGAATATGATCCGCGAAGATACCTTGGACCAGCCAGGGAAGCAGTAAAAGATACAGTAAAAGGAAAAATGCGTGAGTTTGGTTCTTCCGGAAAAGTATAATTTTTAAGCCAGGTAGTTCTACCTGGCTTAAAAAACATGTTCTACTAGCAAGAAGGAGGGATAATTATGCTACTTGGTTTAAATGGACAATCAACCCTGGCAACTTTGGAAAAGGATTTAGAAGCAGCTGAACGAAATGGCTGTCAATTGATACATTTCACTTCTACGAAAACTCTCGTTTGGAGGATTTGAGGAAGATAAATAAAAATAAAATTTTTGTTTTTCATACTGAATACTATCAATGGGATCCTTTAGAGCTGGCAAGAAGAGCAAAGGAAGCGACAGAAGCTGTATTAACCGAAGCATAACTACAAATTGGATAGTAAGAAAAGAAAGGTGATCGTTATATGGGTATAAAAGACAAAAAATTTGTACGAGTTGGAATGATTGGTTATAAATTTATGGGTAAAGTTCACAGTAATGCGTACAGTCGTGTGCCATTTTTCTTTGATACAGATGTTGTACCCATTATGAAAGGAATTTCGGGACGTAATGAGGAGGCGGTAAAGAGGGAAGCTGAGATATTAGGGTGGGAAACCTATGAGAGTGATTGGAGAAAATTAATTGAGCGTGATGATATCGATTTAATCGATATTGTAACACCGAACAATATGCATGCCGAAATAGCGATAGCTGCCGCAGAGGCGGGAAAACATATCATTTGCGAAAAACCCCTGGCTTTAACAACAGAACAGGCACATAAAATGCTGGAAGCAGTAAACAAAGCAGGGGTTGTCCATATGGTTTGCCATAACTATCGGTTTGCTCCGGCGGTACAATATGCGAAAAAATTGATTGATAGTGGTCGGTTGGGGAAGATTTATCATATCCGTGCCACCTATTTACAGGACTGGATTATGGATCCGAACTACCCGTTAACCTGGCGTTTACAAAAAGAGGTAACAGGTTCTGGTACGCTTGGGGATATTGGTTCCCACATTATTGATTTGGCTCGTTTCCTGGTTGGTGAATTTAATGAGGTAGTTGGGATGATGGATACATTCATTAAGCAACGCCCATTAGGGGAAGTAGCTGGAGATATGGGTACAGAGGCAATATCTAGTCAAATGGGAGATGTCACAGTTGATGATGCCAGTTCCTTTCTGGCCCGTTTTGAAAATGGAGCAATGGGTGTTTTTGAAGCTACTCGATTTGCCGGCGGAAACAGGGCTGGGAACCGTTTTGAAATCAATGGTGAAAAAGGCTCTATTCGTTGGGATTTAGAAAACATGAACAATCTTCAAGTATATTTCACTGATGATGAACCTGGGCTGCAAGGATTCCGCACAATCAACTGTACGGGAGAACATCACCCTTACACAAGCGCCTACTGGCCTGCGGGACATATTATTGGTTATGAGCATACATTTATTAATTTAATGGTTGAACTAATGAACGGAATTGCAACTGGAAAAAGTCCAAGTCCAAATTTTGAAGATGGTCTTCGGAATCAAGAGGTGTTGGAGGCTATTGAAAAATCTGTGTATTTAAAAAGCTGGGTATCTATAAATAAGATAGACTAAATGATTTGGGCTTACTTAAATCAAGTTTTTCCGATTATAAGCTGACACTTTTGAAAACGATATCATAAAAGAGAGGGGATGTTATTATGATTAAGATTCAGGGCCAAACAGCCATCGTGACAGGTGCCGGCAAAGGGGTTGGCAAAGAACTTGTTACAGCGTTGCTTGTGGAGGGTCTTAATGTGATGGCCGTTTCACGGAGCGAAGAAGATTTGAAACAGTTAAACGAAGAAACGAAGGTGCTCCAAGAGGAAAAAGAGGTCCGGCTGCTGACCAAGGCTGGAGATGTTTCTACGGAAGTGATTGCTGAGGAAGCAGTTTCAGAAGCGAAGAATAAATTTGGGCGGATTGATATTCTTGTCAATAACGCTGGTGTTGGACGGTACGGCACCTTAGAGGAATTATCCATTGAGGATTATGATGTGATGATGAACAGCAATATGCGGAGTACTTTCCTTTTTACTAAAGCTGTTCTCTCGATTATGAAAGAACAAAAATACGGGCATGTCGTGAACGTAGCCTCCGTAGCAGGGAAAAAAGGGCTTCCCAAGGAAACTGTTTATTGTGCGAGTAAATTTGCTCAAGTTGGCTTTGCCCAGGCACTGGATTATGAAGTAAGAGAACATGGTATTAAAGTAAGCAGTATTTGTCCGGGGGGAATTAACACCCATTTTGCGATGGGGACAGGGAGAAGCGAAGGCGATGGGCGTCTAACTGATTTCCTGAATGCTAAAGATGTGGTGGATGCGATAATGTTTATTGTTAAACAGGAGCCGAAGAGCCGTATTATAGAGATTTTTATGCGCCCGATGGTAGAAGATATATAAGGGAGGTAATTAAAACAGATAAGAAACAAGATGTTCGTATAAGGGATCACATTATTTTTATTTTGGTTACCTTTATGTATTGGTCTTCTCAATATCTATATACGCCTATTTTATCCCCGTATTTGGAGTACAATGGTGCTTCATATATGATAATCGGAGTTATTTTGGGTAGCTATGGCGTTACACAACTATTTCTACGTTTGCCTCTTGGGATTTTTTCGGATTATATGAAATTGAGGAAACCGTTCATTATTTTTGGGATGTTAGCTAGTTTGCTCAGTTGTTTAGGATTGGCACTAACCGACAATTTAGGTTGGGCGTTGGTATCAAGAATTTTGGCGGGGGTTTCTGCATCTTCATGGGTTGCATTTACTGTTTTATACTCCAGCTATTTTATTAGTCAAGATGTTGCAAAGGCTATGTCAACCATACAATTTATTACGGTCATGGCTCAATTAATGGGAATGGGGGTTAGCGGTTATCTGGTAAGTAAATGGGGCTGGCATACCCCGTTTTGGATTGGGGTAATAGTGGCTTTTATTGGTTTCCTCCTCTCTTTTTTAATTAGAGAAATAAATCAAAAAACATCCCGGATACCAATAAAGTCAAAAGATTTAATAATGGTGATGAAGGAGCCTACCCTGCTTAAAGTCTCATTATTGTCTATTATTGGCCATAGTACTTTATTTATTACTATGTACGGTTTTACACCTCTTCAGGCATTAAAAATTGGAGCTAGTGAAGAAGATATTAGTCTGCTTGTGTTTTCTTTCATGATTCCTCATGTGGTAGCCACATTGATGGCAGGGCGATTTTTTGCTATACGATTCGGCCAATGGGCAACATTGGCAATGGGCTTTTTTGGAAGTTCGGTTTTTACATTCCTAATTCCGTTTACACATACAATGCTTGAGCTTTGCATGACACAAATTGTAAATGGATTTGCTCAAGGAATATGCTTTCCCTTACTATTAGGAATGACAGTGCAAGACATCAAGAACGAAAAACGTGCTACAGCTATGGGTTTTTATCAAGCTGTATATTCATTAGGAATATTTTTAGGTCCTTTTTTTGCAGGCTACCTAACTACAATAACGAGCTGTCAAATGGCTTTATCTTCTCCGCCTTATCTTGTTTATTAGCTTCATGTCTAACTATATATTGGGGGGCAAAGTTGAGAAGGAGCCAGGTTGAAACTGTGTCTGTTGTGGTTAACTTAGATGAATAGCGGGGTGGGGATTAGAGATGACTGGAAACTGACATAGAATAGGTCCTGTCCTAATAAGAACAAGCCAACTTGGTATCAAACGGGTTTGTTCTTTGTTGTTTGAATATTTAAAATCCAGAGGGCGATCTTGCTTCTATTGAGCTTTGTTTGAGATAATAAGGTGTCATATGAAAGGAAAAGGTGATAAGATAACATGCTTAAAACTCCTATCGGACAATTACGTATTACTGGTTTTATTGAAGGGGTATCCTTTCTCTTGCTTCTTGGAATTGCTATGCCTCTGAAATACCTGCCGGTTTTCCGGCAGCGGTTAAAATTGTTGGAATCGTGCATGGCATTCTTTTTATGCTCTATATTGCTTCTGTTATCCACGTGAAAGTTGAACATCGGCGGTCAATAGTATGGATGATAGGTGCATTCGTGGCTGCTATCCTTCCATTTGGAACTTTTGTTTTGGATAGACAATTGCGTCAAATGCAGTAAAACAGGAAGAAGGAAGATAGCCATCAAATAAAAAATTATCTCCTTCTTTTATAGCGGAGATAATTTTTTATTATACGCTATGGCAATATAAGAAACTAAATCTACTTAATCATTTTTCGCCAAATAAACCGCTAATTGGTCGCGGCTTAATTGAAGTCCAACATATTGATAGTCTTCTCCGTTTACATTTACTTTGTTATCGTTTCTTAAACTGGAAATACATGTTGAAACATCTTTAATAACGACTTCTTCCTGTTTATTCTCTTCTACGCGCTCGAAAAAAGAAATTTTCATATACGCAGGCTCCTTTCGAAATAAGAAAAAAGGGATAATGATTAAATTCCTTACCACTTTTCACTGAAGGTTAAACCATATTCGCTTTTCATATTGCTAAAAATGAGATGCAGGGCATAGGATATAGAAAAAGGGAGGTAAGATATGTTTGTCTATACCGTCCGGCCTAATGACTCATTGTATTCGATAAGCGTAAGATATGACATCCCCGTCGATGCCATTCGTGCTGTTAACGGTTTAGTTAATCCCAATGTTGTGCCCGGCCAATCTCTTCTCATTAACCAGCCTTTATATATAGTTCAGCCCGGGGATAGCCTGTATACCATTTCAAGGATGGCCTATGTCCCTCCTGATGTTCTTGCCAGTGCAAATCCTTCCCTCAATCTGAATAACTTACAGCCGGGGATGAGAGTTCGGATACCAAAGTTCCCAAACTACCGAATCTCTACTCTGGGGTACACGGTCCTTCAAACCCCTGAATTGGATCAGGCTTTAATTAGCGATTTTGCTCCATATATGACGTATGTCGCCTTATTTGAATATCACTTTGGCAGCGATGGTTCCCTTAGCCAGCTAAACGATCAGCCGGTTGTGAGCATAGCGAGAGCAAGGCATGTTGCGCCTCTTGCAACCATTACAAACCTGACAGAAAGCGGCTTCAATCCGAATCTAGTAAGAGAAGTGCTTCGCACGCCTGCCGTCAGGCAAAATCTCATTAATAATATTTTCAATCTGTTGTCATCGAGAGGATATTCAGGAGTTAATATTGATTTTGAACGGGTAACGGCCGAAGATCGAGATTATTATTCCGATTTCTTACGCCGGCTCGGAGACCGGCTCAAGCCCGCCGGTTATGTCATGACGATCGCTGTTCCGGCGAAGACGAGCGAGGACATTCCGTGGCTCCTGGGGTATGATTATGGAGCTATCGGCTCGGTTGTCGATCTTATGTTTATAATGGCATATGATTTTCATGAAGCAGGGAGTGAACCTGGCCCGGTTGCCCCTATCGATCAAGTCAGGCGAACGATTGAATTCGCTCTAAGCAGGGTACCCAGCAGAAAAATACTGCTTGGGGTCCCTCTCTACGGTTATGATTGGCCTCTTCCATATACTCCTGAAACACCGGGAACAGCGATTTCCGTATCGGATGCGGTGGAATTAGCTATGAGATACCAGGTCCCAATCCGGTATTCGGTGGAATATGAATCTCCTTATTTCCAGTATGTTGATGAGATGGGACGAAGGCACATCGTTTGGTTTGAAGAGCCGCGAAGCATGAGTGAAAAAATGCTGCTTGTATACCGTTACAGGTTAAGGGGGATGGGGGCCTGGCAGCTAAATCTTAACCTGCCCCAGGGCCCATGGCTGCTGACGAAGTTTTTCACGATACGAAAAGTGTTGTAGCAGTTGTCTAAGACAAATCATTTACTTTATGCAAAAAAGCCGCTCATAAGAGCAGCTTTTTATTATGGCTATAATTAAACTCCAGCGGATAGTTACAGTGTGTACACTTTACATTTATCGTGAAGTCTTCGTTGGTTCCTTCCGAGAATCGAGCATACTGTAAGTTTCGATTGTCTACAATCTGCTGCCGCATTCTTTCATCCACTTGATTACGTAGCTCGCCTGTCCAATCAAACTTCTTATTACAATTGTAGCACTTGTGGCTTCCAAATATCTGTTGCATGGGGCTCCTTTCTGCTCTGTAAGAGCAGGAACAGGTCCATTCACCTATCAAAAAATAAATAAAAACCGGGGTGTAGACAAGCTGATAGGCAGATATTTATTTGAAGATAGAGGAATAAAAATATCCCTTCTTCATATTTCATTCCTCTTTACTATAGCACAAATAATATAATAAAATAGTATTATTTGAAAATTATAAAAAATAATACTAAAGTAAGGATTACTTATCCTCCAACTATCGTTTTACTTTTGGGTTAGCAAATTATCGGTGCCGATACCGGAAAATAAGAACAACAACGACCAATACGATACATAGGGATAACGTATTGGTTATTAGAAAAGCCATGCCAACACCTGCTGCAGCCAGGCTTATCGCGTAAGCTTCCATAAGGCTGATTCCTAAAAGGATAAGAAGGTAAGAATTTAAGCTTAAATCCTTCACAGACTTTGTTTTAGCGATTTGCATGATTTGGGGTATCCGGCCTAAGGACAAAATGATTCCGCCAATGAGCTGCATTAACGAAAATAGCATGTAACGCACCTCTCCATTTACGATATTTTTGTGTGTTTTCGCCTAACATAGCTTCTATCTCATCCTTATTTATGCAGCTTGCTAAGCAAAGTTGACTAGAAAGAGGCGAAGAGGATTTTGGGCTAGAAGCTATGATCTCTATCCCATCATCAGACGTTCTCGTTAGGGGAGGAGGTTATACTTGTAAAACCCGGTCCCTTGCTCAGTTTTTATAAGCAGGGGGCCGGGTTTTTACATAAGGAGGGTTTCTTATGGTTTAAGAACAACTTTAATGCAATTTTCTTTCTTGTTATCAAAAACATCATACCCGTGCTCAGCTTCCGCAAGCGGGAGACGATGGGTAATAATATCGGACGGGTTAATTTGTCCGTTTGTAATCATTTTATATAGTTCAGGCATGTAATGAATAACAGGTGCCTGTCCCATTTTAAGGCTAATATTTCTCTCGAAAATGCGGCCGAGTGGAAAATTATGATACACAGAACCATACACACCGACCAATTGGAGTGTTCCAAATTTACGGACTGCTTCACTGCCTAGAATAATTGCACCTTTTGATCCGCCCTGCAGCTTGAGAAGAGCCTCCGCTTTTTCCAGGGCAGACATTGTAGCTTCCATACCGACACAGTCAAGTAGGGCACGCGTAAAAATTCTGCCTGTCCCCCCGGATACCTACCATACGTCTCCGAGAAGCCAAGATAACCACCTGTATCATGATTATGATTGGAATTATCACACTGGCTTTCCATCTGATGCGTACAGAAAAAGCACTGGCCGCATGATACATTAAATGGGATAATGACGTGATCGCCCTTCTTCACACGCGTAACAGAAGGCCCTGTCTCTTCAACAATTCCCATAGGCTCATGGCCGATGATATAGTCTTCCGTCATTCCAGGGACCATGTTATGAATAAGGTGAAGATCTGAACCGCAAATGGCTGTGCTTGTAATCCGTACAATGATATCCTCGTTTTGTTTAATTACCGGAGCCGGGACATCTTTTACTTTTACGTTTTTCATGCCTTGGTAAGTAAGAGCTTTCATCATCACTTCTCCTTATCGTTAAACTTTGGGTATCCATTCTTACCCTGCCTCAAAAAGACGCGGTCATAACGGTAGAGGTACAATAAAAAAAGCTGCCTCTCCAGAGGGGAGAAGCAGCTTTCGCAAGTCTTTATTTAATTAACGGGATTTTTCCTTCATTTCGCGCATCATCGCCATCATAGAAGTCATATTGTTTCCACAATTCAGTTTGAATAGCGGAGCGCACTGCATCGGTTATTTCTTTATCGGCATTCCGCAGCGTATCCATAATATCGCATTGCCACTGCGTATCCCCAATCGTTCCAGCATAAAGGTACAAGTGTAAATAATCGTTTACCCACGCTTTGCTTACCTGTGCTTCTACGTGTTTCATTAATAGCACCTTACAGAACGTACCTGTGGTTGCTGAGGCTTCATCGGGCCAGTCCCTCCGCCTCTCTGGATAAGAGATTTCTACACTGTTAAATTTTATTCTATTGTACTTTACTTAGTCGCATTTGTAAATTCTGAATTACCATTTCTAAAATCATTTAAATAAACGAAACCGCGATCATGAGCCCGAAAAGAATCGTTAAATGATTGAGAGAAAACACAAACATAAGTGTGGCCCATTTCTCATCTTCAGCCTTTTTAAAGCGAAGAATACCAAGCAACATCCAGGCGAGGGTCAGTCCAAACATCGTAAATGTAATGACTTTACTGAATGGCAAAAACAAAAACGAAGCGAATAGCAGGGCTATTAAATAGACGATGGTCTGCACTTTTGCACGGTGCACGCCCTTGATGACCGGAAGCATCGGCACACCCGCCGCTCTGTACTCCTCCAACCGTCTAATCGCAATCGCGTAAAAGTGAGGAGGCTGCCATAAAAACATTAAGACAAACAGTCCGATAGCCATCGGGTGGAATACATCTGAAGAAATGACAGTCCAACCGATGAGGGGAGCCATTGCTCCGGAAAGGCTTCCTACCTCCGTGTTGTAAATCGTTCTGCGTTTCGTAAGCATCGTGTAGGTAAATACATAAAAGAAAAACCCCAAAAAGCCAATAAGCGCCGCTATTTTAGAGACGAATAGCAAAAGAACCAATCCGGCAACGAGAAGAAACGTTCCCAGCCACAGGGCAAACTGAGGAGGAACAGAACCGTCAGCCGTCGGCCTGTCTTTCGTTCTCTTCATAATGGCATCAATATCCCGGTCGTAGAAGTTATTAATGGCACCTGAACCGCCAACGATAAAAGCCGTTCCTGCTAAAGCTAACATCGCTTCCGGAAGGTAGTCTAAAAAGCGCAGGTCATTCACATACAGGGCCAAACAAAGGCCTGCGAACATCCCCATCAGGTTTGAATTAATAATCCCTGTTTTTATAATGGCTTTTATAACTTTCCACGAGAAATATTGTCTAATAGAAATGGAGTTATCAGTAATTGCTTCGGTGTTCTTCATGGCCATTCCTCTCTTTCCTTTATCCCTATAACGATAAAGGTTATCTTTTTAAAGTCACTATGCTATTTTAACAAAAAGCGGATCTAAAAAATCAAAAATACATGAAAATAATTGTGACAACTTTGTTAACTCGCACAGAAGACTTCATAAGCAGTATTATCGGACATCCTTTTTGAATTATCATGGATAGGGTAAACTAACAAGAGATACTTGCAGAACCGAAAAGGAGCGTTATTCAACATGGCAGAGACGATTGATTTATACAAAGAGGCAATGGACATGCTGCTGGCAACGAGCCGCACTTTCTTTATTCCTATTAGCCATCTACCACCCGGGTTGCAGGAATCCGTTGCATCAGCTTACCTTTGCATGAGAGCGATTGATGAAATAGAAGACCATCCCGAACTTTCATCGACCAGTAAAATTAACCTGCTGCGTTCGGTCGGCCTGCTTCTGGAAAAGCCGGTCCATAACAGCGAGTTAATGGCATTATTTGCATCATACCACTCTTTCCTGCCCGAAGTCACCTTACGCCTGGGAGATTGGCAGAAACTTTGTCCACCATCCATCATACCGAACATCAGAAAGGCAACAGCGATGATGTCCAAGGGCATGGCGGACTGGGTTTCAAAAGGCTGGCAAATTAAGAGTGAAGCTGATTTGGATGACTATACGTTCTATGTGGCTGGTTTAGTTGGCGTCATGCTGTCAGAGATTTGGATGTGGCATGATAATATAGAAACGGACCGGGAGCAGGCCATCGCCTTTGGCCGCGGCCTGCAGGCTGTTAATATTATTCGCAATCGTGCGGAAGACTTATCCAGAGGAGTAGACTTTTTTCCTGATGGATGGGAGATGGCGGACATGTTCTCATATGCCCGGCGGAACCTGGCCCTGGCGGATCAGTATGTAAAGAGCATTCCATTGGAACCGATTCTTGCTTTTTGCCGGATTCCTCTCATTCTCGCGCACGGCACGCTTGAGGCCCTGGAGGCGGGCGAGGAAAAGCTTAGCCGTGCTGCTGTAACCCGGCTCGTTAAACAAATAACGGAAGCCAGGCGGGCGTAAAGCTTATTCGTCTCATGATGGGAAGCTAACTTTATGACTTTAAAGCAACATGCAGTTTTCTATACCGCAAAAAAGCCGGCCTTGAATGAATCAAGGCCGGCTTTTTACGCGCTGCATGGCATGAAAATATAAAACCCCGCGGTGCTGCGCATATATGTAAACGAAGAGAGCACCCGCGGGGTTAGTAAATCATCTTATTCTTCAACTTTAATGGAATCAGTTGGGCAACCTTCAGCAGCGTCACGAACATCATCAAAAAGGATGTCAGGAATTTCAGCTGTATTTGAGTTGTCGTCGATTTTGTTGAAAGCTAAGCCCTCATCATCATAATCGTACACATCAGGAGCAGTTGCTCCACAAGCTCCGCATGCGATACAAGTGTCTTTATCCACCCATGTTGTCATTCTCTCTTCACCTCCAAAATTAATGAGAAAAGATTTTGTCCACTTCTCATACATCATTGTAGTCATTGTGACCGCCAATTTCAAGACGATTATTAAAATTATTCCCGATCGCGGCAGGAAAACTCCACTTTTGCGCTTTATGCCCCGCCAATTGATCTATAATGAAATTATAAAGCAATATACCCCAGTGGTTAGAGGGATGAAAAGAATGCAAAATCCATTTTATACCGGCCTCTGTTTGCTGGCGGCACAGCGCTTTGCCGGAGAGCGATCTCCGCAGGCGGTTGTCCATTTGCTGCGCGGCCGAAAAAATAACCAGGTTATTACAGATGCTGCCCTGTTTGGTGTGTCTATTCTTTATGGCATCATGCAGCACCGAACGAATGAAGAGGTCAGACAGGAAATAGAAGACGCGATAAGCGCAGGGTGGCTCACCGTTCACCCTAATGCAAATAAAGAAAGCATTTATTGTTCGCCTCAAGGAGAGGAGCAGTTGGCTGTATACGATTCCTTATACAACTACGAGGAATGCCTGGCGTCCATCTCATCGGTTCACGATAAAGTCCGCGCCATCCGTTTATGGAGCAAACTTCAATTGCTTGTACAGACGCTCTCCCATATTACCCAGCAGGCTTCGCATTTTTACCCTGTCATTGAGGACAGAGAAATCCAGCAGGAGGTAAAGCAGCTGCTTTCACAGTATCCGGACAGGCAGGAGTTAGCCGGTACGGTTAAATATGAGCTTTCCGCATGGGTGGAGGGGCTTGCCCCGTGGGAACAGCAAATTATACTGCGGCGGCTAAGCGGGAAGCGCAAGACGGGGCTAACGTTCTCGCAAATTGCGGAATTGTTCGGGCATGCGGGGGAATGGGCGGGTATGCACCTCATCCGCCTTGTTGCTGAGCGTTTTCCCTCTTCAGGCAGCGTCGATGGCGTTTTGTCTAGGCTCGTGGATAAAGATATGGGCAATCACGGCTTGACAGCTACCGCCAGGCAGACCAAGCTTTTGCTTGCGGCAGGCCTCACACTTGAAGAGATAGGGAAGAGAAGAGGGCTAAAGCGCGGCACAATCGAGGATCATATCGTTGAAATCGCCATTGCTGATCCTTTCTATGATGTGGCCGATTTTGTGACGAACGAAAAAATTGAGCGGGTTCATACGATTATGAAAGAGACGGGGACGAAGAAGCTGGGTGAAATCAAGCGAGCTGCAGGGGCGGATTTCAGTTATTTAGAGATAAGGCTGGCGTGTGCCCGTTTGGCCCAGGAGGTGAAATCATGAACAGTGAAGCGATGAGGCAAGGGCTAAAGACGTTTTTTGGACATACTACATTCCGCCCTGGACAGATGGAAATTATGCAGTACGTGATACGGAAAGAGAACGCCCTCGGCATTCTTGCGACAGGCGGTGGGAAGTCACTATGCTACCAGCTTCCGGCCTTGCTTATGCCCCATATGACGGTTGTTGTTTCTCCCCTTATCTCCCTTATGGCCGATCAGGTGCGGCAACTGCGCAGCCGGGGGATACGCGGAGTGGAATATATCAATAGCTCGCTATCCATGCAGGAGCACAACTGGAAGCTCAATCAGGTGCGGCAGGGGAACGTAAAAATTCTTTATGTGTCACCCGAAAAGCTCCAGCAGGAGAGCTTCATGAAACAGTTGGCAACGATGAAGGTTTCTCTGTTTGTCGTGGACGAGGCCCACTGTATTTCACAGTGGGGGCATGATTTTCGCACCGATTACCAGCGGCTGTCCCAGCACATTGAAAGGCTCGGTTCCCCGCCTGTTCTCGCACTCACTGCAACGGCGACAGCTGAAGTTCAGAATGACATCTGCCGCCAGCTCGCCATTCCCGGCTCAAATATCGTGCTTCAGTCTGTGAATCGTGAAAATATATGCTTCGATGTACAATACGTGGCAGATGAGCAGGCGAAGGCAGGGGCCATGCTTGAAAAAATAAAGCGGCTTCAGGGACCCGGCCTCGTTTATTTCCGATCTCGGAACGCGGCGGAACGTGCGTGTGAAACCGCGCGCCAGGAAAATGTTCCCCGGTGTGCGTATTATCATGGCGGCATGCCGGCTGAGGAGCGGCTCTTACTGCAGCAGCAATTTTTAAACGGGGAACTGGATATTATTTTTGCGACAAATGCATTCGGGATGGGAATCGACAAGCCCGACATTCGCTTTGTTATTCATTACCATCTGCCACCCGATATGGAGTCTTACCTGCAGGAGGTTGGCCGCATCGGAAGAAATGGCGAGCGGGATATGCGTGCCTGCTTTCTTCTCCAGATGACGGCATGCTGCCTCGACAGCTGATTGCAGAAGAATATCCGGATGCAGTCCAGGTGAAAGACTTTGCAGCGTATCTAAAGGAGCAGACAGGCCACCCCTGTAAAATCGGAATTGAGGCGGCGCTTGCCGGGTGGGGGCTTAGTGAGCAGCACCTGTCGATTTTGCTGTATCATATGGAGAACTTAGGGTGGATACAGCAGTTGGAAAGGCGGCGGGAGGGATGGGAGTTTACGCTTACCGCTTTGCCTCCCGCTATGTACCAGACACTGTATGACGCAATCTACCGCCGCCGGGAGAAGCGGTACGACAGGTTGGAGGAGATAAAACGCTGGGTACAAAGCGTGAAATGCCGGCGCGAGGCGATAGGCAGCTACTTCTCACAATCACACACGGGTGCGCTTGCTTTTTGCTGTGACCGGTGTGGAATTGACTATGCTTTTTACGAGAAAAAAGAAACGGATGTACAGGCGCCGGCACAGGAGTGGAATTGGGAAGACGAACTGGACGTCCTGCTGCCGCTCGCATAAGGAAGGGAGCAGTGTATGGATCCCCGTTATGAAAAGCTGGACGCAAGGACAATTCTGCTAAACGTATACCTCTCACAAGGAATTATTTTGCTGCTTGGATTTTTGGGGCTGTATTTTTTCTATATTCGGCACGGACTGGGATGGGCCGATGTTTTTATTCCGGATCGTATCATGCCTTCCCTGCTGTACGGCGGGGCAGCCGCCATTGTTATCATTATGGTTGAGGTTTTGCTTATTGTTCTATTGCCGAAGAATACGTTCGATGACGGCGGATTGAATGAGCTGCTGTTCCGGGAACTTTCTTTCTGGCAGATTGGTATCGTTGCGCTTATCGTTGCGTTCTCTGAGGAATTGTTATTTCGTGCCGTCGTTCAACCGGGCATTGGTTTATGGTGGACAAGTTTGTTGTTCGCGGCGATCCATGTTCGCTATTTAAGGAAATGGGTTATGTTTTTCACCGTTTTCCTCATTAGTCTGCTTTTTGGGTGGCTGTTTAGTAGGACGGGATCAATCTGGACCATTATCTGGGCCCATTTTCTTGTGGATTTCCTTCTCGGCTGTTTTCTGCGGCTTGGCTGGTTTGTTTCAAAAGAGGCAGGAATTTCGGCGCAAGAGTCGAATATGGAAATAACGGAAAAAGAAAATCAAGGTTGTGAGAAAAACCATGAGTAAACAACAGTCCCGTTTCCCCGATCAGGCAGAACGATTACGAAAAAAAACGGATGAGCGGATAGAAGAAAAAGAACCTGCATTACCGCCTGCTTCACGGGGGACACTGCCGCCGAGAAGCTCGGTCCACCCAAAGCTGCCGCCGCTCAGCAAAATACCTTTTTATATCGGTGGTATTGTACTGCTGGCGGCAGTAGTAGGAGGGGGAGGGTATTGGTGGCATGCCGCCAGTAAAAACTCCCCTTCGACAGCACCGGCTCAGGTGGCAACAGAAGCGAAAAATACGGCTCCCCCTGTCAATGAAAAACCGGCAGATAAAAACCAGGCGGCTGTTACGCCTACGCCGCAGCCGCCTGCGCCTGCTAAACAGGCAGCCCCTGCTCCGGTTCCGGCGAAGCCGGCGGCACAGCCTGTTCCAGCGGCAAAACCACCGGTTTCCGCCCCTGCAGTAAAGCCGCCGGCTCCTGCAGTAAAGCCGCCGGCTCCTGCAGTAAAGCCGCCGGCTCCTGCAGTAAAGCCGCCGGCTCCTGCGGTAAAACCACCTGCACCCGCGGTAAAACGGCCTGCTCCTGCTGTCGTACAGAGCAAGAAGGCAGAGCCGGCAGTGAAGAGAAAGAATCGGGTGCTCAGGCACCGGGTGCAGCCGGGAGATACTTTGTTTAGAATTTCCATGATGTATTATGAGACGGGAAAATATCAAACTTATCTTGCCCGTTATAACCATGTGCGCAACACGGGCAACATTCTTGTAGGTACCATTATAAAAGTTCCTGTGCCACCACGTTAGCGGGTGGCATTCTTTTTTTTGGATAAACTTATACCGAAAAAGCAAAAACGAAAGGGGCGCTGCGTATGAACAACATAACAACGAAACCGCTCATTGTACAGGGGGATCGCACCCTTCTTCTCGAAGTGAATCATCCGGGCTATAACGAGGCGAGACACGCGATTTCTCCCTTTACAGAGCTTGTCAAGAGTCCCGAGTATATCCATACATACCGCATGTCCTCGCTTTCCCTGTGGAACGCCGCTTCTCTTGGATGGAAGGCGGAAAAAGTAGTCAGTATACTGCGGGAGTATAGCCAATACGCAATTCCCGTCCACATCGAAAAAGAAATTATTTCTACAATGGAGCGGTTTGGCAAGCTTGAACTCGCACGGCAGGACGGCGAACTCGTCCTGCGCGCCGAAGACGGGCAGGTGATAGAGCAACTGCTTAGTTATCCATCTATCGCGCAGTTGGTTACCCGGTGTATAGACTCGCACAGTGTCGTGATTCCGCAGGGCATTCGGGGGATGATTAAACAGACGCTTATGAAGTTGGGGTATCCGGTACGGGATGTCGCGGGATACACAGACGGGGAAGAGCTGAAGCTCTCCCTTTATGAAACACCGAATTTCTCTCTGCGTACGTATCAGAAGGAAGCGGTAGACGCCTTCTATGATAAGGGGAGCGTGTCGGGCGGGAACGGGATTATCGTATTGCCCTGTGGGGCAGGCAAAACCATCGTCGGGATCGAAACGATGGTTCGTTTTGGAATGGCTACGCTCATTCTAACGAGCAATACAACTTCCGTTAAACAATGGAGGGAAGAAATTATTAGCAAAACAACGCTTACCGGGGACCAGGTCGGAATCTATACCGGGGAGGCGAAAGAAGTCGGACCTGTTACAGTAAGCACATATCAAATGATTACACACCGTTCCAATGCGGATGTCCCCTTCCCGCACCTTTCCTTGTTCCATGAACGGAACTGGGGACTGATTATTTACGATGAGGTCCACTTGCTGCCTGCTCCTGTCTTCCGCATGACCGCCGATATCCAGGCCAAGAGGCGGCTGGGATTAACGGCGACACTCGTCAGGGAAGATGGACGCGCGGAAGATGTATTCAGCTTAATTGGACCGAAAAAATACGAACTGCCCTGGAGAATGCTTGAGCAGCAGGGATGGATTGCGACAGCGGAGTGTACGGAAATTCGCGTACCGATGCCCGAGAAGGTGCAGCGGCTCTACATCGAATCAGGAGAACGGCAAAAGTTTAGAATCGCTTCAGAAAACCCGGCAAAAACAGATGTTGTTAGAAAGGTGCTTACAGATCATTCAGATGAGCAGGTGCTTATCATCGGCCAATATGTGGCGCAATTAGAGGCCATTGCACAAGAATTGAAGGTTCCGGTCATCACCGGGATTACGCCGCATGATGAACGGGAAAAGCTGTACCGTATGTTTCGCAGCAAGGAGCTTAAGGTGCTTGTCGTATCCCGGGTCGCTAACTTTGCAGTCGATTTGCCTGATGCGGCGGTTGCGATCCAGATATCGGGCACATTCGGTTCCAGGCAGGAAGAGGCGCAGCGCCTCGGGAGAATTCTGCGTCCGAAGAAAGGGGAGAATATCGCCCGGTTTTATTCACTTGTTTCCTCCGATTCCAAAGAGGAACAATATGCGCTAAAAAGACAAAGATTTTTAGTAGAGCAGGGATACCGTTATCACCTGCAGATAGCAGAAAAGCCGTCACGAAAAATCTGACGGCTTTTTTTGT
Source organism: Aneurinibacillus tyrosinisolvens (assembly GCF_001015055.1). GTDB lineage: Bacteria > Bacillota > Bacilli > Aneurinibacillales > Aneurinibacillaceae > Aneurinibacillus_A > Aneurinibacillus_A tyrosinisolvens. Next base: position 118,973 of record NZ_BBWZ01000011.1, on the reverse strand, counting down.
GGATGTAAAAGAGAAGCGGATTGGGTAAACCAATAAGACGGCTTTTTTATCAAACGGAAGGAGGATGCATACATGTATGATTGCGCAATCATCGGGGGAGGAATTGCCGGGCTGCAGGCGGCGCTTCAATTAGGCCGTTACATGCACAGCGTGGTGGTGATTGATAACCATGCAGGACGTTCAACGAAAGCAAAGAAATATGGCAATGTGCTTGGCTGGCCGGAAGGAATCAGCGGACCCGAACTTCGGGAAAGAGGGCGGGACCAGGCACGGGAGGTCGGCGTTGAGTTTATTGAAGATAAAGCAGTGTCTGCTGCAAAAAGCAAAGATAAATCTTTTTCGATTACGTGTGAAGGCGGGCAGGTTGTACAGGCAAAGCGGCTGCTTATCAGTACGGGGATTACCGACCGCATTCCTCCGGAGATTGATGGATTGAGGCAGGTGCTCGGCTCGGCTGTTTATGTGTGCCCGGACTGTGACGGATACGAAATTAAAGGCAAGAAGGCCGTCGTGCTCGGTACGGGCAACGCTGGTGCAGCCATGGCGTGTGTACTGCAGTATTGGAGCGATCAGATTACCTATATTAACCATGAACCGGAAGAGTATGTCGTGTCCAAGCACTGGGAAACGAAGTGCAAAGAAAATGGGGTCACTATCATAAAAAGCCGGATCAGCTCCGTACATCAGGTTGACAGTGAGCGGCTTTCCGGTATCGAGCTTGGGGATGGAGAAATCGTGGAGGCGGAAAAAGGGTTTATCGCATTCGGCGGAAGTAAGGCCGAATCGGATATTGCAGCCCAGCTTGGTGTGGAAAGGCTGGAGAATGGGCATATTCCGGTCGACGGGCGCACGAAAGAAACAAACGTAAAGTATGTATGGGCCGCAGGTGATGTTGCCGCCCATTCACAGCTTCTTACCGTAGCCATCGGAGACGGGGCACAGGCTGCTATTTGGATTCATAAAAGCCTTCAGGAATGATAACAGTATCTGTAGTAAAACAAATAACATTTGTACCAATACAGGAAGGTGAAATTATTGAATTTATGCATAACCTGGCAATGCCGGGTTTTTTATTTTGTTAAATTAACACAGTGATTATAGTGTTAATAAGATACTGTTATAGTAAAAAAATAAATATTGTTACATAACTGATATCAAAAATAAAAATCTATATAAAAATAAATATTACTTGTAGTATAAGTTAAGTAAGCGCTTTAAAAAAGCAAGGAAAAAATCCGCTTTTAAACAAACGAAAACTGTTGTTATGAAAAAATATATCTGTTATAATCTTGAATTGAAAAGATGTAAGACAATTTTGTTTTTTATTATGTATAACATTTTATGAATAATTAAATGTTGAGATGGGATGGGGAAAAGTGTTTCATGTCCTGCTTACATCTGTTTTGAGGATTAAATAGGGAGGCGTATGGGATGTCGATACTTCCAAAGAAAAATGATTTAGGTTTTTATGAGATTCGTCTGGAATCGATCGGGGGACTTGGAGCGAACCTTGCGGGGAAAATGCTGGCGGAAGCCGGAGTGCTTGGGCTTGGGCTAAATGGAATGAATTTTTCTTCCTATGGTTCGGAGAAAAAAGGCTCGCCTGTAAAGGCGTTCATCCGGTTCAGCGATCCGGATGTGCTGATCCGGGCGGCGAGCCCGATTGAGCGTCCGCATGTTGTCGGTGTTTTTCATGAGGCACTGTATAAAACGGTCGATGTTGTCTCCGGTTTGGATTCACATGGGATTGTACTCGTAAACTCAACCCGCCAATTCGATGGGGTGCGCGCAGATTTACACCTCGAATACGGGACGCTGGCCGTCATTGACGCGCTTGAAATCGCGGTGGAGGAAAAGACGAAAGTAAATACAGCCATGCTCGGTGCATTGTTCCGCGTGTGTGACTTCCTCGATCCGGAGGCGATGCGAAACGTTATTCGCAAGACGTTCGAGAAAAAGTATCCGCATTTTGTTGAACCGAATCTTCGCACGTTTGATCGGGGATTTAACGAAGTCCAGTTTAAAACATATGAAGTGCCGGAAGGGTCAGCAGGAAAGGCGTTTGTTCGCCCGGAACCTGTCCTCGGATACGCGACGCAGCCGATGGGCGGAGCGATCATCAACCCGGGGAATAGCATACTGAAGGACTTAAGCGGCAGCCGCCAGGGATTCCTGCCGGAATATCACGACAGCAAGTGCATTCACTGTGCAGCATGCGACACGGTGTGTCCGGATTTCTGTTTCGTATGGGAAGAAGGAACGGACAAAAAGGGCCGTCCGCAAATGTTTCTATCCGGGATTGATTATCAATACTGCAAAGGCTGCTTGAAGTGCGTGCAGGCTTGTCCGGTGGACGCGCTAACAGAAATGCGGGAAGAAATCGGCTACGCGGAAGAGAACAGAGTACCTCATAAGTTTGTTTTGGCCTCTAATTAATAGGGAGAGGGGACGGATATACAATGGCAATTGATTTTGAAAAAGAAAAGGCCGCATTACCTGAGGTGACAAATGAAGTAATGCCGGAGCAAAAACTTACATTTGAATCAGGAAATGAAATGGCGGCCATGGCCGCTGCGCAAATTAACTATCATTTAATGGGGTATTTCCCGATTACACCATCGACGGAAGTGGCCCAGTTCCTCGATGCAATGAAAACAAGAGGCGAGCACGATATCGTGCTCATTCCGGCGGATGGCGAGCATGGCTCCGCGGGAGTATGCTATGGAGCCGCTGCCGCCGGCGGACGCGTGTTCAATGCGACAAGCGCAAACGGATTTCTATATATGCTTGAGCAGCTGCCGGTGCAATCAGGAACAAGATTTCCAATGGTTCTGAACCTTGTTACACGGGCGATCAGCGGACCGCTCGATATTCGCGGCGATCATTCTGATTTGTACTACGGCTTGAATATCGGCTGGCCCATTCTGCTTGCGAAAGATCCGCAGGCAGTTTATGACATGAACATTATTGCCCTTCGCCTTGCCGAGCATAAAGATGTACGCCTGCCGGTTATGGTAGCGTATGACGGGTTCTTTACTTCTCACCAGAAGCGCCGTGTGAACTATTTTGCCGACCGGAAAACGGTGCAGGACTTTGTCGGTGAAATGCCGACGCAGTATGTACATGTTCTTGACCCGGAAAATCCGGTGACGGTTGGCCCGTACATGAATGATCCGGATTTGATTAACAACAATTATCAGCAGTCGGAAGCAATGTACCGTGCCGGTGATATTTTTAAAGAAATCGCTGCTGAGTATGAGAAAATATCGGGAAGAAAATACGAAACGCTTGATTTATACCGGATGGAAGACGCAGAAGTCGCCGTATTCCTATTGAATTCAGCCTCCGATGCGGCGAAAGATGTGGCTGACAAACTCGGGGCACAGGGAATTAAAGCGGGTGTCATTAGCCCGAATATCATCCGTCCGTGGCCAGCAGAAGAAATTAAAGCAGCCTGCAAAAACCTCAAGGCGATTTTAATCGGGGAGCGTGCTGATTCGTATGGCGGCCACGGTGCCAACCTGACGCACGAACTGAAAGCATCGCTTCAGGAGATTCCGGGAAACAGCACGATTGTTGTAAGCCGCGTTTTCGGTGTGGGCGGAAAAGACTTCTATCATGATGATGCGGAAGCGTTCTTCCATCTTGCCATCGAAGCCGCTGAACTTGGATATGCTCCAAAACCGTTCGATTATTATGGCCAAACACCGGGGAATCCCGACCTTACCCCGAAGCGGGTGCTTGAACCACTGCATGGAAATGCATTTAAGTCCGGCCTTATTAAGGTGACACCGAATGAAGAAACAGGAAAGCTTGATGTAAAAATCCCACCGCTGCGTGCGTTGACCGGCAAGCCGAAACGCATCGCGCCCGGACACGGAGCCTGCCCTGGCTGCGGCATCTTCCCGGGCCTTGAAATGTTCTTTAAAGGAATTGAAGGGGATATTGTCGCTCTTTTCCAGACCGGCTGTGCGTTTGTTGTAACGACCGGATACCCGTATAGCTCGCACAAACAATCCTTTGTCCATAATTTATTCCAGAACGGTGCGGCGACTCTTTCCGGTATGGTTGAAATGTTCTTTGAGAAAAAACGCCGGGGTGAGATTGAAGTTTCCGATGATTTTACGTTTGTCATGGTTACGGGAGACGGCGGGATGGACATCGGAATGGGTCCGGCGATCGGAACCGCACTTCGCAACCATAAAATGATTATTCTTGAGTATGATAATGAAGGCTACATGAATACCGGCAGCCAGTTGTCGTATTCGACTCCGCTTGGCCATATGACGTCCACTTCAAACGTCGGCAAGTTCCAGGGCGGTAAAGCGTTCCACCACAAAGATACGGCGCAAATTATGGCCGCAACGAATATTCCGTATGTCTTTACCGGCACGGAGGCATTCCCGCAGGATCTGCTTAAGAAAGCCGCGAAGGCACAGTGGTATGCCCAAAACGTCGGCCTTGTATACGGGAAAATTCTCATTGCGTGTCCGCTGAACTGGAAATCTCCGGATGAGCAGGGTGAATCTATTGTTGGAGCAGCGGTAAACTCGTGCTTCTTCCCGCTTTATGAAATAGAGCAGGGCATTACGAATATTACGTATGACCCTGAGGCAAAAGGAAAGCGGATTGAAGTAAAAGAGTGGCTCGGTACAATGGGAAAAACAAAGCACATGACGAAATTGGAATACAGCGACATGCTTCAAGCGTTTTCGGGCGAGGTAGAACGCCGCTGGACTCGCTTGAAGGCGAAGCATGAGAACGAATATCTATAAAATAGTTTGGAAGGAACAGCCCGCCTGGTGCTGTTCTTTTTCTCTTTCTTCAGGCCCCTTCGCATTCGCAATTTCAATTTAAATAGAATATGATAAAATACAAAAGGATGCTGCTATAAGAAGGGGGCAAAATGTCTGGTGGACGATAGAAGCTGGGAACAATTCTTCATCCCTTATGAGCAGGCGGTTGAAGAATTGAAAGTTAAATTTAGAAGTATTCGTAAAGAATTAAAGAAAAGAAACGAATATTCACCAATAGAATTTGTTACAGGCCGGATAAAGAAGATATCGAGCCTTCTGGAAAAGGCGAATAAATTACATATCCCTATGGACCGACTGGAGGAAGTGGAGGATATTACGGGCATACGAATCATGTGCCAGTTTGTACAGGATATCCACCGTGTCGTTGAGCTTATTCACCAGCGAAACGGAAAAGATATGACGATTGTATATGAAAAGGATTATATAAACAATCAGAAACCGAGCGGATACCGCAGCCACCATATGATTATTAAATACCCTGTACAAACCTCGCTTGGAGAAAAGGAAATTCTCGCGGAAATACAGATTCGTACGCTTGCAATGAATTTCTGGGCTACCATTGAGCATTCCTTAAGCTATAAATATGAGAAAAACATTCCGGACGACATTAAAGAGCGTCTGCGGACTGCAGCGGAAGCCGCATATTTACTGGATACGGAAATGTCGGAGATACGGGATGAGATTCGCGATGCCCAGCAGATGTTTGAATACAAATCCAACATTGTATCGAGAATTTTGCAGGGGATTGAAATTTTATACCAGCAGGGCTTTGTCATTGAAGCGACACAATTTCAAAACAGGTTCCGGGAAATGCGGGCCCAGGGGGACGTAAGGGAGCTCCGCCAGCTGTCAAGAACGATCCAGGCCAAAATTCAAGAATTCAAAACACTCGCTAGCGCCGGGTGTTTTTTGGTAGATAAGAAAGTATAACTTTCTTATCTACATAAGGGCAACTAAGGCTATCGCCAGCGCCTATGGCTTGGCGCTAGCCAAGTTTTCTTTATGAAAAAAAGGTGGTAGAACAAGTAACAATGGCAATATATTTATATGAGCATCTTGTACCATTCTCATGCAACATGGTATCATTAAAAATATAAATATTTTTGAACAAAATACGATTATATTACGTATTTTAATACTACCACCGGATTTACGGAGGGAGGGGTCCTAATGCGCGTTGAACGTCTAAGTCAGGATAAAATAAGAATCTTTTTAACTTTTGATGATCTCGTCGAGAGAGGCATCGAGAAAGATGACATGTGGCGTGATATTCCTAAAGTGCATGAGCTATTTAATGACATGATGGATCAGGCCCATGATGAGGTAGGCTTCACCGTGAGCGGACCGGTTGCAGTGGAAGTTTTCTCGCTTCCTGCTCAAGGGATGGTCGTTATCGTAACCCGTGGCAAGACAGAATTAGCCGATCTCACTGATGAGGCGGATTATGATGATATATATGAAATGCAGGTAACGCTCGAAGAAAGTGACGACGTTGTCTACGTTTTCCAGGACTTTGAACATCTGATTGAGCTTGCTCATCGTATTCAGGATAAAGTTGTGGACGGAGGAAGCGCCTATTCGTACAACGGCAGATATTACCTCGTATTTGAAGAAGTCGATATGGAGAAAGAACAGTATGAGAATTTGATTGCCGTTCTATCCGAATATGGGGAAGCATCGACAACGACGAAGCATGTTCTGCAGGAATATGGAACCGTCGTTATGCCAACAGATGCCGTTCAGATTCTTTGCCGCTATTTTTCATAATATCTCTTGCATAGACAAAACACACAGCATGCTGTGTGTTTTTTTGTTATTAAAGAGTATATGTTGCTTTAAAGTAGTAGAAAAAAAGACCGCAAGGTCAAAAACGTTAGAAAAAAGGAAGGGCAGTCCATGCTGACCGGCCTTCCTGACCCAGCGGAGCCTCCCGGAGAGCAGAAGAAGCCCACCATTGTCTCCCGCCCCGAACTACCCAGATGTTTGGTGGGCGCTGCTCGCAGGAGGTGGAGCGGACAGTTCTTCCTTCCTCGCGGAAGGGAAAGGCAAGTGGAATGAACTTTCTTTTTTCCTTTTTTGTGGTGAAGATCTGGAAAGGTTTTACCGTTTTACATATTGAATATGTGGTAGGGAGTATAAATAGCGCATACGTCTCCTGTTCATAACACTCACGATCTAGCGTAAGGATGGTGAACATGCTGGGTGAAACGGACGCACTAGGAATTACGAAGGGAGTGTAACATGTGCCAGACCAAGAAGAAGAACTTGTCATCCCACAGCCGATATCAGAAGAGGACCTGGAAACGCTTGTCACTTATTATGAAGAGCACCTTTCGCCACACGCGATTAACTTTCTGAAGAGAAAAGGGATTGAGATGGAAACGGCCGAGAAATATCATATAGGGTTTGAAAGTTCGCAAATCGGCTTTAGTGCGAACCAGGGAAAGCTGGGCGGGTATTTTATGAATTGCCTTGTCTTTCCGATGTATGATACGAGGGGTACGGTTGTCGATTTAATTGGGCAGCCTATTCATGAAGTAAAACCGAAAAATAAGACATTGCTTGGAAAGAATGATAGCTTTTTCAATCAGAAAATACTCGAAGATGAAGAAGAAATCATGCTGTGCAGAGATATTTTTGATGTGCTTACGCTTGAGCAGGCGGACATCCCTGCTGTTTGTGTTCCTGAATACAATGTGTTCCGGGAAATGCATGCAGATCTTTTGAAGAACAAACGCGTGTTTATATGCTATCCGAATGATGAGTCCAGCCGAAGAGAGAGTAAGCACATATATGACATGCTTGCAGGTAAAGCTACAGAAGTATATGTTCTTTATCTTCCCGAGGGGATTCGAAATGTAAATGCTCTTTTCACGGAGGCTAAAGAACCGAAGAAGAAGTTTGTTGAACTGCTTCGCGAAACGGTGGAAGAAAAAATAAAAGAACCGATTGCATCCGATGCAAAAAATCTGGCAGTTTTTATGGAGGAATACTGCCTCCGGCATAAGGATGAGGTGAACGGAATTCGCACGGGATTTGCACCGCTGGACAAACAACTGCTAGGAGGCCTGCGCGGCGGGCTTTACATGATACTGGGGTATGTCTCAAGCGGCAAATCCACCCTGATGCGCCAGATCGCAGATCAAATCGCAGAGCAGGAAATTCCGGTTGTATATGTAACATGGGATATGACAACGTTCGAGCTCTGGGCCCGCTCTATGGCGCGTTATCTTCAGGTGTCCCCTGAGGAGGTTCTCATCGGCCACGTTGACCCCGAACAGATTCAGGCGGCCAACCAGGAGTATAAAAAAATCGCAAACTGCCTGTTTACGATCGAAGGCAAAGTGGATACTTCACTGCAGGATATTGAGGAAAGTGTTGAACAGATCACACAGTCACTTGGAAAGGAGCCGGTTATTTTCATCGATCACATTCAGCGCGTTCCGATTCGTGACAAAGAGGGAAGACTAACACCGGGAAACTTGTCGGTCGTCGCTTACCTTCTCCATCAATGGTCAAGGAAGTGGGACATCCCGGTCGTTGTATCTGCCCCTATTGAGCAGGGGAACGCCAAAGATTTGTCGCCGACAGTAGAAGCCTCCCTTGATGTTATCCTCATGCTGGAGAAGGACCAGAAGAAGGCAGAACAGGGCAAAGAAAACATTAACATATGTGTATACAAGAACCGGTACGGTTCACTTGGAGAAATTCCTTTTGTTTTCGATAAGGAAAAAGCAAGTTTTGTACCTTCCAAAACGTAAATGAAAGAGTTATACTTTCTATGGTCTTATTTTATGAGATAACTTTTGAGGTGGTAAACATGGGAGAAATAGATAAGCAAGTGGCTTCTTCTGCAGATGGGAATGCAGAACAGCAAGAAAATTTAAACGTCCTCCAATCTACACAGACTGTAATTGGGGAAGCGCTGAACAAGATGGGCTATCCGGCGGAAATGTATGAACTGCTTAAAGAACCAATGCGTATTCTGACTGTTCGCATTCCAATCCGTATGGACAACGGGGACACAAAAGTGTTTACCGGCTATCGTGCGCAGCATAATGACGCGGTTGGTCCGACCAAAGGCGGCGTTCGCTTCCATCCGGAGGTAACAGAGGATGAGGTGAAAGCACTTTCCATTTGGATGAGTCTAAAATGCGGCATTGCAGACCTCCCCTACGGCGGCGGAAAAGGCGGGATTATTTGCGATCCGCGCGAAATGTCTTTCCGTGAATTGGAGAGGCTAAGCCGCGGTTATGTACGCGCAATCAGCCAGCTTGTGGGTCCTACAAAAGACATTCCAGCACCGGATGTGTTTACGAACTCGCAAATCATGGCGTGGATGATGGATGAATACAGCCGGATTCGTGAATTTGATTCACCGGGTTTCATTACAGGAAAACCGATCGTGCTAGGCGGCTCCCAGGGAAGGGAAACGGCCACAGCCAAAGGTGTAACGATCTGCATCGAGGAAGCGGCGAAGAGGAAGGGAATTGAACTAAAGGGCGCCCGCGTTGTCGTGCAGGGCTTCGGAAATGCAGGAAGCTTCCTGGCGAAGTTCATGCATGATGCAGGCGCTAAAGTGATCGCCATCTCGGACGCTTATGGTGCGCTCTACGATGAAGATGGGCTGGATATTGAATATTTACTCGACCGCCGAGATTCTTTCGGTACGGTTACGAAACTGTTTAACAATACAATCTCCAATAAAGAATTGTTTGAATTAGACTGTGATATCCTTGTCCCGGCCGCGATTGAAAACCAGATTACGGCATCCAATGCTCATAACATCAAGGCGGGCATTGTTGTTGAGGCTGCGAATGGACCAACAACGCTGGAAGCGACGAAAATTTTGACAGAACGCGGAATTCTTCTGGTGCCGGACGTACTGGCCAGCTCCGGCGGTGTAACGGTTTCTTATTTCGAATGGGTACAGAATAACCAGGGATACTACTGGACAGAAGAAGAAGTGGAGAACAGGCTGCGTGAGGTGCTTGTCCGCGCTTTCGACAACGTATATAACGTGCATGTTTCACGCAAAGTGAATATGAGGCTTGCCGCCTATATGGTCGGGGTGCGCAAGATGGCGGAAGCAAGCCAGTTCCGCGGCTGGGTATAACGAAACGGAACGGAACGGAACACAAAAAATCCTCTGCAATCATGTGGAGGTTTTTTTGCATTGTATGCTATTATAGTACTGTTGTTTTGCTCGTCCTAACATAAGCTATTGCTAAGAGGTGATTTGACTTGGAAGAAGCTGTCATTATTGGCGCGGGCCCTTGCGGATTATCCGCCGCGCTAGAACTGCAAAAAATCGGTATCGAGCCTCTTATCATCGAAAAGGAATCGGTGGTTCACTCGATTTATTTATACCCGGCGAACCTGCAATTTTTCAGTACTGCAGAGCTGCTTGAGATTGGGAATTATCCTTTTTCCACGCCCAATGAAAAACCGACAAGGGCAGAAGCGTTAACATACTATCGAAATGTGGCAAACCGGAGCGGACTCCATATTCGTCCCTACCATGAGGTAATCGCGATAGAGGCGCAGCCTGACGGGACGTATGCACTAACCGTGCAAGATCGATTTAAACACATAAGCACCGTAACCACGAAATATGTCATAGTGGCAACCGGGTATTTCGATTATCCGAACCTGCTCGGCATTCCCGGCGAGCAGCTGCCGAAGGTTACGCATTATTTTCGTGAAGCCCATCCTTATACAGGGACGAAGGTGGCTGTCATTGGCGGTAGTAACTCAGCGATTGACGCGGCGATGGAGCTGCTGCGGGCCGGAGCCGATGTGACCGTCGTGTATCGGGGAGAAACTTACTCGCCAAGCATTAAACCGTGGGTTCGTCCGGTATTTGAAAGTATGGTTAATAAAGGCCTTATCACGATGCGGTTTCGCTCCCGTGTCACGAGCATTTCGGAGTCAGCGATTATCGTATCCACAGATGGTGCAGAAGAGCAATTGGACAATGACTTCGTCCTCGCTCTGACCGGATTTCGTCCGGATCGAAGCATGCTGCGTGAGGCTGGCGTAGCTTTCCGGGGAGACGATCAAGAAATCCCGTTGTTTAATCCGGATACGATGGAAACCTCTTCTCCCGGCATCTACATCGCAGGCGTAATTGCCTCCGGAAGAAACGCCAACGAAGTATTCATTGAAACGGGACGAATGCATGGACGATTCATCGCGAGCCACATTGCCGGTAAGCGAAGCTGATATAAGAGGTGAGGATGCGGGCAATTCCTGGCACTCTCACCTTATTTGTTTTTTAAAAATGGCTGGCAAGCTCATGCGGGTTCTGCTCCTGCTCAAGCGCTGCAAGAAGTTTAATCCGCGCCTTCTGGCCGTTTAGGCCATTGCAGAAAATAATGCCCATTCGTTTCAGCTGGGCGCCCCCGCCTTCATAGCCATATAAATCCTGCACGTATCCGTTGTAGCAGCGCGAAACCATCACGATCGGGATTTCCCTTCTAGTCAAAGCGGTTAGTACCGGTAAAATAGAAGGCGGAACGTTCCCGGCACCGAATGCCTCCAGAACGAGTCCGTCGATCGGCTGTTCAAGTAAAAACTGCAGCCACCGGGCGTCCATTCCTGTCACCATCTTAACAAGCGGGACGACCTTTTCCGCTTTGGAAACATTGTAAACGGGTGTCCGGACGGCAGGCTGGGTATAGAAGATGCTCTTCTTCGCTACGAGCCCGACGGCTCCGTGCTGGGGTGATTGAAAGGTAGCCACGTTGCTTGTATGGGTTTTCGTGACGTGGCGCGCGGCATGGATTTCATCGTTAAAAACAACGAGCACGCCTCTGCCACGGCTTTCCTCATCGCTTGCTACCCTGACGGATTGCACGAGATTTACAGGGCCGTCCGCCCCAAGTTCGTTGCTCGAGCGCATCGCTCCAGTTACTACGACGGGTTTTTCTGTGGCAAGGGTAAGATCGAGAAAATAAGCGGTTTCTTCCAGTGTGTCTGTCCCGTGTGTTACGACAATGCCGGTAATGTTAGAATCTGCCGCATATTGGGCAATTCTTTGCGAGAGGACAAGCATCATTTCAGGCGTCATGTGAGGGCTGGGCACATTAAATAAATCGACCATTTTAACTAGAGCATACTGTTTTAATTGCGGTTCGATCGTATGAAGAGGATGTTCTTCTCCCGGTTTAACGGAGTCTGTTGCATCGTCCGTTTCCATCGCAATCGTTCCGCCTGTATTTATAATGATGATTTTCCGTGTCTCCGGTGTTCCTCTGTTCATTTTTTCCTCCAGAAATTGTATTTCCTTCACCCCTATTCCATGGTACGATGAAAGAATAAGAAATGTAACTGACAAGAAATAAATTCATTCGCTAATTATTATGTAATTCAAAGGGAGTCGAAAGCTATGTTATCGACCATGGGAGCAGCGATAGCCCCTGGTATTGCAATTTTGAGCTATTTTTACTTAAAAGACAAGTATGAAACCGAGCCGCTGCATATGGTTGTGAAAAGCTTTATTATCGGCATTCTCCTTGTATTTCCCGTTATGGTTATACAGTATGGGTTTCAGGAAGAGCTAACGCTGGGAAAAGTAGGCCAATCCTTTTTTATTGCCGGTTTTTTAGAAGAATTCTTCAAATGGTTTATTATTTATTATACAGCATACAAGCACGTAGAGTTTGATGAACCGTATGACGGAATTGTCTATGCCGCCGCCGTATCTGTTGGGTTTGCCACGATTGAAAACTTTTTCTACCTGGTAAGCCATGGTGGATTATCTACCGCATTCTATCGGGCCGTCCTGCCTGTCTCAAGCCATGGTCTGTTCGGCGTCCTCATGGGATACTATTTGGGCAAAGCGAAATTTGCTGAGCCCCTTTCCAGGCAGCGGTTTTACCTGGTGCTTAGCTTGCTCATTCCTGTATTGCTGCACGGCACGTATGATTTTATTTTAATGGTCGGAGGAAACGTATGGCCATGGCTGATGATTCCGTTTATGATTTTTCTATGGACGGTTGCCCTGGATCGCAGCCGGGTCGCGCTAAACAGGTCTATCCGGACCGCTTTTGGTACAAAATATGACCAAGAGGAGGTTGAAAAAGTGTGAGTGCCAGGGACCGGTACAAAGTAACGATTTATTGCCCGTCGTGCGGAGAACGATACATTTTGCGAGGAAACAAGGAAAAGAACGGGCGTATCGAAACGGGGTTTAAGCAGTGTGTTTGCAGCAATAAGGAGAAATTCCATATCTCATCGGAGCAGGTTTAATCGTACCGGAAGGCGAAAGGAGAAACTCTCTTTTCGCCTTTTTTGCATAAACCGCCTTTTCTTTCCTAACAATATGGAATAAGAAATCTTCTGTATGTATAAAGGAAAGGTGATAGAGATGTATGGTAAAATAGCGGGAATTTTATTTCCAGTATTCGCGGTTGGCCTCATTGGCGCCGGGATGTGGGGGTACCAGGAAAATCAGGAAAAAAACTCGATTCTCATTAAAGCGGAAAATCAATACCAGGGAGCTTTTCATAATTTGAACTACCATGTGGACAAACTGCACGACGAATTGGGCAAGGCGCTCGCGGTTAATTCCCGCAGGCAGCTGGCTCCCTGTTTAACGAATGTGTGGCGTCTCGCGTATTCTGCACAAAATAACGTAAGTCAGCTGCCGCTCACTCTCATGCCGTTCAACGAAACGAATAAGTTCCTGGCCAACGTCGCGGATTTTAGCTACCAGAGCGGGATGAGAGACCTCGATAAGCAGCCGCTTACCGAAAAGGAGCGCAAGACATTACAAGCCTTATATAACCACTCCAAAGAAATTCGCGGCAGCCTGCAGAAGGTTCAATCCGCGGTAATTACGAAACAGCTGCGGTGGATGGATGTCGAATCCGCGATTGCTACCGAAGAAAAGCAGCAGGATAATACAATTGTTGATGGGCTTACCGTTATCAACCGGGACGTGCAAGGGTACAAAGATGTTGACTTTGGAGCAGGCATCGGCAGCCTTAATCAGTCGCATAAGATGAAAGCCCAGTCTCTGAAGGGCAGCCCGGTTACACAGGAAGAGGCCAGAAAACGTGCGCTCCAATTTGCTGGGACAAAGCAGGCGAAACAAGTGGTTGTCAATGCGAATGGAAAAGGGACGGATTTGGAGACATACAGTGTCCGTATTACCGAAAGAAATGGCTCAAACCCTATAAATGTCGATGTAGCGAAGCGAGGCGGCGGCATTGTATGGCTCCTTAATGAACGGAATGTCGGTTCCGCGAAAATGAATCTGGAGGCGGCAAGACAGCGTGCCGATACCTATCTAAAAACACACGGTTATTCATCAATGGAACCGGCATCGGTTTCAGAGTATGAAGGATCTGCCGCGTTTACGTATGTATACAGGGAGAAAGATGTGCGGGTATATCCCGACTCGGTTACGGTAACGGTTGCGATGGATAACGGTGAAGTAACCGGATTTCAGAGTGAAGGCTACCTGCTGAACCATAAGCAGCGCTCCATCCCGAAGCCGAAACTCACCCAGCAGCAAGCGCGCACCCGGGTAAGCAAATCGTTTCAGGTGCTTGAGACGAGGCGTGCCATCATTGAAGATGATCGCGGGAGTGAGGCGCATGTTTATGAATTTTACGGAACGATGGGCAAAGACCGGTACCGCCTCTTTATTGACGCGATGACAGGGGAAGAAATAAAGGTTGAGAAAATAAAAGCTACGGCTATATAAAAAATCCTAGTATAATAGAAGAAATAGATATAAAGACAGGGAGAGGATTGCACCATGATGCCTAAAATAGGCTCCATCGTATATATGCAGCTGCGCACCGCAGACGAAACGGAAAGTAAAAAAATGTACAAGTCCAGGGTGGCTGATATGGACGAACAGCATATCGTAATCGAAATCCCGACAGAACAAAATACAGGGAAGGCGGGTTTCTACCCAAGGGGGAGTGAATTTTCTTTCTGGTTTACGGCTGAAGACGGTGCACAGTATTCTTTTATAACGGCCATTACAGGGAGAAAGAACGAGAACATCCCGCTTATTCTAATTAGCCGTCCACAGAATGACCGTCAAATCACCCGTTCCCAGCGGCGCAATTATTTCCGGGTTCCTGCTGAATTAGATGTTTCTCTCCAGCGGCTGGACCCGGAGCGCCCTCTTCACTTTGTCGCAAAAACAAATGATATTGGCGGCGGGGGTATTTCTTTTGTGTGTGATGCATCCGTAGATATTCAAGTAGGAGACCGGTTTACCTGCTGGATCGTTCTGCCTATGAACAAAGGAATTGAACACACGTGTTTTCACGGGGACATCGTACGCATCATCCCCCCTGCAGAGAGGAAACATCCCCAGGTTGTTTCTCTCAGTTTCTTTGAGATTAAGGATGGGGAACGTGAAAAAGTAATCAGCTACTCGCTGGAGCGCCAGATTTATTTGCGAAATCGTGTAGGGTACGAATAGTCCGGGAAAGAATGGGCTATACTGCTGGAAACAGGAGGGATGCCCGGATGGAACAATCAGAAGATTTCGCGTATGAACAGAGATTTGCACGATTCTCAGGGCGGGTGGAAAAGATGCTGATGGCTATCATTGTCGGAGGATTTATTCTGCTGTTTTTGAGCCAGTTCTTACTCTCATTCGATTCGTTTCGACATTTGTTTGCGGTGACAGTTCGCCTGGAAGGCGTTGCATCACAATAACGCCTATGATACTATTTAAGTAATTGAATAGATCGCTGCCCGCTTTCCGTGAATGCGTCTTGTTCGTTTGTTATATCCCTTTGAATCAAATACCCCAATCATAGAAGCAGGCATTCCCTGCTTTTTACTGTTTTAGAAAGAAATTTAGAAATGAAAGAGAGGCAAGGTTGCGGAAAAGCGTTTTTTGCAGCATGCCCTTTGTTTATAGGGTGGGATTATCATCGTGAATATTGCAATTGACGGGCCGGCCGGTGCAGGTAAAAGCACGGTAGCGCAGCGCGTCGCAAAAGAACTTGGGATTTTGTATATTGATACGGGCGCCATGTACCGGGCGCTGACTTATACGGCGCTCGTTCATAAGTGTTCAGTAGAAAATGAACGGCAGCTTTACAGCCTGCTGGAGGGGATGAATTTAAAGCTGGATTTGGTAAATGGATATCAGCACATCTACATAAATGATGAGGATGTTACAGACGTAATCCGTTCCACTGAAGTATCCAGCCACGTGTCAGCCGTAGCCATGCATCCGTCTGTACGCCGCACGATGGTTGAACTGCAGCGCCAAATGGCCCGCAATCAGAACGTTGTTATGGACGGAAGAGACATAGGAACACATGTGCTTCCGGAAGCTGAATTGAAAATTTTTCTTACGGCTTCCATCGAAGAGAGAGCTCACCGCCGGTATTCCGAATTAGTGCAGCGCGGAGTGAGAACCGACCTGAAGCAGCTCATGCATGAAATCGCTGAAAGGGACCGCAAGGACAGTGAGAGGGAAGCGGCTCCGCTCCGAAAAGCGGAGGATGCCGTTCTGCTTGATACGACAGGGCTGGACATCGATCAGGTCGTACGGCGAATTGTAGAAATGTATAAAGAGAAAGCCGGGGAGAGAGCGTAACATGAGGGGAACGTATTCGTTCTTTCGCGCGATATTTCGCGCTATTTTCTCAGGAGTATACCGCTGGAATGTGATCGGGCGGGAGAATATCCCCGATGGGGAAGGGATTATTCTATGCGCGAACCATATTAGCAACTGGGATCCGATGCTCCTTGGAGGCGGGATTGAACGGCAGGTCCATTTTATGGCCAAGGAAGAGATTTTTAAGGTTCCTGTTCTGTCCGCCCTTGTAAGAGATTTTGGAGCATTTCCCGTAAAGCGGGGGGCGGGTGACAGACAGGCCATACGCAAATCAATGGAACTGCTGAAAGAAGGCAAGGTTCTCGGGATTTTTCCTGAAGGCACGAGGGGGAAACCGGGAGAAATGCGGAAGGTGCTGCCGGGAGCGGCGATGATCGCCTTGAAGTCAGGCGCACGTATTGTTCCTGTCGCCATCATAGGGCCTTACAAGGTTTTTAAGCCGATTACGATTATTTATGGGTCTCCTGTCGATTTAAGCGCAGCGGTAATGGGTAAGGATAGTTCAGAACGTATGCAATATGCAGCTGAGTTTATCCAAAGTGAAATTCAAAAACTTATGCAAGTACATAAAGACGGCATCCGTATAAGATAAAACAAATTGTTGCACGCTATTTAGTAACATGCATTTTCCGCGTAACGGCTTTTTTGGTGATTACGCTTGCCTGGTATGCACGGAATATTTCGTAAGCAGCATGTCCGACACTAGCATTTTTCCGCATAACTCTGGTAAGCTAATATAAATTATCAATTATCCTGCTGTTGGCTGTAAATGTTTCTGGTTCATCATGATGGGGGCATTTATTGAGTGAATGGCTTTTATTTCAAGGAGGTTATAGTCTATGGTAGAAGAAAATCAGAACGAAACGAATGATACGCAGAGCGTACAGGTGGACGAGGTGCTTACAGGGACTGTCTCTAAAGTAGATGAAAAGCAAGCACTTATCAATGTAGGATATAAATATGACGGGATTCTTCCGATTAGCGAAGTATCAAGCCTGCATATTGAAAAAGTCGCTGATGTGCTTTCTGAAGGCCAGGAGATTACAGTAAAAGTAATCCGGCTGGACGAAGGAAAGGATGAGTTAATCGTTTCCAAGCGTGCCGTTGACGCGGAAAAAGCGTGGAGCGAGCTGGAGGGCAAGTTTGAGTCTGGCGAGGTATTTGATGCTGTTATCGCTGACAGCGTAAAGGGCGGGCTTGTTGTAGATCTTGGCGTGCGCGGCTTTATTCCGGCTTCCCATGTGGAACGCCACTTTGTCGAAGATTTCTCTGACTATAAGGGAAGAACGCTATCCGTTAAAGTCATTGAGCTTGATAAGGAAAAAAACAAAGTCATCCTTTCCCACCGCGCCGTGCTGGAAGAGGAAGCAAATAAACAAAAACAAAATGTTCTGGATGATTTGCAGGTAGGTTCCGTTATTGAAGGAACCGTACAGCGCCTGACGGACTTCGGTGCCTTCGTTGACGTCGGCGGAGTGGATGGCCTTGTCCACATTTCGGAGATTGCCTGGAACCACGTAGAGAAGCCGGCAGATGTGCTTAAAGAAGGCGACAAAGTCAACGTAAAAATCCTTAAAGTAGATAAGGATAACGAGAGAATCAGCCTCAGCATTAAAGCAACGCTTCCTGGACCATGGGAGCAGGCTTCCGCTGATTTCAAAATCGGCGATGTCGTAAAAGGAACGGTTCGCCGCCTCGTTAGCTTCGGTGCATTCGTAGAAGTGGCACCGGGCGTAGAAGGGCTTGTTCATATCTCGCAAATTGCCAACCGCCATATTGCTACACCGGACGAGGTGCTTAAAGAAGGCGAAGAAGTAAATGTGAAGATTCTTGATATTAACGTTCAGGAAGAGCGCATGAGCCTGAGCATCCGGGAAGCACAGGAAGAAAAGCAGAAGAAAGAAACGAAAAAAGAAATTGCCAACTACCAGGCTAACGATAACGATGGCGGTATGGGTGTAACGATTGGTGACCGCATGGGCGACTTATTGAAGAAATTCAAATCATAACTTGAGGAAGAGCGATGGAAAGAATTTCACGTAAACGCGAACACGTAGAGCACGCTCTAGCAGCCGGCCAATCCGGAGAACACGGACTGGATGATGTGAAGTTTATTCATAATTGCCTGCCTGGTATAGGGAAACAGGATATTGCATTGCAGACAACTGTCGGCGGACTCACCATGAGTTCGCCGATTGTTGTCAATGCGATGACAGGCGGCGCGAAAGAAACTCACAGTATAAACCGGGTACTGGGCATGATAGCACAAGAGACGGGCCTTGCTATGGCTGTTGGATCTCAAATGGCCGCTGTTAAGGATCCCGCTCTTATCGATACATACAGGATTGCCCGCAAAGTAAACCCAAAGGGGATTCTACTTGCTAATCTCGGTGCTGAGGCCTCCCCTTCGATGGCAAAACAGGCGATTGAAATGATTGAAGCGGACGGGCTGCAGATTCATCTTAATGTTATGCAAGAGCTCATTATGCCGGAAGGGGACCGGGATTTCAGCGGTGCGGCGAGAAGAATTGAGAAGATTGTAAAAGAGGTCGACGTCCCTGTTATCGTGAAGGAAGTTGGCTTTGGAATCTCAAGAGAAGCGGCAGCGAGGCTAACGGATTGCGGTGTGTCGGTTATTGATGTAGGAGGGCGCGGGGGGACCAACTTCGCGCAAATCGAAAACGCCAGACGCAAGCTCCCGTATGAAATGTTAAACAGCTGGGGAATTACGACGGCGGCAAGCCTGCTTGAAGTGTCCGAATATGCCGGGGCATTGGATGTGATGGCGACAGGCGGCATCCGAACCGCCATAGAAGCGGCAGCCAGTATCGCTCTCGGAGCTTCTGCAGTCGGCATGGCCGGGGCTTTTCTTCGCTATGCCGTTGAGGAGAAGGTAGTGGAGGCGGTCAGCTACGTCCAAACGCTGCATAACCAGCTTGAAATCATTATGACCGCTCTCGGCGCGGCAACGGTAAAACAGCTGCAGTCCGTTCCCCTCGTTATTACAGGCGATACGTACCACTGGGCAGCGATGCGCGGCATTGACTGCAGTTTATGGGCACGAAGAACGATGCGTACAATGGAATAAATACCATCCGGCATATCCGATCGGGTGGTATTTTTTCTTTTTGGCAATAATAAGGGGAGTAACTAGGAATGTAATGGAAGGAGTATAGCGATACGCCATGAATGCAGGTTATTTATCTTTGTTTTGCGTTATTATCCTACTGATTTTACAGTGGATGGGATGGCTGAACCCGTTTTTGTCCCAGCTTCGTATACGCCCTTATGTCTTTGTGAGCCTCTTGCTTACAGTGTATGCGGGAAGCGGGTGGGTTCTTTCTCTTACCCCTCATATCCAGGTATACCCGGTAACATATGCGCTTCCACTGGTGTTTTTTTTCTATTTGTGGATGAAAGAGCAGGAGGAAATTCGTCCGCATTTACTGGCCGGAGGGCTGCTTGCCGGGGCGACGCTTTTTCTTTTGCGCTATATGCTCTGGCTTGATCCGGTTTTACAGATTGGGGGGGAAACATATTTAGTCGCACTGCTCGCCGTATCGCTCTCACTGCTGATTGCGCGTACGCTCTTTCATGTGTTTATTGTCATCGGGATCGGTGTTAGTGTGATGGAAGTGATTTTAGAGGCCTGGACGTATGAGAGAAGCGGATACTTCATTGTTGGCGATCTGCACTATAGAGATATTCTTGTTTTTTCGCTGCTCGTGTCCCTTGTTTCATGGCAGGTGTTCGTTTCTGCTGTCGGAGCCGGATTTTTTGCTGTCCGGAAGCTGTTCGCCAGAAGGAGTAGATAGGCCCAATGGCAAACTATACAGTCGCTGTGACAATAGGCATTGTTTTCGGCACGCTTGCCCGGTTGTATATGATGCGAACGGATTACCGTCAGTATCCGTCGTATCCACATGGCCGGATTATTCATTTTGCGCTTGGCGTTATCGCAGCGAGCCTCGGTTCGGTTGCGATCCCTGCTCTCCTCCAGTCTAACTGGACGGCGGTAACGTTTCTCTCTCTTGCCGCTCAGCAGTTTCGCGACGTGCGCAACATGGAGAGAAACATGCTCCAGCAGCTGGATACGATGGAGCTGGTCCCGCGCGGCGTCACATATATCGAAGGGATTGCCCAGGTATTTGAGGGCAGGAACTATCTTGTTATGCTTACTTCCATTGTGTCCACTTTTGCTGCAATAAAACTGTCTGTTATATGGGCAGTGGCAGCAGGGATCCTTACGATTTTGATTGATAAATGGCTGATGAGCGGAAAGGTATTGTCCGATATTGCCACCATTGAAGAGGGAGAACTTACTTTTAACGGGCCGAACTTGTATGTTGGTGGCATTCACATTATGAATATAGGGCTTCAAGCGGATCGGGAGACAATACAAAAGCACGGGGTTGGTCTGGTTGTCATTCCTAAAAGCCCAAGCAGCCTTGTAACAATCGCTAATCTAGGCCAGCGGCAGGCTATTTTGCACGATGTATCTACCATTGTCGGAGTGTACCGGGATACGGGCGAGCCCGGTTTGGTACCGATGGCCAAGCGGGATTTGGAAAACGGGCGGCTTGGTTTGTTTCTTCTTCCGCAGGAAAACAATTCAGGGCGAATCATGCAAACCGTAAAAAGGGTACCGGTGCTCGACAGCGCGGTCCGCATGCCGCGTGAGATCGCAGGAAATTCAAAACAGAAGGGATAGATGCAGCGCTATGGCTACCTCGCTGGGAAATTTCATTCTGGCTGTGATTACAATGGATCGAAATCGTGTCGGAGGC
Source organism: Aneurinibacillus tyrosinisolvens (assembly GCF_001015055.1). Lineage (GTDB taxonomy): Bacteria > Bacillota > Bacilli > Aneurinibacillales > Aneurinibacillaceae > Aneurinibacillus_A > Aneurinibacillus_A tyrosinisolvens. The sequence goes on along the minus strand of NZ_BBWZ01000011.1, from coordinate 97,764 downwards.
GGAGCCCCTGTCTTTTATGCCAATTCACAAAAGGAGCTGCAGGAGATTGCAGCGACCCTGGAGAGGACGATAGATGGAATGGCCCATGAAGTCACGGCCGATACACTCATCATCATCAAGCATTCATGAAGACAACTTATAGATGGATAACCCGGTTTATCTTGCTTGTCCATACGATTCAATTTATGATAAGAGAGACGTCTAAAAAGAGAGGTATGTAAGTTATGGGAAATCCAGTAGTAGCGATTGTCGGCCGTCCGAATGTCGGAAAGTCGACGATTTTCAATCGAATTGTTGGGGAGCGCCTGGCGATCGTCGAAGACGTGCCGGGTGTAACACGGGATCGCCTTTATAGCCGGGCAGAATGGCTGGGGCATTCATTCCACCTTATCGACACGGGTGGGATTGATTTTGATGATCATGATATTCTGCTTGATCCGATTCGGCACCAGGCTGAGCTTGCCATTGATGAAGCGGATGTTATTATTTTTGTGGTGGACGGGACGACAGGAATTACCGATTCGGATCAGGAAGTGGCAAGGATGCTTTACCGTTCGAAGAAGCCGATCGTCCTTGCGGTAAATAAGATTGATAATACGCAGCGGCTCAATGATGTGTTCGAGTTTTATTCGCTCGGCTTTGGCGAACCATTCGCTGTATCCGGAGCCCATGCCATCGGGATTGGCGATATGCTTGATGAGGTCATCAAGCATTTTCCGGAAAGAGAAGAGGACGAATATGATGAAGATGTGATTCGCGTTTCCGTCATCGGCCGTCCGAACGTTGGAAAGTCATCGCTTGTAAATGCCCTCCTTGGCGAAGAGCGTGTTATCGTCAGTGATATCGCAGGTACAACAAGAGATGCCATTGATACGCCGTTCACCTTCGAAGAGCAGGACTACGTTCTTATCGATACAGCCGGGATGCGAAAGCGCGGCAAAGTATACGAATCAACGGAGAAATACAGCGTGATGCGTGCTCTGCGTGCGATGGAGCGGTCCGATGTCGTCCTTGTCGTGCTCGACGGAGAAGAAGGAATTATTGAGCAGGACAAGAAAGTCGCAGGCTATGCCCACGAAGCAGGGCGGGGCGTTATTATCGTTGTAAACAAGTGGGATGCCGTCGAGAAAGACGAAAAAACGATGAACCGTTTTATCGCGGACATTCGCGAAGAATTTAAGTATTTATCGTATGCGCCCATTGTATTCGTCTCCGCAAAAACAAAGCAGCGCATACAGACGATTTTACCAAAAGTCTCGCAGGTAGCGGAACAGCATGCAATGCGCATTGCCACACCAGTGCTAAACGATTTGATCCACGAGGCGACCACGGTTACCCCGCCGCCGACAGATAAAGGGCGCAGGCTGCGCGTCAACTACGTTACACAGGTTGCGGTGAAACCGCCTACGTTTGTGCTGTTTGTAAACGATAGAGAATTAATGCATTTCTCATACCAGCGTTATCTGGAGAATAAAATTAGAGAAGCGTTCCCGTTTGAAGGAACTCCGATACGTATTTTGGTGCGTAACAAATCGGAATAGGGAGAAGAGGTACCTTATATGAGTGCGGTTGTCATTATACTGGGCTATTTGTTAGGTTCCATTAGTTTTAGTGTTTTAATCGCAAAAAGGGTTGCAAAGATTGACATTCGAAAGCACGGCAGCGGCAATGCCGGGGCAACGAACACGCTGCGCGTGCTCGGCAAGGGGCCTGCCATTCTTGTTCTGCTGCTTGACGCGGCGAAAGGAGCCGCTGCTGTGTTGCTCGCCGATGCGCTTGCGGGAAACAGCCCGTGGGTCATTGTGCTGTCCGGCATTGCTTCCATTATCGGGCACAATTGGCCGGTCTTTTTCGGCTTTCGCGGCGGCAAGGGGGTGGCGACCACGATTGGTGTGCTGCTCGCTGTGGCCCCTGTTCCCTCGCTTATCGCTGTCGTGCTCACTGTGGCGGTGATTGCCGCCACTCGCTATGTATCCGTAGGTTCGCTGCTTTTTGTCACAGCGGTTCCCATCATTTTGTTCCTCTTTAAGGAACCTGCAGCCTATGTTGTGGGAACCTTGCTGATTGCACTGCTCGGCTATGTGCGGCACGCCGAGAATATTAGCCGCCTTATCCAGGGGAAAGAGAGAAAGCTGGGGAAATCATAAGGGAGAGTGGGGAAGTATGGAACAGAAAGTAGTGGTAGTCGGGGCAGGAAGCTGGGGGACGGCCATTGCGACGGTTCTGGCGGAAAACCATAGTGAGGTAGCCCTGTGGGCGCGGCGGGCTGCACTTGCCGGGGAAATTAATCAGGCACATGAGAACAAACAGTACCTGCCGGGAATTTCTTTGCCCGAAAACATCGTCTGCGATCATGTGCTGGAGAATGTTGTCCCGGGAAAAACATTTATTTTCCTCGTTGTTCCTTCTCATGCTATGCGGGAAACGGTGCGGAATTTAGTCCCTCACCTACATAAAGAGGCCATCCTTGTTCATGCGACCAAAGGGATCGAAATTGAATCCATGAAGCGGATGAGTGAAGTCATCGCCGAAGAGCTGCCTGCGTCTTATAGAGAAAGAATTGCCGTCCTTTCCGGGCCAAGCCACGCGGAAGAAGTCGGCCGGAAGGCGCCAACAACCGTAGTGGTAGCTTCGGAGGCGATGGGAATTGCCGAAAAGGTACAGGACGTACTCATTACCCGTCATTTTCGGGTATACACGAATCCTGATGTGATTGGTGTAGAGATGGGTGGCGCCTTGAAAAATATTATTGCTCTTGGAGCGGGTGTAAGCGACGGACTTGATTTTGGAGACAATGCTAAGGCCGCTCTTCTCACGCGGGGGCTTGCAGAAATTAGCCGGCTTGGCATAAAATTGGGTGCCAACCCGCTCACTTTTTCCGGACTTGCCGGACTCGGTGATCTGGTTGTGACGGCGACAAGCAGGCACAGCCGGAATTGGCGAGCGGGCAACATGATTGCACAGGGGCTGAGTGTGGAAGAAATACTCACACGTATGGGAATGGTCGTAGAAGGAATCAAAACAACGAAAGCCGTCCATAAACTGGCGCATGAAGTAAAGGTTGATATGCCGATTACACGGGAATTGTATTCCCTTCTGTTTGAGAATAAAGCGCCAAGGGAGGCGGTCGGGGATTTAATGGGACGGGTGCGCCGGCATGAAATGGAAGAAGTTGCGCTCGAATATTTTGAAGCGAACAACCAAACGTGAGGAAATAGCGGCACTCTTCCCCGCCCTCTCTCATACACTATTGTTGTACATTTGAATGAGAGAGGGGTATGAGAACAATGACGAAAATCCCAAAAAAATTCCTGGATAAATTACAGAATAAAAATGTGGACACGTCTAAGTTAGAGAACCTGGCAAGCGGTGTGAAACGAGGAGACTTAAATGACGAACAAAAGGTGCGCCAGCTTATACGCCAGCTCGGACTGCTTGCTAATGTCCAGATAGATAAGAATAAAGAAGACCGGATCGTGAACTATATAAAAAATAATGATATTCAAGGCAGCGACACAAGCGCACTGATGAAACTTCTGAAAAATAAATTGTAGAGAGCAGAAATAGGCTGTAAATGTTGTTACAAGCACTACCTGCGGGGCATAAGGTATATCAGGGTTCTCAAAATCATACAGGGTTCTCCTGTGCAAAGCAAGGGTACAGTAAAAAAGAAGGATAATGCGGATTCGCATTATCCTTCTTTGTTTTCATCAGATGCCGCGCTTTCGTCCATTTCGAGCAGCGCTTGCACAAGAGGGGAATTGAGAAGGCTAATAATTTGCCGGAAATCAACAGTGTTTAGTGTTTTCATAAACGAAAGAGGAATGCTACTTTTCTCTCCTGTCGTTTTGGCTGCCGCCCGCAGCGTAGAACGGGTCTTGCTGCTTTCGTTCCATCGGTCATACATTCCTAATAAGTTCGTAAGTGTATCAAGCGTCTGTTCCATCTCCGCCATCGTTCCCCTCATCTGGCTTGACCACTGCCTGACAGTGCGGATCGATGCTTTCATTTCGGTAGGTGATTTCGTGAGGAGAGATGGAAGTCCTTTTAGAAATGACGATTTTGATGCGGGTAGATTTGGAGTTTTCACTGCTGGTAAAGCAGCGGTACGTTCTCTCGGAGCCGTCGATGCCGGTCTTTTCACCTTGCGTCTTTTGGCCTGCGGACCTCGCCGCCTCTGGGTATTCATACTGCGCGCTCCTTTCATCTAGCGTATTCAACTTATACTATGCTTCTGTCCTGTAATCGGTTCGATTGCGGGAGGGTTGTGCTATAATATGGGATATAGAGGGAAAATAAGGGGACGAAGAGGGTCTTATGGAGAAAATGTTTTATGCACTGAGCGCGATTGGGATGATGTTTGCCTCTAATTTTTTTATTATTTATGCGCGGAAATCGTCAAAAAAAGTGTTTCGTTTTTCACTGTCCGTTTTTGCCTATGTTGGGCTAATTGGCGCTTTTTTACTCATGATGGCCGTACTGCTCACATTTTGACGGAGAATAGGATAGCAGGAGTTGTATATCATGCCGAAGATTACCTTTAACCCTGGGAATAAGAAAGTAGAAGTGCGGCAAGGGGAAACGATATTGCGAGCCGCCTCCAGAGCACGTATTTTTATACCTCAGCGATGTGGAGGAAAAGGTTCCTGTACAATGTGCAAGATTCACGTAAAAGCCGATAGCCAGGTCTCCTCCCCGAAAGAAGTGGAAAAACGGATGATTGGCGATTTGAACCTGACCGGCGGTATGCGCCTTGCCTGCCAGGCACGGGTACAGGGGGAAGTCTGTGTTGAACTGCCGGAAAATAAGCTCAAAGCCGCCGTTCGAGCCCAGCTTGAGAGACAAGGGCAGGAGGACGAGTGGTAGATATGAGGCTTGAAAGATACAATAAAATTTCACTTCTTTTCTTTTTATTTGCCGTTACGATCCTTCTATTAACGGGGTGCGCGTATCCGAAGCAGAAAATGATTCAGAACAGTGCGCCCCCGCTTCAGCAAATTAAAATGGTTCAGGATGCGGTTGATGCTTACAGGAAGGACACCGGCGTGCTTCCGATTGAAACGAAAGATGCCATTACCCCTGAGTATGAGCGATACCCGGTTGATTTCAGCCGAATTGTACCCAAGTATATCCCCTACATTCCCGGAGCGGCCTTTGAAGCTGGCGGCAGCTACATGTTTATTCTCCTTCACGCGGAGGAAAAGCCGGAAGTTCGCTTGATTGATTTAAATGTGTCACAGAAAGTACAGACGGTGCAGGAGAAGGTGACCCGCTACTATACCGCCAGACAGACGCTTCCTCTTGGGAAAAAACTGGCGGACGGTTTCTATGCGGTCGACTACGATAAACTAAGGATGCAGGAAGAAACATATAAGAGCCCGTTTAGCCAGCAGGAGCTTCCGTTTGTTATAAATGATAAAGGCATCGTAGGCATAGATTATGCCATGGATTTAAGCATGGCGCTGCGTAGCACCAGCACCAGGCCGAAGCCGGGGGAGGACATCCGTTCCATCCTCGTCGCTGCCTCACCGCTTGCTCCGGTTAAGTCTTTCTCCTACCATCTGGTTAACGGAGAGCCGCAGCTTGTGAAAGAAAACTAAAAGGCATATCTGATCCGAACCCAGCATATTCTGTATTAAACAGGACAGGGCTGGACGTGAAAGCAAGAGAGCGTTAGCCCAGATGGCTATCGCTCTTTTCTGTACAAAGGGTCTATTTTCCTTACGGCCTTCATAAGATGAATAGTGTCCTTATAGTACAAGAAGTTGAAGCTAGCCGAAAGTGAGGAGGGTAAAAGGTGGAACGTATTGACATTTTTAAAGACATTGCAGAACGTACCGGGGGAGATATTTATATCGGTGTCGTCGGTCCTGTTCGTACGGGAAAATCAACGTTTATTAAGCGGTTCATGGAAACGGTTGTCATCCCGAATATCCCGAACGAATCAGAGAGAGTAAGGGCCATTGATGAATTGCCTCAAAGTGCTGCTGGAAGAACAATCATGACCACAGAACCGAAATTCGTTCCTAACAACGCGGTGGAGATTCGTGTGGCAGACGGACTCAATATTAATGTCCGCCTGGTCGATTGTGTTGGGTATGCAGTGGAAGGGGCACGCGGATATGAAGATGAAAACGGCCCCCGTATGGTAACAACCCCGTGGTATGATGAACCCGTTCCTTTTGAAGAGGCAGCCGAGCTTGGAACCCGCAAAGTAATCCAGGAGCATTCGACCCTTGGCGTTGTGATTACTTCTGACGGTTCGATTGCGGAAATTCCCCGCTATGACTACGCCCAGGCGGAAGAAAGAGTCATTAATGAGCTAAAAGAGGTTGGTAAACCATTTGCGATTGTTATCAATACGATCCATCCCGGCAACCCTGAGACGCTAACGCTTCGCGCAGACCTGGAAGAGAAGTATGATGTGCCTGTTCTTGTCATGAGTGTGGATTCGATGGACGAAAGAGAAGGGCTTGCGGTTCTCCGCGAGGTATTGTTCGAGTTCCCTGTCCATGAAGTGAACGTCAACCTCCCCTCCTGGGTAATGGTTCTCAACTCTGAACATTGGCTCCGCCAAAACTTCGAGGAAGCGGTTCGTGACACAGTGAAGGACATCCGCCGACTCCGCGATGTGGATAGGGTTGTCGGCTACTTTAGTGACTATGACTTTATTGAGCGGGCGGCATTGTCAGATATGAATATGGGCCAGGGTGTGGCCGAAATCGACCTTCATGCTAACGATGAATTGTACGACCGGATTCTGATGGAAATCGTAGGGGTCGAAATTCGGGGAAAAGATCACCTCCTCCAGCTCATGCAGGAATTCAGTGTGGCGAAAAAGGAGTATGATAAAGTCTCCGGTGCTCTGACGATGGTAAGGCAGACCGGATACGGGATCGCACCGCCATCCTTAGAAGAAATGAAGTTAGACGAACCGGAGATTATTCGCCATGGCTCCCGCTTTGGCGTACGATTGAAAGCGACGGCGCCTTCTATCCATATGATTCGTGTAGACGTAGAGTCCGAATTTGCACCGATTATTGGCACGGAAAAACAGAGTGAAGAACTTGTGCGTTACCTCATGCAGGATTTTGAGGATAATCCGCTAAGCATCTGGAATTCGGATATCTTCGGGCGTTCACTCAACTCGATTGTTAACGAAGGAATATCGGCTAAACTCTCGATGATGCCGGATAATGCACGGTATAAGCTGCAGGAAACGCTGGAGCGGATTATCAACGAAGGTTCCGGAGGATTAATTGCGATTATTCTTTAGGCAGAAAAGCAAGGTAGGGAAAACTGTATAGCAGATAAATGCCGGCTTCTCCGCCTTCGGATGAAGCCTTTTTCCTGTTTCGGGTAGTAAATCGTCCGATTGTATGGGCGAATATGGGCCTGTTTCGTTAAAATCCCTTGTATTACAGCGTTTTCTATATTAAGATTAGCATGTCCAATGTTAAAAAATGCAGGAAATACGTATATTTCGCCAACAAATCGTTAACAACGTATAACAAGATATTTCCCCTGTGGGAGGAGGTGAAGAAAAATGAACAAAACTGAATTAATTGCTAAAGTGTCTGAAACGGCCGAACTCACAAAAAAAGATGCAACAAAAGCTGTAGATGCTGTGTTTGACGCAATTGCGGAAGCTTTAAAAGAGGGCGATAAGGTTCAACTGATCGGCTTCGGTAACTTTGAAGTACGTGAGCGTGCGGCTCGTAAAGGCCGGAACCCACAGACTGGCCAGGAGATTGAAATTGCTGCAAGCAAGGTGCCAGCCTTTAAACCGGGTAAGGCATTGAAGGACGAGATTCAATAGCAGCGTACATAGTATGACCGGGCTTGATTTATTAATCTTGCATCTAAGCAGGAGCTGTACAGTAAATGTACGGCTCCTTTTAGTATAAACAAAAACCCTGGTTTATTATTCCTTGAGTGAAAAGGAGAAAAATCATGAGTGTAGATCACAAGAAAATACAAGAGGCTGTCCGCATGATTCTGGAAGCTGTAGGAGAGAACCCTGACCGTGAAGGGCTGCTTGACACCCCGGCGCGCGTAGCGCGGATGTATGAAGAAGTATTTATGGGTTTGAAGCAGGATCCAGGAGAGTATTTTTCTGTCGTATTCAGCGAGGACCATGAGGAGCTTGTTCTCGTAAAAGATATTCCTTTCTATTCTATGTGCGAGCATCACCTTGTCCCGTTCTATGGAGTGGCCCATGTCGGATACATTCCGAAGGGCGGGCGTGTCACGGGGCTATCCAAGCTGGCACGCGCCGTAGAAGCGGTGGCCAGGCGGCCGCAGCTGCAGGAAAGGATTACGGCTACCGTAGCTGACGCGATCGTAGAAACTCTGGACCCGCATGGCGTTGTTGTTGTGGTCGAAGCGGAACACCTCTGCATGACGATGCGCGGCGTGAAAAAACCGGGGGCAAAGACGGTGACATCGGCCGTGCGCGGCGTTTTCGAGAAGGATGCGGCTTCACGCGCAGAAGTATTCAGCCTCATAAAAGATTGACAGCGTTTCCTTTTTGCGACATAGTTAGTTCATAAACGATCTTGAGATTGATAAGGGGGAGCGTACTTGAGTCTGCCATCCACTGAGTTTATTGTCATTAAAGCACTTGAGAACGGCGTAAATGTAATCGGGTTAACCCGCGGGGAATCTACAAAATTCCATCACTCCGAGAAGCTCGACAAGGGAGAAATTATGATTGCCCAGTTTACTGAACATACATCCGCCATTAAGATAAGAGGAAAAGCCGTCGTTCAAACGAGCCACGGCACGATCGATACGCTGAGCGAGGAATAACTGTATCGGTAAAACAAGCAGGCAGGCCCTGCTTGTTTTTTGCTTTTTATTTATAGGCAGGAAATTTATAATTAGCGTAGTGTAGGCTTACATTAATATGGTATACTTTAAAAGTATGTTTTCAGTAGGCGCGGAATGTTTTTTTGGGGGATGCATATTATGGAACTTTTGAAGAGTAATTTACGCGAAGAAATCGAAGAGATACGTAAGCAAATTGGCATGAATGTGGACAATCAGGTTCTTCGTCAGCACATTGAGCACCCGCCGGTCTCCCAGCTTCGAATTCACCTGCTGTTCCTTTACTTGCAGCAGCAAGGTCTGCCTAAATCTGTCATCAGGCGGTACATAGTAACAAGCATGCTTATTCAAATGGCACTGGACAGCCATGAACTTGTAAGCCTTAAGCAGGAAGAAACGCTGAGAGGCACCCGCTCGCGCCAATTAACCGTGCTGGCGGGGGATTATTTCAGCAGCCGCTATTATTATTTGCTTGCCCAAATAGAAGACGTGGCGGTGATCCGCAGTCTTGCCCGAAGCATTGAGGAGATTAACGAGCGGAAAATCAGCCTTTATTGGAACGACAAGTGGGCGGCAGAAGAGTATTTGCAGTGCAAAATTGCGATTGAGGCGTCGCTGCTTCAGTCTTTCGTGTACAGCAGGGAAACGGAGAAGAAAGAAGAATGGTCCCGCTTCATCTTCCAAATGCTTCTTATTGAGCACCTGCTGCAGGAATACAAGGCGTGCAGGCAGGGAGCTGAAGGCGGAATATACTGGCGGCTGCTAAATGAGGAAGAAGGAACGCGCAACAGCTACCAGCTCATCCTGCAGCACTTACACAGAGCCATCCACCAGTGCCGGAAGCTTGTTCCACTGCTCGGGAATGATGAATTGCGTGCAGAATTAAAGCATGTCATTGATGGATGTGCGCTGGAATTGGACAACCAGAACGCAAGGGCAGAGGAGATGTAACGATGGAAGAAAGATTGCAGGGAGAAGAGAAGGCGGAGTTTGTTCACTCTGTCTTTGAATCCATCGCGAAGGACTACGACCGGATGAATTCGGTCATTAGCTTTGGGCGCCATGTTGCCTGGCGCGAATATACGAATCGAAGAATGGGTGTCAAGGCAGGAGAGACTGCCATTGACCTTTGCTGCGGTACATGCGATTGGACGATCAGCCTGGCGAATGCCATAGGGCCGACAGGAGAAATCGTAGGTCTCGATTTCAGCCAGAATATGCTTGACGTTGGCGCACAGAAGGTTAAAAAGCAGGGATTAAACCAGATTACCCTTGTAAACGGGGATGCGATGAAAATCCCGTACCCGGACAATTCGTTCGATTATGCTACGATTGGTTTTGCCCTCCGCAATGTGCCGGATTATAAGCAGGTAATACGGGAGATGGCGCGTGTCGTAAAGCCCGGGGGACAAGTTGTGTCGCTTGAGGTGAGCAAACCGCCGTTTATTCCGTACCGTAAGCTATTCTTTTTCTACTTCTACAACCTGCTTCCAGTAGTGGCAAAGCTTGTGGTGGATAAGTACGAAGAATACAGCTGGCTCCCCAATTCGCTTACAAACTTTCCTGACAGCAAGCAGCTTGCGGATGTGTTTCGTGAAGCGGGTCTTACGGATGTAGAAACAAAGCTGTTTGTTGGCGGTGTTTCAGCACTTCATATTGGATTTAAGAAATAGGTGGGCATACAATGAGAAAGTTACGGATAATTCTAGAAATGATTAAGTTTGAGCATACGATTTTCGCCCTGCCGTTTGCCTTTATGGGTGCGATTCTCGGCAGCTTTGTCGTGAACGGCACATGGCCGGCGTGGAGCCAGATTTTCTGGATTATTATGGCGATGGTTGGCGCGCGCAGCGCAGCGATGGCGCTAAACCGCCTGATTGATCGGAACTTCGACGCGGAAAATCCACGCACGGCGATGCGTGCCATTCCTGCGGGGCTTATAAGGGACAAGGAAGTGCTCCTTTTCATCATTGTCTCTTTTATTGTTCTGTTTGTGGCAGCTTTTCAGCTGAATATGTTAGCTGTTAAATTAATGCCGATTGCGGTGTTTTTTCTTGTGCTGTATTCGTACACCAAAAGGTTTACCTGGGCGTGCCATTTAATTCTCGGGATTGCAATCGGGCTCGCGCCGCTCGGCGGATGGGTAGCAACGACAGGCCGCGTGGATTGGATGGGTATTTTGCTGTTCGTTTCGGTGGCCCTGTGGACTGCGGGATTTGACGTCATCTACGCCTGCCAGGATGCTGAATATGACCGGGAGAGAGGGCTTTATTCCATCCCCAGCTTTTTTGGGATTGCCAGAGCATTAAAACTGGCGCGCTTGTTCCATTTCATTACGATCGCGGGCTTTATTGCGCTATGCCTTCTCACACAGCTGCATATTTGGTTCGCAGTGGGGATTTTAATTTCGGCGATGATTCTTATTTATGAACACCGGCTTATTTCCCCGCATGATTTATCTAAGCTTAATACGGCTTTCTTTACAATGAACGGCGTATTGAGCGTGGTTGTATTTTCATTTACTTTGATTGACCTGGTGATGAGATGAGGAAAGTGTTTGTTGTCGGTATTACGGGTGCAAGCGGGGCTGTATACGGGGTACGGCTTACCCGTCAGCTGCTGCTGCACGATTATAAGGTTCATTTAATTATAACGGAAGCGGGCTGGCAGGTTTTTAAAGAAGAGTTAGACTGGGATACATCTGACAGAGAACTGATAATGAAGACGAAGTTTCCGGCAGAGCAGGGGGAACTTCATTATCATACGCTTCGTGATTTTACCGCGCCTGTCGCAAGTGGCTCCTATCGCAGTGATGCAATGGTCATTGTGCCGTGCTCGATGGGGACGCTTTCAGGCATCGCTCATGGCGCCTCCGGTAATCTGCTCGAGAGAACAGCGGATGTGATGCTGAAGGAAGGGAAAAAGCTCGTGCTCGTTCCGCGGGAAACACCGCTGAACGCGATTCAGCTTGAGAATATGCTCCGTCTATCGCAGCTTGGAGCGCGTATTGTGCCCGCGATGCCCGGGTATTATCATAAGCCGCAGACGATGGATGATGTCATTAATTTTGTCGTAGGAAAAATGTTAGATACTCTCGATGTGCCGCATGATTTATTCCGTCGGTGGGGAGATTGAGCAAAAGATAAAGATTTAGCAGTGAACAGTACTGGTAAAATGGGTGGAGCGCAATGAAACTAGCAGATATTTTTTTTCCGTTTCGATCGGATATGAATTATATTGAACGTGAGCTGGACCGTGCGATTGACACAGCAGAGCCTGTGCTTCAGAAAACATCCAGCCATTTGCTTAAAGCCGGGGGGAAACGGATTCGCCCTGTTTTCGTTTTGCTTGGGGGAAAGTTTGGAACGTATGATATTACGAGGATTAAGCATGTAGCCGTATCACTGGAGCTCATCCATATGGCGACGCTCGTGCACGATGACGTTATTGATGATGCAGAACTGCGGCGCGGGAAAATTACAGTGAAATCGAAGTGGGACAATCGCATTGCTATGTATACAGGGGATTACATACTGGGGCGTGCCCTCGTGATTGCCACGGAGCTGGCAAATCCGCAAATTCATAAAATACTGTCCAATGCTATTGTAGAGATGTGTATTGGAGAGATTGAGCAAATTCGTGACTTTAACAATTGGGATCAGAATCTGCGGCAATATCTCAGGCGCATTAAAAGAAAGACGGCGCTCCTCATTGCGATTAGCTGCCAGCTGGGTGCCATTGCGAGTGAAGCACCGGCTGCCGTTGTTCGAAGCTTGTATACATACGGATACAATGTTGGCATGGCCTTTCAGATTACAGATGATATTCTCGATTTCACCGGGACTGAGAAAGAGCTCGGCAAGCCGGCAGGCAGCGACTTGCGCCAGGGGAATATTACCCTTCCGGCTCTATATACGTACCATAGCAGCCGGGAAGCCGAGCAGTTTCAGCAGATGGTTCGGGATCAGATTGATGCCAAACATCTGATTAATACGATTCGAAACGGGGAAGGAATTTCCCACGCCCGGCAGCTTGCGGACCGCTACCTGCTGCGCGCAGAGGAAGCGCTTCGCGGCCTGCCCGATAACAAAAATAAAGAGGCGCTGTTAAAAATCGCGCGCTTTATCGGAGAAAGGCAATCTTAATGCCTGTTGCAATCAAATCGCTGATTTGTTAAAATTTTCGATGTGTGGCAATGGGACATACATACTTTTCCAATTATAAAAATGGAGGTTTTACTGCATGGCTAAGCAACGCACATTTACTATGGTTAAGCCTGACGGAGTACAACGCAATCTTGTAGGTGAAATTGTGACCCGTTTTGAAAAGAAGGGATTTCATTTAGTCGGAGCTAAATTAATGAATGTAAGCCGCGAATTGGCGGAAGAACATTATTCAGAGCATAATCAGAAGCCTTTCTTCGGGGAACTGGTTGACTTCATTACTTCCGGTGCTGTATTCGCTATGGTATGGGAAGGCGAGAATGTCATTTCAACGGCCCGCAACATGATGGGGAAAACAAACCCTGCAGATGCAGCTCCTGGAACGATTCGCGGCGATTATGGAATCAGCATGGGCATGAACATCATCCACGGATCGGATGCACCTGAAACTGCTGAGCGTGAAATCGGCCTCTGGTTCAAGCAGGATGAACTTAACGAATACGAAAAAACGATCAACAAGTGGATTTAAGCACAATGCTTAAGAGAGGCCGGGAGATATTCCGGCCTCTTTTTTCAGTGATAAAGAAAGAAGGAAAACAATGGACAGCCTCGAATAGTATGTAGGGAAACTTTGCAGGGACATAAAGGGGATAGCACGTATGGAAGATAGAGATTTTGTACAATTCATCACGAACGTAAAGAGAAAGACAGGGATTAATCTGGCACAATATAAAGAGGCCCAGATGAAGCGCCGCCTTACCTCTTTAAGGATGAAGCGGGGATTTGACAACTTCGCCCCTTTTTTTGAGGCGATGATGAAAAACCAGGAGCTATTTGATGAATTCCTGGATCGAATGACGATTAACGTATCCGAATTTTTTCGCAACCCGAGCCGTTGGCAGGTGCTTGAGAATAAAATTATTCCGCGAATGCTCAAAGAAAAAGGGAAAATAAAGTGCTGGAGTGCGGCCTGCTCTACCGGGGAAGAGCCGTATTCGCTGGCGATGCTTCTCTCAAGATTCACGCCGCTTCGCGAAGTTGATATTACTGCGACCGATCTGGATGAAGGGGCTATCGCCAGAGCGAAGAAAGGCATATATACGGAGCGTTCTTTGCAGGATGCGCCTAAAGATCTCGTAAGTAAATATTTTAAGAAAGACGGTACGATTTATGCTGTTTCAGACGAAATAAAGCGTCTCATCAAGTTTAAGCGGCACAATATGCTTGCCGATCCTTTCGAAAAGAACTATGACCTGATTGTTTGCCGCAACGTCATGATTTACTTTACGGAAGAGGCGAAGAATGAGCTGTACCATAAGTTTTCCGCCTCGCTTCGCACGGGCGGGGTGCTGTTTGTGGGGAGTACCGAGCAGATTTTTCAGCCGCAGCAGTATGGATTTGAGCCAGATGATACGTTCTTCTACCGGAAGGTGTAAGCTTTTCCATAATGGAAAAAACAGGGGGGAGACACCGCGTGTTGTGCCTTCCTTTTTTGTCGCTTTAGAGGTATGCTGCTTTAAAGCGCAAAAGATTTTCTTATTTTTTTCTATGATTTTGTGTAAGGCTATACTATAATAGCACTTAAAAAGTTAAAAGGGTGGAGGGAAACAATGAGATATTTGACAGCGGGAGAATCACACGGGCCGCAGCTTACGGCCATTATTGAAGGCGTGCCGAGCAATCTGCCCTTTTCGATAGACAAGATTAACGAGCAGCTTCTCCGGAGAATGAAGGGGCACGGCAGGGGCCGCCGGATGCAAATCGAGAAAGATCAGGTTAAGGTGGTGGCCGGTGTGCGCCATGGAAAAACAACGGGGGCGCCGATTTGCCTTGTAGTGGAGAATAAGGACTGGACACACTGGGAGAAAATTATGTCGCCTGAACCTGTGGAGGAAAATGAAGACAAGCGCCGCGTTGCACGCCCGCGGCCAGGACATGCTGATCTAAACGGCGCGCTGAAGTATAATCAGCGTGACATGCGCAATATTCTTGAACGTTCAAGCGCGCGGGAAACAGCCGTTCGTGTAGCTGTCGGTGCAGTGGCACGCCAGTTGTTAGAACAATTCGACATTATGGTGGCAGGGCACGTGCTTCGAATCGGGGAAGTGGAAGCCCGGCGCATTGATGTACCGATTAAAGAAATGATCCAGCGGACCGAAGAGTCACCTGTACGCTGTCTTGATGAAGAAGCTGCCGTACGCATGATGGCCTTAATTGACCAGGCGAAAGAAGAAGGGGACTCCCTCGGCGGCATTGTGGAAGTCGTTGCGGATGGAGTGCCGATCGGCCTTGGCAGCCATGTGCAGTGGGATCGCAAGCTTGACGGGCGCCTTGCCCAGGCGGTGATGAGCATCCAGGCGTTTAAAGGGGTCGAAATCGGCATCGGATTCGAAGCCGCCTCTCAGCCGGGTTCCCAGGTGCACGACGAAATTATACTGGACGAGAACAATCTATATTCCCGGCAAACGAACCGCGCCGGCGGGCTGGAAGGCGGAATGACCAACGGGATGCCGGTCATTGTACGCGGCGTGATGAAGCCCATTCCAACACTGTATAAGCCTTTAAACAGCATTGATATCGATACGAAAGAAACGTTTGCTGCAAGCATCGAAAGATCAGACAGCTGCGCGGTACCGGCGGCGAGCGTTGTCGCTGAATCGGTTGTATGCTGGACGCTTGCCGATGCGCTTGTTGAAAAATTCGGCGGAGATTCGCTTGAAGAAATGAAAAAGAACTATGCCAGCTACCATGAGCATATTGCGGAGTTTTAATTATGAGGCGCCTTGAGGTTTCACTGGGTGAGCGCTCGTACCCGATTTGGATTGGGCCCGGCGTGCTGGATGAGCTGCCCCGTTTGTTGCAGCAGGCCGGAATTGAAACAGGGAGAAAGCTTTTTATCGTGACGGATTCAAATGTCGCACCTTTCTATCTGGGCAAGGTTACACAAATACTGCAACAGGGAGGATATGCCGTCTTTTCTTTTGTAGCTCAGGCGGGAGAAAAGGCGAAAAGCCTCCACGTGTACGAACAGATTATGACAGAAGCGCTCCAGGCGGGTCTTGATCGCAAATCTGCATTCCTGGCGCTTGGCGGGGGCGTGGTGGGGTGACTTAACGGGATTTGTGGCGGCAACGTATATGCGGGGCGTCGATTTCATTCAGGTTCCCACGACACTGCTGGCACACGACAGCAGTGTCGGCGGGAAAGTTGCCGTTAATCATCCGCTGGCAAAAAATACAATCGGCGCTTTTCACCAGCCGAAGCTCGTTGCCTATGATACAGCGCTGCTTCACACCCTTCCGGACCGCGAAATTGCTGCAGGATTCGCTGAAGTGATTAAGCATGGGCTCATCTGGGATGAAACGTTCGTTTCCTGGCTGGAAGCAAACGAAGAGGCTCTGCAGCAGCTTGATCATGATCTCCTGCAGGAGACACTGCTTCGTGCCTGCAGCATAAAAGTATCTGTCGTATCAGAAGATGAGAAAGAAGCGGGGCTTCGTGCCATCCTGAACCTTGGTCACACGTTTGCTCACGCGTTTGAATCGCTATCCGGCTATAAAAAAATAAATCACGGCGAAGCTGTCGCAATTGGCATGGTGGGAGCCGCGCTTCTTGCTGAGAAGATGCACATAGCGGAAAACATAAGTGCCCGTACACGAAACATACTCCGTACATACCGCTTGCCTACGTCGCTTGAAGAGGATCTTTCGGCAGATGAAATGATCGAAGTAATGCGCCGGGATAAAAAAGGCGAAGGCGGAAAACTTGTTTTTGTGCTTCCTACGGAGATGGGGAAGGTAAAAATTGTAAAAGATGTGGATGAGAAACTTGTGCGTGAAGTGCTGCACGAGCTTAAAGGAGGAGAATAAGCAATGGCAGTCCGTGGTATACGTGGTGCGATTACCGTCGCCGAGAACAGTGAGCAGGCCATCCTGGAGGCGACGGAGAAAGTAATGCGTGCACTTGTCCGGGAAAACGAAGTGAACGCTGAAGACGTGGGGAGTGTAATCATTACCGTTACACACGATCTTGACGCTGCATTTCCGGCGCGTGCCGTCCGGCAACTGGACGGATGGGAGCTCGTTCCGCTCATGTGTTCCAATGAGATTCCGGTTCCAGGGAGCCTAGAGAAATGCATTCGAGTCATGGCGCTCGTGAATACGGAGAAATCCATTCGGGAAATACGCCATGTGTTTCTTGAAGGAGCCGCTGCTCTGCGGCCGGATTTGCGTACAGAGGCAAGATAAAAAAATGAGCAGGTTGACAGAATCGTCAGAAACCAGTAATCTGTAACTAGTCAGTCACAGATGTTGGATCTTAAGACGAGTGAGAGATTAGGTAGAGAGCAGTACAGAGATGAGAAGAGAAGAGCCGGAGAAGAGATGCAATCTGTTGGCATGTTGAACGGACAGATCGATCCGGAGCTTATTCGCTCCGGGTTTTTTATACCTTCTTTGGCCCTCTTTATTAAGAGAAGAGGTGGACAAATGTATACCCCCCTATTTGATGAAGTACTGGAGCTTCGCAAACAGTATAGTCTGATCCCGATACGGTATTCCTTTCTTGCCGATCAGGCAACCCCTATTCGCATTTACCAAACCCTGCGGGAAGAGAACACGTTCCTGCTTGAGAGCGTCGAAGGCGGTACACGCTGGGCCCGCTACTCCTTTATCGGTTTACGCCCCTTTTTGCAGTGCAGGACGCAAGGTTCGGTGCTGGAAGCCAGCTATCGTTCAGGCGATACGGAAATCCTGCACGGCAACCCGATGGATTCGCTGCAAAACCAGCTGGCAAAATACCGCAGTCCGCGGCTTGCGGGCATGCCGCCGTTCACAGGGGGTGCGGTCGGTTTCATGGGCTATGATACGTTGAAATATGTGGAGCAGCTTTCCGCTCCATCCCACAATGAACTGCAGCTTGATGACATTCATTTATTATTTGTCGACGAGCTTATCGTGTATGACCACCTCAGGCAGGAGGTACAGATCATTGTAAATCTAATGGCTGAAGAGGGGGCAACCCGGGAGCAGCTGGCTGAACAGTATGAGGCTGTTTGCAAACGGATCATGTCCCTCGTACGCCGCGTTGCTTTGGCCGGTGATGGAGCATCTCCCCAGACGGGTGGCATTCCGCTGCGGGCAGAACCCATACCGGTATCAAGCAACCTGTCGAAAGAGCAATTCGAAGCCATGGTAGCGGAGGCGAAAGAATACATTGCGGCGGGAGATATTTTCCAGGTCGTCCTGTCACAAAGGTTCCGCGCAGCGACCGAGGTGGACCCGCTGCTCGTTTACCGCATACTGCGCCTGACAAACCCATCTCCCTATATGTACTATTTTCAAACAAAGGATTCCACCGTTGTGGGAACGTCTCCTGAGATGCTCGTAAAAGTGACGGACGGCAAAGTGGAAACGCGGCCGATTGCCGGAACCCGTAAGCGGGGAGCGAATGAGGAAGAGGATAGGGCGCTGGAGGCTGACCTGCTGTCCGACGAGAAAGAGCTGGCAGAACACCTCATGCTGCTCGATTTAGGGCGAAACGATGTCGGGAGGGTTTCCCGGTTCGGAAGCGTAGAAGTAAACCAGCAGATGGAGATAGAACGCTACTCTAAAGTTATGCACATGGTATCGCATGTCAGCGGACAGCTGGCAGATGATAAGAATCCATTCGATGCGCTGTTATCCTGCTTTCCGGCCGGTACCGTATCAGGTTCCCCGAAATTGCGGGCGATGGAGATTATTACCGAGCTTGAGCAGGAGGTCCGGGGCATTTATGCCGGTGCGATCGGCTACTTCAGTTTTTGCGGGAATCTTGACTCCTGTATCGCCATTCGGACGATTGTATTCAAAGACGGGCACGCTTACGTTCAGGCCGGGGCCGGCATTGTAGCCGACTCTGTGCCGGAAAATGAATATGAGGAAACGTGGAATAAAGCGCAGGCAATGTTTCATGCGCTGAGTTTAGCCGAGGAAATGATGAGAACAGAGGAGATGAGGATCGATGTTTAAAGAATATTTATCCGCGGTAGCGTCCGGTGAATCGCTATCCCGTGAAGAAGCACGACAGGCGATGGACCTTATTATGGAAGGGAAGGCGGATCCGCTGCAAATTGCAGGATTCCTTACTGCACTGCGCATGAAGACGGAAACCGTCGATGAAATTGTCGGCTTTGTTCAGACGATGCGGGAAAAAGCGGTGCATTCCATCATCAAGAAGGGGAATTTGTTGGATACGTGCGGTACAGGTGGAGACGGAGGCATCTCTTTTAATATCTCCACCACCGCGGCCATTGTGGCCGCCGCCGGAGGCGTAAGAGTCGCCAAGCACGGAAACAGGGCTGTGTCCAGCAAAAGCGGAAGTGCGGACGTACTGGAGGCGCTTGGCGTTACGATTACGATGACTCCCGAGGAAGCTAACCGCTGTCTGGAACAAACGAATTTATGTTTTCTTTTTGCGCCCCAATACCACCAGGCGATGAAGCATGCGGTTGAACCCCGCAGGCGGCTTGGGTTCCGTACGGTATTCAATCTGCTTGGGCCGCTAACGAATCCGGCAGGGGCAGACCGGCAGCTTATCGGAATTTATGATAGGAAGCTCGGCCCGAAAGTAGCCGAAGTACTCTCTGAAATGGGAGTGAAACGCGCCCTTGTCGTAGCCGGAGCCGACGGACTGGACGAGATCAGCATCAGCGAACCGACGCATGCGGTCGAATTGGATCACGGCAGCATTCGTTCTTATAAGCTGCATCCGGAAGACCTTGGCCTCCCGGTGCATCCGCTTGAGACTATCGCCGGTGGAGCCGCAGAAGAAAATGCTGAAATTATACGCGGTATTTTTTCCGGGCAAAGGGGAGCCTACCGCGATGTTACCGTAATCAACGCCGCTGCCGCTTTCTACGTTGGAGAACAGGTGAGCAGCATTGAAGAAGGTGTAAGAATGGCAGAGGAAGTGCTTGATAGCGGGCGGGCAAAACAAAAATTAGAACAGCTTATTGAGGTGACAGGAGGGGTCAGCCATGCTTCGTAAAATCGTCGCAGAAAAAGTGAAAGAGATCGATGCCTTACTGGCAGGAACAGCCCTGCGCGATATGGAGCGAAGCATGGCTGGCCTTCCGGACACCATCTCAATGAAGAAGCGATTTTCACAGCGAAAAAGGCCGGTTGGCGTCATTGCGGAAGTGAAAAAGGCATCCCCTTCCAAAGGAATCATTCGCGAAGATTTTTCTCCCGTCGACATTGCGAAAGAATATGGGCGTGCGGACGTAGAAGCCATTTCCGTTCTTACCGACTCCCCGTTTTTTCAGGGAAAGCTGGCCTACTTGAAGGAAATTAAAAACAGAATAGAAAAACCGATTCCGCTCTTGCGCAAGGATTTTCACCTGCATCCGGCCCAGCTGTATGAAGCGCGCTATTACGGAGCGGACGCTGTGCTGCTTATCGCGGCGATTCTTGAACGGGAGAAGCTGCAGGAAATGGCGCGGGAAGCCCGCGCGCTCGGCTTGGAAGTTCTTGTGGAAGTGCATACGGAGGAAGAATTGGACCTCGTTCTCAGCGCAATTGAGCCTGACCTTCTTGGCATTAACAACCGTGACCTTGCGACGTTTACAACGAGTCTTTCGACAACGCTTAAGCTGGTGGAGCGTATCCCGCCATCGCTCATTACGATTAGCGAGAGCGGCATTTCATCTGCTGACGATATCACCGTGCTTGAACAAGCACACATCGACGGTGTATTGGTCGGGGAGCATTTTATGCGGCAGCAAAGCATTGCCGAAGCAGTAAAATCGCTTGTTGGGCCCGCCGTACAACAACCGAAAGATATCGGCGTATGAATAGGGAAAGCCGATTGATTATCAAAGTGTGCGGAATTACGGAAACAGACACGCTGGGCCAGATAGCGGAGGAGCAGCTTGCAATCGATTGGCTCGGTTTTGTATTTGCACAGAGCCGCCGCCGTGTTTCTGCAAAGCAGTGGGAAGAGCTTGCCGCTTTTGTTCCGGTTTCTTATAAAGCTGCAGGGGTGTTCGTGAACCCCTTAATACAAGAAATAGAGGAAGTGTTCTCCTGCGCCCCGCTCGATATTGTGCAGCTGCATGGAGAGGAATCCCCGGCATTCTGCCGAAAGGTAAAGGAAACGTTTTCCGTACCGATTATAAAGGCTATCGGAATTGAGAGAAGTGCAGATAATTGGGAAGAAATGGACAACTATACGGGCGCTATTGATTATCTTTTATTAGATACGATGACATCATCGCAATCGGGCGGAACAGGGGAGACATTTAATTGGAATGTCATTCCCTATTACAAAGAGTGGTGCGCCCGGCATGGGATTCCTTTGCTTGTCGCCGGAGGTATCCGTGCGGACAATGCGCGCTCATTGCTTACCGACTACGCACCGGATGGACTGGATGTCTCAAGCTCCGTAGAAACCGAGGGGCGAAAAGACGCGGATAAAATAAGAGAATTTGTTGGGAGGATGAGACAGTATGAGCAGCACGGAGTTAAGTGAGAAAGGGAAAGGAAGATTTGGCGTGTTTGGCGGCCGTTATGTGCCGGAAACGCTCGTCAATGCACTGGATGAACTGGAGAAATCATACGAAGAGGCTATGCAGGATGAAGCGTTTCATGCGGAGCTAAACGAGTTTCTGCAGGAATATTCCGGACGTCCTACCCCTCTCTATTTTGCGGAGCGGTTAACCGAAAAACTTGGGGGTGCGAAGATTTACCTGAAGCGGGAAGATTTGAATCACACAGGCGCGCACAAAATTAACAACGCGATTGCCCAGGGACTGCTCGCAAAGCGAATGGGAAAAAAGGCGCTCATTGCCGAAACCGGTGCCGGACAGCATGGCGTGGCGGCAGCTACGATCGCGGCGAGACTTGGGATGTCGTGCAAAGTATTCATGGGGGAAGAAGACATTAAACGCCAGGAATTAAACGTGTTCCGCATGCAGCTGCTCGGAGCGGAGGTTGTCCCTGTATTATCCGGTACGAGGACACTGAAAGATGCAACAAGCGAAGCGATTCGTTACTGGGTCAGTACGGTTGACAGCACGTTTTATATGATTGGCTCGGTTGTGGGCCCTCATCCGTACCCGAAAATGGTACGTGATTTCCAGCGTATCATCGGGGATGAAACGAAGGAACAAATTTTGCGTAAAGAAGAGCGGCTTCCCGATTATCTCATTGCCTGTGTCGGTGGCGGCAGCAATGCGATGGGAATGTTCTATCCGTTTCTTGAGGACAATGAAGTGTCAATGATTGGCGTAGAAGCCGCCGGCCATGGAACCGAAACGGAGCAGCACGCGGCAACCCTTACGAAGGGAAGCAGAGGCATTATCCACGGAACGATGACGTATTTGCTGCAGGACGAGTTCGGGCAAATTATTGAGCCGTATTCTATTTCCGCCGGGCTCGACTACCCGGGGATAGGACCGGAGCATTCTTTTCTCCACGATAGCGGACGAGCGGTTTACAAGGCGATTACGGATGAAGAAGCCTTAGAGGCGCTGTACTTGCTTTGCTCGGTTGAGGGGATTATCCCGGCTCTGGAGAGCGCCCATGCAGTTGCTCAGGCAGTCAAGCTGGCTCCTACATTGTCCGGGGATGAAGTGATTGTGATTTGCCTGTCTGGACGCGGCGATAAAGATGTAGCACAAATTCACGACAGACAGGGAGGAGAGGCAGTATGAAGACGACTACAGGTGGAACCGCACGCATTCAATCCGCTTTCCGCGAAGGGGAGCAGGCGTTTATTCCTTTTCTGACCGCAGGGTATCCTTCTCCCGAACTTACCGTAGATATTGCTCTGGCGCTGCAGGAAGCGGGCGCCTCTATACTTGAACTCGGCGTGCCTTACTCCGACCCGCTGGCGGACGGACCGACCATTCAGCGTGCATCCGCACAGGCATTAAGCCACGGAGTAACGATTGAGCGCGTCATCGAGCTGGCGGCCGAAATGCGTACGGCCGGCCTTCACATCCCTATTATTCTGTTTACGTATTTTAATCCGGTGCTGCAGTACGGGATCGAACGTATTTTTCAACGGATGGAGGATGCGCAAATTGACGGTATTCTTATCCCTGATCTTCCGTTCGAGGAATCGGAAGAGGTGCAAGGGATTGCCGAGCGTTATGACCGGCCTCTCATTTCTCTCGTAGCGCCAACGTCCGAACAGCGCATCCGGACGATTGCTTCAAACGCACGCGGGTTTCTCTACTGTGTTTCATCGCTCGGTGTTACAGGGGCAAGAAGCAGCCTGGATGGTAATGTAACATCCTTTCTGGAAGAAGTAAAACGGCATGCGTCCGTTCCGGTCGCCGTTGGGTTTGGAATCTCCAGCCCCGAACAGGCCGCGCTTATTGCGCCACATAGCGACGGGTTCATCGTCGGCAGCGCGCTGCTTGAGAAAATTGGAGAAGCACAGGCGCTTCTGTCCGATAGGCAGACAAAAGAGCAAGGTTTGGCGATTGTAAAAAAATTTGTCATGCAATTGCAAACTGGGGTATGATGAAAAAAACACTAGATAATAAACAAGAGGTGACCACATGATTCCCAAATCCCAGATTGTCAACCTGCCAGTATATGAGCCTGGAAAACCGATTGATGATGTGAAGAGAGAACTTGGACTTGAAGAAGTAATTAAACTTGCATCCAACGAAAACCCGTTTGGCTGTTCACCCAAAGTAAAAGAGGCTATCGTCTCTCAGCTCGATAACCTGCCGATTTATCCTGATGGCGCATGTCTTGAGCTGCGTGCTGCGCTGGCTTCGTTTCTGCAGGTGAAGCCGGATGAGCTTGTTTTTGGCAACGGTTCGGACGAGATTGTTATGCTCATTGCCCGTGCTTATTTGCAGCAGGGAACGAATACGGTCATGGCAGCGCCAACCTTCTCCGTATATAAAACGAATGCCGTAATCGAAGGGGCCGAGGCGATTGAGGTGCCATGTATTGACGGTGCACACGACCTGGACGGCATGCTCGCCCGTGTGGACGAAAACACACGTGTCATCTGGGTGTGCAATCCGAACAACCCTACCGGAAAAATGATTGGGGAACAGGAACTCGTGCGTTTCCTTGACCGCGTACCTTCCCATGTGCTGGTCGTTCTCGATGAGGCATATGCAGAATATGTTAAGAGCGATGCTTTTCCGAATTCAATCCGTTTGCTGGAATCGTATGATAACCTTATTATTCTGCGGACGTTTTCAAAGATTTACGGCATTGCTGCTCTGCGTGTCGGATACGGCATTGCAAAAGCAAATGTGATTGATAAACTGGACCGTGTTCGTGAACCGTTCAACGTAAACCTGCTTGCCCAGAAAGCTGCCCTGGCTGCTCTATCGGACCAAAAATTCGTGGAAGAGTGCAAGCGGGCAAACGCAGAAGGTTTACAGCAGGTATACGCAGGCCTGGATGAAATGGGCGTTTCTTACTACCGGTCAGAAACGAATTTTGTTTTCCTTATGCCGGAGCGCAATACGCGAGAGATTTTCAACGAAATGCTGCAATTGGGCGTCATTGTCCGGGCTTTCCCGGGTGCTGTTCGCATAACGATCGGAAGCAGGCAGCAGAATGAAACGATGCTGGAAGCGCTGCGCCAGGTTCTGGTACCCGCACGGCAATAGAACTTCCTTCCGGGGGAGAGTGGAGGACAACAAGACAAAATGACAGAGGTTGCCATTCTTGGAGTAGGGCTAATCGGCGGATCGTTAGCCCTTTCCTTAAAAAAAAATGAAAACATACATATAACCGGCTTCGATGTTATGGAGGATAACCTGCGCATGGCGCTTTCCCTCGGGGTAATTGACAGGGGAACGACACAGCTTGCGGATGCCGTTGCCCGGGCGGATTTTATTTTTTTATGTGCCCCGGTTGGCAAGCTGTATGAATTAATTTCCTTTTTACGGTACACTCCTTTGAAAGAAGGGGCTGTTATTTCCGACACGGGGAGCACCAAAGTGTCCGTGATGCAGCTATCGGATGGATTCCAGCAAAGGGGCGTATACTTCATCGGCGGGCACCCGATGGCGGGATCGCACAAGTCAGGTGTAGAAGCCTCGCATGACCGGTTGTTTGAAAATGCATATTATGTGCTTGCTCCGGGAAAAGATACACCGGAAGACATTGTCAGCCGCATGAAGGAGCTGCTTCGTCCCACGAAGGCAAAGGTGGTCGTAATGGATGCCGCAAAGCATGATGAGGTTGTAGGTGCAATCAGCCACTTCCCCCATATTATTGCTGCCTCGCTTGTGAACCAGGTCGCATCTTACGAGGATGAGAGCGGCTGGTATCGCAGTCTTGCTGCCGGAGGGTTCCGGGATATTACCCGCATTGCCTCAAGCAATCCGAAAATGTGGCGCGACATTCTGCTCAACAACCGTCCGGTAATGAAGAAGCTGGCCGAAGATTGGAAGCATACGCTTGATAAAATTTCATCGTTGATTGAAAAGGCGGACGGAGACGGGATCGAACGGTTTTTTTCCGAAGCGCGCCGTTTCCGCGATGGGCTGCCGGAGAAGCAAAAGGGCGCCCTGTCGTCTTATTTTGATTTATATACTGATGTGCCGGACCATCCGGGAATCATCGGAAAGATTACAACCCTTCTCGGAGAGCACGAAATCAGCATCACGAACATTCGTATTCTGGAAACGAGAGAGGATATCCTCGGCGTGCTCCGCATCTCTTTCCGCAATCTTGAAGATGCTGAGAAAGCCGCAGGCGTAATAAAAGCAGCAGGCTATAACGTATATCAGCGCGAGTAGGGGGCTTTGAAATGAGAAGAATTCTAGGCGTTACATCTATACAGGGCGAAACTGCTGTGCCGGGGGATAAATCGATTTCACATCGTGCGGTTATGCTCAGTGCCCTCGCGGAAGGAACAACAACCATTAACGGATTTCTGGCCGGCGCTGATTGCCTTAGTACCATTTCCTGTTTTCGCAAGCTTGGCATTTCGATTGAACAGGACGGGGAGCGGGTTGTTGTAGACGGGAAGGGCTGGTTTGGCCTTAAGGAACCGGCAGAAGTTCTTGATACCGGGAACTCGGGGACAACGATCCGGCTGATGATGGGGATTTTATCCTCCCAGCCCTTTCACACGGTATTGCTTGGCGACGAATCGATTGCAAGGCGCCCGATGAAGCGGGTAACCGTTCCACTGCGCCAGATGAAGGCTAAAATCGACGGGCGTGAGGGTGGAGAGTACACGCCGCTGTCCGTGCGCGGAGGCGGCCTGCAGGCGGTTGAATACCATTCCCCGGTAAGCAGCGCCCAGGTGAAGTCTTCGGTGCTGCTGGCTGGCCTGCAGGCGGAAGGGACGACTGTTCTGTATGAACCTGAGCTATCGCGTGATCATACGGAGAGGATGCTTCGGTCTTTTGGTGTGAACATCGAATCCTTTGCGGGGGGCGTGCGGGTAAAAGGGGGGCAGAGCCTTCTATCACCCGGCCGCATCGATGTACCGGGTGATATTTCTTCCGCCGCCTTTATTCTGGCAGCGGCGGCTATTGTACCGGGCAGCCGCATCCTTGTTAAAAATGTGGGCGTAAACCCAACCCGAACGGGGATATTGGACGTGCTGAGAGAGATGGGAGCCCGGCTGGTCCTCCACAATGAACGCGAAGTAAATGGAGAACCTGTGGCCGACATTGAATTGCAATACGCGCCGCTTACCGGGATCGAAATCGGAGGGGATGTCATCCCGCGCCTGATTGATGAGGTGCCGATCATCGCTGTTCTTGCCAGTCAGGCGCAGGGACAGACGGTCATTCGGGATGCCGCTGAGCTGAAGGTGAAAGAGACGAATCGGATCGATACCGTCGTCGGCGAACTTACGAAGATGGGCGCTTCCATTGAAGCGACGGAAGATGGCATGGTAATTAGGGGAAGAACGCCTCTGCATGGAGCGGTATGCGACAGCCATGGCGACCATCGCATTGGAATGGCGATGGCGGTTGCCGGATTAATCGCTTCGGAAGAAACCGTTATTACGAACACGGAGTCGATTAACGTTTCTTTCCCGGGATTTTTTGATGTGCTGCAAACCATTAGTGAATAATTTAAATTATGTGAAATTTATAGATAACGAGAGGATAATTTCTTGACTTTTCAGTTTTTATCCTTATAATGTAGTTTATAGTATGGTTTCTCTCCACTCCTATCCATAAATGGGAACTTCCCATGCCATTTCGATTTTATCGAAATGGCTTTTTTTTGGAGAAAGTATATGTTCCTTTAAAGTAGTAGAGAAAAAGACCGCAATTGTCTCCCTCCTCGAGATACCCAGATGTTTTGCGGGCTCTGCTCGCAGGGAGGTGGAGCGGACAGTTCTTCCTTCCTTGCGGAAGGGAAAGGCAAGTGGACTGAACTCCCTTTTTTCGTTTTTTTTGTCGTCATGTTTTGTGAGGTTCCTCATATTCATGATACAAGGGGGTGTGAGGACATGTTATTTCGTTATGGACTTGTATCAGTACTTACAATAGCGGGGCTTGTATGGCTAAAAATCTGGCTGTTTCCATACTTGCTCTGGCGTACTCTCTCCGCGAGTGATGCTGGGGCAATTGTGTACGAAATGCTCATTTTAATCCTGGGCGCTTTAACATTCATCGTATATGTTGCTCTTGGGCATCTTGGAAAATACCACTTCTATCTTTCCAGGGGGCAGCACCTTCTGGCAACCCTTCTCATTCAAGCGCCCTTTTTTCTCCACGGCTGGCTTAAAATCCAGCACATTGACCCAAAGAAGGTGACCGCGCTTTACCAGTTTGCAGAAGGGTGGTGTTCCCTTCTGGCGGAACCGATTCGCCTTCTTTTTTTTGTTTATCCGTGGACGGATATTATTGCTGTTTTTCTCAGCTTTTTTCTTGTCCTTGTCGGACGTGCTATCGAGAAGGGAACAGATGAGATTTATCATTTGGGCGGTGAGCACAACAAACTGGAGGGTGGGAGATAACATGGATGAATTCATTGTGCGCGGGGCGGCGATTGTAAATCCGGAACGTATTTTTCGTGCGGACGTATGGGTAAAGGGCGATAAAATTCATTATATCCATGAGAAAATAACAGGAAAACTAGGGGTAAGAGAAATAGAGGCGTCTTCCTTTTATCTGCTGCCCGGTTTTTTTCACTTTGGCTCCCATCTCGGAAATGCACGGACGACAAGCAAACAGTTTCTGTCAATTCAGGGAGAATGGGTAAAAAGGGGCTTTACATTTTTCGTTGATGATCTTACGATAGGAGATGTGTGTGATTGGCGGAAACAGCTCCGCTATGAGGTATCCATGTATCAAAACAGCTGGTTGGACTGCCAGGTGCGGCTGTCTATCCCATATGCCATGCTTAGTGAGCAGCTGATTCGTGCTGTTTCGTCACTGCGGATTCCCATGCTGGAAGTTACCATTTCGAATCTTGAAACGCCCAATCGCTTATTCTGGCCCATCTTGCTGGCTTGTTTTCGTGAACGCCGTACTGCACTAAAACTATCATTCTCTCCTCTGTTTACAGGCCAGGAGAAAAAAAGGTGGCTTGAGACTCATTTATTTCTTTTGTTATCTACTGTAAAGTATCACCGTATTCCTTTCGTGCTCCAGGAAGATAAAGAAACCGTTTCCTGGGTTTCAGCACATAAGCAGAAGGAGCTTAGCTACATTACATGGGAAATGGATGAATCTTCTTCACTGTCGAATGCCAGAATGCAGTTTGGTACGTTGAATAGCCATGTGAAAGCGCTGGACACATCAGGTTCTCTTGCTCTTTTTCTGCAGAAGGTTACCGATGTACAGTCCCGCCGGCCAGCTAAGCTTTTTAATGTATATCCGCAGAAGGGTGCTATCGTTCCTGGAAGCGATGCAGACTTTTTACTTGTGTCCGAAAAAAAAATTACGAAAGATGCAACTTTTTGGCAACCTGAAATCGTCTATAGTAAAGGTACGCCGATAAATAACTTCGTTCTCGAAGAAGCGCGTGTCAGGAAACGTCAGATATACCCCTACCTTCTATAATCAACTGCCGTATATATAAACTATACATAGGAACATAGAAGGGGTATCGGAATCGACAAGGAGGAAACATAAGTTGATCACTGATTCCCAGTTAATTCGTGAGATTAAAGACGGCCGGGTAGAATACTATGCTGAGTTAATTCAGCGTTACGAGAAAAGGATTCTCGCTTTTATTCTCCATATGCTGAAAAACTATCATATGGAAGATCAGGCTGAAGATCTCGCACAGGAGACGTTCTACAAGGCGTTTCGCAGCTTGCAATCCTTTCGTGATGTTGAGGCTACATTTTCCACCTGGCTTTACACCATCGCCCGTAACACTGTATTAAGCGAGTTACGCAAAAGCCGGAATTCTGAGGTATATCTTGAGGATAGCAAGCAAGAACCTGCCCGTGTTTCTGTTGACAGATTGCCTGAACAAGAACTGCTCCGCACCGAAAGAGTCCATCTTGTCCGCGAAGCCATTAACAAGCTGCCTGAGAAACAGCGGGTTGCGTTAATTCTGCGCGAGTATGAGCAGCTCGATTACAAAGAAATCGCAGTCATCCTTGATTCAACCGTCAGTTCCGTGAAATCCCTTCTATTTCGGGCGCGCCATAGTATTAAGCTCCAGTTGGAGCCTTACGTTTCCGATGCTACGTTAGACGAAGCGGAAGGGATGAGGTAGTATGGATTGTTTAACCGTCCTCTTAATGCTGCCCGATTATGTGGAAGGCAGCTTACCCGCTGATATGGCTAAGAGTATTGAGCAGCACCTTCCCTCGTGCTCTGCCTGCAAGGAAGAGCATGCTCACTGCCTGGACGAGGGGTCATTGTTGATTCACTCGCCCTCCTTGCCGGTAGATTATCATGAGTTTTCTATATCCGGTAAGGTAATGGACAGAATTATGCAGGAGAACAAATGGGCTTCCCCCTCTTCTGTTTCACGGAAAACGCCCGGACGCTCACGGTTCGCCCGCTGGACAGGCATGATAGCGGCTTTCGTTTTTTTGCTCCTTTTTACGTGGCCGCTTCTGAATGTACAAAAGGAAGCCGGCGCGGTATCTGTTACCGCCGCGCAGGCTGCCGATGGGACAACGGATACCGTGTCCTCCATGGAGCAGCTGCAATGGCAGCCGGAACGCCCGGTACAGCCTTCGAAAATTCAATATGGTGTAGTAGCCAGTATCGGCGATCCCATTGTCTATAAGGTGCAGAATAGTGAGCATGGGGAAACATTGAATTATGGTTTCCTTGCTTCATTATTTGGTATACTTATGTCAGTGGTAACGATGAGCTGGCTTTCGCACATGAAAGATAACGAAAGTTAACCGTTCATTTACGAACGGTTTTTCTTTTTCATGCCATGCCGGCTTACGATGAGAGGAGGGGTTTCATGAACGAGCATTGGCAAGAGCAACTCGATCATGCAATGAAGCTGTTAGGAGAAGGAGAGATAGAAAAAGGTTTAAAGGCGCTGGAACAGCTGCGGCAAA
This sequence comes from Aneurinibacillus tyrosinisolvens, assembly GCF_001015055.1. GTDB lineage: Bacteria > Bacillota > Bacilli > Aneurinibacillales > Aneurinibacillaceae > Aneurinibacillus_A > Aneurinibacillus_A tyrosinisolvens. Next base: position 67,297 of record NZ_BBWZ01000011.1, on the reverse strand, counting down.
CCTTCACCCGCGATCCTCTCCTGCAGCTTCAACTGGCTGCAGTTTATCATGAACTGGGCCACCATGATACTTCATTGGAAATTCTTGAACAGATTAACCAGTGGAAAGAGGAATTGGATACGGATACACTCATTGAATCTGCGGTTTATCGCGCTTCTCTATATATTGATATGGATCGCCTTGATGAAGCGATGAATTTGCTTATCGATTTGAAGGAGCAGGAAGAGGATGATTACAGAATATTTGCTCTTCTGGGAGAGCTTTTCCTGCTTGAAGGACTGCAGGAGGTTGCCATTGGCTATTTCGAGAAGGCACTGGAACTTGAACCTGACAGCGAGGAAATTCAGTATTTGATTGGTAAGCTCTACGCGGAGCAGGGGCAAAATGGGCTGGCGCTTGAGAAGTGGCAGGAGCTCAGCGGATACGAGGATGACGGCCAAATTGTGCTGGAGCGCGCCCATATGGCGGCTAAGCAGGGGGAGTTCGAACAGGCCCTTGAGCTGTATGAACAAGCAATAGAGCTTTCGAACAGTCCTGAAGCGTACTACGGATACGGTGTGACCGCCTACCAGATGGGCAAGTGGCAGCATGCGGTTAAGCGTCTGGCAAAGCTGATTGAATTGGATGCGGAATACGTGGCTGCCTACCCGATACTGGCGGAATCGTTATGGAAGCTGGAAAGAAAAGAGCAGGCACTCGCTGTGTACCAGCGTATTTCCGAGCTTGAATTTGACGACGATACGATTACCCGGCGTTATTTATCCCTTCTGGTCGAATTGGAGAAGTGGGAGACCATACAGGCGCTGACCGACCGGATGCGGGAGCTCGACGACGAAGACCCGGTAGCGTGGTATTGGAAAGGAAGAGCGGCAGAAGGCCAGAGGCAGGAAGCTCTGGCGCTGGAATGCTACACGAAAGCCATGGCCAGCGGGGAAGAGGTATACGATGTGAGTGAGCGGTACCATAATTTAATTCAGCATTGAGGGGGGGCGGCGTTTGCCGCCTCTTTTTCTTTTGGATGAATGTATATCCGGTTTTTCTTTCGGTTAATACTGGATCGTACAATCACAAAAACCCGGTGAAGGGACGAAAGTTTCGTGAACTTAGCTGAAACCTTAGTATACGCTGATATTAAACAGCTCCACCAACTGGCGGCCGCTTACAGCCTAACGTGCAACGTTCACTCCAAAAACGAATTGATTCAAAGCCTGCATGGGCGGTTAACGTCAAAATCCAAGCTTGACGAACAGCGGGTTAGCCTCTCCTGGGAAGAAAAGCGGTTTCTGCTTCAGGTTGTTTACGAGAGCAGAGCGGAATATACGCTCGAGATGCTGCTTAGCAAAGCAAGAAAAGCATGCATCGACGGGGATAAAGGGGAAAAGCGCACCGCTTTGCTTGAGCACTCCCTGGCAAACGGATGGATTTTTCGCCTGCATACAGGCCAGACACTCAAGTATGTCATGCCGGCAGATATCCGGTCACAATGGAGAGAGATTTTTGTAAAAGAAGCGCAGGCAAATGCATATGGTAATTATACGCCCGAATCGTTTGACAGCGGGGTGGGCGCACTTACCGATGACCTATTCACTTTTCTCCGGTATGTTTCCTGCCACCAGGTTTCACTGTCTAAGGAGGGGGTTATGTATCGAAACCACCAACAGCGGATGATGTCACTGTTTCAAGTGAGTGAGGCTTTTCCTGACAGAAAAGAATGGCGTTTTGGATACGGCCGCAGGTTTCGTGATTATCCTGATCGTTTCGCGCTTCTGTATGACTATGCCCATCACAGGCGTCTCATTAGAGAGAAGCCGGACGAGGGCCTGTCTGTGACAGAAGAAGGATTGCGCATCGTGCAGCAGGGCAGTGGACAGACAGAAGAAATTCTAGATGATTTATTTGCGTTCTGGATGCTGTCGTACCGGAAAGCAATTCCCGCTCTCTCCAGCCTTTGTCTGTTTATTGCCCGCATTTGTGAAAACAACTGGATCCCGGAAAGCACACTCGTTCCGGCACTTGTAAATTGGACGGTTCCCTTCTATTACGATAAGCAGGAAGAGATTGTACGGCGCCGCTTGCTGGCGATGATGGCCCACCTCGGCGTACTCTACAAAGGGCAGAACGCCGATGCGGGAAACGTTTATATGCTGACGGACCGGGGTAAATCATTACTAAGCAAGGGCACAAATTTATAAAATCCGAGTACGTATCCGCAGGACGAGAATATGATAAAACAAGAGGATAACATTCTGTGAGACTGCGGATAAAAAATCGGATTTAAAAAAATCTAATTATTTAAAAAATTATTAGTAGCTTCTATAAGGTTGTTATAACGGAAAAACGAGTGAGTTTGGTATAAAGGGATTTGGTTTACAAATGAATGGAGGGAAATCGAATGGAAAAGCAGCAGAAGCCAAGTATTATGAATCCTTCAACACTCAGTTTGGTGGCCGAGATGGTTTTGGATGAAGCGCTCCGTAATTACCGCCTTGAAAAGCTATATAAGGAAATCGACAGCGCGCTTGAGGCGGGAGACGAAAAAAGCTTTCATACATTGACAACTGAATTAAAAGGCCTGCTCGCGACAAAAAAAGTAAAGTAGCGGGAAGAGCAGGATGTGATACGCTAAACCCGGATAATCCGGGTTTTTTATTTTTAAGGGGGGAGAAACAATGCGTTGGAAAGCAGACGATATGGAAAAAGTGATCGGGATGGAGGAACATGTGGATACACTGCTTTATCCGGTTTGTGTTTCGCCGGTAAAGTGGGACCAGAACTGGCTGGCGGCACAATTATGGCTGGAGCGGATAAGCAGTTATGCAGAGCAGCAGCTGACAGGCCGGCTGTTCCTTTTTCAGTCCCTCAGCATTGCCCGGGAAGGGAACTATCATACAACAGCCCACCCGTTTATTGAACAAAGCATTCAGGCGCTGCGCGCGCGCTTTCCTTATCATTTGGTCATAACAAATGAGGAAGAACTGGCTGAAACGCTTCGCGAGGCGGGAGTTCATGTGTACGTGATTTCTGACGTTCCTGAAGAATCTGTCACAACAAAAGCCTTTTTAGAAAAGGCGCTTATCGAAGGAAATAAAATAGTAAAAACCTTGATTTCACTCTGGCAGAAAGAGTAGAATAAAAAAAACGTGACAAATTACAAAACAATTGTGACAAATTGCAAAACAATGGTTTGTACATTTAGAATATATACGGATTTGGGGCTATATCCTATTCTTGACAGTAAATTAGCCATTAAGTATGATGATTATGTCCTGGTAGTAGATGTGCTTCACTTATCCGTCCCGTGCGGACGTTATTATAAGGATAGGAGGTTAGAGAGGATGAGCGAAAGAAAGAAGAAGGAGATTTCCAGAAGACAGTTCTTAAACTATTGTCTTACTGGAGTCGGCGGTTTTATGGCAGCGGGCATTTTTGCACCGATGATTAAGTTTGCCATCGATCCGGCATTGAAGAGTGCGGGAGCGGCCGGCAATAAAATTCCTGTAGCCAGCGTAAGCGATATTACAGAAGAGCCACAGAAGTTTAGTTTTAAAAAGAAAATCGTTGACGTGTGGACTGGCGAACAGGAAACTCCTTTAACGGCATGGGTGTACAAGCAAGGTGATGAGATCATCGCGCTTTCGCCGGTTTGTAAGCACCTGGGATGCATGGTACATTGGAACGAACCCGGACACAAGGACCAATTTTTCTGTCCTTGTCACATGGGGCGCTATGAGAAGAATGGAAAAAACATTCCCGGAACACCGCCGCCAAAGCCGCTTGATCAGTACGAAGTAGCAGTGAAAGATGGCAAGGTGATGCTAGGCGATGTAGTTGCAAACAAGATAATAAAGGGGGCATAGTGAAATGATCCGTAAAGTGTACGATTGGGTCGACGACCGTCTCAATGTAACCCCGATGTGGCGTGATATTGCTGACCATGAAGTGCCTGAACACGTAAATCCGGCCCACCACTTTTCTGCGTTTGTTTACTGCTTCGGTGGACTGACTTTTTTTATTACTGTAATCCAGATCTTGTCCGGCATGTTCCTTACGATGTATTATGTACCGGATATCATTAACGCATACGAATCGGTAAAATACCTGCAGAACGAAGTGGCATTCGGGGTGATTGTTCGCGGGATGCACCATTGGGGTGCGAGTTTAGTCATTGTTATGATGTTCTTACATACACTGCGGGTGTTCTTTCAGGGATCGTATAAGCGCCCTCGAGAACTGAATTGGGTTGTCGGAATGTTAATATTTTTCATAATGTTGGGACTGGGATTTACCGGATACCTGCTTCCCTGGGATAATAAAGCGTATTTCGCTACGAAAGTCGGTATTCAAATTGCGGCTCAAGTACCGCTTATCGGCGGCTTTATTGCAACCCTGCTTCAGGGCGGAACGATCGTTGGCGCGGAAACGCTTGCACGCTTTTTCGCAATCCATGTGTTCTTCCTGCCAGGCGCTTTATTTGCTCTTCTGGGCGCACACTTTATCATGATTCGGAGACAGGGGATTTCCGGACCGCTATAAGATGGAGTCTGGGCTCTATAAGACAAAGGGGGGGAATTGAATGGCAAATCATGACAAGACGGTTGAATATGTAGGCGATTCGCGGGTACCCGCCAAGAAAACGCCGAATATTTCTCCGTCTTACGCAGAATTTCCAGGTAAATCAGAGGCATTTTGGCCTAATTTTTTATTAAAAGAATGGATGGTTGCGGCCGTCGTATTGGTTGCATTTCTCGTGCTTACGGTGAGCCATCCGTCACCGCTTGAATCGAAAGCGGACCCGAACGCGGCGGGATATATTCCATTGCCGGACTGGTATTTTCTGTTCTTATATCAATTGCTGAAGTATCCGTGGCAGTCAGGTCCATGGATTGTTTTCGGTGCGGTTGTTATGCCGGGTATCGTTTTCGGCTCACTGCTGCTTGCCCCGTGGCTGGACACGTCGCCGGATAGAAAACCGTCAAAGCGCCCGATCGCAACGGGGGTAATGCTTCTTTCTATCGTAAGTATTGTATACCTTACATGGTCGGCGATGGAGGAACATAAGGCGACAGCTCCGCACCCTGCTGCCGGAGGCGCTGCCGCTGCAAAGCCGCCTGCGGACTTTAAGCCGGATGTGATATGGACGAAGCAGACAACGTGCCAGGGATGTCACGGGGGTAACATGGAAGGCGGCATGGGACCTGCGCTCTGGAACGTAGGCAGTAGGCTTGACGAGAAGCAAATCAATGAGGTTGTTACAAACGGTAGAGGCGCAATGCCAAAAAAATGTGTTTACCGGTACACCGGAAGAAAAGGAAAAGCTTGTTAAATACCTTGCCAGCCTGAAAGGGGACGGCAAAGGAGCCCCTCCTGCCAGCGGTGAGCCTGCTGCACCTGCTGCTACACCTGCAGCGGCAACGCCTGCTGATTCTGCTGCGAAAGCTCCGGAAGGACAGCAAGCAGCGGTACCAACCGGGGGGACTGCTGATGAAGCCAAAGGAATGGTGAACCAGTGTATGGCATGCCACGGCGAGGGTCTGAAAGGCGGATTGGGTCCGGATCTTCATGGGGTGGTTGAGAAATTGAAGCCGGAAGGCGTAGCCGCGGTGTTGAAAAACGGACGGGGTGGAATGCCCGCAATCGGCGCTTCCTGGACCGATCAGCAAACAAGTTCGATGATCGAATACTTGAAAGCATTGAAGTAAACGAAGCAAGACCGGATGGGTCCTCCCGTCCGGTTTTTTACTTTTGACGAAAGGGCGGCAAACCCACATAATAAAGGAGATAAATTGCTAAATAAAAGGCTGGGAGATGCTATGAAAGACTTGTGGAATTGGTTTATTGGTTCACTGTGTACGTCATGGTTTTTGTGGATTATGATTATTGTAAACGGTCTTGGTTCCATTTACGGTTTTTACTGGTATAAAGAACAGTTGGGCAGTACGGAGCCAGCATTTTTGCGGATTTTTGTGCCTGACAGCCCGACAGCAAGTACACTGTTTACGTTTGTGCTCATTGCTTTTCTGGTCGGGAGAAGCATTCCTTCTTTAGAAGCGTTCGCCGCCGTAACGAATTTCAAGTATGGTGTGTGGGCGGTTTCGGTTATTCTGGCGGGAGCGGCTGTTGGCGATCAGTTGTACTGGCAGCATTATATGCTCATGTTTTCCCATGGCGGCATGGCGGTGGAATCACTGTTGTATGCGCGATTCTATACGATTAAGCTCCGCCATATTATGTATGTTGCAGTATGGACATTAGGCAACGATCTCCTTGATTACACTCTCGATATCCACCCATGGCTGGCTGATAAGCTAGAACCGTTTCATAATACCGTTGGCTGGGCAACTGTGCTCCTCAGCCTTTTCAGTCTATGGATTATCTATCACTTAACGAAGCTTCATAAAAAGAAAGAAAGATAAAAGCATAACCTTGTCCTTCCTTCCATACATATGGTGATAAGAAGAGGAGGACGAGTCGTGAAAAAAATCATGGTTCTTTTATTGACGCTTACTTGCTTTTGTGTAGGAATATACTCTTTATGGCCAATGATGGGCACCGGCAAATCCACCAGAGAAATACAGCAAAACACCACGTCGGTTTATCAAAAGATGGACAGTCTCTCACAGGACATTTATCTGTTGACAAAGGAAGATAAATATAGCGAAGCGAAAAAGAAGCTAGCTGAATTAGGTGTGCTGTTTGCCGCAACAAAGCCGCCGAAAGGCCTGTCGATTGAAGTGCTGGACACGATAACGGGTACGATTATTAAAGCGAAGCGGGCATTCGCTGCCGTTCAGCCGGATCCGAACAAACTGGTATGGCACGCTCTCCAGGTGCGGCTTACGATTGACAGCTTGACACACGAAAAGCAGCCGCTATGGAAAAATTATTACAATTCATACCAGGAGCATATTAACAAAATGATGCTTCTGGCTGCAGGCAGAAAACAGGGAGAATTCACCCGTGCTTTTGCCCAGAATCTGCAGCTTTATCAGACACTAAAACCGGCTATCACTATTCACGCTTCGATGCGGGAAACGGAAATGCTGTTTTCCATGTATAGTTTTCTCCTCCAGGAAACGAGAAAGCCATCCTATAACTGGGAAGGAATCACGAACGTTTTGGAGGAACTGAACAAGCTGATTGACGGGCTGTTTATCGGCAAGGATCAATCTACGCTTGCACCGGGTGTTTCTCCGGAATCTCCTTTTCTCATTATTTCTCTCTTTTCTTCTTTTCTGCTAACCTCTCTCATGTATGTAGCGTGGAGAAAATATCGCGCAGAAAAGAATGCCGCACAGAAAAACAGAAAGGGGAGCCCGGAATAGCACGGACTCCCTTTCTCATTTCTGTAAAGGCCTTTTCATATTATCAAGCGTAAATCCTTCGCCGAAAACTTCGTGTACATCGTTTACGATGATAAAAGCGTACGGGTCTGTCTCATGAACAAGGTTCTTGAAACGAACGATTTCATTGCGGCTTACAACGCAATAGAGCACTTCTTTATCGATGCCGGTATAGCCGCCACGCCCCTTCAATAGCGTTGCCCCGCGCCCCATCTCCTGCATGATTTTGTGTGAAATATCGACGGCCTGATCGGAAATAATCATAATCGCCTTCGCAGCGTAGGCTCCTTCCTGGACAAAATCAATTACCCGGGCAGCGAGAAAAACAGCGACCAGTGTATACATTGTTAGATCCAGGTTTAAGTAGAAGAGCGACAGTCCGAGTACAAATATATCAAAGGTAAACATCGTCCGGCCGATGCTCCAGCCCCAATACTTGTTAAACAAACGTGCAATAATGTCAACTCCCCCGGTTGTCCCTCCAAAACGGAAGACAATGCCGAGCCCGATGCCTATTGTAACACCGGCATAGAGCGCTGCAAGCAGGGTGTCATGTTCCATAGGGTGGCGGAAAGAAGAAAAGAGAGAGAGGAAAACAGAGACCGCTACGGTACCGACGACCGTATATACCGCAGACTGTCTCCCTAGAAGCTTCCAGCCCAGGATAAGAAGCGGGATGTTAAGCACCAGGTTTGTGATGCCGGGATCCCATCCTAATCTATACTTGAGGAGTAAGGTAATCCCGGTGATTCCGCCTTCGGAAAGGCGGTTCGCGATGTTGAAATAATTAACGCCGAATCCCATAATGGCAGAACCGATAATAATAGCCAGAACGTTGCGAATGTGAAATCTCATACATATCCTCCAGGTTATAAATGACGCCTATTCGTTATTATACTTATTAATTTGTCAACCTTCCACCTTCTGAGGTAACATAAGAGTACACAGCGGACTTGCACAATAAGAATGAGGGGGGATAAGCCTGGGATGTCTGAAGCAAAACAACCCTTAACGGTGAATGAGATGCAGGAAATTGTTGATAAGTACATCGGGCAGTTTAAAGAAGGATATTTCTCGCCTCTTGCTATGATGGCCCGCCTTACAGAAGAGGTAGGAGAATTGGCAAGAGAAATTAACCACTACTACGGTGAAAAACCGAAAAAGGCGGAGGAAGAGGAGAAAGCCATTGATATGGAGCTGGCAGATTGCCTTTTTATTATCCTTTGCTTTGCTAATTCATTGAACGTCAACCTTGAAGAAGCCTTCCACGCGATGATGCATAAGTTTAACACACGCGACGCAAATCGGTGGACAAAAATCGACACCGAGCAAAACTGAGGTACATATACTGTATACCATAGGTCAAACAAGGGTGTGGAGCCGATGGATACAGATAAGAAGCAGGCAGGTAAAAATTATATACAGGAAGCGTATGGTGCGCTGTTTGATAACGATTTCGCGCGTGCTGTCCGGGCGCTGGAGAAGGCTGTACAGTGTGAGCCCGCTAATTCTTCCTATTATTTTAAATTATCGGTGACATATGCCCGCAGCCACCAGCTTGAACAGGCTGTTAAAGCAATTAAACAAGCTATCGCGCTTGAACCGGAGAATGAAAGGTTTCGCCTGCAGCACAGCCGGCTGCTTAGCCATAAGCTTGTGGATCAAGCATCGTATCTGCTCAAGAGCGGCGGCAGCCTGCTGCAAGCACTGCCCCTGCTCGAACAGGCAGTTTCGCTCGATCCGCTAAACGTGTTGGCCCATTACTTTGCAGGAGAAATCTATTATCATGAGGAAGAGTTTATAAAGGCGCGCAGATCTGCCAGGCTGGCCCTTCATTTGCAGCCGCAATTTCAGGAAGCGAAAAATTTACTTGAACGATGCCGTATGGATATAAAAGAGGAGAAAAAAAGAAAGAGGGATTAAGATGAATAACATTCGTGTAGCAGTCGCAGGTCCGCGGGGGCGCATGGGCTCAGAAGCGGTCAAGATGATTATGGGGGATGAAACCATGCAGCTGGTGTGCGGAATCGACCCGAAATACGATGGCGAAAATATCGGAGAAGTGCTTGGCCTTCCCGGGTTATCCGTTCCTTTTGTTCCAGATGTAAGACAAGCATTGGATACACATATGCCGGATGTACTTGTTGATTTTACTACACCGCAGGTTGTGAAGGAGAATATGGTTGCTGCCATTGAAAGGGGAGTGCGGCCTGTCGTAGGAACGACCGGATTTACGCCTTCTGATATTGAAGAACTGGACAAACTGTGCCATCTGCACAATGTCGGTGCGATTATTGCTCCCAATTTCGCTATCGGTGCAGTGCTTATGATGAAATTTGCACGCGAGGCGGCCAAATATATGCCGGATGTGGAGATAATCGAGCAGCACCACGACCGGAAGCTGGACGCTCCTTCCGGAACCGCGGTTAAAACGGCGGAAATGATTCAGGAAGCGAGAAATGAGCGGAGACAGGGACACCCTGAAGAAGAAGAGACAATCGAAGGAGCACGGGGCGCCTATTATAACGGCTTCCGTATTCACAGCGTCCGCCTGCCCGGGCTTGTTGCCCATCAGGAAGTCATTTTTGGCGCCGTGGGGCAAACGTTGACGATACGCCATGACTCCATTAACCGCGAATCATTCATGCCTGGCGTAAATCTGGCCATTAAAAAAGTAATGGATTATAAAGGCCTGCTGTACGGCCTTGAAAACGTAATGGTGTGAGGTAGACATTATGAATATTGCACTCATCGCGCATGATAACAAAAAAAGCGAAATGGTCAACTTCTCCATCGCCTATAGTGACACACTCCGGCAGCATACGGTCTACGCAACAGGGACAACAGGACAACAAATTATAAATGCCACCGGACTCGCGATTCACCGGGTTCTGTCCGGCCCGCTTGGGGGCGACCAGCAAATCGGTGCCCTCATTGCACAGGACGAGATGGATCTGGTTATTTTCCTGCGCGATCCGCTGACAGCGCAGCCGCACGAGCCGGATGTATCGGCGCTGCTGCGGCTGTGTGATGTCCATAGCATTCCGCTGGCCACGAACATTGCAACAGCCGAAATGCTTATCCATGCCCTGCAGCAGGGCAGCTTCTCCTGGCGGGAAGCCGTAAACAAATATAAAGGAAAGTGAATTGTTATGATAAAGGACGAACCTGTTAAATTGGATGTGCTCGCTTTTGGCGCCCACCCGGATGATGTGGAAATCGGTGCCGGGGGATTGTTGTATAAATTTTCAAAGCAAGGCAAGAAAACAGGAATCTGTGACTTAACGCTTGCTGAATTATCATCGAACGGAACGGTGGAACGGCGCCAGCAGGAAGCGGAGGAGGCATCGCAATTGCTCGGACTCCATACCCGTTTGAATCTGCACCTGCCGGATAGAGGGCTACGGGCGGTGCCTGAACAGATACGGCTCGTTGCCCATACGATCAGGCTGTACCGGCCGGACATCGTGCTTATGCCTTACTGGGAAGACCGGCATCCGGACCATGAAATGTGCAGCATCATCGTCCGGGAAGCAGTGTTTAACGCAAGGATCCGTAAGTATGAAACAGCGGATGGCGCCTCCCCTGCAGCCCATAAGGTCAATCATATGCTTGGGTATTTTATTAACAGCCAGACAACGCCCCAGTTTATGGTGGATATATCTGAAGAAATGGAGACAAAGATGGCCGCACTTGCAGCGTACCGTTCTCAATTCGAGAAGGAAAGCGGTTCGGTTTCAACTCCGCTCACGGAGGGGTATTTAGAGCGCATTAAGGCGCGTGAGTACGGCTTTGGCCAGGAAACAGGCGTTGCTTATGCCGAAGGATTTGTAAGCCGGACGCCGCTGCTTCTGCGCACATTCCCATGAAAGGAATAAAAAAATGAGAATCGGGATTACATGTTACCCTTCTGTAGGGGGTTCGGGCGTTGTTGCAACTGAGCTTGGGAAATTGCTGGCTGAACGCGGGCATATCGTTCACTTTATCACGTCAGGCATGCCGTTTCGCCTGGGGAAATATTACCGGAATATTTATTTCCATGAAGTGGATGTGAACGGTTATTCGGTGTTCCAGTATCCTCCGTACGATTTAACACTGGCCAGCAGAATGGCACAGGTAGCGGTTACGGAAAAGCTGGATGTCCTGCACGTTCATTACGCGGTTCCTCACGCGATTTCCGCCTACCTGGCCAAGAAAATGGTCGGGGATAAGCTTAAAGTCGTGACGACGCTGCATGGGACAGATATTACCGTACTTGGATATGACCATACGCTCAAAGACATTATCCGCTTCGGCATTGAGGAGAGCGATGCGGTTACTGCGGTTTCCAATAACTTAATCGAGCAGACGAAAGACTTGCTCCAGGTAGAAAGACCGATCGACCTCGTCTATAACTTTATCGACAAACGGGAGTATTATCCGCGTGAGATGTCGGACGTACGCGAAGAATTCGCACCGAATGGCGAGAAAGTCCTGATACATATTTCTAACTTCCGCCCTGTCAAGCGTACGGACGATGTTGTTCGTATTTTCCATAAAATTAAGCAGCAAGTTCCGGCAAAATTGCTGATGATCGGAGAAGGGCCTGAATTGCCGGTTGTGCGCGAACTTGCCGAAAGCCTCGGTGTTCAGCAGGACGTTATCTTCCTCGGCAAACAGGATAACATCGCCTGTGTCCTCTCAATGGCCGATCTTCTGCTTCTCCCATCGGAACAGGAAAGCTTTGGGCTCGTTGCTCTGGAAGCTATGTCGTGTGGCGTGCCCGTTATCTCCAGCGATGCGGGCGGACTGCCGGAAGTGGTAAAGGACGGGGAAACAGGCTTTACCCGGCCGATTGGGGACGTTGAAGGAATGGCGCAAAAGGCTGTTGAATTGCTCTTACATGAGGGGATGTATGAGACCTTCTCCAGGCAGTCAATGGAAAGGGCATACCATACGTTCTGCCATGAAGCGATTACCAAGCAATACGAAGAAATATACAGGCGTGTGCTCAGTGCAGAAACGCAATCCTGTTCAAAATGACCGTGTCTGAGGAACGCGATCCTTTTGAAAGGCGGCGCACACATCCGGGAGGTAACTGTTGGAACAGCGAATAATCGATGCGGGGAAAAGCGTGCTGCAGGCATTGGAGACAGCTGGGCATAGCGCGTATTTCGTTGGCGGCTATGTGCGCGACACGCTGCTGAAGCGTGCCGTACATGATCTGGATGTCGCCACATCCGCCCGTCCGGAAGAGGTGGTTCGCCTCTTTGACAAAGTCATACCGACAGGGCTTGCCCATGGAACGGTTACGGTTGTAGCAGGCGGTGTCCCGGTTGAGGTGACGACGTACCGTATGGAAACAGGCTATCAGGACCACCGGCGTCCGGATCAGGTGTTTTTTGTCCGTTCCATTGAACAGGATCTGGCGAGAAGAGATTTTACCATAAATGCCATGGCGCTCGGCCTTCGGGGAGAAATCATCGACCCGTACGGCGGAACGGAAGACTTGAGGCGCGGGATTATCCGTGCGGTGGGGGAAGCGGAGGCACGGTTTCAAGAAGACGCACTCCGCATGCTCCGCTGCCTGCGTTTTGCCTGCCAGCTTGGGTTTGCGATTGAGGAGAGAACGCTTTCTGCGATAAAACGGCAGGCACAAAGCATAAAGTACATCGCAGTAGAGCGGATTAACGCTGAATGGCGCAAAGCGCTGGACAGCTCTGGGCCGGACCGTGCCGTCTCCCTTGTATGCGAAACCGGGCTCATCCCGTATTTGCCCGGTTTAAACCGCCTGCTTGCGGATGGCGGCTGCGAGAAAGAGGCAATGCTGCCGCTTTCCCGCTTGTCCACGCTTGTTGAACGCTGGGCCTATCTTTTTGTTGCGCGGGGAAAGCAAGAGGAAGTGGAACCCGTTCTCCGTGAACTGCGCAATGAAAAAGCATTCATTCGTGCCTGTGCAGAAACGGTTGCGCTTGTAAATGTCTTTTGCCAGTCACCGGATGATAGCAAACTACAGTTGATGATGCTCGAATATGGCTTTGAGAAGGTGGCCCGGGCCTATGCCGTATATGGTGTGCGCTCCGGAGAGGAGCCGCTGGCTGTAGAGCCAGGGAAGCTGTATGAAAAGATGGAAATAAAAAAAATGAATGAACTCTTGATAAACGGCGCGGACTTACAGAAAGCGCTTGAGCGCAAACCGGGTCCGTGGGTGCGTGATTTGCTGCTGAGGCTGGCGCGTGATGTGAACGCGGGGCAGATCTTAAACGAGCCGCATGCCTTACTGTCGAGAGCAAGGGTGGTTGTAGATGAATATACGTGAGGAAATGCTGCAATTACTGAAGGAGTCCGGCGATTCGTTCGTTTCCGGAGAAGAAATAAGCAAGCGGCTCGGGGTATCTCGAACGGCCATTTGGAAACATATTGAAGAGCTGCGCGAAGAGGGATACATATTCGAAGCGGTACGCCGGGCCGGCTACCGGCTTATCTCGACGCCGGATGTGATGATCGCGGAAGAGATTAAAGTCGGCCTGAAAACCCGCTCGTTTGGGCAGGAAGTACACTATTATGCAACAATTGACTCCACGCAGAATAAGTGCCAGGAGCTGGCCAAGGCCGGAGCACCGGAGGGGACGCTTGTTGTCGCTGATCAGCAGCTTGGCGGAAAGGGAAGGCTGGGGAGAGTCTGGCACTCACCCGCAGGGAAAAACATCTATATGAGCCTGCTCCTGCGCCCGGTATTGGAGCTGCAGAAATGCCCGCAGCTCACCTTGCTTACCGCGGTTGCTATCGTGGAGACGGTACGGGATGTGTGCGGGATTCAGGCCGACATTAAATGGCCGAATGATATTTTGCTGGACGGAAAGAAGATATGCGGAATTCTAACTGAATTAAACGCCGAATCGGATCGGATTAACTGGCTTATTATCGGGATGGGGATTAATGTAAATGCTGAATTGGATGATTTTGCGGCAGATGTACAGAAAATCGCTACTTCACTGCGCATTGTGAACGGGGCGCCGCTGCGGCGGGTGTCGCTCATCCAGGGGATTTTGCGGCGGCTTGAGCACCTGTATGAACAGTATGTAAGGGAAGGTTTTGAACCGATTAAGGAGCTGTGGGAGGCGCATGCAATCACCATTGGGAAGCGGGTCACGATTCGCACGCTGCAGGGTTCGCTGGCCGGTTTTGCCGAGGGCATTGACGATGCCGGAGTCCTTCTTGTCAGGCAGGACGACGGAACGGTGACGAAAGTATACTCAGCTGACGTGGAAATCCACGCTTGAGATTCCCCTCCCGTATGCGGCCGGCAGACAAAAATGATTGCGAACCGCCTGCTTTTTGGTATAATGGGTGTGTCAGGGTCGTATCCAGCGGAACGGCACCTAACCACCCGTTTTTTTTATTATTTTTGTTTGAAACCAAAATGATAAATCTGCTCTGAGCCAATGAGGACCGAGACAGAAGGAATGAAATTTTATCCATGTGACAGCATGGTTTTTACGCCTTCTTCTTTGTTTGAAGGCGTTTTTATATGCCTTTCGAACGCTTTTCCTGTGAGCTCAAGGCACAAGGAGGAATCGAAATGACAGGCAGCCCACCGATTACGACTGCTACCCTGAAAGAAATGAAAAAGGAAGGCCGGCGAATTGCCATGCTTACTGCGTATGATTACCCGGGGGCCAAGCTGGCGGATGAAGCGGAAGTGGACATGATATTAGTCGGTGATTCACTTGGCATGGTTGTGCTAGGCTATGAATCGACCATTCCCGTTACGCTTGATGACATGATTCATCATACAAAGGCGGTAACGCGGGGGGCAAAACGCGCTTTTGTTGTGACCGACCTGCCATTTCTTACGTACCACGGGACGATTGAGGAATCGCTTCGCAACGCCGGGCGCATTATGCAGGAAGGACAGGCAAAAGCTGTGAAAATCGAAGGAGGAGCAGAACTCGTTCCTTTAATCCGCCGCTGCACGCAGGCAGGGATCCCGGTTGTTGGCCATATCGGCTTAACGCCGCAGTCTGTTCACCAGCTTGGCGGCTATAAAGTTCAGGGGAAGACACCTGAGGCTGCACAGAAATTGCTGGATGATGCGCTCGCCCTTGAAGAAGCGGGGGCGTTTGCACTCGTTATGGAATGCGTACCAAAGCAGCTTGCTGAGCTCATTTCACGCAGGTTAACCATTCCGACGATTGGCATTGGCGCCGGTGCGGGCTGTGATGGCCAGGTGCTTGTTTACCATGACGTTCTGTCCTACGGGGGCGACAGGGTGCCTAAATTTGTTAAGAAATACGCAGATATTGGCAGCGCTGTCAAATCCGCGATAAAGCAATACGTAAGTGAAGTGAGAAGCGGGCAATTCCCGTCTGATTCACATTCTTTCTCAATGAAAGAGGAAGTTATCGACCAGCTATACGGCGGAGGGATTAAAGTATGAAAACGATTTTTACCGTGAAAGAGCTTCGGGAAGCATTGAAGCCCGTACGTTCCCAAACGGTTGGTTTTGTACCGACAATGGGATATTTGCATGAAGGGCATTTAAGCCTTGTCAAACGGGCGAAAGAGACAGCGGATGTTGTCGTGATGAGCATTTTTGTCAACCCGATTCAATTCAGCCCGAATGAAGACTTATCGCACTACCCCCGTGATCTTGAACGCGACAGCCTGCTTGCATCGAAAGCTGGCGTTGATTTCTTATTTGTTCCCACTGTTGAAGAAATGTATCCAGCGGGAAGTAAAACGATGGTTACAGTAAAAGAAATAACAGAATCATTGTGCGGAGCCTCACGCCCGGGTCACTTCGACGGAGTGGCGACCGTTGTTACCAAGCTGTTTAATATGGTGCAGCCGGATTATGCGTTTTTCGGCATGAAGGATGCGCAGCAGGTTGCTGTCATTCAGCAGATGACGAAGGATTTGAATATACCGGTTGAAATTATCCCTTGTGAAATTGTGAGGGAAGAGGACGGCCTTGCTTTAAGTTCCCGGAACGTGTATCTTTCCGAGGAGGAAAGAAGGCAGGCGCTTGTTCTGTCCCACTCCCTTCAGGAAGCGAAAGCTGCTTTTTCCCGGGGGGAGAAGGATGCAGCCGTACTGCGCCGGATAATTGAGAACACCATCTCTGAAACTCTGCTGGCAGACATCGACTATATCGAAGTCCGCAGCTATCCTGCACTCGAAGAAATTCAAACACTTACAGGTGATGTGTTAATTGCCCTTGCCGTCCGCTTTGGCCGCACGCGTCTGATTGATAATATAATCCTTACAGCCAGTCAGGAGGAAGCTTTATGTTCCGTACGATGATGAGAGCAAAAATCCACCGTGCAACCGTGACGGAAGCAAATTTAAATTATGTAGGCAGCATAACGATCGATGGGGATATTATAGACGCCGTCGATATCCTGCCGAATGAGAAGGTCCAAATTGTAAATAACAACAACGGCGCCCGCCTGGAGACGTACGTAATTGAAGGCGAAAGAGGCAGCGGGGTTATTTGCCTGAACGGTGCGGCAGCCCGCCTTGTTCAACCCGGCGATACGGTCATCATTATAGCGTATGCCATGATGACAGACGCTGATGCAAAAAACCATAAGCCGAAAGTCGCCATTATGGATGAAAACAACGGAATTTCCCAGTCTTAGGTGAAGAAATCCACGCGACAATTTTTTAGTTATAGATGCCACCTTCTTGTGAGAAACTGAGTGTAACCTCACGCCGCAGGAAAGGTGGTTTTTCTTTTGCTTTTTTCCAATTATTTTTCAGCCATGACGGACAAAGTCAAACAAATAAAAAATCGAATTGCCAAAGTGCCGGCCAAAGAAAAGATGACGTATTATAAAGACGTCATGGATCTAAGGGAAATAAGCGACACAATTGTGGAGGAGTGGCTCCAGTTTGAAGAACAGCTTGTTGAATTGCAGCGAATGTTCGAAGAGGAAAGCGCGCTGGAAACAGGGGAGCCGAATACGGGTGCCGCGGGCGGGGGAGACGGTGAGGTATACCTGCCCCGTCCTCTTGCAGCCCAATTCCGCAAAGGCCAGGGTTATTTTGATTTATCCATGTACGATGAAGCGGTTAAGTCCTTTCACCGGATCGTTACCGAGGAACCGGACCTTGCGATGGCGCGGCTCTATCTCCCTTTGGCTTTCTCATGTCGAAGAAATGGGACATTGCCTACCGGCAGTTTTATTTACTGACGGAAACGACCGCACACCCCTTTATTAGGGCTGCCTCGTATAACGGAATGGGCTGTGTAGCGGTATTGGAAGGGAACAATGAGCAGGGGATTATGTGGTTCCAGCGTTCTCTTGCCGCATCACCGAGCTTTCATGATGCCGCATACAATCTTACTCTTACGTACTACCATGCACGGCGGTACGAAGAAGCGGTGAAAACAGGGGAAAAGCTTTCCGCTGTGCGGGATAGCGATTTAGAGCTACTCCTCTTGCTATTCCATTGCTATGCTAAACTCGGACATAAAGAGAAGGCGCACCAGGCTATAAGGCAGGCGGAAAAGGAAGCGGAAATCCCGTCTGACTGGCAGCAGATTGCGAGAGGCTACGAGCAATTGTCGATGTTCGGGGAAGCAGCCCGCTGCTATCGCCGGCTGCTTCCGGAAATGCGAAAGGAAGCATGGGTATGGCATGGGCTGGCCTGGTCTCTCTGGCAGGAAGGGCAGCACGAATCCGCCCTTAGCCATTTTAAGTACGCGCTTACCCTATCCCGGGATGAGCCGGAATTTGCCTGCTCCTACGCCTGGGTCTTGCTGCGCCAGGGCAATTGGGAACGTTCGTGGCGCATTTTCGAACAAGTTGAGCAGCGGCATGGACACCCGCTTGCGATTGCGGGTTTGATTGAGAGCGCATTTCGCCAGGGCTGGCTTGGACGTATAAAGCCGCTATGTGATAAGCTGGTGAAGGACAAGAACAGGAAAATCCAGGCTCTGGGGCATTATTATACGGGGAGATGGTTTATGAGCAGAGGCGAACAGGAGGAAGCCCAGCGGCATTTTTCACTCAGCCAGCAGTGCGGCACTGTCCCTGAGAGCTACTTATACTCCGGACTCCTTCATTATCACGCCCAGGAGCATACGCAAGCGTACGACAGGTGGAGGGCGATTTTGCCGGTTCAGTAGGAGCCGGTTTTTTTCTTGTTGCACTTCTTTAGTAAGTAATAGAAAATAAGAAGGGAACACCTGTCCATTGGTAAATGCAGAAGTGGAATAGTTTTGAGGTGAAACTTTTTGAATACTTTTCTCGTTGTTGATTTTGAAACGACTGGCAATCGGCCGAAGGATGGAGATAAAATCATCCAAATCGGCGCCGTCCTCCTAGAGAACGGGGAGATTGTCGACCGTTTTGCAACTTTGGTTAACCCGCAAATGGAGATTCCTCCTTTTATAGAAAAATTAACCGGCATTACAGATGAGATGGTGGCGGGCGCCCCGCTCATCGAAGACGCCCTGCCAGCGCTCCTGAAAATGCTGAGCGGGGCCGCATTTGTTGCGCATAACGTTTTCTTTGATTTGTCTTTTTTGCAAAATGCGCTGACAGATGCCGGCTACAATCCGTTTACCGGTCCGCTGCTTGATACGGTGGAGCTCTCCAGGCTGCTCCTGCCGGGGCAGGAGGGGTACAGGCTGTCCGACCTTTCCGTTGGCCTCGATATTGATCACGACAGGCCGCACCAGGCCGACTCCGACGCGGAAGCGACAGCGCTTCTTCTTCTCCAGCTGATTCAAAAGCTCGATTCGCTTCCGCTGGTAACGATTCAGCACCTGCAGTCCATGAGCCGCTCTTTCCACTCGGATATCGAAGCTCTCCTCTCAGGAATGGAGCGTAGAAAAATCCAGAAAGGCACATACGAGCCCGACGCGGGGCTGGAGGTTGTGCACCAGATTTGCCTGCGGGAACGCGCCGCCATTGAGAAAGCGTCCGGCCGCCCGCTGGAAGACACGGTATCATTCGATGAGTATGTGGAAAGCCTGTTTGGAGAGGATGGGCTGCTGCAGCAATTCATGCCGGGCTTTGAACTGCGCCAGGCACAGGTAGAGATGATGAAGCGGGTGTATGATTCTTTTGTGTCCGGCCGCCATTTAATGGTGGAGGCGGGAACAGGAACGGGAAAATCGCTCGCTTATTTAATTCCTGCTGTATTTTGGGCTAAGCAGCAGCAGGAGCCCGTCGTCATTTCCACGCATACGATTCAGCTTCAGGAACAGATGTACAGCCGGGATTTGCCCATCCTGCAGGCGATCTTTGCCGATGATTCCCCGCGTATTTCTATACTGAAAGGGCGCAATAATTATTTGTGCCTCCGTAAATTCGCCCACAGCCTTGAGGATGAGCACGATAATTACGAGGTACAGTTAAGCAAATCGCAAATGCTCATCTGGCTAACAGAAACCGAAACCGGAGACATCGAGGAAGTGAACCTTCCTTCCGGGGGGCAGATGTATTGGAAACAGGTGCAGAGTGACGCCAATTCTTGTTTGAACCGCCACTGCCCCTGGTTTTCCCGCTGCTTTTATCACCAGGCCCGCAGAAAGGCACAGCAGGCGGAAGTCATTGTAACGAACCATTCCTTGCTGTTTACGGATATGAGCGCGGAGCATCGCATTATGCCGCCGTATGAATATGCCGTCATTGATGAGGCGCATCATTTCGAGGACGTGGCCAGCCGCCATCTGGGGGATGTGCTTACCTCCTACCAGCTTGAAGGAATGCTGCACCGCCTCCGGCCGGACCGCGGGTTTGGACTTCTGGAGGAAGTGGAGGAGGCCGTCAGAGGCTGGAGCGATACCCGCTATGAGAAAGTAAAGGATCAAATCGAAACGTCGTACCAGCAAATCAGGGAAGGCAAGGAAACGATCCGGGAAATGTATAATTTACTGTACCAGTGGTCGTCCCAGCGGGCGAGAGAAGGAGAAGAAATCGGGCGGACGGTTCTTCGGTATAAGCAGGATGATTTAAACAGCAAGTGGGGGAAGTCCGTTGTATCCGCCGTGAAAAACAGTGTGGAACTGCTGCTGGCCATCGGCAAGAAACTGGAATCCACGCATAAAAACCTGCAGGGCGATGACGTTCCGATTGGACTCCGCGGCCTTTTGACAGATCTGAACGGGATGGTAAAGGACTGCCTTCACTATTCCGAGCTGCTGCATCTGATGCTGCTTGCCGGTGATGATGATCATGTGTACTGGATCGAACTTGATGTTCGCAGTACGCGAAAGGGCATCTATTTACACCGGGTTCCAATCGATGTATCGGGCCTCTTGCGGGAGATGTTTTTTGATAAGAAGAAAAGCGTTATTATGACATCGGCTACGATGAGTGTCAATTCCTCCTTCCAGTATGCGACAGACCGTCTCGGGATTGCTGATTTGTTTAAAGACAAGCAGATGGAAACGGCGATGCTTCCTTCTCCGTTCGATTATAAAAAGCAAACGCTCCTCTGCATACCGGATGAAGTTCCGAACATAAAAGATGCATCAGAAGAAACATTCGTTGCATCGCTCATCGATTCTCTGGCGAAGGTCGCTGTCGTAACATCCGGCCGTATGCTCGTGCTGTTCACTTCGTACGCAATGTTAAGAAACGTATATGAGCCGCTGAAAGAAAGGCTGAAGGAGGCAAACGTTACCGTTCTCGGGCATGGAGTGGACAGCAGCAGCCGCAGTAAGCTAACCAAGCAGTTCCGCGCGCTTACGTCATGCATTCTGCTTGGAACGAGCAGCTTCTGGGAAGGGGTAGACATCCCGGGGGAGGATTTGTCCTGCCTGGCTATTGTGCGCCTTCCTTTTGTACCGCCTAACCATCCGCTGGTCGAGGCGCGGAATCAGCAACTGCAGGAACAGAGGAAGAACCCGTTTATGGAATTGTCCGTTCCGCAGGCGGTCATCCGTTTTAAGCAGGGCTTTGGCCGCCTCGTTCGAACGAGCAGTGACCGCGGCGTTGTGCTTGTATATGATCGCCGGATTGTGGACGCAAGGTACGGCCGTATGTTCCTGCGCTCGCTTCCGGAGGTAACAACGCTTCGAATGCCGACGGATGAACTGCTGCCTGCCATATCTGAATGGCTTGCTTAATTATGAAAAAATAACCAGAATAGGATATAAAGGGATTAGGGAAGAAGGAGAGGACCTGAATTGAAAGCACCAAAAATATCTGAAGCAGTTGTACGAAGGCTTCCCGTCTATTTGCGTTATTTAAGCAGTCTGCACAATATGAATGTACGCACGGTATCTTCGCAGCAGCTTGGCGAAGCGCTGGATTTGAATCCCGCCCAAATCCGAAAGGATCTAGCCTGCTTCGGGGAGTTTGGCCGTAAAGGAATCGGCTATGAGGTCAATTATCTAATTGAGAAAATCAAGAGTATCCTGAAGCTGGACCAGCAAATTAACGTTGTTCTTATCGGTGCCGGACATTTGGGCCATGCGATTAGTAACTACAACGTCTATTTAAAGGACAACATGAGAATTACGGCGATTTTCGATGCGGATGCGGGGAAAATCGGCAAGAAGACGGCAGGGCTTGAAATTCAGCCGCTTGAAGAGCTGCCGCAGACGGTAAAGAAAATGAATACCCGGATTGGCATTATTGCAGTACCCGCAGAAGCTGCCCAGTCGGTTGCCGATTGCCTCATGGACGCGGGAATTACGGGAATTCTAAATTTTGCACCTGTGAACCTGCGGGTACGGGAAGGCGTCCGTGTACATGACGCGGACGTTACGATGGAATTGCACAGCCTTGCATACTATTTGTAAGGAAAATGACAATAGAGACAAAGGAGGAGGGGTGAAACGCTCACCCGTTCGGACGACGGGCTGACTCGCCCCGCAATGCAGATGAAAACGATCGTAATCCATGCTACTGTATTAACCGTAAACGAGAAAAACGAAGTGCTCCATGATGGCGCTGTCGGCTTTGAAGATGGAGTTCTTGTTTATGTAGGACCGACTCCTTCCGAACCTGGCGGGTATGAAGAGGTGATTGATGCCGGGGGAAGAATCGTGATGCCGGGATTAATCAATACCCATGGCCATACAGCCATGTCTCTTTTACGCGGGTATGCGGACGATTTGCCGCTCCAGGAATGGCTGGAGACAAAAATGTGGCCGCTCGAAGCTCAATTTACGGAGGACCACGTTCGCTGGGGTACGTCTCTCTCGATTGTGGAAATGCTTAAAACCGGAACAACCACGTTCGTTGACATGTATGACCATATGGATATGGTAGCAGAACTCGTCGCTGCGTCCGGCATGCGGGCCCGGCTCTGCCGTGGCGTCATCGGGCTATGCCCGCCTGATGTCCAAACGCAGAAGCTGGAGGAGGCCAGCGCGTTTGCCGAGAAGTGGAACAATGCTGCCGGCGGAAGAATTATGACGATGATGTCGCCGCACGGCGCTTATACGTGCCCGCCGGATTACATTGAACGCATTGTGGTAAGAGCGGAAGAACTGGATCTTCCGATTCATATCCATATGTCTGAAACCGAATGGGAAGTTCAGCAAAACGTAGACGACTATGGTGCGCGTCCTGTCGCGCATTTGGAAAGCTAGGCGTATTTAACCGCCCGGCGCTTGTGGCTCATGCGGTTCATTTAACCGACGAAGAACTGGATACCCTTGCAAAACATAACGTTAAAGTATCCCATAATCCGATCAGCAACCTGAAGCTTGGCAGCGGGATCGCCCGCGTTCCGGATATGATGGAACGGGGAATTTGCGTTTCGCTCGGAACGGATAGCTCGGCAAGCAATAACAATCTTGATCTTTTCGAAGAAATGAAGATGGTGGCGATTCTGCATAAAGGGTACCGTAAGGATCCGGTGGCCGTACCTGCTGTCGAGGCGCTTCGTATGGCGACGATTTATGGGGCGGAAGCTATTTTTATGGAGGATAAAATCGGTTCGCTGGAGGTAGGGAAACAGGCCGACTTTATTGTGCTTGATTCAAATCAGGTCTTCTTCCACCCTGCACATGACCCTGTTTCTCACGTTGTGTACGCAGCAAGCGGGCGCGATGTGAAGGATGTATTCGTCCAGGGGGTCCAGGTCGTACAGGATGGAAAATGCCTGACGATGGATGAACCGATCATTATTGAAAATGCCAACCGTATGTTTGACACGTTAAACAAACAGTAAAAAGACCCGCCGGATACCGGCGGGGATACAAAGATAGGTAGTAGGTAGGGAGTAATAATAAAATAGTTGCAGAAACCTCATGGCTCTTCCATGTCGATCCATGAGGAAATATTCGGTTGGCGAAAGGCCGCAAAAGTGCCTTCAACCTGGGGACTGCGGTATGGAGATGAGAGGGACAGCCACGAGGGGTTCCACTCATCCGACAGCAACCTTACAACTTCATCCGGCAAATTATTCAACGCTTGCTCATGATGGTGCTGCTGCACACGCGCTCACCTCCTCTTGCGCGTATGCTTAGTATCTCCGCTGGGATGGACAGTATGTTTAGCAGATTTTAACCCTGTGCCCATTAACATGTATTGCGGATTTAAGACGAAGGAGAACAGATGTGAAAAGATGGATCATATATGTTGTTTCCGGATTGGTTTTACTCGCCTTATGGGCAAGCTTTGACCTGTACTGGCATGTGCGGAGCCAGCAGCGGAATGTGACTGCACAGGGAACGGAGCTGGCGCATGAGAAAACACAAATCCAGGAAATCGACGAAGTTGATACGTTCCACGGCAAAGAGGATTATCTTGTTGTACAGGGCAGAACCGGACAGGGCCAGAAGCAGATTGCCTGGTTTAAAGACGGCGCTGTCGACGTGGAAAATACAGACAGAGTTGTGTCGAAGGAAAGCGTCATCCAGGCGATTAAAAAAGAGAACCCGCAAACCGAGTTTGTCCATGTGATTCCTGGCAAGACAGGAAACGACAAGTTCTGGGAAGTTCTATTCCTTGATAAGGAACACCGGTTCAATTATTATTATTTCGATATGCATACAGGCCGGTTTATTAAGTCGTATCGTTTACTGAAGGCAACCTCATAATTCAGAAGAGGTTGTCTTTTTTGTGACAAAGTATATAGTTTATCCCACAAACAACATATTTATGATATACTACGTGATATACAAAAATATATCACTTTTTTAGAAAGGGGTGGGTAGAGGTGAAGGTACGTGTATTGCCCATCTTTTTATCCATATTGTTCAGTAGTTTGTTGCTTTTTGGAGGGTGGTATGTTTTTCAGAACCAGTTTGTGAAAAAACCAATCGCAAACGAAATAGCCGTGATGAAAGATGTGAAATTGAACCACATCAATGTAAAGCGTGATTCAGTCGTTTTGAACCTCACATTTAACAATTCTGAGAAATTTGCGGAGGAATACAAACAAATACAAAAAATAGTCGCTGACAAATCGAACGGGAAAAATGCGGTTATTGAATTGGATTCTCCGAATAAGCAGTTGAAGAAAGTGTGGGATGATAATGCGTTTGCTATCGCGGAAGCAATGGATCTCCATACGTATTCCAGGATTCCTGGTGTATTGAATGATATAAAGAAGAAACATCAGCTAGCAAGTGCACTGTCGCATATGGACGAGGAAAATATCTACATTTATTTAAATGACGGAAAGAGCTCGTATTACACAGTTCTCCCGCGCCAAAAAGAGGTGAGCCGCAATGGGTAAAGAGATTGTTATTGGTGCTGTCCCTGTCGTTGTTGCGTTTTTAGTATTTATCGGCGTGAATGTGGCCCCATTCATTATTGCCGCGCTTATTCTTAGTTTCCTCTTTTTCTTCGTAACGAAACAGGGAGGAATGTCCATGGCGCAAAAAAGGACAACGGTCGATGTGCCGAAAACAACCGTTAAGTTCAACGAAATCGGGGGACAGGAGCGCGCAAAAAAAGAATTAAAAGAGGCGCTCGACTTTCTCATTCATAAAGATTCACTTAAGGAGTATGGAATCCGCCCGCTGAAAGGCTTGCTGCTTACCGGACCGCCGGGAACAGGGAAAACCCTCATGGCGAAAGCGGCGGCAAATTACACGAACTCCGCCTTTGTGGCTGCATCCGGCTCCCAATTTGTTGAGATGTATGTCGGTGTCGGTGCGCAGAGAGTCCGCGATCTTTTTAAGGAAGCGAAGCAAAAAGCGGAAAAAAACAATCAGGACACCGCGATTATTTTTATCGATGAAATTGACGTGCTGGGCGGGAAGCGCGAAGGAAGCCAGCACCGTGAATACGACCAGACACTCAATCAGCTCCTGACTGAAATGGACGGCATTACGACATCCGAGCATCCGCGCGTATTAATGGTTGCGGCGACAAACCGTGCGGATATGCTGGATGATGCATTGCTTCGCCCGGGCCGTTTCGACAGACAAATTGTCGTCGATTTACCGGATATGAAGGCCCGGAAACAAATTCTTGAGATTCATACGAAAAACAAGCCGCTTGCAGCTGACGTGGACATCGAAGCGGTAGCACGCGATACGTTCAACTTCTCCGGTGCCCAGCTGGAGAGCGTGACGAACGAGGCGGCTATCTATGCCTTCCGGGAGGAAAGCAAGGAAATTACAAACCGGCATTTTTCCCATGCCATCGATAAAGTCATGATGGGTGAACAGACAGACAGGGAATCAACATCGGAAGAAAGAGAACGTGTCGCTAACCATGAATTGGGACACGCGATTGTTTCTGAGGTTGTCCGCCCGGATTCCGTTTCCCAGGTTTCGCTGCGTCCCCGCGGCCAGGCGCTTGGATACGTCCGCCAGAGCCCGCAGCAGGATCGTTACCTGTACACGCTTGAAAATCTTGAACAACAGATTATGATTGCGTTGGGCGGAGCGGTAGCGGAAGAAATGCTGTACGGCGGGCGAAGCACAGGCTCGCGCAACGATTTCGAGCAGGCTCTTCGCCTTGTTAACACGATTATTGACAGCGGACTGTCCCAGCTTGGCATCGTGAAAATGGATATGGTAGGGAAAGAAGCGCTCCACGAGGAACGCCAGCGCATCCTGAATGAATTATTAGACCAGACACGCGCCATTCTTCGCACCTATTTCCCTGTTTTCGGCCATGCGTTAAATCATTTGCTGCGTGAAGAAGTTCTTAACGGGGATGAGTTCCGTGTGATGCTCGTTGAAGCCCAGGCTTTACCGAAGAAGAACAATATTGAAGAGATTGAAACCCACCTCATGAATGCATAATCGTTTATAAACATTAGCTGTGAACAAGGTAAACAAGCCTGCAGAATCCTTTGTTGAAGGGTTCGCAGGCTTGTTTATTAATGCAGGGGATATGTGTTGCTTTAAAGGAGTAGAGAAAAAGACCGTAAGGTCAAAAACGTTAGAAAAATGGGAGGGCAGTCCACGCTGACCGGCCTTCCTGACCCAGCGGAACCTTCCAGAGAGCAGAACAAGCCCGCAATTGTCTCCATCTTCGAACCACCCAGATGTTTTGCGGGATCTGCTCGCAGGGAGGTGGAGCGGACAGTCCCCTCTTCCTCGCGGAAGGGAAAGGCAAGTGGAATGAACTCCCTTTTTTCATTTTTCAGTATGACGGCTTTGGAACGCACTTTCTTATGAAAGTATACTCTGCTGAGACAAATACCCCGGTCAGGACAAGGGCTGCCCCATACCATTGTACGCTGCTAATCGGGATGCCTGCCGCAAAAGAAAGAAGCATCGTTACAACGGGAACGAAATTAAAGAAAATGGATGTTTTGCCCGGTCCAAGCTCTTGAACCCCTTTGTTCCACCATAAATAGCCGAGTACGCTTGTGAAGAAAGCCATGAATAAAATGGCGATCCAGGCCATCAGCGGAATTGACACTGCAGAAACGGGCTGCGGTGTAAGAAAAGAGACAATAAGTAAAATGGCTGCACCGGCTAGCATTGTATACGTAGTCGTCGCAAGGGATGAGCTGTTCTTAACCAAACGCCTCGTGAGAACGCTATACAATGCCCAGCAGAGATTGCCGGCCAGAATAAACAGATCGCCGGCAGAGAAAGCCAGGCTGTGAACGAGCTCCCAGGAGCCATGGGTAATAACTGCCAGGACTCCGAAGAGGGAGAGAATGAGCCCGGCGGCTTGACGGGCTGTAATGGCATGGTTAAGGATGATGCGGGCCAGAAGGACGGTCAGGAGCGGATTCGTCGCCATGATGAGCGCGCCGTTAACCGATGAGGTTTGCTTCATTCCAAGAAAGAAAAATAGATTGAACCCGAAGATGCCGAGCAGACCAAGAATGAAAAAGGCGATTCCGTTTTCCCGTACCACCTGCTTTCTAATTCCTTCCGTCGCCGCAAGGACAAGGAGCAAACAGACGGCGGCCAGGCCAAAGCGCCAGGATGCTGCAGACAGTGCCGGGAAGTATTGGACGGCGTACTTAGCTGCCGGAAAAGTAGCGCCGGTGAAGAGCGGGAAGGCGAGCAGCATAAAATAAATCCTAGCCTTCATGTGACACCTCCTCCAGCATGGATTCGTAAATTGAAATTTTTCCTTCCGTTAAGGAAATGATTTCATCCAGTTGCTGTCTTTGTGCCACCATATTTCCCAGGTGTTTTCGTAAAATTTCCAGCCTTTTTGTAAGAGAGGGAGTAAGGGTGCTGCCGGACGGCATTTTTTGCATGATGCAGCCGTCTTTGACAAACTCTGAGATTTCGTTTAGGCTCATCCCTGTGTTTTTTAAACCGGACAAAAATAAAATAAAGGAAATATCCGTTTCTGCGTACATCCTTTTTACACCGTTTTCTCTAACAGGGGAAGGAAGAAGGCCGATTTTCTCATAATAGCGCAGGGTATGGGCGCTGATTCCGGTTTTCTGCGCGGCTTCATTTATTGTATACATAGTCAATTCCTCCTTTAGTGGATGAATTTATCTTACTTCTTTGAGTTAACTCTAAGTCAACCCCTGCATGAAATAAAAAAATAGAGAAAAGGGGAAACCGGCCGCCAGCAATTGCAAAAAGCGGGTGGGGATAGTATAATTCTGTAGTCTTAAACTATTTATGGACATGCAGCGAAAGCATATTATATACATAGAGAAAGGATTGAGCACATGCTTACGACGATTGCACAAATTGGAAAACATGTAGATCAAGAAGTGCGCCTGGGAGCCTGGTTATTTAACAAGCGTTCCAGCGGGAAGATTCAATTTCTCCAATTAAGGGATGGAACCGGTTTCATTCAAGGTGTTGTAGTCAAGCAGGAAGTGCCTGAACAGGTATGGGAAGCCGCAAAATCGTTAACCCAGGAAAGCTCCCTCTATGTAACGGGTACTGTTCGTGCCGATGAGCGTTCCAAATCAGGCTATGAATTAACGGTAACAGGCGTAGAGCCGATTCAAATTGCACAGGAATATCCGATTACACCGAAGGAACACGGGGTGGAATTCTTAATGGATCACCGCCACCTCTGGATTCGTTCGCAGCGCCAGCAGGCGGTACTAAGCATTCGTTCCGCTGTTATCCAGGCGATGTATGAGTTCTTTAAAGAGCGTGGATTTTATAAGGTTGATCCGCCGATTCTGACGCCAACCTCTGCGGAAGGAACAACAACCCTGTTCCACACGCAGTATTTTGATGAAGAGGCTTATTTGTCGCAGAGCGGACAACTGTATATGGAAGCGGCCGCGATGGCATTGGGGCGGGTATTTTCTTTCGGGCCGACATTCCGCGCTGAGAAGTCTAAAACGCGCCGCCATTTAATTGAATTCTGGATGATTGAGCCGGAGATGGCTTTCGTTGAACACGAGGAAAGCCTCCGTGTTCAGGAAGACTTTGTGAGCTATGTCGTACAGTACGTCCTGGAAAACTGTCAGCTTGAACTGAAGCGCCTCGACCGCGACATAAGCAAGCTGCAAAATGTAAAGGCTCCGTTCCCGCGTATTACGTATACGGAAGCGATCGGAATGCTGAAAAAAGATGGGCATGAGATTGAATGGGGCGAGGATTTCGGCGCACCGCACGAAACGGCGATCGCTGAGAAGTTCGATAAGCCTGTGTTTATCACGCACTACCCTGCGAGCATCAAAGCGTTCTACATGAAGCCTGATCCGGCGAACCCGGATGTCGTGCTCTGCGCTGATTTAATTGCGCCGGAAGGATACGGGGAAATTATCGGGGGCAGCCAGCGGATCGATGACCTTGAATTGATGAAGAAGCGCTTTGAGGAACACGACTTGAAACTGGAAGCCTATCAGTGGTACCTTGATCTGCGCCAGTACGGTTCTGTCCCTCACTCCGGGTTTGGGCTTGGGTTAGAGCGGACGGTAGGCTGGATCTGCGGAACGGAGCATGTAAGGGAGACGATTCCATTCCCGCGTCTGTTAAACCGTTTATACCCATAAGCACAAATGAATGAGACCTAATATGATTGACTGCATTAGCTCTTTAGCCGCCATGATTGGCGGCTTTTTCAGTTAAGTATAATTTTGGATTAAATATTCTGATTATTCTTTGACTTTTTTAGTCTTGAGTTATAGAATAAAAAGAAACCGATAAGTCTCAAGTTACCACTGGTTGAAGAAACCGTTTTTTTGAGCTAAAAGAGACCGATTGGTTTCTATATAAGGAGAAGTATTATCACGCAAAAACAGGGAGGGCGAAAAAATGAGTCTATTATTTGACCGAATGGTGCAAGGAAAAAATTTCATGGCCGCGCATGTAGGTAAATGGGAGGACTTGTCCCAGTATAAGATGACTTCTCCTTTCAAAGCCTACGGGAAAGTGTTTTTAAAGGAAGAGCTTCAATGCACTGGAATGGAAGTCTCACTCAATGTATTTCCAGCCGGAGCATCTATGCCTTTTCATCACAAGCATAAGGAAAATGAAGAACTGTATATCTTCGTTAAGGGAGAGGGGCAATTTCAGATTGATGGGGAAACCTTCGAAGTACGGGAAGGTACCGTTATTCGTGTGGCGACCGAAGGAGTGAGAACCTGGCGGAATCACTCGAGCGAAAATCTTTATTTTATTTGCATCCAGGCGAAGGCAAACAGCCTGGTCACAGGTATGACAGAAGATGGTGTCGTCATTGATCAACCAATAAACTGGCTGGAAGATGAGAAAAGTTAATCGTAATAGGCAAGCAGGCCAGCTTAATGAAGCTGGCTTGTTTTAGTCATAACCGCCAATGCAGCTCGTGTATAGTTTCCGGCCTTTTCACAAATAAGAAAAAGATAAGACTATGGAGAGGATTGACGAAGCTTACGAAATAGGCGTTATTGACATCAACAAATATCGAAGTAGAATAGAAAAAGCAGAGGTAAAAATGGAAAAACTTGAGGAAGATAGGGAGGATTAAATTACGATTAAAATAGATTTTATCTAAGGGGCTAATGCCTTGGGTGGTTATTTTGTATGTAATCCCCTTTTTGTGAATAGGTGATACGAGGGGTGGATTTCGATGAGTGATTTAGTGTTTAAAATGTTGGAGGCGGGAACAACTCCACTGCCGAATCTTATCCTGCAGCATTATAGACAGATTGGACTGGCTGACGAGGAGATGATGCTTGTTGTTCATCTGCTTGGATTTAAGATGGAAGGGAACCTGTTTCCCACCATTCATCAGCTGGAAGAGCGGATGTCGGCAGATGCGGCCGGCATTGTAAAGATGCTCCAGCGCCTTGTCCAGCAGCAGTACATATCGATTGAGGAAGAAGTGGATTCTTCAACAGGCATACGTTCGGAGTGGTATTGTTTTGTGCCTTTACATAAAAAAATCGTTCTGCTGCTTGAGCAGACAGGAGAGAAAAAGCAGAACGATGAGAAGCGGGAAGGGATTGCCAAAAACTTGTATGCGATTTTTGAAGAAGAATTCGGCCGCCCTCTCTCGCCGATTGAGTCTGAGAACCTTGCCATGTGGCTGGACCAGGACGGATATAGCGAGCAGCTCATTATGGCAGCGCTGCGAGAGGCGGTTATTTCCGGAAAGCTCTTCTTCCGATATATCGATCGTATTCTTTTTGAATGGCACCGGAATAACATAAGAACCCCGCAGCAGGCGCGGGAATACAGCCTGAAGTTTCGCAAGCACCAGCGCGGGGAACGGACCGTTTTTCAGCCGGGTATTTCGGCAGCAGCGGCGGCGAGTGCTGTTCCCCAGGAATTTCCTTTCTATAACTGGCTGGAGGAAGACAGCGAATCATAGATTCCGCTGTCTTTTTTTTAGTACACAAGGAGAGAGCGGCATGCAGAGGAAGCTGATTCAAATTCTTCAGCAGTCACCCGTGTGGGACGTGCTGCCCCCCCCTTGCGGCATGCAATCTGCCAAACTGGTGGCTGGCAGGAGGCGCGATTCGCAATACGGTTTGGAAATCGCTATATCCGGAAGATTGCCGGTTAATCATTAAAGACTTCGATGTCGCTTTTTTTGATATGGCCGGAGGCAGGGAACAGGAAAAGGCGGCGAGGGAGGAATTGGCCCTCCGTTTCCCAAATTATACTTTTGATGTGAAAAACCAGGCCAGCTTTGCCAGATGGCGGCATGGGACGAAAATGTATATGTCTGTCGAAGATGGGCTTTCTCATTGGCTGCATACGGCAACGAGCGTTGGGATTCGCTGCAGCGAAGCGGGCGTTCCTGAGATTATTGCGCCCTATGGATTGAGCGACCTGATGAATGGGATCGTACGGCCGACGCCGGAACACCGGGGCAGCGGTGTTGCCCATAAGAAAGCGCAAGGATACCTTGCGGCCTGTCCTTCATTAACTTATTTTTCTTCATAATTAAGCGGGGTGTTAGTATGGGAAATCTGGATGATTTGTTTCTATGTACGAATCCGACAAGGCGTGATGTAAAAAATATTTACCGTGAAGAGAAATATGCAAGAGGGCTCCTGCTTGCAAACGGGGATATGATCGTGTGGAACGGGGATATCATGCATACGAAGGTAGAACCGTTTCTTACAGATACGGGCGTACACTTTAGCGTGTTTAATGATAAGCTGGAAATATGCTGGCAGTATGAGTCCTGGTCTGAGATTCAAAGGAGGCTCGTTCAGGCAAAGCCTTATTTCGATAATCTTGGTTTTCCTGAAAACGGGCGCATTGTTATGGATACAAGATATTATACCCACACCCATCTCCCATTTCCTGAAATTAAGTACAAGCAGTTGTTTGAAGACGGGTATGAGTTAAAACCGCTCGATGAATAATCGAAATAAAAACAAGGTGGAGCAGCAGGAAAATAAATTCCTGTAAGCTCCACCTTGTTTATTTTGGCTTTCTTGTTTTGAGTATGGCAGCCTGAGCGGCGGCGATTCTTGCCGACGGGACCCGGTGGGGCAGGCATGAAATAAAATCGAGCCCAATCTCCTGCAGGAACCGGACGGATTGTTTCTCGCTCGTATGTTCACCACATACGCCTATTTTGATATCGGGTTTTGTTTTTCGTCCCCGTTCAATTCCTATTTTAATGAGCTCGCCAACCCCGTCAACATCAAGCACAGAAAACGGGTTTTCAGGCAGGATATTATTATCCAGGTAATAGGCAAGGTATCTTCCTTCCGCATCATCCCGGCTGAAACCATACGTTGATTGTGTTAAATCATTCGTTCCGAAGGTCAGAAAGTCTGCATATTCAACCATTTTGTCTGCTGTTATACAGGCGCGCGGAAGTTCCACAAAGGCGCCCACGAGAATATCGATTCGATCAAGATACACACTGAATACCTGCTCCAGCGTCTCTACAACGTTCTCCCGTACGACTTTCATTTCTCTGGAATGGCTGACGAGCGGGACAATGATGCGGGGATATACCGTAATGCCCTCCGCTTTTAGTTCAAGTGCCGCTTCTGCAATCGCTCTTGTCTGGATTTCGTAAACTTCCGGATACGTAATGCCGATTCGGCAGCCGCGGTGACCGAAAGAAGGATTAAGCTCATGAAGAATATCGATTCGTTTCTGCAGGGCTTCCTTTTCTTCTAAAAGATCCTCGTCTCCCGCCACCCGTGCCCGTTCGATTTCCAGGGCCAGCGTCGCCGGATTAGGAAGGAATTCGTGCAGCGGCGGATCAATCAGGCGAATCGTCACCTCGCATCCTGCCATGGCGCGGAAAATTCCTAGAAAATCCTGCTTCTGGAGCGGGATTAATTTATGCAGTGCTTTTCTTCGTTCCCGTTTGCTGTGGGCGAGCATCATTCTGGCAACAATCGGCAGCCGGACAGGGTCCATAAACATCAGCTCCGTCCGGCACAGCCCGACCCCCTCTGCCCCCATCTTCCTGGCAAATCTGGCTTCTTGCGGAGTATTCACGCTGCCGTAAACGGCAAGGGTCTTATATTCATTTGCCCAGGCAAGCAGCGTGCAAAATTCCTCTGTAAAAGTCGGCGGGACGAGCGGGACTTCTCCATGAATAATCCGGCCGGTTGAGCCGCATATCGTCACCACATCGCCTTCCTGCAGTACAATGGAATCCGTATGCAGCTGGCGTTCAGCCAGATTGACTTTAAACGACTCACAGCCAACGACCGAAGGGATTCCTAAGTCCCGGGCTACAACGGCTGCATGGCTCGTTACGCCGCCGCGCGTTGTGAGGACCCCGGCGCTTGCGACCATGCCGTGTATATCTTCGGGTGTTGTTTCCTGCCGTACAAGAATAACAGAGTGGCCTGTGCGGTGCTGGCGTTCGGCCTCTTCTGCGTCGAACACAATGATGCCTGTCGCTGCGCCGGAGCTGGCATTCATCCCATAACCAATAACATGAACATCAGCATGCGGGTCGATCTTGTACTGCATGAGCGGCATGAGCGAGGCAGGGTCGATGCGCATAATCGCCTGTTCCCGTGTAATAAGGCCTTCATTCGCCATGTCGACGGCAATTTTAATCGTAGCTGCCGCCGTGCGTTTCGCCGCCCTCGTCTGGAGGAGATAGAGCCGTGTGTCTTCTACGGTGAACTCGATGTCCTGTACATCATGGTAATGCTGTTCCAGCGTATGGGCCGCTTTCCTAAATTGCTCAAAAGTATCCGGCATGCTTTCCTTTAATATAGACAGCGGGTGGGGAGTACGAATTCCCGCTACAATGTCCTCACCCTGGGCATTTAAAATAAACTCACCGAACAGCTCGTTATTTCCGGTCGAAGGGTGGCGGGTGAAGGCAATACCCGTCCCGGATGTCGACCCCAGATTTCCAAATACCATTTCCTGAACGGTGACGGCCGTTCCCAGGTGTTCGGGAATTTTCTGTATTCTGCGGTAAATCATGGCACGCTGGTTATACCACGAGCCGAACACAGCCCCGATAGCCATCATTAACTGTGTATGGGGATTCTGGGGAAATGGTTCCCCTGTTTCTCTGACGATAATCTCTTTATAAGTCGTAATCAATGTAAGCAAATGGTTTGCATTTAATTCGGAATCGAGTTCAACCCCGCTGTTTAATTTCATTCGTTCCAGTTCTTCTTCAAATAAATTGCCGTCAACATCAAGCACAATGGAGCCGAACATTTGGATAAAGCGCCGGTATGAATCATATGCGAACCGGGCATTGGCCTCATTTTGAACCAGGAAAGCAACCGTCTCATCATTCAGGCCAAGGTTTAATATTGTATCCATCATTCCGGGCATAGAAATCGATGAGCCGGAACGGACAGAAACGAGCAGAGGGTTTTCACGGTGGCCGAACCGTTTGCCGGTCAAATGCTCAAGCGCGGCCAGGGCCTCCAGTATTTCCTGCTCAATGGCCGGATGAATAATTTTTCCCTCTTCGTAAAACCTGCGGCAGGCGTTTGTTGTAATCGTAAATCCTTGAGGAACAGGCAGTTTCAAGTTGACCATTTCAGCAAGGTTAGCGCCTTTTCTTCCAAGGAGTCCATTCATTGAAGCATTTCCTTCATTAAACAAATATACGTATTTCTCCTTCATAACATATCGCGTGAAAGCGAAAGACACCTCCGATGAACTAGCGTGGTTATACCGTATCATATGTTTTAGAAAAGAAAGGATTGTACAGAAACATTATATTGATAAAAAACCATTCAATGTGTGAACAATCTTTGACGTTTAATTTCGTTCTTTTAAAAGGATGTGCATATTGTTTGGCGAATGTTGAATATGTATTATTTTCGAGAAAAAAGCGTAAATTCCTGCTGGAAGAAAGGATGAATCCATTAATGAACGAGCGAAACACAAACGAACACCTGCTTATAGAAGTAGAAGACCACGTACTGTTCATTACATTGAATCGGCCCGACGTATTGAACGCATATAGCGAGGAAATGATTAGAGGCTTGCTTGCGGCGTTCGACAGAGCTGCAGGCGA
This sequence comes from Aneurinibacillus tyrosinisolvens, assembly GCF_001015055.1. GTDB lineage: Bacteria > Bacillota > Bacilli > Aneurinibacillales > Aneurinibacillaceae > Aneurinibacillus_A > Aneurinibacillus_A tyrosinisolvens. The sequence goes on along the minus strand of NZ_BBWZ01000011.1, from coordinate 31,740 downwards.
CGAAGCGATCCGGGCCGTGGTTCTAACCGGAGCCGGGCGTTCTTTTTGCGCGGGCGGGGATGTGAAAAGCATGAGTGAGCTCTCACCCCTTCAGGTAAACGGTTTTGTCGCCCTGCTCAACGACCTCGTCCAGAAAATATCTGAGCTTGAGAAGCCGGTTATCGCGGCGGTGAACGGGTATGCAGTCGGGGCGGGTGTATGCCTGGCTCTGGCATGTGATCTGGTCATAGCGGCGGAAGACAGCAAATTTGCGGTAAGCTTTGCCCAGGTCGGCTTAATTGCCGATGGAGGCGGCATGTTCTTCCTGCCGCGCACCCTCGGAACGCACCGGGCCAAGGAACTGCTTTTTACCGGCAAAACGATTTCAGTGGAAAAAGCGCAGGACTGGGGGATGGTGAACGAAATTTATCCCGCCGATGCCCTCCGGGAGGAGGTTGCCAAACTCGCACGGCAGCTGGCGCACGGCCCAGCCCGGGCGTACGCTATGATTAAAAAAATCGCCAACCAATCGCTTACAGCCGATCTGGCGGACATATTGGAGATGGAGCGTGCCACGCAAACCGTTATGGCGATGACAGATGACCATAAGGAGGGAGTCACCGCCTTTAAAGAAAAACGGGTGCCTCGCTTTACAGGAAAATAACACAAAAAACTAGTGGGAGAAGGAGTGACACGTTCATGGACACACTTGTTTCAGTTTCCTGGCTTGCCGAACACCTGAATGACCCGGAACTTGCATTGATTGACTGCCGGTTTATCCTCGGTGAACCGGACAAAGGCAGGGAGGCGTACGGGGCGGGCCATATTCCGGGCGCTGTTTATTTTGATTTAGAGAAAGACTTGTCGGGCGCAAAAGGGGAGCACGGAGGCAGGCATCCGTGGCCAAATCCCGAGGACTTTATAAAAAAATTGGGCGGGGCAGGAATAAACCAAAATACATCCGTTGTTTTATATGATGATCAGAAGGGTGCAATGGCGCCCCGCTGCTACTGGCTGCTCCGTTATGTCGGCCATAAAAATGCCGCACTTCTGGACGGTGGATTGGCGGCGTGGCAGAAAGCCGGCCTCCCGGTGACCGACGAGATTACCCGCCGCTCAGCCGTGCACTACGAGCCGGATATGCACCATGACTTGCTAAGAACAGTGGAGGACGTTCGGAACAGCACGCTCCATCCCGAGGCGGTGCTCATCGATTCCCGGGCGTTTGAGCGGTATACCGGGGCGGTGGAGCCGATTGATGCCGTTGGCGGACACATCCCGGGCGCGCTCCATTACGACTGGCAGGACGTTGTTACTGGCGACGGAAGCTGGCGCACGGGCAGGGAATTAGCTGAGCACTTTGCGCAGCTGCCACGTGATCGCGAACTTATCGTTTATTGCGGCTCAGGCGTAACAGCGTGCGCGAATTTGTTCGCGCTGGAGACGGCAGGGTACAAAAACATGAAGCTGTATCCTGGCAGCTGGAGCGATTGGATTACTTATCCGGAACATGGGATCGTGAAAGGTGACAAGAAGTAAACCATAAAAACGTTATGTAAACACTGAGAATGAAAAGCAACCCGGCCATATTAGGTGCCGGGTTGCTCAGCATTCAGAGAAGCTAAATGGCGTGCAATATCCTCTCTTAGCTCTTCTATCGATTTATAAGGCGTATCAAGCTGGAGCATGCGGCGAATGATGTGGGTAGCAGGTGCCGAAAGCTCAAGTTCATCCTCCCAGCTTTCTTCCTTCTTATCTTCATTTGTGTACGTACTGTAAAGCATAAAGAGCATGAAATGGCCCAGCGCGTATAGATCGCTTCGCGGGTGGACTTCCCGCTTTAACCGTTTCTCCATCCAATATCCATCCGTCGTCTCTTCCGTATAGGAGGCAGAATCCCCAAGATAACGGGCAAGGCCGAAGTCGATTAAATATACCTTGCCTTCGTGCCAGATGACATTTGGAATACGAACATCCCGGTGGATGATTCCTTTCCTATGCAAGTAATCCACAAGCTCCAGCAAATCCATAATCGTCTGAAACGACTTTTGTTCATCGTATGTGCAGCCATCTTCAAACAATAAGTCTTCGAGTGTTTTGCCCTCTATATAACTCATGACATAAAATAAGTTTTGCTTTTCCTCAAACGCATCAAACAGAGTGGGCATTTGCGAGTGCCCGATGCCGGATAGGATGCCTATCTCGTATTCATACAATGGCCGGCCCTTTGCGGTTCCCAGGCGGCTTGGCCTCACCTGCTTGAGCACACGGAGTTTGCCTGAAGACAAATCAGAAACAAGATAGGAAATGCCGTAGCTTCCCAGTCCCAGTACTTTTTCTATTCGGTAGCTCGATTTTACGAGACTGCCTTCAGGGAGGGGCCGATCCATAAACCACTCTTTGATTCGGGTGTACATGTCGTTTAGCATGGGACGCTTCCTAACTGCTGAAAAACCCTCAGCTGGAGAAGAAGCTGTGGCTCTTGTGGCGGTGTTTATAGTGGGAGTGGCCGTACTGTGAATGCCCGTGACGGTGTGAGTGCGGGCGATGGAAGTCACTGCTGCTAAAATGCCGGTGGCGCTTATATCGGCTCCTTCTTATGAAGAACTTGAAAACGAAATAAACAACGGCTAAAAAAAGTAAAAATTTAATCATATTTTTCTCTCCTCGTTTTGTCTTTCTTGTATTTACGGATGGGAAACACAGAAGTTTCATTTTTGCATTTGTCGAATTGGCTCGATTTTTTCATCATTCTTCGTCTCAAGAATAGACATAATATTCTTTCTAAAAGAGGTATAGTAAAGAGAGATGAAAACTAAAAAGAAGGGGGACATGAAAATGTTCAGAAACGAATTTTTAGATACAGTATGGGAGAAGGGGAGGGTGGATATTGAAGAATTGGCTGTTCTTTTAAATACTACAGCAGATATGATCATAGCAGAAGCGGATGTTTGTGCGGCTAAAGGATGGATTCGCGTGCTTGATTCTTTAATTATGGCCACCCCTCTTACTGATTCGGCGTATGCGAAGGAAGGCTTTTATCTGTAAGGACTCTCTTCATTTAGTGAAAAAAATAGGACGGGCCCGCGAAAAAAGCTGTTGGCAGGGGGACCAACAGCTTTTTTCGCGGGCTTTTTAGTGGTTGTTTTCGTCCTGTACAACTTTACTCGTAACTACGATGGTTGTATCACACGTATTTTTAAAGAAAATTTCTTTTGACTTATTCCCGATATTTTCATACTTTACTTCATAACATGATTTATCAAGCGGTTTGCCTTCAGCGGAAGTGACTTTCCACTCCACTTGTTCACTTTGCAGCATCGATCCTACTTTCTGCCACCTGTTTGTCGCTTCAATTTCAAAAGCCATCGCCATTTGCTTTGTATCTGTATTGTCAGGGCCAGCTAACACTCTGTCATCCTTCATTCTATTCAGCTCCCTCTGTATCGTAGTCATGTAAACAAGGCTGCACAGGAGATCGTCTTTATTTTTTAAACCCGAATTCATTGGAAATGAAACAGCGGGCATTTCCCGGGCAAGCGCACAAAAAGACTGAATATTTGATAATTCGACAACGTATACTTGCTCTCATAAAACTTTCCCTGCAGTAAACACTATAAACAAATTCATTTGGGAAAGGAGCATCGTTATGTGGAGATGCAAGTATTGCGGAAATGAAAACGGAATGCCGTATACGGACCGAAACCTGAAGGGAATGCTTTGCCTTGAACCGAATTGCGGCCGGTTTCAGTCCATGACGGATGAGGAAAGCCAGCTCGAAGAAACACATCAGTATGAAAGCGACTTCTAAACGGGTGTTGGTATGATATGTTAAATGGGGTAGAATAGTGAAAAGGGTGTAACCACATGAAAGGAGCGAATTCATGAACGAGCTATTATTTAAAAGCGAGGAACAAAACGGCATTTCTCTTCACGTACTGCCGACTGAGAAGTTTAAGACGAACACCATTATGATACATATTGAGCTGCCCCTTACCGAGTCGTTTGTCACAAAGGGAGCGCTGCTTCCGAACGTTCTGCAGCGGGGGAGCGAGAAATATCCTGAGCCAGCCATGCTTCAGCGCCACCTCAATTCTCTGTACGGAGCGATTTTTAGTGCAAGCGTTATGAAAAGGGGCGAGAAACAAATCATTCAGCTTTATCTGGAAATCGCCAATGAGAAATTCCTGTCGGATGCAAGGCCGCTGCTGGAAGAGGGCGTACAGTTTTTAGGAGAAATTTTAACACGGCCACTTCTTGAAAACGGAGCATTTTCCGAGAAATTTGTTGCTCTGGAGAAGGATGCGCTGGCCAAGAGAATTGAAGGATTAATTGATGATAAAATGCGGTACGCGAACCAGCGCGTCACGGAGGAAATGTGCAAGGAAGAGCCGTACCGCCTGCTGGCTTATGGCGTTAAAGAAGAAATCCCGCAGGTCACGGCCCGGGATTTATACGATTTTTATAAGGAGATATTAGCCTCTTATCCAGTTGATATTTACGTTGTAGGCGATGTCAAACAGGAAGGTGTGGCTGCTTTAATCGACAAGCATCTCACGCTTTCGCGTACGGGGATAAAAGAAGTTCCCCCGACTGAGTATAAGAAGGAAGTCGTCAAGGAAAATGTCGTCGTGGAAGAAATGCAGGTTTCGCAAGGGAAATTAAACATCGGAATGCGGACGCAGATCAATTATGCGGACGATCAGTTTATTCATCTTATGATGTACAGCGGTGTACTTGGAGGTTTTCCTCATTCCAAGCTGTTTACGAACGTGCGGGAGAAAGCGTCTCTTGCTTACTATGCTGTATCACAGCTTGAAAGCCATAAAGGGTTATGCATGATCATGTCGGGTATTGAAACAGAGAACTACGAAAAAGCGGTAGAGATTATTAAACAGCAGCTGGAAATGATGAAGCGCGGCGAGATTAGCGATTTGGAGCTGAACCAGACGAAGGCGACCCTGTCAAATCAGCTAAGGGAATCGCGTGACAGTGCTGTCGCGATGGTTAACATGGATTACAACGGCAGATTGAACGGGCGCCTCCGTTCGCTGGAGGAAATGCTGGACGGAATCAGCGGTACATCGAAAGAAGATATCGCGCGCGTGGCGCAGCAGGTAGAAATTGATACGATTTACTTTCTGCGCGGGAAGGGGGAAGCAAAATGAAGCAAATGCATTACGAGCGGTTAAATGAAACTGTCTTCTATGAGAAGCTTGACAACGGCTTGCAAGTATATATTTTGCCGAAGCATGGTTTTAGTAAAACGTACGCCACTTTTACAACGAAGTATGGCTCGATTGATAACGAGTTCATGGTTCCCGGCAAGGAAAGAATAAAGGTTCCGGACGGCATTGCCCATTTCCTGGAGCACAAAATGTTCGAGGAAAAGGAAGGCGACGTTTTTATGGAATTTGCCGCGCATGGAGCGTCCGCTAATGCGTTTACTACGTTTGACCGGACGGCTTACTTATTCTCCGGAACGCAGGATATTGAAAAAAACGTAGAAACGCTGTTGAATTTCGTACAAAACCCTTACTTTACCGATGAAAATGTGGAGAAAGAAAAGGGGATTATCGGGCAGGAAATTCGCATGTATGAAGACAATCCGGACTGGCGGGTTTACTTCGGATTAATTGATAATTATTATCAGGATCATCCCGTCCAAATTGATATTGCCGGGACGGTCGAATCGATAAGCAAAATCGATAAAGAATTGCTTTATCGCTGTTATGAGACGTTTTACCACCCGGAAAACATGCTTCTCTTTGTCGTTGGGGCAGTGAATCCCGAAGAAATGATGGAGCTTGTCAGACAAAATCAGGCGAAGAAGTTGTATGGAAAGCAGGGAGAAATCCAGCGTTTCTATCCGGATGAACCAACGTCTGTCGCCAATAAGCGCTCCGTTGTGCATTTGCCGGTCGGCATTCCAAAATGCATGTTTGGCTTTAAGGAGAAGACAGTGGGTTTGACCGGTGATGATTTGCTTAAAAGAGAAGTGGCCACTGAGATTATGCTTGACATTCTCTTTAGCCCAAGCTCTGCTTTATATCAAAAATTATACGATGATGGCCTCATTAATGAGGGGTTCGGCGCGGATTACTCAGGCGAGACGCAGTATGGGTTTTCGATCATCGGCGGCGACACGAAGGATCCGGATGCGCTTGTTTCAACCGTACAAAACGAATTGAAGTCTGTTTTAGCGAACGGGATTGATGAGGAATCGTTCATGCTATCGAAAACGAAAAAAATCGGCGAGTTCCTGCGCGCGCTTAACTCGGTAGAATTCATTGCCAACTCCTTTACCAAATATAAATTTGGGGAGACCGATCTTTTCAAAGTCGCTGATATGCTGGAAAAAATCACGCTTGCAGAAGTCAATGAACGCATGAAGGATCATATGGATTTTGACCAGTTTGCCGTTTCAATTGTAACGTCAGCCGAGTAGCAGAGGAGAGCGTAATGGGGGAAGAGAAAAGAAAGTGGGCCTGTATAACAGGCGCAAGCAGGGGGATTGGCGCCGCCATTGCCGTTTCCCTGGCGAAAGCCGGATTCCACCTGTTTATTCATTATCACGCCTCGCTGCACGAGGCCCAAGCTGTAGCTGAGCGGTGCCGGAATGAGGGGAGCCAGACGCTCCTCGTTCAAGCCGATTTAACCGCTGCTGATGGAGTAGAAAGAATGTTCAGCCAGTTCCCCTGCCCGGTGGATGTACTCGTCTTAAACGCGGGGATTAGCGGCTATGGGCTTGTTCAGGATGTGACCGTAGGGCAGTGGGAAGCGATGATGAACATTCATGTCCGTGCCCCGTTCTTTTGCGCAAAGGCGGCGCTTCCCCACATGATAAGGCAGAGGTGGGGAAGAATCATTACGGTTTCATCTATCTGGGGGATTACAGGCGCCAGTTATGAGGTGCTGTATTCCACGGCAAAAGGTGCGGTTATTTCCTTTACAAAGGCGCTGGCCAGAGAGGTTGCTCCCTCAGGGATTACCGTCAATTGCATAGCCCCGGGACTCATCGATACCGATATGATGACAGGGTCATTTACGGATGAGCAGCTTGATTTTATTAAGGAAGAAATTCCGGCCGGGCGAATGGGGACACCCGGGGAAGTCGCTGCGCTGGCCGCTTTTCTTGTGAGCGGTGAAGCGGCTTACCTCAGCGGGCAGGTGATAAGCCCGAACGGTGCCTGGCATTGCTAATTCAATCCTTTCATATGCGAGACCGATGCATAAAAGAAAAAGATTTGAGGCAGGTTAAAAATGAGGGGCGTACAGCGGCCCTGTCTATGCATATTAAAGGAGGGAACGAATATGTCAGTACTTGAGAACTTTGGAGATTGGAAGCAATTTCTGGCGAGCCGCGTAACACAGGCAGCATCAGCCGGTATGGGTGAAGATAAGATGGAAAATATGGCTTATCAAATCGGAGACTATCTTGCCGCCAAGGTAGACCCGAAGAATGATGAAGAGCGGCTTTTAAAAGAACTGTGGGCCGCCGGCGACGAGCAGGAGCAAAGAGCGATGGCCGGCGTAATGGTTAAATACGTACAGAATCAGCAGCATTAATAAACAAAAGAAGTCGAATCCCCTCCTAAAAAGAGGGGATTTTACATTTTTATCGGAAATTGCAGATGTTTTTCCTTTTTATCGTGGAAGGATTTGATTTTTTAGTGTAGAATAATGTCGTTATGGGAGAAGACCATGCTTATGAAAGGGCGGTTTGCTCGAAATGGAGACAGAAAAACAAGATTGGTACCTTGAGTATGAAATCCATAAAAATCGACCAGGCTTGTTAGGCGATGTCGCATCCATTCTTGGTATGTTATCGATAAATATTGTGACCATTAATGGTGTGGAGTCGCTGAACGGAACAATTAACCGCCGTCGTGGTATGCTAGTCCAAACGGATGATGCAAAAAAAATCGAATTATTGGGAAGCATACTGGAGAAGGTTGAAAATATAACATTGCGCAAACTGCGACAGCCCACGATTTTGGATTTTCTGGCTGTACGCCATGGCCGTTATATTGAACGGGATGCTGAAGATAAACGCACGTTCCGTTTTGTACGTGAGGAAATCGGTGTTCTTGTCGATTTCATGGCGGAAATTTTCAAACGGGAAGGGCACCAGCTCGTAGGAATCCGGGGGATGCCCAGAGTCGGTAAAACAGAATCAACGGTAGCTGCCTGCGTATCGGCAAACAAACGCTGGACGTTTATTTCCTCCACGCTGCTGAGGCAGACCGTCCGCAATCAGCTGACGAATGACGAGATGAGCGGAAATCATGTTTATTTAATAGACGGGATCGTTTCCACCATGCGCAGCACAGAAAAGCATGTCATGCTGATGAGAGAAATTATGCGGATGCCGTATACGAAGGTAATTGAGCACCCGGATATTTTCATTCGTGAAACGGAATATGAGCTGAATCATTTTGATTATATTATTGAACTGCGTAATGACCCGAATGAGGAAATTACATATGAAAACGTAGAAACAGGATTCTCCGGATTTGATATGCCGTAGATGAATGCGATCGATTGGGGAGGTGGGAATTTTGTCTGAGCTAGCAGATGTTTTACGAAGAGCCAGACAGGAAAAAGGAATGTCTCTGAATGACATTCAGGAAGCGACGAAAATACAAAGGCGTTACTTGGAAGCCATTGAAAATGGGAACTTTGAAGTATTACCCGGGCATTTTTATGTCCGTGCCTTTATAAAAAGCTATGCGGATATAGTGGGGTTGGATTCTGAGCAGCTGGTTAGTCAATACAGCGCTGAACTGCCGGCACTGCCAAAAACAGAGCAGCAGCCAACCCCATTGCGCCAGAGTCGCCAGACACGAAAGGAAGGGACAGGCGGCAGCAGCCGCTGGGTGCCTCGCATCCTGCTGTGCCTTTTCGCCGTGCTTGTTATTGCTCTTATCTGGGTTTCGATTAAATACGCGTATCAGAAGCAGGACGTCCCAACGCCTCCGCAACCGGCGGCAAATGCGCCAAATGTGAACACGCCAAAACCTGATATCGTCGTTCCGCCGCCGAAAACGACACCGCCGGTACAGAAGCCGGCCGTACCGGCACCACCACCGGCAGCTGCGGGAACATTAACGGCACTGCCAGGTACAAGTTCAACGATGAATTATGAATTGTCCGGCGCGGATAAAATTTCCGTAAAAGTAACGGCAACAAAAGGTGCACACTGGCTGTCCGTCTCCGATGCGAAGGGACAAATCGAGCAGCTTACCTTAAAGGAAGGCGAATCGAAGAGCTGGGAGATTGCGGGCAGCGATGCAGCAACGCTTAAAGTATATAATGCAAAAAACACTGAAGTTACAGTGAATGGACAGGCCATAGACACAACCAAAGCCAAGCGAAGCTCTCAAAAAATTAAAATCGTTCGCAAGACAGCCCCCTGAGTCTTTTCAGGGGCTTTTCTTTTGACACGTTTTTTTTAGTATATTATACTGTAGATGGAAAAATGGACGCACATGTCCGTGGACGGAGGAAATGGATAGTGAATAAAACAGCAGCAGGAGAGAAAGTAGCCATTATCACCCTTGGGTGTGAAAAGAACCTCGTTGACTCGGATATTATGTCCCAGTTAATTGATGAGAAGGGCTATACTCTCGTGGACAATCCGGAAGAAGCAAACGTTATCGTTGTAAATACATGCGGGTTTATTGATGCGGCGAAGGAAGAATCAATTAATACCATTCTTGATATGGCTGATTTAAAGCAAACGGGACACTTGAAATCTCTCATCGTTGCCGGCTGCCTGACCCAGCGCTATAAGGAAGTTCTCCTGGATGAGATGCCTGAAATCGATGGGATTGTGGGCACCGGCGACTTTGATAAAATCAATCGGATCATAGAAGAATCTCTTGAAGGCAAGAAGCCGGTGTTTGTGGGTAACCCGGCATTTTCCTATGAGAATGTGACGCGGCGCAAGGTAGAGAAAGGAACGTATTCGGCTTATATCAAAATCGCCGAAGGATGCGACAATAAATGTACATTTTGTATTATTCCCGCACTGCGCGGCGCGTTCCGCAGCCGTTCCATCGAGTCGGTTGTAGCCGAAGCGGAAAGCCTTGCCGCACAGGGAGTAAAAGAAGTGAATCTGATTGCCCAGGATTCGACAAATTACGGGTTTGATCTGTACGGAGAGCGCGTGCTTCATACATTGCTCCGCAGAGTTTCCGAGGTGGAGGGAATTGAATGGATTCGGCTTCATTACGCGTACCCGGGATACTTTACCGATGAGTTAATTCAAGAGTTCGCAACAAACCCCAAGGTTTGCAAATATATTGATATGCCGCTGCAGCATAGTGAAGATGCGGTTTTAAAGCGGATGCTTCGTCCTGGAAGACAGCGGGACACCCGTGAACTGGTCGCCAAGATTCGTTCTCTCGTTCCGGATGTGGCACTCCGCACTTCCATCATCGTCGGCTTCCCCGGCGAAACGGAAGAAGAATTCGAGAGGCTCAAGGATTTTTTACGGGAGATTCAGTTTGACCGTCTCGGTGTGTTCTCCTACTCTCAAGAAGAAGGAACAGCCGCTGCGCGCCTGCCCGATCAAGTTCCTGCCGATATCATTGAAAGAAGAACGAACGAGTTAATGGAAGTGCAACGCGAAGTTGCCAATGAAAGGAATGGGCGCTTCGTAGGCAAAGAAGTGCAGGTTCTCATTGAAGGGTATGACGGAAGGAATAATGTCCACATCGGCCGTTCTCAATTTGATGCAAGCGAAATTGATGGTGAAGTGTTTGTGACAGGGTACAGGGGAGAACTGGGACAGATTACACCTGTGCGAATTACTCACTCCTACGACTTTGACCTTGCGGGGGAGGTTATCTAGTTGAATCTGGCCAACCGGATTACGCTGGTGCGTATTTTTCTTGTGCCAGTGGTAATGATCTTTTTGCTTGTACGGTTTGATGATCTCGGCGCGATAAAAGTAGGAGGCGTACACATTACGTACAGTGAATTTATCGCCGCTCTTATTTTTATTGTTGCCGCCGTTACGGATGGGCTTGACGGGTACATCGCCCGCTCCCGCAAAATGGTGACAAACCTGGGGAAATTTCTGGATCCACTGGCAGATAAGCTGCTTATTTCCGCCGTGCTTATCTCCCTGGTGGAGATGCAGAGGCTGGATGCGTGGGTTGCGGTTGTTATTATTAGCCGTGAGTTTGCAGTGACCGGGCTGCGCCTTGTAGCTGCTGCGGAAGGACAGGTTATTGCGGCCAGCAGGATGGGGAAATGGAAAACCGTTTTCCAAATCATTGCGGTTGCTTCTTTAATTCTGCAAAACTTTCCGTTCCAGTCTTTCGGCATTCCCTTTGCGAAAATCATGGTATGGATTGCGGTCATTATGACGATTGTATCGGGCGTTGAATATTTTGTTAAGAATAAAAAAGTAATACCGATTTCATAAGTACAGTGAATAGCAAAAGTGCTATTGACTTTTATGGGAGGCTCTACATTATGAAGGCAGAGATCATCGCGGTTGGAACGGAACTGTTGCTGGGCCAAATCGCGAATACAAATGCGCAGTTCTTATCACAGAAACTCGCTGAAATCGGAATTGGTGTTTATTATCATACCGTCGTTGGCGATAACGCTGAGAGGCTGTATGCAGTGATTCAGGAAGCAATGGATCGTTCGGAACTTATTATTTTTTCAGGCGGGCTTGGACCTACAAAGGATGATTTAACGAAAGAAACGGTTGCGAAGGTGGTCAATCGGCCGCTCGTAGAAGACGAGCAGGCGATGGAGCGCATTCTTGCTTACTTTGCACAGCGCAGCATCCCGATGACAGAGAACAACCGGAAACAGGCGCTCGTCGTAGAAGGAAGCCGGGTTCTTCCGAATGACCACGGAATGGCGCCGGGAATGGCGATTACGTATGGTGCGAAGCAGTTAATGATGCTGCCCGGCCCTCCAAAAGAGCTGTATCCGATGTTTAACCAGTATGGGCTGCCTTATCTTCTGTCTCTGCTAAGCGAAAATAATATTGTGTATTCCAAGGTGCTCCGTTTCTTTGGAATTGGCGAATCCGCCCTGGAAGAAAGCCTGATTGATTTAATCGATAATCAGAGTAATCCAACGATTGCTCCGCTCGCTTCTGAAGGGGAAGTGACGATCCGGCTGACTGCTCAGGCGCAAACGGCCCCGGAGGCGGAAAAGCTCATCCGTACCGTGGAACAAAAAATCGAGGAAAGAGTCGGGCAATATATATACGGTTATGACGAAGACTCACTCGCATCTGTTTTGGTAGCAGAATTAACGAAGCAGGGAGCAACCGCAGCATTTGCGGAAAGCGTAACAGGCGGCTTAGCGAGCCATCTGCTGACGTCCGTTCCAGGCAGCTCGCGCGCCCTTGCTGGCAGCGTTGTCTGTTACACGAACGGTGTAAAGCATGGCCAGCTTGGCGTACCGCAGGATGTGCTGGACACTGCGGGTGCCGTTAGCGAAGAAACGGCGCGGATTCTCGCTGAACAGGTCCGCCTGCGCCTGGGCAGCAGCTATGGGGTTTCTATTACGGGAGAAGCCGGTCCCACTCCCTCAGAAGACAAACCGGTTGGTCTGGTATATATCGGAGTAAGCGATGGGGCGAAAACGGAAGTGAAGGAGCTTCAGCTTTCCGGCGGGCGGTATGGCATCCAGCTGCGTGCGGCAAAGTATGCGATTTTTACATTGATTGAACGAATAAAAAAAGGTGGTTTTTAAATGGCAGGTTTTTCTGATTTTGCTTTACATAAAACGATTCAGCAAGCAATTCATGATATGGGGTTTGAAGAGCCATCCCCCATTCAGGAACAATGTATTCCTAAAATCCTCGAGGGTGTGGACCTGGTTGGCCAGGCACAGACCGGAACGGGGAAGACGGCCGCTTTTGGCCTCCCGCTCATCGAAAAAGTGACCGGACAGAATGCGGTGCAGGCAATTGTTCTCACACCGACCAGGGAACTTGCGATTCAAGTTTCCGGTGAATTAATGAAGATAGCGAAGTATAAGCGGGTTCGCACACTTCCTATCTATGGCGGCCAGTCGATCGGGCATCAGATTCGGGCGCTGAAGCAGGGGGTCCATGTTGTTATCGGGACACCGGGCCGTGTGCTGGATCATCTGCGTCGCAAAACTTTGCGCCTTGATCAGGTAAGGATGCTTGTGCTCGATGAAGCCGATGAAATGCTCGACATGGGTTTCCAGGAAGATATTGAGTCAATTATTAAGGAAACATCTTCCGAGCGCCAGACCCTTCTCTTCTCGGCAACAATGCCGCAGGAAATTCTTCGCCTGTCCCGCAAATATATGAACGCGCCGGAGACAGTGGCAATCAGCCGCAAAGAAGTAACAGCGCCGACAATTGAACAGGTGTATTATAAAGTATTCGAACGCAGCAAGCTGGAGAGTCTATGCCGCATTCTTGACAGCGAAGAAATCGATCTTGGCATCGTGTTCTGCCGCACCAAGCGCGGGGTTGATGAACTGACAGAGGCACTGCAGGAGCGGGGGTATATGGCGAATGGTCTGCACGGTGATCTCAGCCAGGCCCAGCGCGACAAAGTAATGCAATCGTTCCGTGACGCAACGATTGAATTGCTTGTTGCGACGGATGTTGCTGCACGCGGAATTGACGTAGGCAATGTATCGCATGTCGTAAATTACGATATCCCGCAAGACCCCGAGAGTTATGTGCACCGAATTGGCCGTACCGGACGCGCGGGCCGCAAGGGAATTGCGATGACGCTCATAACACCGCGCGAAATGAAGCAGCTGCGTACGATTGAAAAAATATCAAAGAGTGCCATTGAATCCCGGACGGTCCCTTCCATTGAAGAGGTCATGGAGCGCCAGCAGACGATTTGGCGGGAACAGCTCATTGCCCTTGTGGAAGGTGACAGTGATATGACGCCGTTTATGGAAGTGGTCAGGCAGTTAAAGGAAGAATATCCGCTTGAGAAAATTTCCGCAGCCGCTCTTTCGATTGCCTTCTCTTCTTCTATTTCACCCGGAGAAGAAGAAGTGTACGATTTTGGAGAAACGGGTGCTTCCAACGGCATGGTTCGTTTCTTCATTAACATTGGCCGCAGCGTAGAAATCAAGCCGCCGGATTTAATTAAGGAGATTACCGAGCTCGTCGGTATCTCTGGAAAATCCATCGGCCGCATTGATATTTTTGAGAACTTTTCGTTCGTGGAAGTAGCGAAGGAGAGCGCGCCGTTTGTATATGAAGCGCTGCGCCACTCGCGCATGAAAGGAAAGCGCATTAACATCGAACCGGCAAAACCACGTGCAAAGCGCCAGTAAACAGGCGCAGAAAAACCCTTTCGCCAGAAATGGACGAAAGGGTTTTTCTGTATAGTGTAAGTTTCTATTTTATGTACGCTTGTTCCGTTACGGACCGGACCGCATCGTACGTAATATCCAGCAAACTGCTTAGTTCATCTATGCTCATCGACAGAATGGGCATAAGGACGATAACCGGACCAAGCGGGCGGATAATCGCGCCGTGCCTGCGGGCGTGGAGAATCACGCGGTGCTCTACCTGCTCGTGTGCCGGGAATGTCGCTTTGCTTTCTTTATCCGTTACCAGTTCAATGCCTGCCATCATACCGCGCTGCCGCACATCCCCTACATAGGGCAGGTCGCGAAAAGCGGCCAGCCGCTGCTCGAGAAACGCGATTTTTTCGGGCAGAAAGGCGATCAAGGCGTCCTGCTCTAGCAGTTCGATATTTTTCAAGGCGACGGCGCAGGCCAATTGATTTCCGGTATACGTATGCCCGTGGAAAAAAGTGCGCACCTCTTCCGGTTCCCCAAGAAAAGCCTCAAAAACTTCTTCGCAGGTGAGCGTGGCCGCCAGAGGCAGGTAGCCTGCGGTCAGCCCTTTAGCAACACAGAGGAAATCAGGGGTTACATTTTCCTGCTCGCAGGCAAATAGCGTACCGGTGCGTCCGAAGCCGACCGCAACTTCATCGGCAATCAATAGTACGTTGTATTTTGTGCACAGCTCGCGCACGCCGCGCAGAAAGCCCCCTGGTGCTGTAATCATCCCCGCTGCACCCTGGACGAGTGGTTCGATAATGAGTCCGGCTATCTCCGCATGGCGTTCCTGGAGCAACTGCTCCAGCGCCTGCAGGCATGTTTTTCGGCACATTTCCTCATCGTTGTCCTCTGTCATCCGGTACGTGTATGGTGCTGGCACTGCGAGGCGTTCGAACAGGAGCGGCTTGAATATTTTATGGAAGGTATCCATGCCTCCGACGCTAACGGAGCCGATCGTATCCCCATGATACGCCTCATCTAAAGAAATAAACTTGTTTTTCGCCGCATAGCGAACAGGGTCTTTCAGCTTCCAGTATTGGTACGCCATTTTCAGCGCGATTTCAACTGAGGTAGAGCCGGAGTCGGAGTAGAACACTTTGTTCAGTCCTTCCGGCGTAATTTCAACCAGCTTTTTGGCCAGCAGGATAGAAGGGACATTGGCGGCGCCAAGCAGAGTAGAATGCGCAATTTTTTTCGCCTGCTCCGTGAGTGCGGCATTGAGCTTTGGATGGCTGTGGCCATGCACGTTAACCCAGAGTGAGGAGTAGCCATCCAAATACTTGTTACCTTCCACGTCATATAAATAGCTGCCCTCGCCGCGTTCGATAATAAGCGGTTTTTCCCCGCGGTATGCTTTCATCTGGGTAAAAGGGTGCCACACATATTGTTTGTCCCATGCTTCAAGATTTGCAGCCCAATCATTCATCGCAATCCCCTCCGAATTATGTTGTATGTATCCACGTGTTTTGTGCTTCTTCTAACCGTTGAAGCAGCAAGTTTACATTGACGGTCTTTTCTATCGCCGGCAGAGCCGCGCGCACTGCATGGGCGGTTGGTTCTGCCAGAATCGGAAGTGTCCCGACAACCGGAAGGCCGGTTAAGCGTACCAGCATAGAAAAGTTATCCTGTTCCATTTCGTTTGGTTCACCAGGAAAGCGGTTAATGAGAAGGCCGAGTACCGGAATGCCATGAAGCTGCGCATACGCCGCGGTCAGTACCGTATGGTTAATGGTGCCAAGGCCCGGATGTGTAACGAGAAGAAGCGGCAGCCTTAATTCTTTAAGTAAATCTATTGTCATATATACAGACATATCGTCTGAGGACAACGGAACGGCCAGACCGCCCGCGCCTTCAACTAGAACGAGTTCATTTTCTTCCCGCAGCATATCGAGTTGTTCAGAGATACGGGCAGGATCAATCGATGTTCCGGTCTGCTGGGCAGCGAGGTGCGGCGAGACAGCAGGCTCCATACAGTAAGTACAGAGCTGGTCCTGTTCATAGGCCAGCGAAGAAACGGCACGATAGAAAGCGACATCTTCAGCAATAAGCTTTGCATCTTCCCAAATGCCTCCGCTCTGCACAGGTTTGTATGGAACCGCGCGGTAACCTTGAGCAAGTAAAAGTGCTGTTAAACAACCGGTTGCCATCGTTTTGCCTATCCCTGTATCTGTTCCGGTAATAAAAAAAGTTTTACCTGTTTTCATGCTTTCACATCCTTTACGATTCTTCGTCTAAGTGGGCTGATTTGTTTAAATACTTTAACGCCAATCACAGAAGCAGCAATGCAAAGCACGATGTCACCGGGGACGGCCAACAGGAAACCGTAAAGAAACGTATTCCACAAGGAGAAGGCTGTACCTGCGATAAAATTCATGGCAATGTACAAATAAAGTGTGCCACAGACATAAACGATGAAGAGGCCGAAAAAGTGGGCAATCGTAAAGTCGCGCAGCTGAGGATTTTCCTTTTTCTCAATGAGACGGCCGATAGCGTAGGCAGCAAGCACGAACCCAAGAAGGTAGCCGAAGGTTGGCTTTAGAATATAGCCGACACCCCCGCCTTCAGTAAATACAGGAACACCGGCCAGGCCAACAGCCAGGTAGACGAGCTGGCTAGCAGCGCCGAGCCGGCAGCCCAGCAGGGAACCTGCAAAATAAACGAACAAAATCTGCAGGGTAAAGGGGACTACAGGCACTGGAATGCGGATGAAAGCACCGAGGGCAGTTAAGGCGCTAAACATAGCGACGAGGGTCAGGCCTGCGGTTGACATTCTTCGTTTTGTTATCATATGACTCTCAACTCCTTCTCAATTGTTAACAAATACAAAGACGAATGTATACAATTATCAGATTATAAAATGAACAACCGAATTGTCAACTTATAAAAAAAATAAAGTTAACATTTAAATGGAAAAAATTAGTGAAATATTTATCGAAAAGCGAATAAATGTTCGTTAAAAGTGCTTGGCAAACGCGTGAAAAAGAGGTAAAATATATATTAGGTTAACCGAGGAGACAATGATTTTTTAATTATAGATATATTGAAGGGAGCGATGGCTTTGTCCGATCGCAAAGCAGCTTTAGATATGGCGTTACGCCAGATAGAAAAACAATTTGGTAAAGGTTCGATTATGAAATTGGGTGAGATGGCCGCTACGCACCAGGTTTCCACAGTATCCAGCGGTTCGATTGCGCTTGATATCGCACTCGGTATTGGCGGATACCCGCGCGGTCGAATTATTGAAATATACGGTCCTGAATCTTCCGGTAAAACGACGGTTGCTCTGCATGCTATCGCGGAAGTTCAGAAGACAGGCGGCACGGCTGCTTTCATTGACGCGGAACACGCTCTCGATCCTGTATATGCGGGTAAGCTCGGCGTAAATATCGATGACTTGCTTCTTTCACAGCCGGATACAGGTGAACAGGCGCTTGAAATAGCGGAAGCACTCGTTCGCTCCGGGGCAGTTGATATCATCGTTATCGACTCCGTAGCTGCCCTCGTTCCGAAGGCGGAAATTGAAGGGGAAATGGGAGACTCTCATGTAGGTCTTCAAGCTCGTCTCATGTCCCAGGCACTTCGTAAACTTGCAGGTGCTATCAACAAGTCAAAAACGATTGCTGTCTTTATTAACCAGCTTCGTGAAAAAGTAGGGGTCATGTTCGGAAATCCGGAAACAACCCCAGGTGGACGTGCTCTTAAGTTCTATTCCAGCGTTCGCCTTGACGTTCGCCGAATTGAAACCTTGAAGCAAGGAAATGACATGGTCGGGAACCGGACAAAAATTAAAGTTGTTAAAAATAAAGTTGCGCCTCCTTTCAAAGTGTCTGAAGTTGACATTATGTACGGAGAGGGCATTTCCCGCGAAGGCAGCTTGCTTGATATCGGTACAGACCTTGATATCGTTAACAAGAGCGGTGCCTGGTACTCTTATAATGAAGAGCGCCTTGGCCAGGGCCGGGAGAATTCCAAGCAGTTTTTGAAGGAAAACCCTGATATTGCCCGTGAGATTGAGATTAAAATCCGCGACCACTATGATTTGGATAAGGTCGCGCAGCTTCCCCCTGCTGAAAATGATAATAAGGATGAAGCGCTCGCTCTTGATTTTGAATAACCAACAGAAAGAAGCATCCTAAAATAGGTGCTTCTTTTTTAATATATTCAGGGAAGGAGGAGAAGGCATGGAAAAGGACAAGCCATCCTCTATTATCACACGGCTGGAGAGACAGAAAAAAAACAAGGGCCGAATTAACGTATATATCGATGAGGAATTCAGCTTCGCCCTGCACGAAGATGTACTCATTAAATACCGCCTTACAAAAGGGCGTCAGCTTGATGCAGAAGAGATGGCGGACATTCTGCAGGCGGAGGAGAAAAACCGAGCCGAACAGTACGGGCTTCGCTATCTAGGTTACCGGCCGCGCACGGCCGAAGAAGTGCGTCAATACCTCTTGCAAAAAGGATTTCCCGAGCATGTGTGCAGTGATGTGACAGCGGAATTTATCGAAAAAAAATACTTGGATGATGGCGCATATGCAAGGCAATGGATCGAGGAGCGGCTGCGGCTGAAACCGCGCGGGCGCAATTTGTTGCGTCAGGAGCTTAGGAACCGCGGGATAAACAACCAGACGATTGAGCATGCCATGAACGGCATTGAGCAGGAGGACGAATGGCAGGCCTGTCTGCATATCGCACAGAAAAAATATGCCGCCGTTCGATTCTCCAGCTATCAGGAGATGAGAAATAAAGTCGGGCCGTTTTTACAGCGGAGAGGCTTTACACTTGAACTTATTGCCCGTGTGCTTGAGGAAATACGAAAGGATATTGTGGAAGGCGAAGTGCAGGAATAAGGAGAGCTACAGAGAGTGACATCACTGCCCATTCTTGACATTCTTGATGTATGATGGCAAAATGAATTTGTGTATTCCAATTTTTGAATCGCGGTACTCTATTTTTTTCGCTTAGCCCCGATTTTTGGAATATACAAGGTTTTGTATGATTTTACTGAGATCAAGCAATGCGATCTCATCCTTTACTTAAACCTGTAACTGTAAATGAAACAGAAACAAATGAAAACAACCTCAGATGCAAGGAGGTGACAGAAAATGACACTTACTTTAGTACCTGCCATTCTTGTTATACTTGCATCTCTGGTGGTCGGATCCCTGATTGGTTATTTTGTTCGTAAATCATTGGCAGAAGCGAAAATTTCCAGTGCTGAGGAAGCAGCACGGCAAATTGTTGATAATGCCGAGAAAGAAGCGGAAGCACTTAAGAAGGAAAGGGTTCTTGAAGCCAAGGACGAAGTGTATAAGCTGAGAACGGATGCCGAGAAAGAATTACGCGAACGGCGAAATGAGATTCAGCGCCTGGAGAAGCGTGTGCTTCAGAAGGAAGAATCTCTCGACCGGAAAATGGAATCATACGAGCGCAAGGAAGTGGAGCTTACCAATCGTGAACAAGTGATAGGTCAAATGCAAGTTCAGGCTGAAGAACTCCTTAAGTCTCATCAGACGGAGTTGGAGCGTATTTCAAGTCTTACAAGAGACGAAGCGCGACAAATTATTCTCGATAGAGTTGAGTCTGAAGCACGTCATGAAGCCGCGATGCTTGCTAAAGAAATTGAACAGCAGGCCAAGGAGGACGCGGAGAAGAAAGCCCGTGAAATCATTACCACTGCGATTCAGCGTTGTGCGGCCGATCATGTAGCCGAGACAACGGTATCTGTAGTAGCTCTTCCAAATGACGAAATGAAGGGCCGAATTATCGGCCGTGAAGGAAGGAACATTCGCGCGCTTGAGACGTTGACAGGTATCGACTTAATCATTGATGATACTCCGGAAGCTGTTATCCTATCCGGTTTCGATCCCGTCCGTCGTGAAATTGCACGGACCGCACTGGAGAAGCTTGTTGCGGATGGACGAATCCATCCTGCAAGAATTGAAGAAATGGTAGATAAGGCTCGCCGCGAAGTGGACGAACGTATTCGTGAATACGGGGAGCAGGCAACATTCGAGACAGGCATCCATGGATTGCACCCTGATCTTATTAAAATTTTAGGCCGATTGAAGTACCGTACAAGTTATGGGCAGAACGTGCTTAAGCATTCCATTGAAGTATCTCACCTCTGCGGGCTTATGGCTGCCGAGCTGGGAGAGGAGCAACTGCTTGCCAAGCGCGCGGGATTGCTGCATGATATCGGTAAAGCGATTGACCATGAGGTGGAAGGTTCCCACGTTGAAATTGGGGTAGAATTAGCGAAAAAATACAAAGAACATCCGGTTGTAATCAACGGAATTGCCTCGCATCATGGGGACTGCGAGCCGACATCTGTAATTGCGATGCTTGTAGCTGCAGCGGATGCGCTGTCTGCCGCACGACCTGGGGCACGCCGTGAAACACTGGAAACGTACATCCGCCGCCTTGAGAAGCTGGAAGAAATCTCGGAGTCGTTCGAAGGCGTAGAGAAATCATATGCGATTCAAGCAGGACGCGAAGTGCGGATTATGGTGAAACCGGATCAGATTGGTGACACAGAAGCACACAGTCTGGCCCGTGAAATCACGAAAAAAATCGAAAGCGAGCTCGACTATCCCGGACATATCAAAGTCACGGTTATCCGGGAGACAAGAGCAGTTGAATATGCGAAGTAACGAAATCAAAAGCTTCTCCGTGGAATTGGGGGAAGCTTTTGTGTTCCTTTAAGGCATACTGGTAAAACTACATAAAAAATGAACAAACGAAAGGTGAAGATAACATGAGATTGCTATTTATCGGAGACGTTGTCGGTTCTCCAGGAAGAGACATGCTCCAGGAACTGCTCCCCCGCCTCAAAAGTAAATATAACCCCCACTTTACGGTTGTCAATGGAGAGAATGCGGCTAACGGGCGGGGAATTACGCCGAAAATCGCGAAGCAGTTTTATGAATGGGGGGCGGGAGCGATTACGCTGGGCAATCATACGTTTGATAATAAAGAGGTGTTTGATTTTATTGATGACGATGCTTTGATTGTGAGGCCGGCTAACTATCCGGAAGGCGTGCCCGGAAGAGGCTATACATTTTTAAAAGGAATGCTCGGGGGGGAACTGGCCATTATCAATCTTCAGGGGAGAACCTTTCTTCCCCCGTCGGATTGCCCGTTTACGATCGCAGATCGGATTGTGGAGCAAGTTCGCAAGCGTACCCCTTACATTTTTGTGGATATGCACGCTGAGGCTACTTCAGAGAAGCAGGCAATAGCCTGGTATTTGAACGGTAGAGTGAGTGCGGTAGTTGGAACCCACACACACGTGCAAACGGCAGACGAACGGATTCTCCCCGGTGGAACGGCTTACCTGACAGACGTAGGGATGGTCGGTCCCCGTGACAGCATTCTTGGAATGGAAAGGGAAGCTGTCATTAAGAAGTTCCTCACAGGGCTTCCCGTTCGCTTCGAAGTTGCCGTGGTTAAACCCCAATTAAACGGGGTAATGATTGATATAGAAAAAGGTACCGGGCGCGCGCTCTCCATTCAAAGGATTGTAATCGACGACGATCATCCTTTCATGGAATAAAAATAGGTTTTAATTTTTTGAATTTTCTTTTATTATAAAATAACATAGTAGGAATGATTTGAGCCATCGCTGAATAGAGTAATTGTGGTAATTATCTATCTATCTAAGGAGGTACTAAAGATGGAAGTATTAAAAGTTTCAGCAAAATCCAACCCTAACTCTGTTGCTGGTGCCCTTGCAGGCGTTCTGCGTGAACGTGGTGCAGCCGAATTGCAAGCTATCGGTGCGGGCGCGCTTAACCAAGCGATTAAAGCTGTAGCGATTGCACGAGGATTTGTTGCACCCAGCGGCGTTGATCTCATCTGTGTCCCTGCTTTTACCGACATTCAAATCGATGGCGAGGAGCGTACTGCTATTAAGCTGATTGTTGAACCTCGATAACGGAAACTTCTCAATAATGAGTACTTCTTATAGTGGGTACCAAATTACGCCTGTTTATTCAAAAGAATGAACAGGCTTTTTGTTTTAGATATATAGAAACCAGGAGGGACTGCACGATGAAGATTTTTGATGGACACTGTGATGTTCTATATAAAATGTGGGAGGCGCAGCAAAAGAATGAAACGATTCCTTCTTTTTATAGCGAAAAGGAATCTTCGCTGCGTGTGACCATGCCGAATATGGCAGCGGCAGGTGTGGCGGTTCAAGCATGCGCTGTCTATCTTCCACAGCGGATCAGAGGCTCTCGCCGGTTTACCGCCGCTCTGGAAATAATTGATTTGTTCTATGAACATATTATTAAGGATGAGCGGTATATAAAACCGATTCGTACGGCTCATGACCTGGAGGAAGTAGAAAAGGGCGGGAAGAAGGGGGCTCTTCTTACATTAGAAGGGGCCGACGCACTCGAAGGGTCTTTGCTTAATTTGCGTATCCTTTATCAGCTCGGGGTACGCGCGATCGGGCTCACATGGAATTTTCGCAACGAGGCGGCTGACGGGGTAGGTGAAAGCAATCCGGCAGGGTTGTCCCAATTCGGAAAACAGGTTGTTATAGAGGCGAATCGGTTAGGGATCATACTGGATGTCTCGCATTTAGCGGAACCAGGTTTCTGGGAATTGGCTGAATTGACCCGGCAGCCATTTATCGCCAGCCATTCAAACTGCCGGGCCGTATGCGATCATCTGCGCAATCTGACCGATAAACAAATAAAAGCAGTTATAAAAGCAGGGGGCGTAATCGGGGTGACGTTTGTACCTTATTTCCTTTCGGCAAAAAGCAAAACTGATATAACAGACGTCCTGCGCCATATTGAACACCTTTTATCTCTTGGTGCGGAGGATCACCTTGCGTTCGGATCGGATTTCGACGGGATTGACGAGACGATGATCGATTTAACGAGCCAGCGTGAGTATACTAAACTGCGCGAAGCGCTCGTGAAGGAGTACGGGGAAAACAGGGTGAATAAATGGTTGTGGGGCAACTGGAAACGCATTTTAACTGCGCTTTTGTAAGAATCGCAATTTTCTTCAAGAAATCTCCCTACAAGGGTTGCAATTTATATCCGAGAGGTCTACAATGAAAAATGTTTGAAGTACACAATTTGTTCATATTTTTTAAATAGATACAGATAAGGTAGACGACCGACCAATTGGAAGAAGGCTCGAAACTGGTGTATCTGTTTAAAAAATGATACACTTATCTATCGAAAAAAACGAGCATTCTAACGTCTTGAAGGGGTGGAGTTCATGATTAATCAACTTTCCTGGAAAGTTGGAGGACAACAAGGTGAAGGGATTGACAGTACAGGCGAAATTTTCGCTATTGCTTTGAACCGTGCGGGGTATTTTCTATATGGTTACCGCCACTTTTCTTCCCGGATTAAAGGTGGCCATACGAACAATAAAATTCGTGTAAGCACCCGTCCAACACAGGGGATTTCCGACAACCTTGACATTCTTGTAGCATTCGACCAGGAGACAATCGATGTAAACAGTCCGGAATTACGCAAGGGCGGCGTTATTATTGGGGATTCCAAGTTCAATCCAAAGGCGCCTGAAGGGGCGGACGTACGTCTGTTCTCTGTACCGTTCACTGAAATTGCGGAAGAACTTGGAACCGCTCTTATGAAGAATATGGTTGCTATTGGTGCATCCACAGCTGTTCTTGGATTACCGACAGAATCTTTTACCGAAGTGGTAACAGAACTCTTTGGCAAGAAAGGCCAAAAAGTTGTTGATAAGAATATGGAAGCCATCACTCGTGGAGCGGAGTTTGTAAACAAAGAAGCAGGCGGTCCGATTGAAGAGTTGCGCCTTGAACCAGCTGACGGCAAGAAGCGTATGTTTATGATCGGAAACGATGCTGTAGCTATGGGTGCTCTTGTAGCTGGATGCCGCTTCATGCCGGCTTATCCGATTACACCGGCTTCCGAAATCATGGAGTACCTCGTTAAAAAACTTCCTGAGTTCGGCGGAACGGTTATTCAAACAGAGGACGAAATCGCAGCTGTAACAATGGCAATCGGCGGTAACTACGGTGGCGTTCGTACGATGACAGCATCGGCTGGTCCTGGACTTTCCCTTATGACAGAAGCGATTGGCCTTGCCGGAATTACAGAAACTCCGCTTGTTATCGTGAATACACAGCGTGGAGGTCCTTCAACCGGGATGCCGACCAAGCAAGAGCAATCTGACGTGAATGCAATGATTTACAGCACACACGGCGAGATTCCAAAAGTTGTACTTGCACCAAGTACGGCGGAAGAAGCGTTCTATGATACAGTTGAAGCTTTCAACATCGCTGAAGAATATCAGGTTCCTGTTATTCTGCTTACGGATTTACAGCTCTCCCTCGGCAAACAAACTGTGGAGCCGCTTGATTTAAGCAAGGTGGAAATCCGCCGCGGTAAGTTCATGGGTGGACAAGATATCCCTGAACATGAAGCTGAATTATTTAAGCGCTATGAAGTAACAGAAGACGGGATTTCTCCTCGTGTGATTCCGGGACAGAAATAC
The DNA here is from genome assembly GCF_001015055.1 of Aneurinibacillus tyrosinisolvens. Lineage (GTDB taxonomy): Bacteria > Bacillota > Bacilli > Aneurinibacillales > Aneurinibacillaceae > Aneurinibacillus_A > Aneurinibacillus_A tyrosinisolvens. The sequence goes on along the minus strand of NZ_BBWZ01000011.1, from coordinate 6,918 downwards.
GGAATTCACCACGTAACAGGTGTTGAGCATACGGAAACGGGCCGTCCGACAGAAGATCCGGTTATCCGTGTGAAACAAATGGATAAACGTTTACGCAAGCTTGATAAGCTTAAAGTTGACAATGCCGTTTATACGGAAGGTACGCATGAAACACCTGATTTATTAGTTGTTGGTATGGGCGGGATTCGCGGAGCGATTACAGAAGCGAGAGAACGCCTTGCAGCTGAAGGATTGAAGGTAAATCAGGCTCACGTACGCCTTATTCACCCATTCCCGGCTGAAGAGATGAAATCACTGATCAACAGTGCAAAGAAAGTCGTTGTTATCGAGCATAATGCAACAGGCCAATTGGCTGATCAAATCAAACTGCACGCAGGAGCTGCCGATAAAATCAATAGTATGTTAAAATACGATGGTAACCCGTTCTTACCTGCAGAAATTTATAGCAAATGCAAGGAGCTGTTGTAAAATGGCAACTTTTAAAGAATTCCGTAATAGCGTAAAACCGAACTGGTGCCCAGGATGTGGAGATTTCTCCGTTCAGGCAGCTATTCAACGCGCAGCGGCAAATGTTGGCCTTGAACCTGAAAATCTCGCTGTTGTTTCCGGTATCGGTTGTTCCGGCCGTATCTCCGGCTATATAAATGCATATGGTGTGCACGGAATCCATGGACGTTCACTTCCGATTGCACAGGGCTTGAAAATGGCGAACCGTGAACTGACAGTTATCGCTTCCGGTGGAGACGGTGACGGCTTTGCAATCGGGATGAGCCACACCATCCATTCTATCCGTCGTAACATGGATGTCACATACATCGTTATGGATAACCAAATTTACGGTTTAACAAAAGGGCAGACTTCCCCTCGTTCCTCAGAAGGATTCGTTACAAAGTCTACACCAAAAGGATCCATTGAACGTGACATGAAGCCGCTTGAGCTGGCACTGGCTGCGGGTGCAACGTTCGTTGCGCAAACAATGTCCAGCGATTTGAAAGGGATGACCAGCTTAATTGAGCAAGGTCTTAACCACAAAGGCTTCTCTTTAATTAACGTGTTCAGCCCATGCGTAACCTTCAACAAAATCAATACGTATGATTGGTTTAAAGAGCACGTGAAAAACCTCAGCGACATTGAAGGCTATGATCCAGCTGATCGTATCGCTGCAATGCGTGTATTAATGGAAACAGACGGCCTCATCAACGGCCTGATTTACCAGAACACAGAGCGTGAACCGTATGAAAGCCTTGTAAAGGGCTTCCGTGAAGAAGGACTTGCGAAGCAGGATCTTTCATTCGATGCGGATCGCTTCCAACAGCTTGTATCTGAATTTATGTAAGAGTTGCATGAGAAATACCGGTTGCCCCCTGGGGTGCCGGTATTTTTTTGTTGTTAAAGCATATGCTTTTCCTTTTTTGTATTGTGGCCCTGTTTTCTGGTATCGTATAAGGGACAACGCTTTTCGCTTATTTTAGCAGCGGAGACAGCAGGAGGATGAAACGGATGAAGCTAACCGTACTTGGATACCAGTCCCCGGCGCCCGGCCCGGGCGGGGCTACGCCAGGCTACTTACTTGAAACAGAAGAGGGAAAGATATTGATTGACTGTGGGAGCGGGATATACGCCCAGTTAATGAAATACATTAAAATCGAAGAGCTTACGGCGGTCGTTATGTCTCATTACCACCATGATCACGTATGTGACATCCCGATTCTTCAATATGGTGTTCTCATGGCTTCAATTTTCGGTAAAACAAGCCGGACGCTTCCAATATACGGACCGAAAAACCCGGAAGACTGGTCGAAGCGCATGAACTACCAGAGCCACACACGGCTAAGGACATACGACGAGAATTCTTCGCTCCGGATTGCCGGCCTCAACTTTTCGTTTCTGAGAACAGAACACCCGATGCTCTGCTACGCGATGAAAATAACGGATGGCAAAAAGACGATTGTTTACTCCGCTGATACCGGACCGGACACCGACTGGGGCCGCTTCGCTGATAGGTGTGATCTGTTTATTTGTGAAGGAACGTTTACAAAAGAGTTCGTGCCTGCCGGAAAGCGCGGACACCTTTCTGCCCGGGAGGCGGCAGAACTGGCCCGCAGAATTCAGGCGAAGCGCCTGCTCATTACTCATCTATCCCCTGACATTTCCCGTGAAAAGTATGCAGAAGATGTCGGAGAGGCGTTCCCCGGCGAATGGGAGCTGGCGGAAATCGGCCAGGTGTTTGAATGTTGAGCGTTCACCAACATACGGATGCCCGCTACCGATGTGGCGCATACGCTGCTTGCGCAGCGAATCAAACCCGGCCATACCGTCATTGGTGCAACAGCGATAACCAGGCACATCAGAGAGGAGTACGCCGGAGCGTACTCCTCCTTTATTTGATGCCCGATCCCCCTGGCAGCCCGGCCTACCTTCTAGGCGGAACTTTCCTGGTTTTTGCCCCCGCATGGGATTCCATCATTTTATTGCGAATTCATTTTTTGACCCCCAAATTTCCAGACAGCCTGCATCATTCGATGGTACATTCGGCACGGGCACATCCCGCTTATTCCGAAAGATTTCACAATGGGTGGCGCGGATGTTGCCTCCAGGTTTTCTCGGGACGTATATGTAGTATATCCCGAACAAAAATCTGCATAGGTGTTAATATTTTCAACAACAGTTATTGACCATTTTCCAATCGTGCATCATACTAAAGTAATACAACTTATTTCATTTTATTTTTATAAAGGTGAGCATGAGCTAGTTCTTTTGTTATTACATCTTGATATTTATTACTTCGTCAGTTCGGGAGGGAATTTTAATGAGTAAAAAAATATTAGTCGTAGATGACGCATCGTTTATGCGTATGATGATTAAAGGTTTTTTAACAAAGCACGGGTACACGGTAGCAGAAGAGGCAAGCAACGGGGCGGAAGCTGTTGAGAAATACAAGGTAGTAGCGCCCGATCTTGTAACGATGGACATTACAATGCCGGAGATGGATGGAATTGAGGCGGTAAAAGCAATCCGTCAGCATGATCCAAACGCCAAAATCATTATGTGTTCCGCCATGGGACAGCAAAATATGGTAGTACAGGCTATCCAGGCGGGAGCAAGAGATTTTATTGTAAAGCCATTTCAGGAAGATCGTGTAATCGAAGCAATTAAAAAAGTGCTCGACTAGCATCATGCACAATAGATTCGCCTCTGCGGACGCGAGGGATGGATTGGGGGATTAGGGAAATATGCAAGCCAAACAAATTAACGCCATTTTATTTGGAACACGAAGCGTTCTTGAGAATCACCTGGGTCTGAGCGTACAATCGGGTCAGCCTTTAGTGCAGGTTAACCCGGTCATGTCAGGACAAGTATCCGTTATTGTTGGAATGACCGGTTCGCTTAAAGTAGAACTCATTCTGGGAATGACGGAGAAAGCAGTAAGGGCCATTATTGGCAAAATGTTCGGTGGCATGGAAATCGAACAAATCGATGACATGGGATGGAGTGCTTTCTCCGAATTTGGAAACTGGGTCGGGGCGGCATGCTGCACGGAATTGACCAATAATGGTTTCGATGTGAACATCACGCCGCCGATTATTAACGAAGGGCAAAGTAAATTCCGTTCAGTACATAAATTTGTGAGTATTCCCTTTCAGGTGGATGAGAATGAAATTATGATACACGTGAGCGCCCAGGAATAGAAAAGGGATTTCCTGTCTTTCCAGATTGGACCTGGAAGGCCGGCTGCACAAGTGTACTTGTCTGCAGCCCGGCCTTTTTTTGTCAGCAATTACAGAACATTTGTTTTTCAGCCCGCTCAATTCTCCTTGCGCTCTGCATGTGGTATACTGTTTCGATGATGCATTTTTTATTTTATGAAATAACAGGAGGGAACATCCTTGAAAAAAGAACGTACTGTCTCGAATCATTCAGCGGACTTAAAATCCGGTAAGGATTATTCGAAATATTTTATTCCGCCGGATTTGAAGGAAGCAAAAAAACGCGGCAAAGAGGAAATACAGGTGGTGCAGTTCGGTGATATTGAAGGTGAACTAAAGACGCTGGGCAAGGGGAAAACGTTTTTAATGCGCACGTACGGCTGCCAGGCAAACGAGCATGACAGCGAAACGATCGCCGGTCTTCTCGGTTCGATGGGCTTTACACCGACCGAGGAAGAGAGAGAAGCGGACGTCATTCTTTTTAATACGTGCGCGATCCGGGAAGGCGCTGAAGATAAGGTGTTTGGCGAGATTGGCCGGCTTAAGCATTTGAAAAAAGAAAAGCCCGAATTAGTGCTTGGTGTCTGCGGCTGTATGTCACAGGAAGAAGCGGTTGTGAACCGGATTTTAAAAAGCTATCCGCATGTCGACTTAATTTTCGGTACGCATAATATTCATCGCCTCCCTGTATTGATGAGAGACGCCTTCTTCAACAAAGAAATGGTCGTCGAAGTATGGTCCAAAGAAGGCGATGTTGTAGAAAATATGCCGAAGGTGAGACAGAACGGACTGCGCGCCTGGGTTAACATTATGTATGGGTGCGACAAATTCTGTACGTACTGCATTGTTCCTTATACCCGCGGAAAAGAGCGCAGCCGCCGTCCTGAGGACGTGACTGCGGAAGTGCGCGATTTGGCGCGCCAGGGATACAAGGAAATTTTCCTGCTGGGGCAAAACGTCAACGCATACGGCAAGGATTTTACGGATCTGGAATATGGCTTCGGTGACTTGATGGACGAATTGCGCAAGATTGATGTGCCCCGCATTCGTTTTACGACAAGCCATCCGCGTGATTTTGATGATCACCTCATTGAAGTGCTGGCTAAGAAGGGGAATCTTGTTGAGCACATTCACCTCCCCGTTCAATCCGGAAGCACAGAAGTTCTTAAGAAAATGGCGCGTAAGTACACACGTGAACGCTATCTTGAACTTGTCCGTAAAATCAAAGAAGCGATCCCGGATGTTGTGCTGACGACAGATATTATCGTTGGTTTCCCGGGTGAAACAGAAGAGCAATTCCAGGACACGCTTTCCCTCGTGGAAGAGGTCGGATTTGATTCAGCTTACACCTTCATCTATTCTCCGCGTCACGGCACACCCGCTGCCGATATGGAGGACAATGTGAGCGAGCAGGAGAAAAAAGATCGTCTACAGCGCCTGATGGAAGTCGTTAACCGACTCGGACGTGAGAAAAACGAAGCGCTCCGCGACCAGGTCGTTGAGGTTCTCGTTGAAGGAGAAAGCAAAAACAACCCGGATGTATTATCAGGGCGTACGCGTACGAATAAACTTGTCAATTTCAGAGCGCCAAAGGACTGTATTGGCAAATTAATTCATGTTAAAATAAATGAGCCGCTAACATGGACATTAAATGGTGAGGTAGTTGAAAAAGTAGAGGTGTAGCTCATGGAAGAGAAAGAGGAACGTACATTAGATTATTCTTCGATTGTAGGGCAGGCACGCGAGCTTGCGGATTTGATTGCAGATTCCGAAGAAGTAGCGCGCTTCAAGCAGGCGGAAGAGAAGATTAGCGGAAACGCGAAGGTTCAAACGCTCATTACACGAATTAAACAGAAACAGAAGCAAATTGTGTCGTTTGAACATAACCGCCGGTATGATCTCATTCCTGAAATGGAAAAAGAAATCGATGCGCTGCAGGACGAACTGGATGCCATTCCGATTGTGGTGGAGTTTAAACAAACCCAGGAGGACATTAACGAACTCCTCCAGATGGTGACGAATGTAATTGCCAATTCGGTTTCTGAAAAAATTATCGTTTCAACCGGCGGCGATCCGCTTTACAATGATACGGGACATCCGAAAGCAAAGCCTGAAGGAACGGACGGCGGATGTGGAACCTGTTAATTTGAGTAAGATAAAAAAGATGCGGCAGGGCGAAAACCCTGTGCATCTTTTTTTGCCTTTCAGCAGGTGCTGTTCAGAGAAAAGTAAGACGCGTTTTTTGGCCGTCCTTTTTTAATCACCCTGGGCGTATGTACTGCATACCTATAATTATCAGTCATGATGCTGATACAGGGTGCAATGATCCGGGTGCGTACAATTAGAAAAATTTAATGTTGGCACCCGTGATGTTCGCCCTGCATACACATGTAGTGAAACGTTGTATGGAGGAGGTAACAACATGTCGAGTACAGATAAAGAAGTGCAGTGCAGGGAGATCGTCACAAAAGCTGTCTGTGGTAAAGGGCGGAGATGGTCTCAATCCACTCATACTGTTACCCCATCCCACAAAACGGCAAACATCCTGGGAGCCTGGGTAATTAATCATACGTACCGGGCTGATAAGGTGGGAGAAACCGTAGAGGTGAGCGGCACATACGAAATTAATATTTGGTATTCCTACAACAGAAATACGGAACTGATGTAACGCTAATTGTATCGATTTTGCATGAACGCTGTTTGGAAAGAACATTCCTGCCTCTCGTTTGTTTTGATACAATCAAGGTAGTTATGATACCGGCAGGGAAGGAAAACTAATGAATAAAGATAATCAGGCGGAGAAACAGCGCAAACAACAAAGCAAGCAGATGAAGAGAAAAAGATTGTCTAAAGGTAAATAACCTTGTATTATGCGTCCGTTTCTTTGGAAACAAAAGGTTGTTGCAGATAGCACACCAACCTGATAAGATAAAACGTGCCGCTCAAAAAGAGCTGGTGAACGATAAACAAAAAAGTGTTGCTAACAGCTCGATGTTCTGATATGATTTAGTTCCAGCAGTGAAGTTGACCACTAGAAACTAAAAAAGCGGACAAGCTGGAAAAAATAAGTACTTGTAAAGTGCTTGATGATTTGATAAGATAGTTAAGTCGCCGCTTGAACGAGCGGATGACGCTGAAAGAACAGTTCCTTGAAAACTGAACAGTGAAACTTCGAATGTGTGCGAGTTAAATTTTTATCCGACATTATTGT
>NZ_BBWZ01000010.1 GCF_001015055.1 Aneurinibacillus tyrosinisolvens | reverse complement strand
AGCTTTAATTTTAATCAAAGTTACAATTGTACGTAGGCGTGAAGATTCCTTTATAAGTTGGTTAACCTTTGAGTATAATCTTTCTTTATCAGATGCGCTCAATTGTATCGGTTTGTAACTAATCGACCAACTTCTATTCATCAGACTCCCTCTCATCTCATTTATCTCCTTATAGCAACAGTCTTGGCGGAATAGTCCCTGGTAAAACGTAAATAAAAAAAATTTTCCACCATTATATACAATCGCCTTAAGGTATAGGCAAAGAAAAAACACCTGACTTATGCAGATGCCTTTTGCTTTCCCTTTTTCAAATACAGCCTTACCACGCATTCGACATGCGTTGTATGCGGAAACATATCCACTGGCTGAACCTCCACCGTCTCATACCCACCATCCTCCAGCACCCGCAGATCCCGGGCCAGCGTCGACGGATTGCACGACACATACACCACACGCTCCGGCTTCATATCCAGTATCGTCTGCAGCAGCGCCTCATCGCATCCTTTCCGCGGCGGGTCCACCACAATCACATCCGCCTTATTCCCTTCCTCATACCACCGCGGAATCACCCGTTCCGCCTCACCAACCGCAAACGTCACATTCTCCATCCCGTTCAGCACCGCATTCCGCTTCGCATCCTCAATCGCATCCGGCACAATCTCCACACCGAACACCTGCTTCGCCTTCTGCGCCAGAAACAGCGAAATCGTTCCAATCCCGCAGTACGCGTCAATCACATTCTCTTCCCCGGTCAGTGCCGCATACTCCAGCGCCTTTCCATACAGTCGCTCCGTCTGCACCGGATTCACCTGGTAGAACGAACGAGCCGAAATGGCGAACTTCACATCCCCGATCGTATCATATATATACTCCTCGCCCCACAGTACCCGGGTCACATCGCCGAAAATCACATTCGTCCGCTTCGGATTCACATTCTGCACAACGCTTTTCACGCCCGGGATTGACTCCACCAGCTCTTCAATCAGAGCCTCCTGGTTCGGAATTTTGTCCTCTTTTGTAATAAGCACAACCATTAGCTCGCCGGTCGCAAACCCGATTTTCGTCACCACATGCCGCAGCAAGCCGCTGTGCGTTTCCTCCTGATATGCACGCACGCCGTGCTTGCCCGCAATCCGCTTCACCTGTTCAATCACATAATCCGTCTTTTCGTGCTGAATCAGGCACTTCTCCATATTCACAATCTCGTGCGAGCGCTGCGCATAGAAACCGCCGACAAGCCCGCCTTCTTCCTCACCGATTGGAATCTGCGCCTTATTCCGATAGCGCCACGGGTCCTCCATCCCGATCGTCGGGTGGACAATCACATTCTCGATTTTCCCGATCCGCCGCAGGTTATCCTCGACCAGCTTCCTTTTAAACGCAAGCTGAGCCTCATAATCAAAGTGCTGCAGCGTGCAGCCGCCGCACCGCTTGTAAATCGGACATGGCGGCTCCCTGCGATCCGCACTTGTTTCCACAATATCCAGCAGGCGGGCATAGCCGTACTTCTTCGTTAGCCTTGTCGCCTTAACCGATACCTTCTCTCCCGGAAGCGCGCCCGGCACGAACAGCGTATATCCTTCATACCGGCCGACCCCGTTCCCTTCATGGGACAGGTCTTCAATCGTCAGCTCCAGCGTTTGATTTTTTTCTACAGGCAAATCGAGCCTGACAGCCGCAGGGCTGCTTTTCTTCCGTTGTTTATTGGACACGTTATCTTCACCTGTATTCTCATTTTTTCATCAGCGTATGAGCTGGATGTGGCGGGGAAGTGCCGTGAACGTACACGGCAGCATGCCGCCCAGTTCGCCATCCAGATTCAGCGGCACCTTCTCGTTTGAAGTAACCTGCAGCTTTTTCGTTTGGAAATAAACGACGTTCGGATGCTTAATATGGTCTCCCTTTAACACCAGCGTAACAATCCGGATGAACTCCGGCAGCGACGTTTTTCGCAGCACGATGCAGTCGAACAGCCCATCGTCCAGTCTGGCGTTCGGCGCCAGCTTTTCCAGGCCGCCGACGGAATTGCTGTTGGCGATAAGGAACATCATGATTTCCTCATCGATGACCTGTTTGTCCCCTTCAATGCGGACATGAATGGGAGAAAGAAAAGGGAGCTTTTCCATCCCCTTCATATAATAAGCCATCTGGCCAAGCATCGTTTTCAGCTTGCTGGGTACTTCGTACGTCAGCGTTGTCAGCAGCCCGCCGGCGGCGATATTAATAAAATAGCGGTCGTTGATTTTTCCGATATCAATCGGGTTCGGCTTTCCTTTCGCAATGACCTGCGCGGCCTTCATAATGGAGCGCGGCAGGCCGATGGCCCGGGCGAAATCGTTCGTTGTGCCGCCCGGGATAATCCCGAGCGCGGGGCGGTAGCGCTGCTCCGCAATCCCGTTCACGACTTCATATACGGTGCCGTCTCCTCCGGCGGCAATGACAAGCTCGAAGCGGTCTTCTACCGCTTTGCGTGCCGCGAGTGTGGCATCCCCTTCTCCTTTGGTGGCGTGGCATGAGGTTTCGTATCCCGCCTCCTCCAGCACATCCAGGATCTCCGGCACTTTTTTCCGGACCTCCTCCCGTCCTGACGACGGATTATATATCAAACGAGCACGTTTCATGGCGATCCATCCTATCCCGACACATTTTTTTCTACACCTATCATATCTTTTTTTACCCTATTTTAAAAGTTTGCCTCCCTCCGGCAGAAAAAAGCAAAAGAAAAAAACGACTCCACTCTTCTTTTCTAAAAGAAAGGGAATCGTTTCTCTATACGGCGTAACTATGGAAATAACTATGCAGATACCTCTCTTATTTTACCGGGGAAGCCGGTTACTGAACCGTTTCCCCTTTTCCTTTTAGAATTCGCAGGCTGTTATTTTCAAGGCCGATTGTATAGGTAACCTTATACATAGCAAGATGCTGATCCCCGCTGTCGGACTCCTGCGCTTCAATCACCGCGACTACCTCGGCAGTAGAAGGCGTCGAAGAAGAAACCGTGATTCCTTGTACCTCTACATGGACCGTATTTAAATAGCCGGAACGAAACTTCTCATAGGATAGATTATTCTTCATACTGCTTCCCAGCAGGGCATAGGCTCCTACATAATCCCCTGTATTTAAACTGTCATAAAAGTTTTGCACAAGGTACGTTGACTCATCCTCGAAGCTTGCCTTCGTATACTGTTCCGTCAACTGGCCGTCTCCACCTGAAACCGATTCCGCTGCCAATTGTTCATCGGGATGCTTGCTCCATCCTTCGACCATCGTCATCACTTGAGACAGCGGGATACTAAAGCCTATGTTTCCGTCGCTTCCCCCGGCTGAGTTAATGCCGATCGCCTCTCCACTGGACTGCAGAACAAGCGGACCCCCGCTGTTTCCGGGCGCAATGGGGGCAGAAATCTGGTAGACGCCACGGTATTTCGTTTCCTCTATCGTAAAGTCACGGTTGACGCCGCTAATGATTCCGTTCGTTACCGTATTTTCCAATCCATGCGGATTTCCAAAAGCGATGACCTGGTCGCCGATTTCTGCTTTTTTGTCCGCATTGATTTTTAAAGGTTCTTTACCGGCCAGCGCCGCTACCCGGACGACAGCTACATCGTTCTCGGTACTCATCCCTATGACTTTTCCTGCATATACGCTCGTGTCTGAAGTTTTCACCTTAATCTTTGTTGCGCCTTTCACTACATGGGCATTCGTAATGATATCCCCTTTATCATTATATAGAAAACCGGAACCGATCCCGGATCCTTCTTCGTTTTCAACTTCAATAAGGACAACCTTTTTCTGTGTATCACGGATAATTTGCTTGAATTCAGGTTTGTCCTTCGTCTGCGTTTGTTTCGGAAGCGAGCCAAGCTTTGACTCCGCGAAAACCGCGGATTGCTTTATCGTTTTATCAACATGATAGATGAGGAACCCGCCGCCGGCCAGAATGGCAGCCGTAAGACCCAGTGAAATGATTTTATTTTTTCCTGCTGACATACCTTCTCCACCTCTAATTCAAATTCCACTCGACCCGTGTAATGTGGACACTTGCCATATCACCCGTATTGTATTGGGTGTCTTCAAAATTCCCCGTACTGCCAACATCCAATAAAATGGGATATACGTACGTTGATCCAGTCGATACGGTTTGTCCCGCTGAATCTAAAATATCGTAATATAACCGGATAGAAGCAATCGGACGGGTCGCTACGTTACGCACCTCCCCTGTTACAGTAAAATCTCCGTTCATATCTATACCTGAATTTACGGAAACGAGTTCAACTGCCTGTGTACGGTTTTTCATCTCTTCCGCTGCCGCAGCCTCCATGGCAGCTTCCATTCTTTTCTGCTCCGCCCTTTCAAAGCTTGCTTTATTCTGATTAATTGTTTCTTTAAATGAAACGAGCTTTTTATTCCGGCTGTCGTATTTTAAAGCTTCATCGACCACATTCGCAGCCAGCGTGAAATCTTTCTCCCTCAATGCTTTCGATGCGTTATTGTAGGCAATACCCGATATTTTTCCTTGAATCGAAAGCTTTGCTTTTTTTGCTTCTTCCTCGTTAAAATTATCCAGCTTCGTCAGCAAAGGGACGAGTTCATCGATTGTTTTTTTCGCTGGCATTTCACTTTTTATCTGGGCAATCGTAGCTACAGCTTCTTCCTTCTGGACCTGCTTGCTTAGCATCGTATACAGGCTCCCTTTGCGGTTGTTTAAGTCCTTCTTTGCCTGTTCGATTTTTTGCAGCGCCTCTGCAGGTTTATTTTTCGCCGAGAATTCGTGCGCTTCTTTTATCGCTTCATCAATCGCAGCAGCGTCGCTTAGAACTTCCATATCCGTTTGCAGTACCGGGCTGTTTGGCCTTTTCCGGAGAGCATCCGCCATTTTTTCTTTGCCTGCTGCAATGTTGCCTTCAAGCGCAAGGCTCTCTCCTGCTATTCGTAACTCTTCTGCCTTCTTGTTTACATAGCGCTGGTATGTATAATCACCGACAAGCCCCAGGCATACAACGACAGCAGCAAGAAGCGGAGCGATCCACATTTTAAGCGTGGTGCTGTTTTTCTGCTTCTTAGGTTGTACAGCCCCCCTTCCTACAGTAGTGGCTGCGGCTGCCTCCTTCTGTCCGCCAGACATGCCCGTACTTCGCTGTACAGCCTGTCCACAATTCGCACAGAACTTCCCTGTCTCAGTAACCTTATGCCCGCATTGAATACAAAACATGATGTCCCCTTCTCTCTTTTTTCTCTCTCACTAGTCTATTCTAACTAGGTCCACATGTTCATTCAATAATAAGATAGGTTTTCCTTTGATTGAAATATGCGGAAAAATAAAAACACAGCCTCCTTCATTCAGGTGCTGTGTTTTCCTTCCTGTTTCTTATTTGTATGTATGGCCGCGTTTTACTTCTTTGGCGCGCTTTTCTCGAAGGCAGGGGCGGGGACGACCGTCGAGATGGCGTGCTTGTATATGATTTGCTGTTTCCCGAATGTATCGAGGGCCACCACGTACATATCAAAAGCCGTAATCAATCCTTTTAGCTGAAACCCGTTTTTCGTAAACACGATAACAGGCTGTTTTTCTTTTCTCCACGTATTAAGAAAGGTGTCCTGTTGGTTCTCATTTTTGTGTTGTTTCTCCATTGTATTAGCAGCTCCCTATGTATTCTTTTTTCGTATTCTGCTGCACCAATATAACAGGTTCCTGCATGGCGCATCAGCAGTAAATATAATATATTTTACCATTTTTCGCCCTCCAGTCCCATCATAAAAATAATCTCGTCCAGGCAGGCGTAGAAAGAAGCCCATCTACTGCCATACCTGAAGGAGATTATCAATTAGGCCGGAATAAGAAAAAGGCAGGCACCCTCTCCGCTCGTTACGCTTTCAGCCTGCCTAATATCGCGCGCAACTGCTCGGCCATCCCGTTTAGTTGTTCCGCAGACGATGCAATGGCGGCAAAGGAAGAAATCTGCGCCTGTGACGAGCGGGAAGCGCTTTCTGTACGAACAGCGGATTCTTTGGCGATGCACGCGGATTCCGCTGACTGTTCGGCGAGCTTGCGCACTTCATCCGCTACGACAGCAAACCCTTTGCCATGCTCTCCGGCCCGCGCCGCTTCAATAGCGGCGTTCAGCGCTAGCAGGTTCGTCTGGCTGGCGATCCCAGTAATGACATCGACGATTTTTCCGATTTCCTGTGAGCGTCCGCCGAGTGTTTTTAACATATCTGCCGAAAGATTGATGTGTTCCATCATTCCCTTCATTGGCAGAACGATAGAACGATAATTGGCTCCGCCGATGGCGGCGCCCAGGATAGCTGCCGCAAGCGAGCTGAACAGTGGTGTATACCATATAGCAGGGCTCGGCAGGTGGTTCAAGTATGCGATAGCGCCTCCGATAATTAACCCCCCGAGGGCAGCGAACACTATCGTTCTGGTAATATAGCGAAAAGCTGAAAAAGAATCAGACATGTTGCTTTGTACCCCCTTCTTCTTTGCTTATGAATGAGTTTTCATTCATAAGCATTTCACAATTCAGTCATGATTTCTAGAAAAATTTCCCCGGTAAAAAGGAGCACGCAGCTGGATGTCCCTTTCCATATAAATATTACCCAAAGACAATGGATTATTTTCCCTTAAACTGGTTCAATTTGTAATATGAGTGGTAATAATATTATATAAGAGAAAGCAAGCAATATTGAAGGGAGTGACATCTATGAATTACATTGAAGGCCCTTTCACCCCTCTTAACGGCGGCGCTAAAATAGCGGCCGACGATGACAAACTTATCAATCTTACGATTGGAGAGGCCGTTAAGCTGCTCCATCCTGAGCACGGGTGGCTGCCAGGGATTTACCAGGGAAACAGCAGAGTGATTATTCCACAGGGCACCTATGAACTGCACCCCGGCGATAGAGTACGAGCACAGGAATAGATATACAATTGAAAGGCAAGTCAATTTCAAATGCTTTAATCAAAAGGCCGGTCTCCGTTACCAGCTAGCTTTTTGATTTTGTTCTATTGCCGAAAAGTTGAAGATTTTGTAAAAGCGGCAGGATACCTGGTTCTTCCGTAAAAAAAGCGGGAAGAAGAAAGTAATAGAATTGAGAAGCATTATGTTTATGCTGTACAAGGAGCGGAGGCGAATGGACATGGAAGGAAGCTGGGCCAGAGCGGCTGGCGAAAAGCAATGGATTTACGATGATGTTGGAAGCGGAGAACCTATCCTTTTTATTCATGGACTTGGCTGTTTAAGAAGCGCATGGGCTCCGCAGTATGAACTCATGAATGGATACCGCCTCATCTGTCCCGCTCTGCGGGGCCACGATGAATCACCGGTTATAGAGAATATATCCCTGGCTGCCTTCGCCCGGGACATCATTGAACTGATGGATAAGCTCGGTATAGAAAATGCACATATCTGCGGTCTTTCCCTCGGCGGACTGGTTGCCCAGGAAATGTACAGGATGGCTCCTGAACGAGTGAAGTCCCTTATTTTAGTCAATACTTTTGCGTACATTCCCCGCCCGGTCGCTGAAGCCTCCCTCTGGAGATGTTATTGGAAGCTGGGCGTAATGACTACTAAGGTATATATCGAACAGGTCATCAATGAATGCTTGTTTAACCTGTTTAATCCGGATTTACGAAAGCAATTGAGATCGGCTTTTTATATTCGCCGTGAGACCTACATGCCGTCGGCCAAGGCCGGGGCATACGCGGACTTCCGCGATTTGCTCCCTGAGATTAAAGTCCCTGTTCTCCTGATTGGAGGAAGCCACGATAGAGTGACTCCGCCAGTCTTGCAAACATCCATGTACAGAAAAATCCCATGCGCGGAGATTGAAATTCTGCCGCGAACCGGGCATATGTCCAACATAGAAAACGCCAAGGATTTCAACCGGAAAGTAAGGTGGTTTTTGGAAAGGAAATAAAAAACCCGCCTTACATGCAAATGCAGGCGGGATAACATTATTTTTTTCTAGAGCGCCCGATCAAGCAGGTCCATAATGTGGACTGCTTCCATCTGGCCTTCCATACCGGCCCGGATAATGCCCTGCCTCATCTGCAGCAGGCAGCCCGGGTTCGATGTGACAATGAGGTGCGCTTTTGTCTGCTTCACGTTCACCATCTTGCCGTCCAGGATTTGCATCGACATATCGAAGTTCGTAATGTTATAAATCCCGGCCGAACCACAGCAGCTATCCGCGTCCATCATCTCCACGTATTCTACGCCCGGGATGCTGCGAATGAGCTGGCGCGGCTGGTTGCGCACGCCCTGTCCATGCGCCAAATGGCACGAATCCTGGTACGTAACGCGCATATCCATCGGTTTGCTGAACTCGATTTCTGGAAGCTCGGCAAGCAGTTCATTGGCATCGCGTGTTTTCGCAACGAACGCCATCGCCCGCTCTTTCCATTCCGGATCGTCATGGAACCAGTGGTGGTATTCCTTCAGGGCCGCGCCGCAGCCGCCCGCGTTGTTCACGATAAAATCCACGCCGGCCTTCTCAAAAGCGATGATGTTCCGCTTCGCCAGTTCAATGGCACCGTCTTTTTCTCCGGCGTGTGCGTGAAGCGCCCCGCAGCATACTTCATCCTCTACGAAGACGATTTCACACCCGGCTTTCGCCAGTACGCGCGCGGTGGCCTGGTTTGTTTCGTAAAACATAACGTCCATAATACAGCCTTTGAACATGGCAATTTTTAATGCGGCCGGTTTGTTTTCCGGCTGCATCACCAGCTGGCGCTTGCGGCGCTCTGCAGGGGAAGCGATTTTCGGCACTGCCTTCTGCATTTCCGCCATCGGGCGCGGCAGAATGTTAATGAGTCCGGTTTTCTGCGCCACCGTCTGCAGGCCTGCCGACTGGGCGGCCCACAGGGCGGTTCCGAGCTTCTCGATCCGCTTTGGATGCGGGAACACTTTGTTGAAAATAATATCGCGGATAAACGGAGCTCTTTTCTCGTCTTTTTTCGTTGTCTCGACCACTTCACGCGCCGTCTCGACAAGGCTTCCGTACGGAACACCCGCCGGGCAGGCCGTTTCACACGCACGGCAGCCAAGGCAGAGGTACATGTTGTCCTCAAACTCGTTATCTACCTGGAGCTTCTCGTCGGCGATCCCCTTCATAAGAGCGATACGGCCGCGCGGGCTCGCCACTTCTTTTCCGGTCTGGCGGTACGTCGGGCAGGCAGGCAGGCAGAAGCCGCACTGCATACAGTTCATAATCTCATCCATATTAAACTTGGAGAGGAGAGATGGATTCATCTCATCACACGCCGGCCCTGTTTCCTGTTCTTTAGTTATGGCTGTGTTCATGTTCGCAAGCATGCGTTTTCACCACCACTCTTCTTCTTGAACTCTTCGCAAAGATTTTCCCCGGGTTCATAATGCCGTGCGGATCAAACGCTTCTTTCACCCGCTTCATCAGGTCCATTCCAACCGGGCCGACCTTCAGGTCCAGGTATCCGGCTTTGGCCATCCCGACTCCATGCTCGCCTGTAATCGTGCCTCCGAGCTTAATCGCCGCATGGAAAATGTCTTCAAACGCCTGCTCCACACGGTGGATTTCTTCCGTATCCCGTTCATCCGTCAGGCAGGTCGGGTGCAGGTTCCCGTCGCCCGCGTGCCCAAATGTACAAATCTGCAAATCGTACTGCTTGGCGATTCGATTCACCTGCTCTACCATCTCGGCAAGGTTTGCCCGCGGAACGGTTGCGTCCTCGAGAATGGTCGTCGGTTTTACCCGTGCAAGCGCTGACAGGGCAGCGCGCCGGGCAGCCATCAGCTTCGCCCCTTCTTCCGCCGTCTGTGCAACACTCACTTCGGTTGCTCCTTCGGCACGGCAGAGGTCCGCAATGCGCGCAATGTCGTGTTCCACCTGAAGCTCAGTTCCATCCTGTTCAATAATCAGCATGGCCTGCATATCAAGAGGAAGGCCAATCCGTGCGAAGTCTTCGACTACGACCATCGTCGCCTGGTCAAGAAATTCCATCGTGGCCGGGATAATCTTCGCTGCGATGACGCGCTGGACCGTCCGCGCTGCATCTGTCAGATCATTGTAGTAAGCCACGAGCGTTTGCTTCGCCGTTGGAAGCGGTAACAATTTCGCCGTAATTTCAGTGACGACGGCTAACGTCCCCTCCGAACCAACCAGCAGCTTCGTAATATCATACCCTGCTACGTCTTTTGCGCTTTTGCCTCCTACACGAAGAACTTCTCCGCTTGGCAGCACCGCTTCAAGGCCCATAATGTAATCCTTTGTTACGCCGTATTTCAATCCGCGCATACCGCCGGCGCACTCCGCCACATTGCCGCCCATGGTGGAAATCCGCATGCTTCCTGGATCCGGCGGATAGAAAAGCCCGAGCGCTTCGACCGCTTTGTGGACGTCCTGTGTAATGACACCCGGTCCGAACGTAGCCGTTAAGTTCTGCTGATCGATTTCTTTAAACTGATTCAAGCGGTTTGTAACCATCACAATTCCGCCGTCAACCGGCACGGTACCCCCGCATAAGTTGCTGCCGGAGCCACGGGATACGATTGGAATGCGGTACTGAGTAGCGACTTTCATAATCGCCGCGACTTCTTCCACGCTCCCCGGCATCACCACCGCGTCAGGCATCGCCTGGTATAAAGGGGTTGCATCATAAGAGTATACGTAGAGCTCATTCGGCGAATCGAGGAAATAATCCTTTCCTACGATGCCGCGGAGCTGGCCTTTTGCTTCCTTTTCCATAAAACATCCTCCTTTACAAATTCAGCAGGTCATCTGATGAATTTATCATAGTTAACTCTATCATAAAAACTGAAAATTGTGTAGAGTATAGATAAGGAAACAACACACTGGGAAAGAGGACAGTCTATGAGTCTTGTGAAAAAGAGCTATGAAGTTGTAGCGGAAGAATTAGAGAAAATGATTGAAGAAGGCGTGCTTGAACCCGGTACAAAGCTGAGCACAATCGATCAGCTGGCCCAGCAGTATGGCGTCGGCAAATCGACGATCCGCGAGGCGCTTACCCGGCTCAAAGCCAAAGGATTAATTGAGGCAAAACAGGGGGAAGGGACATACATAAAGAAAGATGCCATTGCCGCTCTGAAAACGATTCCTCCCCTTATTGCCGGCAACCGGGAGGAATTAGAACACCTGCTGCAGGTGCGTAAAATCGTTGAATCCGGCTGCGCGGAACTGGCCGCCCAGTACCATGACGACAGTGATATTGAAGTGTTAGAGGACATTATAAATAAAATGGCGGCTTCGACTTCAGACGAGGAAATGAGCCGTATTTACGATATTCATTTTCATACGGCCATTGCCCAGGCGACAAAAAACCCTTTCCTCCAGAAGATGATGGAAAGCATGTCAGAGGCAATGAATCATACGATCCGCGATACCCGGAACCTGTGGCTGTATAATAAAGCGGAACTGGCAACCCGGCTTTATCAGGAGCACCATGATATTTTTCTGGCGATTAAGGCCAGGGATGCCGCCAAAGCGAAGCGCATGATTGAGCAGCACCTTTCCCGCGTGGAAAAGGCGATGGGACACCATTTGCTTTAATCGGTATCGGTAAAAGAAGAGATTCTCTCCTCGATCCACGCCGCTACCCTGTTGTCAGGCAGGTACGCCCGCCCGCTATAGCGGTGGGGAATGTCCGATAGTTTCTGCGGAATCACCTTATCAGTGTAATACCCTGTGCTTAAAAAAAGCGGGATAACAACGAGGCGGCCTGTACCGGCCGCCTCAGCGGCACGCTCCTGGACGGTATCCGGGTGAATGGTGGCGTACACTGCCCGCTTAAAGCCCATTTCGCTGCCCAGGTCTGAGGCGCATCGTTCCAGGATCGAAAGCCACTTTTCCTTAAAACCCGGGATACCGCTGCCGTGCGCGACAAGCATGAGCGCTTCTTCTGCCGGGTCGGTCGACACTTCCTTAATTCGGTCTCTGAGAATATTCCGGACTTCCGGGTGATCATCCATCGGACCTGCCCATGTCATGCGAGCCTTCATAGAAAAAGGCCGCAGTTCGGTCTCAATCGCCGGTTCAGGAATGAGGCCAAGCATATATTGAATCTCGTTGAGGTGCGTACTGCCGCTGGACACAAAGAGCGGGACGGCAAGAATCTCCCGGACGCCCTGCGCCTCCAGCCTTTCCACACCGTCACGGATACCGTACCCTTCCACCATGTCGAGAAAAGCGGCTTCGACAGGCAGCTCAGTATCGACCTGTGACACCAATTCATGGACTTTCTGTATCCATGATGCATTTCGCGAACCGTGGCTAATCACAAGGACGCCTTTCTTCATGTCTCACCCCGCTCCTTTCTTTTTATAATTCCAACTATTCCGATGTATTATTCCCGATACTCCTACTCCATCATTATAGCGAAAAATCGATGGTTTGCACTACTAATTTGTGAAAATTGACATAACGAGGGAAAACCTATTAAGATTAAACATATAAAGCTTCTGGGAGAAGGGGATTTTATGTTTACAGGAAAAACGTATTTTATCGCCGGCCATGCGAAATTACCGCAGGGAATGGCGGCGCGCAGCGTATTTGACACGTTGACAATCACAGTAGAAGCGGACGTAAAATACCACGTTATTCTCGAGGCTTCCTGTACGCTGGCAACGGAGCATGGGAGACATTTCTTCGGGCAGCTTCTCCGTGGCTGCAGCTTGCAGGACGGGGTAGAGGAAATGACGGAACGTATTCTGCAGAATTATCAAGGCAAGGCACAAAATGCCCTGATCGCCGCATTGCGTGATGTACATAGCCAGTTTCTTCTGCGTAAAGAAAGACTGTAAGAATAAATGATTCCCTGTCGAGAAACCTTACATTTAAAAAGCAAACTGTATAACGGTATATAAAGTTCCATCATGAACCATTTCGTATCAAAAGCTATCCATAGAATAATCCGCCTTTAGTTATTGAACTATAGATTCCCGTTAGAGGTTCAACAACTTTCAATTTAATGAAAAAAAAGAGGGCTTATTACAAGTCCCCTTATCCAATTCCAACCTGCTTACAATTCATAAAGTGAATGAAGAATTTGAAGGATAAACACATTGATTAAGAGTTCTGGTTTCATGCTGGTTCCTTTATTCAAACTCGCCCTCGGCGACCGGTGAATAGATTTATAAGGAACATAACCACCTACGTCAGATAGACCAGAGACCACCCCGGGCATTCTACCGGAGAAAAAAACAGATACCTCACCGGAGAATTGGTGACTCTAGAGGGATGGGAGATAAAACAACCGCTTTACTTTAGGTAATCATCATTGTACAAACGGAAGAAAAGCCGTTCCTGCTTAAGGAACGGCTTTTAGGCTCTTTCATGCTATTTAATTAGAGAAAGAGTCCAACATCCTTGTTGTAGTTCTTCACCACAACAAGGACTTTGCCGTCATCTAGCTTGGATTCATACTGATTTGCCTCTATTGGAGAAAAACCGAGATTTTCAAATTCATTTCGTAATTCATCCCCCCGGCTTTTAAACAAATTAGCTACCGTATCCATAACCCCTTTTTCCACGACTCCTACCTTGTTTGCATCCGTTTTATCAACTAATTGACTAGCAACATTACTGTCATGGGCAAAAACATACATATTATCTTTTTCATATCCGTTCTCTTTTAGTTTGTTTACAGCCTCATATGCCTGGGTTGCATTCATATATTCTTTTACAAAAAGATTTGTATTCATTTTTCCTTCACTCTCCTTTAGGTTAATACGTCATTTCAGTACGTATACTTTTTCACTTTAAAAGGGATACGAACGGAACAGTCATTTGTAACGATAGAAAGAGCGGCAACCGTGATAAGCGATTACCCAAAGTAATGAAGCCCTTCAAACCGTTTCAAAGGGAGGACTATGAGCAACCTGAATGCTGATAAGCTCTAAATCAGCATATTTCCCTTTACCCTTTCCCTGTAAAAAACAAACGGTTAAATCAGAGTGGTATCAGTGCCGTTATGATTAACCTTTCACAACTAACAGGACTTTTCCCTCATCCAGTTTGGCTTCATAACGTTCTGCCTCTTCCTGAGTGAAGCCAATATTTCGCAACTCGTCTCGGTATCATATTCTTTTACGAGATAATTCCGATCCATGTTACCTCCACCTTTCTTGCTGTTCGTTAGGATACTATACTTTTCCCTTCTGGAAGCATGTGAAACAAGCTGAATTTTCATAATATAGATGGAATAGAAGCATGGAGTTGCAGCAAGAAAAAAGTTCCTCGTCACGATTTCCATGGTTTGAGAAATCAAAAAAAACGACTGCCGAAACAGCCGTACTTCACTATTGATTCCCATTAGGTAAATAAGCTCGCTCCTGGTTCTTATTTATTGCATATCTCTTAATGGATGTATTAACTGCCTTTTGTCTTACCCCTATTAAAAATTCAGTGCTTTCTTTATAACTTTGAATATCCTTATACATTTCTACCAATGTTTCTTGGCAAGCATACACAGCTTCAGTTTCATTTTTGATGTAATCTGATATACAAAGTCTTCAATACTTTCCAAGAGGTCAAAACAGCTAGAACGATTTCCTTTTTTAGCAAAGGGTATTGTATGTATATCAACCAATTCCATTTACCCCCTCTTATTGAACTTGCCTCCCGTTAGCCACCCATCGGGATTTTCAGAAGTGAATTTTCAGCATAGTGCAATAAAATCCATGCTTTATTTTAATAAAATAAAAACCACTCCGAGGAGTGGTTGTAATAAACCTTTTATCTTTAGATAACAATATTTTTACAAATTAGCTACGGTTATTCCCAGGGGTTTTGTTTCCACCACGAGCCCCAGCAAGACCTATCAACCCTAATAAACCTATCCATCCCCAATTGCGACCTCTGCTAGGAGCAGCTGTAGCCCTAGTTCTGGCTGTATTACCTGTTGTACCATAACCATCTCGAGTACCTGTTGTACCCGTTGTACCGTAACCATCTCGAGTACCTGTTGTACCTGTTGTACCGTAACCACCAGGCGCGCCTGTACCCGTTGTACCGTAACCACCTCGAGTGCCAGTACCACTTGTAGTACCCATATCTTCAGCAAAAACCTGAGTTCCTACTGCGGCTGTTAGCATTAAAGTCATTATTGCAATGTGTAGTTTCCTTGGCATATCGATTAAACTCCCTTTTCTTAAATTTAACTTCAAAATTTATACTTTGCATTTTATTATTTTTTATACGCACTACTAAGAAACCTAAAAGTACAACAAAAGACCACTTCCATGTGAATGGCCTCTTTGTTTGTCTTTATTTATATTCTTGTTGATACCAGACCTCAGCTTTCGTTAACCCCCTGATTACATTCAGGTGGTTTAAAATTCCTATTTACGGACTAAGCATATGAGGATGATTTTATCCTTACCATTGCCCTTAGGTGGGAACAATATCAAGTAACGGTTAAATCACGATTTTTACACTTGTATTTCCCTTTTTCTCTAGAAGGGATTTTTGTATAGAATTTAATTTAATGGGAAACATAATAACGCCTCACTTAGATTTAACTTCACTTAACTCCCTTCCAATGGATTTCCTTGGGGGAGTTTTTATGTTTGATTCTTAGATGTAAGTTATAAAAAGTTGGGATTTAAAGTCCACTAGAAGAAAGGCTTTGTTCAATAAAATTGTTCTTTTATTTAACTATCGATTCCAGTTGAATATCAGAGACACTACTTACTTATAATCATTTTGGTTATATTATTTCCTGTCCTTTGTCAAAAAAGGGTCAAAAAACACTGCTCCTTCGTTCGAGTAGTTCCTCACAATGGAGTTCCATAATTCCCTAAAAATATTCGGAAAATCATCGATTTCAATATCTTTTTCCTGATGGATAAAATATGGAAGCTTATGATTATCAGTGATTGAACTTTGGAGATTTAAGTAAATATTTTGGAGGTAAATTAGATAATTGAGTGAATGTGAACTTCTCAATTCAAGATTAAACGACGACTTTCCCAAATAATCCATATAAAATACTTTTTTCTAGAACTGCATAAAAAAGCGGAATGAAACAGAAAATACTAAACAAAAAGGGTGACGTTCCATGCCGTTTAAATTGACCAACTTTCCTCCAAATACGGCACCCAAAGTGCTTCAATGGAAAGAAATGATGTCTCAAGAGGTTTGTTTTTCCTGTCAGACCTCTCGTACCGATTGTCATTGCGCTCAATCACTTGCACAAGAAATTTTGGAAGATATCTTATTAGATTAGATTAAAAAACCGGATTCTCGATCCGGTTTTCATTTTTGAATGCCTCCAATTAGAAGGACATGGTAACATTCTTGTTGATGTGAATTTGGAAGGCGAGCACGTTCCGGCTATGATTAACGAAATTTCCCGTGAAACGATGAATCACCGTCCATTGCACATCGACATGTACGCCGTGAACTTAAAAGAGCCAATAAATACCGAAGTGCCGGTTGTGCTAGATGGTCTGCAAGCATTGGATGGCGAAGGTGCGATGGTTCAGCAGCAAACGCGAGAAGTCGCAGTACGCTACCTGCCGACCAACGTTCCGGAATCTATCATACACGACATCGCAAACCTTACTGTGGGCGACGTCCTGCATGCGCGCGATTTGACACTGCCAACTGGTGTGACGCTGCACACCGATCCGGAAGAAGTAATCTGTACCATCATGGAAGCGAGAACCGCAGAGCCGGATACGGAGGACGAACCGAAAGAGCCGGATGCTGAAGGCAAAGAATAGTACGACAAGGAATGACACAAAAAAGACCCAACATCTTTTATCGATGTTTGGGTCTTTTTATAATCCATCTAGGTGGATTCTCCAACGAACGTATCATCATACGCAGGTAGGAACCTACCATACTCCCTTTTTGGGTAGACGATTAATTATGACAGATGGACAAGCAGTCAAATTACTTTATCCTTTACATGGATGGGATAATGGTGTTTATCAAGGCTCAGGGGAATTAGTAATTCCGCATGGAATATGCAATTTAAACTATGGAGATATATAATTAAGATACAAAAGTAGAGTCCTTAATCAAGATTCTTATTTATCCCTGCTTTTTAGTGGGAGAATTTAAAAGAGGCGATAAGATGAATAACGAAGAGGATAATTTTGAAAATGTAAACGGTAGCGGTCATATCATCACAGAAAGCGGAGAGAAATTACCTCTTACAGCTGGTAGACCAATTAAAGTGTTGCACCCTTTGCTTGGGTGGGTGCAAGGTACATACCAGTATAATTCCAAAGTGGTTATTTTAAGCGGAGAACATAAATCAAAGTCAGGAAATCACATTAAAATCCAAAAACAGAAAGGGTGAATGATATGAGTTTAGAATATGAAAAGAAACTTCAAGAGTGTATAAAAGGATTTATGGAATTTTTAGCGATCCACGGTGTCCAATTGGATGAGCGTGATTATGTACTTTTAAAGGATATGATTAGGTTTACTTTTTCTGAGGGTTATAATTTAGCACGTAAAGAAGAAGCAGAAAAGAAGCTTCGTGAGATTGAAAACGAATTTGATGGAGTAGGTGATTAATATAAAGGTTCATGTAAAACGTGACCAAAATGGCGAATATGAAAAGGGAAAAATCGAATTAGAATTTTCTTCTGAACTAACACTATTAAAAATGGCATTAGATAGAGTAATTCAAAAAGAAATGGATTCTATAAAGCAAATGAATGATTTTGATTTCCCTCCAGATGACAAGACATTAGTTTTGATTTGGAAGACACTTGAAGAGTTTGAATCTGCTTATGAGGGATTAAATCATACGAATGAAATTGACTGGGATGGAAAATAATCCACTCACCAAAAACGATTAAGCCTTGCCTATACGATAAGGTTTTTTGTTGTTAAAAAGCATCGTTTTTCATTACTCTTTTTTAATATAATTTAAATTTCGTTCAGCTACATAGACGAATAAAACCATCCCGTAAAGTTGGGTGGCTTTATTCGTGTATATTAGGTTGATTTCGTTAAGAATGTTATTGCACTAACGATTCCCGTCGTACAATAAGCAATTTGCTTGGGATATCTTAAACTGAATATTAAATTGCATAAAGGTGAAATTTCGGTGTAAAAAAAGACATTTTACACTATTGTAAATGCGTATAAAGCTCTTTCAAATTGATTCCAAATGAATACATTCTCATCCGTGGTTTCGAGATGAGGAATTTGTATGTTACCGAAGTATTGACACCTCTCAATAGGCATAGATGGTACAAAAATCAATGTAGCAATGAATACAATAGAGTTAACAACAGCAAAGAATGCCATCGCCATTTCATACGAAACGGCACTATCAATAAAACTTGCGATCGGTACGCCGGCTACCATACCAGCAGATACTCCTATAAATACTTTAGAAACAGCTTTTGGAGCTTCTTCTTTACTTACTGAGGAAGCTGCTACTGTAAATGCCAAAGAACAATAAATTGGATGAAAAAAGGCTGGAATTATACGAGCAATTAATAGAATGGTAAAGTTAGATGTAAATATGGATACAATGTTTCCTAAAATGAAAACTCCTAATACAAGTAACATGACCTTCTTACGATTTATCCCGGAAAACAATAACGGCATCGTTGGTCCAGATACAGCAATAGTAAGAGCAAAAAGACTCACCAGCCATCCTGCTTTTGATATGCTGACATTAAAGTGACCAGCAATGGAAGGCAATAACCCAATAACCCCCATTTCGGTATTTAAGATGCCAAAGACTCCTATGGTTAATATAAATATAAGCAAGTTGTTTTGTTTAGCCAAAAAATATACCTCCAAAACTATTGAAAATACCAAAAAAAATGCCCTTATGCTGATTTTATCTGAGTCTTAATTCCACTTTTAAGCAACTTACATTGTGCTGATGTCAATCACGAATCGATACTTCACATCTGAAGCTAATACACGTTCGTAAGCTTCGTCGATTTGGTCTGCCGAAATCACTTCGATTTTAGGAGTAATGTTATGTTTTGCACAGAACTCTAACATCTCCTGAGTCTCACGGATGCCGCCAATCATTGAACCTGCAAATGAACGGCGATGACCGATGAGAGACATCACGTTTAGTGACAATGGTTCTCCAGGAGCGCCAACGTTAACTAAGGTGCCGTCAAGAGTGAGTAGTGAGAAATAAGAATCCATGTCAATCTTTGCACTTACCGTGTTAATAATTAAGTCAAAGGTTCCGGCAAGTTTCTTGAATGTTTCTGGATCGCTTGTGGCATAGTAGTTGTCTGCGCCGAATTGCAAGCCATCGTCCTTTTTCTTCAATGATTGTGAAAGAACAGTGACCTCGGCACCCATTGCGTGTGCAATTTTGACAGCCATATGACCAAGACCACCCATACCAACAACCGCTACTTTTTTACCTGGACCAGCTCCCCAACGATTTAGCGGCGAATATGTCGTAATACCTGCGCAAAGTAATGGAGCTGCGACATCAAGCCCGATGTTATCAGGAATTCTCACTACGAAGTCCTCAGTTACGACAATGTGGGTAGAATAGCCACCTTGTGTAGGCTCGCCGTATTTGTCAACGCCAGCGTAGGTAGGAATCATTCCATTTAAGCAGTATTGTTCTTCTCCTTTACGACAGTTCTCACATTCGCCACAGGAGTCAACCATACATCCGACCCCTACCCGGTCACCGACCTTATACTTTGTGACCTCTGCTCCTACATCCGTGATAATTCCTGCAATCTCGTGTCCAGGTACGAGTGGATAGTTCACGGGACCCCATTCGCCGTGAGCAGTGTGGATGTCAGAATGGCAAATGCCTGCATATTTAATTTCAATCAGAATATCATGCGAATCAAGATCGCGTCTTTTAATTTCAGCCGCTCGAAACGGTTTGTTTGGACCATCAACAGCTCGTGCTTTAGCAGTAATCATTAATAAAACCTCCAATAATCTAAAATCGTTGTAAGTCTTCTTGTGAGAAGAAGTGTCCGCCAATGAAACGAGAATTGTCGTTTAAAATTCTAACTCTAATGAGCGTTACCCTTAAGATGATTTCTTTTACTTTGAAACGATTGTTACTTCAAATTCTCGGTAAAGAATGCTTCCAACTTGTCGAATGGAATCAAATCCGTCTTATCATACAAATCAACGTGTCCTGCATTTGGAACGATGTACAGCTCTTTGGGTTCTGCCGCCAATTCGTAAGCATCTTCACTAAAGTATCGTGAGTGAGCGTGCTCGCCCATGATGAACAAAATTGGTCGCGGCGAAATCGATTTAATGTGCGTAAGCAGAGAGAAGTTCATAAATGACATGCTGCTTGTCACAGTAAATTGAGTAATTGAATTTGGGTGGTACCCGCGAGGTGTAGAATAGAACTCGCCAAACTCACGACCGATAGGGTCTGTATTATTGTCAAATCCAATAGGTGCTCCTCGATCGGTAAGCGCTGGCGGGTTGCCCTCAAAATCCGCATAGCGTTGTTCGGCAACTGCATCGAGTATTCTGTTGCGTTCTTCTTCGGTCAACGAGTCCTTAAAACCGTTGCGTGCCACACGGGACATCTTATCGCTTAACTCAAAAATATAGTTTGACATATTAAAAAACATCCTTTCATATTAAATGAAATTTACAATTGATGTTTTCTTGACATCTGTCAATAATTTATAATATAACTATAAACAAAACAAGGCATAGAAATCGTTAATTTAATCAGTTTTGTTGTTTATACAACAAATCAATAAAAATTGTCGACTTTCTTATAAAAGATAAGGTGTTAATAACATGGCAAAAGTAGATAGAAGAATTGTTAGAACTCAGGAAGCAATAAAAAAAGCATTTCTTGAATTGATGTCAGAAAAAAATTTCGATAGCATTACCGTTCAGGATATTTCTGACAGGGCAAATATTAACCGTGCAACTGTTTATCTTCATTACTTGGATAAATTTGATGTGTTGGATAAGATCATAGAAGAACATATCAATAACATGGTTAACCTTTGTGAGTCGGAAGCTGAAATGGATTGGATTGAATCGACAGTACACTGCATGGAATATCTTGAAAGTAATTATTTATTTTTTTCGACGATGTTGGCGAGTGAAGGAGCACGATATTTTCGTAGTCGGTTCCTTAAATTCAATATCGAAGAGTTCAAAAAAGACGTGGATATAACAAAAGGCAAAAATTTTGGTCAAAGCGAAGATGTAGTTGTCGAATTTGTTGCAAATGCTTACGTAGGTGTAGTGGAATGGTGGCTAAAAAATGGCATGCCTTATCCACCGCAGGAAATGGCAGAAAAAGTGGGAGATTTATTAGAGAGGATTGTATAACTCTATTGGCTTAGCCTGGCTCGCTGGCTCCAGGACAAAGGAATCGAAGCAGTTCTTGTAAATCCCCATCTCGTCAAAAAGAATAAGGAAAACCGTGACAACACGCCATCCAAAAGCGACCGCAAGGATGCTCTTGTCATCGCCGACATGATCAAAAACCGCACTACTCGCCTGCACGGTTTAAACCGGAGGCTTACGAAGAGCTGCGGATCCTCATGAAGAAGCTCAAGAAAATGAAATCCATTATGAAGTTATGCGGTAAAGTAGCTCGAATGCTTGTTGGCCTAGCCAAGACCAGCGAAGCTTACGATTCGGCTAAAGTATTTTCTCAAGCAGCTTAAGAACGTTATTTCATCGGCTGATGCATTCGCAGGATGGACAAGAAGCACGGGGTATCGGGAGAAATTAAGCAAAAGGGCTCGGACCCGTTCCGTTAGAAAAACCGACCTCCACCCCTTAGTTAGATGTGACGAAGGAATGAAAGGGCTTAGACCCGTTGAGACATGGGAGCGAAAATCGCTAGGGGCGACATGGAGACGTGCAGCATATGGAACAAATTGGGTGATTGACTTCTCACCTTTATTCCTGCACGCCCTTTCAGTTGTTCCAAGCTA
Source organism: Aneurinibacillus tyrosinisolvens (assembly GCF_001015055.1). Taxonomy (GTDB): domain Bacteria; phylum Bacillota; class Bacilli; order Aneurinibacillales; family Aneurinibacillaceae; genus Aneurinibacillus_A; species Aneurinibacillus_A tyrosinisolvens. The sequence goes on along the minus strand of NZ_BBWZ01000010.1, from coordinate 132,917 downwards.
CTGGCTCCTCCGCCTCCTTCTTTATCTAATCTGAACTAAGGATGAAATCCTGCGAATTCATGAGTCTGAGTGAGAAAACTAAATCATATCGAGGGAGTTCAATTGTGGGGTCTTACTTATTACTTAGAACTGAAGTTGTCTGGACCCGTCTCATGCTTAAATGCGATTACTTTCTGCGTATAATTGAGATCTAATTTTCTGTTTATACCAAATGCTCCTGGATATTTGACGGTTACATGTATGTTGTAGGAAGATAACCAGCTTATTGAGAAATGAACAAATTTAAAAGGGAGAACGGAAGAGTCCGAATGTAATTGGTAAAGGGCTTCTTTTTCGACTAACTTCGATTAGTTTAAGCCATTTATTTAATATCTTTATTAGCTTTTCTGCTCCCGGCTTATTAATAACGGTTACCCCATAGTAATTTAACCCTTTGTGACTTTCTTTTGTTTCGGGGTTATATGAAGGTAACTAGTTCAAAAAGTCCGTCATGTATTGAATAACTTCATCTGATACTACAGACTTCTCAGCCCATGTATACCGATTAGTTCTGTACCATTCGTATACGGAAACATCTGAAGAGCAGCTTAAGGCTCTTACCGAAAGCAAAATCTGGCAAGGACTTCCGGCCGTTAAGAACGGCAATGTTTCCGCTGGATTACAAAATGCACTTCTACTTTGATGCGAAATCCATTCTTGGCCAGATCGATACCTTGACGGAGACGATGCTGGAGCAGACAAGTAAATAAGTTTACTAAGGAAACCGCAGGATGCATGACAGGAATGTCATACCTTGCGGTTTCTTTTATAAGATTCGCTTCTGCTGCCAGAAGTAGAGTATAGTAGGAGTAGTTGAAAATATATTCCAGGAGGCTACAGCCATGTCACAGAAGATTTGGATTAACCTGCCGGTCAAAGATGTTGAGAGGTCAACTGCCTTTTTCAATGAGATTGGATTCCATGCGGTGAGCGTTGGTAACGAGAGAGCCAAGCTTGCCATAGGCCAAACAACGATTCTGCTGTTCCCGGATGCGGCGTTTGAGAAATTTACAGGTTCAAAAACCGCAGATACTTCCCATAGCGCAGAAGTAATATTTTCCATTGGCGCTGAAAGCAGAGAAGAAGTAGATGCCTTTATTCAAAAAGTAGAGTTTGCCGGAGGAAGCATCTTTGGCAAGCCGAGTGAAATTGACGGCTGGATGTACGGCGCAGGATTTGCCGACCTGGACGGTCACCGCTGGAACCTGCTGTACATGGATGAGAGCAAAATGCCGAAACGCTAATATGGAAACGCCGGTCACCTGCTTAAGGTCACCGGCGTTTTTTTACACCCCGTATAATCTCATATCTGTCATTCAAATCAAAATCGTTGCTTAGAAGGAAAAATTCGTGGGTTAAACTAATACAAATCACCTGGGTTAGCCCGTGTTAATTTATTGGTCTTACATAAACTATATTAACACATATTGGAACTAACCTGCCCGTTAGCCACCCATGCAGCGCAAGCGCTGCACCACAGATTATGAAAATTTGAATTTTGTGTTATTTTGTGTTCATACTGATAGTACGGCTGGGAGAGGAAGGTCGATGAGCTATGGTGCCATAGAGCCCAACCGTTAGTCTGACTCCAGCGACCACGGTGCATCACAGACTGTCGCGCCCTATATGGGTAGCACTTCATGGGAGATTAACCCTATTTTGGTTGTTGCACCAGCCTAGCCTTTTTCTATACCTATATTGGAAGGGAGTTACTTCTAAGTAGCATGTAATTACATATCGAAGTATCACCAAGAGGCTCAGCCTTTTTTTAAAAAGCATTTTAGCTGGGTCTATTTTTGTATTGCCTTTTTTAGATTTTGAGCAAGATAAATTTTCATGGTAGCTTAATAACAAAACGTTATTTTTTTAGGTTTGCTTTCATTAGAGAGGCTATCTTTTGTTCATCCTCACTTGAAATCCGTTCCAGTTGATTGATGACAAGTTCTTGTCGGTCTACTGGATGGTTTTGACTTAACTTCGCTTTGCCCTCTATCTTGTTTATTTTAATTCTAAATCCTTGAACACCTTTGTTCATTCCGGCAATAAAGTCAGCGTCTACATCTTGCAATCTATATGGGCTATCAGTTGCTTCATACTTCAATACCATCTCATGTAAGGAATCCATTAACTCTTGCTCAACATGAATAAGTTCAGCTTCTCCGTATACATGAACAGTCACATAATTCCATGTTGGCACTGCTTTATTCGTCTCGTACCATGAGGGAGAGATATAGCAATGAGGACCATGAAAAACCGCTAAGACCACTTGATTACTAATATCTTTCCACTGAGGATTCGGACGAGCAAGATGACCATATAAGTATTGGTTCTCCTTGTCCAAAATTAAAGGTAAATGAGTAGCAAAGGGCATTCCATTATGTTGTGAAAAAAGGGTCGCAAAACTATGTTCTTTTATAATTTCGTAAGCGATTTTTTCATCTTCGATTTGAAAATGCGAAGGAATATACATAGGTATCACCTCTCGGATATGGAATAGGTCATGATAAAATCCATTTGTTCTTCATCACCCATATAAAAAGAGTGGGCTCCAGTTTGAACAAACCCCATTTTCTTATAAAAAGCAATAGCATTTTCATTTTTTTCCCATACGCCTAACCAGATTTTCTTTTTATTACGTTCCATCGCAATTTCCATAGCTTTATTTAGCAGATATTTACCAAGCCCCTGTTTTTGAAATTTGTTCTTTATATAAATCCTCTCGATTTCAAGTGATTCATCACCCATTTCTTCAGACTGAGCATCATTGGAATTGACCCTTAAATATCCAGCGACTTCATTATTGAAATAAACAAAAAAGAATTGCGAAGAAATATTGGATAATTCTTTTTCTAATTGTGTTAAGTTAAATGCCCTTTCCAAATAGGCATTCATATTTTCGGGTGAATTCTGATGCTTAAATGTCTCATTAAATGTTTCATAACTAATTTCTTGAAGTTTGCGTGAATCTTCAAGGGTACACTTTTTTATATTTATAGCCATTTAAATATGTCGCTCCTTTATATAATCAATAATTTCTCTTGTTTCCCTTTTTTACAAATTCCCAGTCTTTTTCTACATTTTTTCTTACTCTTTGAAGAAGATTGAAAATGGTTTCTACTTCTCTTTCGGAAAATCCCTCTAATGCAACGATATTGGAATAATCATTTTCTCTTTTTATAAAAGGATAAACATTTTTCCCTTTCTCTGTTGGAAAGAGTTTTTTAATTTTTTTATTATGTTTATCTTCTTTCTTTTCAATAAAGCCATTAATTTCAAGTTTTTTTATTGCACGAGATGTGGTTGTTCGGTCTACTTTAATCATTTCAGCTAACTTTTCTTGAATTATTCCTGGGTTTTCACATATTCGGACAAGGTACAAATACTGCCCTTTTGTAAGGTCATATTCTTTAAATTCTATATTGCTTATAGAATCTAATGCCCTGGCAATCATTCCAATTTCACGTAGGATTTCCTTCATATATGCAACTCCATCAATTTCTTTTACTAACCAATACTTTTAAAAAATATTATAATATTTTTTTGTTGCATTTACAACAAAAAAATAAAAAAGCCTTTCTTAACAGAAAGATTTTGTTACCCTTACTCAACTATCCTGCCCGATAGTTGAACAAATAAAAAACGACTGCCGAAACAGCCGTAATTCACTATTGATTCCCTTTAGCCTAACAAATAAAATTTGTTGTCCTGTCTAAGATAGTATCCAACTCCAAATAATTTTCTACTGACATATTTCTGAAACATTTCAAGTGTATCCTAATAAATGCTTCAAGCTCTATTGAAAATAATAAGGAGGAACAAATATGAAAAATGTAAAAAAGAAAGTAATAGGAGCCTCATTAGGTGCGGTATTTGCTCTTGCGTCAATTAGTCCAGTATTTGCGGCAGATATATCTACTGCGGCAGCTACCCAAGCAACTACTCAACAAAAAGTACAACATCTAGATAAAATCAAAGACAGAGCTTCTAAACTTAAAATTGATACATCTAACATGACAACTGCTAAACAAATTAAACAAGCCATTCATAAACAAGTAAAGGAAAAGCATCAGGCAAAAAAACAAAAGCGTGTTGAACGCTTGAATAAACTAGCGGCTAAACTACACATTGATACGACAGGTAAAACGCCTCAACAAATTAAACAAGCTATTCACACTGCAACCAAAGCAAAACGTGAGGCTAAACTTCAAAAAATTGCCCAAAAGAAAGGGATTACGGTTGAGCAATTAAAAGCACAACAACAGGCTAAACACCAAGCAAAACAAGCCCAACAGTCTACAACAAATACAACACAAAATTAATATCCTTTTATGCAAAAAACAGCTGTTAAGTATAGCAGCTGTTTTTTGCATAAGTCAGATTATAGATTATAAATAGTTGAATCCATGTCTTATTCAACTAACGATTCCCGTTAGTTAGGTAAAGAAGGGTCAATTAACTCCATTTTTAGAATCCCATGCCCCTTGTGTTTTTCTTAATTCCACGATTTGTCCGATATGATATGCATTATGAATATTTAGATTAGCAATAACTGACGACCATGGTGCATTAGATTCTTTATATGCAGAACGATGAAATTTTTCTTCATCACATTGTTTTATTGCATCAGTCCAATCAGACATTACTCTATATAACTGTAATACTACGGATTGCCATTCAGTATTTTCGTTTGGATTCGTACTGCCAAATGTAGTATTATTGTTAACTTCTTCTTTGGAAAGTGGAATACTCTTGAAGAGGTTCAAATACCGTTCATTCCAAAAAATAAGATGGTTTACTATTTGCCAGATGGAATTGCTATCCCCTGTTTTCCAAGCAGCTTGTTCTGCTGAGAGTCCATCTATTGCAACGTTAAGGGGTACAAACCAGTTTTTTTGCTCATGACAAGCAACCATTTGTTCTAATAATACAGCTTTCAGGTTCATTCCAATGCCTCCCTTAAATAAATGGTTATTCCTAACAATTTCTTTAAATAGCCTTTCAATTCCTTTATTTCACTTTACTGCTCGTTAGTTGAACAAAAAAGAAACCACTATTCTAAATCGGAAAGAGTGGTTTCTTTTTTGTCTTATGCTAGCTGTGGGCAACGCTTCAATATTGCTTGTTTAATTTGTTTTGGAGTACCAATTTGGACTACCACTTTATCATAATCATATCCTTCTAGATCAAGAACAACGACTTGACTTGCATCATTATAGGATAAAAAGTATTTCTGTCCTTTGTATATGAATCGCCCTGCTTTATAGCCGTTTGGTATGGAAGTTCCAAATAATCGTAAAGCATTCCAATGCAATTTGAAGTTTCCAGCTTGTACATTTTTTATAGAACTGTATGGAATCTTCAGTTCATGTTTCAACCCAGCAAGAGCAGTTAGTCCTGAAAACCTAATAACCAACTCATCATTTCCAAATATAACGTGTCGACTCATAGTGTGGTTCCCCCCATTGACTTTATTATACTAAAATGATTAGACGATAAATTTATGAAATGGTTGCAATACCGCGATCTTATCTTTTTATTCCACAAATCTGCCCGATAGTTCAATAAAATTGGACCTTTATTATCTATATATCAGAGATTGCAGATGATATCGGTGGAGCAGTTGATGGAAGAGAAATCGACGTTTTCTTCGTAAAACAGGCGGATACACTGGATTGGGGACATAAACCCATCCATAAGGATCTGGATATAAAGGTCTTATTAAAACGAAAATATTTAATCATATGATAAAAAATAATCACATCAATAAATTAAACTTATTGAAAGAGATATCCATAGTACATATCATTAGCCCTTTACATGGATAAGTTGTCGTAATAATTTCCTCCTATGTAAAAGAGCCACCTAAAACATAGGGTGGCTCTTTTACATAATTGTTGCTATCAGACATTAGTACACTAATGATTCCCGTTAGCCAGCCATGCCGCAGGGGCGGCACCACAGAATATGCAAGAAAAATCCGTTCTTCCATGGGAGTTCAATCTTAAAACAACCATTTTATTCAACGAGCAGTTTCTCTTCTTGTTCGTCCCACATCGCGAACAAAGATTGCAACTCAGCCCCTGTATAGGCACCAACCACCCTCACATGCCGATGTACCAGTTGCACTCCAACAATAACCGAGACAAACTCGTCCTCTGCTCGCAGTTGGGCCACGGTCTCCTTGTCGCCTGTGATAAGGACGAAGCCGTTGAGATCACTGCCATGAGGTTCAAGAGCTACTACCTCAAAGCGGTCGATTTTTCCTTCCTGTTGCAATCGTATACAGTATTGCATTGCATTGTTGAGCGTGGCCTGTGCTGCCTTCTCACGCCCCGCGATGATTTCACCCCAACCAACGATCAGCGAACCCTTTGCCATATTAAACCTCCATTTATATTAATATTACTATCATAGTCAGAAATGGCAGAATGTCAATAAATATTAGAATAATCTGTCCGAAAACTCGACAGACGCATTAAATATTGGTAAAAAATGTGATTCATTTATCCTGCTCGTTAATGTAGCGAAAGCGATGGATCGGTTCAATCCCTTCGTTCACTAGCGATTCCCGTTAGTTAAATAAATTTGTTGTCTGTTTTTATTGAGTGTCTTCATCGCTTTTGTACTCCAAAATATCGCCTGGCTGACAATCCAAAGTCTTACATATCGCTTCTAATGTTGAAAAACGAACCGCTTTTGCTTTTCCATTTTTCAGAATGGAAAGATTCGCCATAGTAATTCCAACCCTCTCCGAAAGCTCTGTTACGCTCATTTTTCGTTTTGCTAACATCACATCAATATTAATAATAATTGCCATATCCTCCACCTCAGACCGTCAAATCATTTTCTGATTTTATATTAATAGCTTCTTGTAAAAGTCTTTGGAGAACAGCAGCAAAAACGGCGATCACCATAGAGGCGAAAATAATGACCAATCCGATTGGTATGATACCTGGAGGGTCAACTCTTTCCGCCATGAGATAGTAGAGCGGCATACCTAGCAGGTACAAGGTACTGATCGTGATGGCACAGTATTTTATATTCTTTAAAGCCTTTACCGATAATTCCGAGAACGCTTGGTTCTTATCAATATAGCTTAAAAGTTTAAAAGCTTGATACAGAGCAAAGTAAAAAGGTATTGCTGCCGCGTACATATCGATTAAAACGAGAGATTTCATATAAGCAATATCTGGATACAATTCTCCAGCAAAATTCCCGATCTTAGGCACCAAAAATATGCACAATACAAGAACTGGGATTCCTATAAAAATAACAGCTAGCTTTAAAAAGAGTGTCGTAACTTGTTTCATAAAAAGCACCTCACGATTTAATGATAAAATGAATTTAACACATAATTTATCGTTTTACAATAAACTCATATCGTTTTTAATTATATTATTATTGTTGTTATTATATTCTTTTAATTTTGACAAAAATAAAGAGCATTTCTCATTACAAAGAAATGCTCTTACTTTAAAATGTTAAATTTACAACTTGTTCAACAAAACTGCCCGTTAGCGCAGCATGTTGCATATATAACCAATTTAACGTAATAAAAACCCGCGAGTTTCGCAGGTTCATCATTTAAGGGCCAGGAAGTCTGGAGTTCCCGAGAATAACTCTAACTCCTTAGCTACTGCACTTCTCATCTTTTCTCCACATTTCTCGCTACAAATGGCAAATATTCCATCTTGTCCACTTTTCTTCGCTTCAGAGTCATTACCTACAACAATTAATGGTACGCTCGTTTTTCTTGATGCTAAATAGAGTGAGATAATTTTTCCGTCTTTTTCATTGAAATCTACACCTTTGGCAAATTTAACACTTAATCCAAAACAGGGTTTGTCTTCTCCAATTTTTTTCATGCACCATGCACAGTGCAGCATTAGTAACACCTCGTTTTTTTATTAGGTAATGCTTTTTGTGAAGCTTTCAATTTATGGAAATAGGTTAAACAATAAAAAGCATATCTATATCCCGACATGGTTTCTATAATTGAGATTATCATACGTAAATAGTTAAATCCATGTTTGTCCAACTAACGATTCCCGTTAGCCAGCCATGCCGCAGGGGCGGCACCACAGATGATGCAAGAAAACTTCGTTCTTACATGGGAGCGTAATAAATAAATAACAGGTAAATTACATTTAAGTTTATAATATTAAAAAATTATCCTTAAAAATAGGAGGGATTATCCTTGTTCACAACTATAAAAGATACATATAAAATCGTATTTTTTGATATTGACGGAACATTGGTCAATAAAGAAGGAAGAATTCCAATGAGTACAAAAGAATCCATCAAAAAGTTAAAAGAGTCAAATATTGAAGTCGTGATTGCATCTGGAAGAGGACCGTCTCAATTGAGTCACATTTCTAAGGAACTTGAAATTGATTCTTTTGTAAGTCTAACTGGTTCTTATGCCGTCTATAAAGGCGAAATCATTTATAACCAACCACTGCCAACATCAACAGTGAAACAATTAATTGAATTTGCTTCACAAAATGATGACCCAATCGTTTATCTTGGAAGCGAAGGTGTGTATGTTAGTCATATTGAACATCCTCATGTTCACGAAACATTTGTGAATTGGTTAAGGCTGGACTATCCTATGTACCTTCAACCTACTTCAGTGGAGATTCCTATCTATCAATTTTTGCTCTATTGTCCACAGGATAGAGAAAAAATGTACGAAGAACAGTTTTCAGATTTACATTTTATCCGTTGGCATCCACTTTCATCTGAAATTACTTCACATGGGGGGTCAAAAGCCAAGGGCATTGAAGCGATGTTAAACTATCTGGATATTTCCCCTGATGAGGCTGTCGCATTTGGTGATGCTTTAAATGATAGAGAAATGTTATCTTTTGTTGGAATGGGAATAGCGATGAGAAATGCACATGATGCCGTTAAGCCTTATGCCAAATTTACAACCAAACACATTGATGATGATGGTATTTATTATGGACTAAAGAAAATAGGGCTTATTTAACCTTCTTCTTTATTGCTCCTTATTTCACTCTCCTCCCGTTAGTGGAATAAACAACGATATTCACTGAGGAATCTTCATGTTCTTCATAGGCATTAACACAATCGTATAGTTATTGACCTACATAATGTATACACAGATTTTTAATTACAGACAGGGGATGTTTCATTTGTATAGACAAACTCATGGGCATATGAATCAAAACAACGCTCATTCGAGAAGCATTGCCTTGCTTGATATGAAGCGAGGGGACGTAAATGGGGACGGAATCATAGATAACGTGTATTTATACGGAAATAAACCCGAAGGAACAGGAATCTTTGCAGATAACATTACACTTGTTATTCAAGATGGACATTCTAACCAAAGTACGACGGTAAACCTCCAAAATAATGCGGGATACAATGCTAGGCTATTCCTTGGAGATTTTTCTAAGGATAACGTACAAGACATTTTAGTAAGTATTGATTCGGGAGGAAGCGGTGGATATGGTATATTTTATATCTATTCCTTCAAGAATAACATTCTGCGCCAAATGTTTGATGTTGAAAGATACAATAAAGAGTATAAATTCATTGTGAATTATCAGGACTTTTATAAAGTGAGTGTAGCAAATGCTCCACTTGACGTGCTTTTCACCATCGATATTAGTTACAAAGGCTATGATTATGTTTCACAGTATTACTCTGAGAATGGTAAACTAAAACAACCAATCAAGGGCGAGGTCCTTGCTCTAAGTGCATTATTTCCTATTGTAACAAACGAAAAAAGAATGAGTTACGATTTACTTGCCTTGCAACGTATTATTGGTACTTCTAATTCGGATACACTAGGGTATGTCGAAAATCTTTTAATATGGGACGGTACGGGGTTTGTATCATCAAGACTGACCGTTGCCATACTTGGTACGAAGTTAGTTAGCCTTTACTAATATTTCTGAGATGAGATAAAATTCCTGCTACTAATTTATCCGCCTTATCCGCCTTATCCGTCTAATTCATTCCTTCATACAATGTTACAGACCACATTGAAAAGGAGTGAAATCATATGAGACAACAATATGGACCTCCTACTTCTCCGCCCCCTCACTACATTCCACAAAAACCCTATAATTCCTATATCGTTGACTGTATGTATCGATACACTTATGTATGGCTCAAAAATGGGAGGAGTTTTTGGTTTTATCCTACAAGCGTACAGTATGGCGCAGTTACAGGTTATAGATGGAACGGGCGTTTCTGGACGTTCTATGGGTTTGATCCAAGATATATTGACCAAGTTTCATGCCCACCAATTCCTACTCCTTACTAAATATTAAAGAGCTTTGTGAAAAGAATGAGAATCACAAGGCTCTTTATCTGATTAATCATGGATGGAGCAAACTCCTTTAATGGCAAACCGAGATGAACTTGCTAAGATAGATAAAAACTAGGAATTACCTACTTTTATTTGCTTCTCCACATTATTCAAGAAACCTGCCCGATAGTTGAACAAATAAAAAACGACTGCCGTAACAGCCGTATTGTGCTAACGATTCCCGTTAGTGAAGTAACTCGTTTACAAAATAAAAAAGAGGATGAATCTATGGTTCATCCTTTCATATAACACCCGACGTAATACCAAGAAGGGAAACGTTTGAATAAAACGTGATTTTCTACTTTATGTTCTTTTTTTCTATTTTGTGTATGTCCTTTAATCGAGAGGTAATTTGTCCATTTTTTGATTAACCGTGCATCTGAGGATTTCGGAATGTAGAGCCTCTCCTTTCCTAATAAGTGAGGCACCCTTACGGGTGCCTTTTTTATGCTGTGAAAAGGTGGGTGAGTGAGGAAATGTGGGGACGGATATTCGTGCGATAAATATTACCTACAATGCACAACCACAGTCTGACCTACACGGAGGTTAACAATACGAGTTGAATTAACTCGGACTCGTCCACACTTAACGAAAATTGTATTGTTTGGGCCCCTGTTAATCACCAAAGCTTCGCCACGTGCGAGGTTAATTCTGATGCGGCTCCCTGTTGGAGTACCACGTGTAAACCTACGGGTCTGACCCGGTACAAGTTGTACTGCACTGACCATAAATCATCACCCCCTTTTTATTTGCTTACACAATATATGCAGGGAGTATTATTGATGTATAAACACTTATCCCAATTATAATAAAATGTATCTTTGTCCTGTTTGTAGGAAATATCAGGCTGATAATTCCTATTGGTTCTTTAAAACCATCGATAATTTTATACAGTACCAATAGGGTAGAGCTTATTGGTACATTTTATAGACAACGGTAAAATACGGCTTCCAAGTACCCTCTTTACATGTATTAATTTGTTAAACTATTCTGCCCAATAGTTCAATAAAACCGCACCTTTATTACCTATCCTATATCGCTTTTCTACAACCTAAGTTATCAGAGACAACAAAGCAGCCCATCATGATTGACCGGCTGCTTTTTCTTTTTCGTATTCCTTCACAAGTTTATAGAACGTGGTCTTTTTCACGCCAGCTTGCTGCATGGCAGCCACTGCCGTTATCTCTCCAGCTTTCCACTGGGCATAGGCTTCTATAAATTCCTTTGTTAGTTTTGCGTTGGGCCTACCAAATTTCACTCCGTTATCCAAAGCTACATCGATACCCTCACGCTGCCTTTTGCGAATCCGTTCCCTCTCTTCCTGCGCCATCCAAGAAAGAATCTGCAGTACCAGGTCCGCAATAAATGTCCCTAAACTGTCTTTAAACTGGGTCGTATCAAGCAGCGGCATATCCAAAACAACAATATCTGCCTTTATGCTTTTCGTGATATCGTTCCACTCCTGCAGGATTTCCTCTTTATTCCTTCCAAAGCGATCGAGTGAATGGATATACAAGATATCACCTGGACGCATCATTCGTTTCAGAAGTTGATACTGTTCCCTTTGAAAATCCTTTCCACTCTGTTTGTCGATGAAAAAATCCCGTTCATGAATCCCCGCTTCTTTCATCGCTTCCAGTTGCCTGCCTTCATTTTGATCCTTGCTGCTTACCCGTATGTATCCGAATTTTCTGCTTTCCATGCACTTCTCCCTCTATTTGTCGCTTCTTTATCTTTATTATAGCCAAAAACGTTCGCAAAAGTATATAGAAAACCAAGAACGTTCATAAATTAATTTTACATGTTTACAAACGTTAAAATCTAGCAATTTATAGGGAGAGGTGAACCGTTCATAAAAGTGTACTTTTACGGACAGATATGTTATCGGACATTCATTTTGTATAAAATATATAACGTTTGATAATTACATTTTTTCTGATAATTGATTGCTGGCTTGCTATGAAAAGGGATTTATCGTGTTATAATAAAATAACGTTCCAAAGTAAAGAAGAGAGACACTCTCTTTCTCTAACTTAATAGTAGATATCTGCTTAATTAGGGCTACCTATTCTTTCGATAGCGAAACAGACCTGTTTCTTGTCCGCTAACGGACAGAAAGGGACTTCGAATGCAGATATTTGGCACTAACACTTGCATCAACTGTGGGGAAAAATTCGACTGGACAGGCAATCGTGATAACGACATTGATGAGGATATGCACAAACTAATTCGAACGAATGACAACTTAGCCTTTGCAAGGTTTACTCTTGCTTCGGAAAATAAGTACGAGGTAACTTCCAAATGTTCTCATTGCGGAAGTAATAACAAATTCACATATGCTTATGAGATAGCCACCTATTAAATAGGTGGTTTTTTACTTGTCCTTGTACTCTCAAATATGTTATCGGACATTGACTTTGTATAGAATATACAACCATTATAACTGGACATACTAAAGGAAAGTTTTTACGTCTTAGATTAAGGAAGTGAATTTAGCCCTTGGAAAATTTGATTGATACAATATTATATGTAATGGTTGGAGGTGCTTGGGCAGGCATTACGATTTTAGTTTGGTTAGGTTTAAAGGAGAAAAGGAAAGAAGGTAAACAAGAGTAGTACGAAATATAAAAAAAGACACCTAAATGACGGTGTCTCTTTCGATAAATTCTTTCCAGTTTCGAGGTTCCAATTTAATATCTTTTAAGTGGTTTTCAATCAATTCACTTATCAAATGAACCGCTTTCCACTCCGCTTCATTTTCACTGTATAAATCAATTTGATTTTCCATTTCTCTACGTATTTTCCTAATGTCTCCTAAATCGTAACCTAATTTATTCAAAGCGAGGATGGTGTAAGACACAGCCTGTTTGTTGGTCATTCCTTCTATCCCCTTAAATAGTCTTTTTTTCACACATTTCAAATTCCCTGTACATTGTCCTATACCACCAACTAAGCAAGCTGAAACGAGTAAATTATTACTATTTGATACTCTTAAAACTGAAGATAACTGATAGTATGAACAAATAAAAAACGGTAACAAAAATACATTTGTTTTCTTACCTGTATTTTTATAAACAAAAAAGCCACTCCGGAGAGGGGCGCAAATAACAACCAGTTATTTATATCGTTTATAAAAGTAATAACTTATAGCCCAGCAATTTATTCATTAGCACTAATTACAGCAGTAGTATCTGTTTTTATTCGAATTGTTTCCTGAACCTTTGCCAAATTTTTAGGTATATTATAAACATAATCTAGAGCGTCTGTGTAAACTCCATCATTGACGATACCATTTCATTTGAGAACTCAGTATCTTCAGGATGAGCCGCAGTATTTCCTAAGTTCCGTATAATGTCAGCTATACCGTCTAGAATTGGTGGTAATATTCCATTATCGGAAAGATTAGATAAATTATATACTAATTTTGTACGTTTCCCTATAATATATAATAATTTTTATGTGTAATTAACTAGATATAACCTATTAATCAAATTTTATCCATTAATATTAAAACCTGTTTTGCAATGCCCACTTTGTAACTACTTTGTCTAAGGAATCAAGTCCTGGTAGAGATCTGTACCAGTGTTCAGCCTGGTCTCCAGGTAAACAACTTGCTGCAGCTAGAAAAGCTCTTCTCATCCATGGATTCATTTGTGATATAGACCTTCTCTTACTTCGAAACCAAAAGGCTTGACGAGATCTACCTAAAGCTAAGATTAGCTTTCTTTGTGAATATTCATCATAGGGTTCGTTAAATAACACAGCAAATTTTTCCTCATTATTCCATTGGTTATCCTGGGTAAATGTATTAAGTATCCACATTTTATTGTAATCCAAGTGACCAATAAGTGAATCATTAAGAAGTTCTAAAAGTTGCTCACCAATCCTATGTTTTGTTTGAGTATTAGCATTTACACTCTGAAAATATTTCATCACATCTTTAAATACGGGATATAACTTGTCTATATTTTCAATTAGTAAATCTACACTAACCGGGTTTCCAATTTGCGTAAGTCTCTTAAGTATGAAACGGACCAGGGTAATATCAATATCATTGGATTCATTAGAATCCTCAATATGCTGCTGTAAGATTTCCTCTAAGTTCATCCTATCAATTTCTGCCTGCGTTTCTTCATCTAAATCAGAGTATTCAATTTCCTCATAAGGGTTAGAAAGTCCAAGTGTTTCAATAATGTCATGAAATTGTTCTTGCAAGCTCTCAAACTCTCTTTTATCTTCAGTATTTAGGACTACCGTCCTGAAATCATTCATTTTTAATACTCTGGTTTTATGCTGTTGAAGAGTTAATCCATGATTTTCGAACAGTAAATTTGCTAATATGGTTAAAGCTTGTAATGCTTCCCTTTCACTTTTGCAAAAAATTCTAAAATCATCAACGAATCTACAATGCTTTATTCCCTCCGCATAGAGACCTCTATCAACATCATCAAGCACTAGCTCAGCTAAAAGGCGAGCTCCAGACTGACCAACTGGGATCCCATACGAAACACTGCCGTTTAGTTGGCCTAAACACCTTCTAATGGACTTAACATGACTCACTTTCGTTGTAGCACTTGCCAAAGCTTGTTCCAATGGATGGGAATAAATTCGAGGGAAAAAGTCTGCAATATCAGCGACAAGGACATATTCATACTCCTCACTATTTGCCAAATGCTCACAATAATCCTGAAAAGCTTTCCAATTATAATCAGGATCATACAATCGTCCACTGCTATCATCAGGGGCAAATCTACTTGAAAAGGATATATTCTTAGTCATGTCCATTCTTGCTCTTTCCAAATCAGCTCCTACTTCATAGACTAAAGCAGTAAAAATGATTGAGTCAATTGGATCTAATTGAGTTGAAATCCTAAATCCATATTTATGTTTGGGTGTCAGCATTCTACGAAAAGACCTAAGTTCCCACTCCAACATGTTTATTTCTCTTATAAAAGGTCTGATATCAGTTTCCCAAAATTGACGAATAGCCTGAAATTCAAAAGGCACTGGGAATATATCTGTGTCTCCAAATTTCTCAATATGGATTAAAGCTTTATCAAGTGAACTCTCCTGTAATTTCAGCATATAACCTTCCCCCAAATACCTCTCACAAAAATCTTGAGATAATTATTGTCTTTAAATAATGGAATTAATTCCATAATATTCGTAAAAATAGTATCATACTGATTTACAGGTGTAAATTGCTTTGAAAATTATATAGTCAGGGTCCCCTTTTCTAGTTTCTAACTGATTTCATAGTATTTTTTAGAAAAAGAAATTTAAATCATTAAACAAGTAAAACCAGTCATTCGTGGAAAAGGGAAGCTATCTTTCCAGTAAAATGTATTTTCCCCTCAGTTCTTCAATAATAAGAAGGCTAGAATCCAGCCCTATTTGACCAAATTCCAGCTTCTTTATATTTTTAGGTTACCATAATCGTTCTTATCAGACGTTCATAAATAAAATGCAATCAATTCCCATTGAACAAGAAAGAGCCGTAACGTCACCCCTGGCGTTACGGCTCTTTCTTGTTCTTGTACATCCAATTTGTACAACGGTAAACTACCAAGGATGATTAATCCTTACTAGTTGATTAAAAGATTCGGTAGACACTGCTGTTTTATGTCCTGCGTCCAACAACCCCCATAAGATTTAACAGATAGATAAAAAACTGGTCACATTTTTAAAGTAAGCTACTACATGGAAGTATCAATGAGACGCCCCATTGATACTTTATGTATATGCCGACTGGACCTCTTAATGTAAAGCAGCCGTCTGCATTTTGTAGGCGGCTACTTTATATCAACAAAGTTACCCGATACAGCATAAAAAATCTCCTGAGGAAGAACAATTCGGCAGCCATAACTTATATGTTGTTTCGGGTGGGTAATCCGATCCTACAGATGAAAAAATAAGGATGAAGAGTCGGTAAAAAAGTTTTAATTTTTATCTAGGATGTGTTTTATTTCATCTCTATCCGAGTAAGACATCCTTTTGAAAAGAATGAAACGGGAGGGGTTTTATGAGAAAAAAGGGTAAGGTAGGAGTCGCATCTTCGATTATTTCTATGGTGGCAGGTGTTTCACTCTTGTCCCCTACGATCGCAGAAGCCCATTTTGGCAACCAATTGTTACATGAAGGGATACGAAACCAAGATGTAAAGGAACTGCAAGAACAATTACACACCAAAGGATACTTTCCTCTGGATACACCCACGGGCTACTATGGCCCCATTACCAAAAAAGCAGTAAAACACTATCAAAAAGATTATGACCTGCATGTCGATGGAATTGTTGGTTCTCATACATTTAGGGTGTTACATAAAGATACCCAGAAAGCAAAACCTGGTAAGAAGATAAAAGTACTGAGCACAGCGTATACTGCTTACTGTGAGGGCTGCATTGGGATCACAAAAAAGGGAACCAACTTAAGAAAACATCCAGAAAAGAAGGTTATTGCCGTTGATCCAAAGGTGATTCCATTAGGCTCCATGGTATACGTAGAAGGGTACGGAACCGCGATTGCCGATGATATTGGTGGAGCCATTGATGGAAGAGAAATTGATGTTTTCTTCGCAAAAGAATCAGATGCGCTGGAGTGGGGACGTAAACCGATACATATTAAAGTACTCGATTAACATACAGGCTTCACGAATTACCCTACGTTTACAATTAGCGGAGACAAAATCATGAAAATAAAGAAAAAGTTTAAGCTGTAAAGTTAGTAATATGCTAATTTGAAGGAGGACATCACGTATGGGAAGCACCAATCCCAATGTGTGGAATGGCAATATAAAAGAGGATAGAAAAAGTTCTTTTAAAAAAACTGTATATCTTACGTTATCCGAACGAGCTTTTTCACATGGTGCTATTGTTGTTATGAGATAGATAAAGGGGTATACCATACGATAAATACCTGGTTTTATGAACAGGGTATCACCAATAGGGTTTTTCGCCGTATTCATATGGTAGCGTTCCTGCATTTTCTAAATAATATCGGACTAGAATCTGCTCTCGATATAAGTACCTACTTGGCAAGAAGAAGACTTATAAAGAAGCTTCACCAATTTTTAGAAGATGAGGAGAAGGAAGATTGCCTAATATAAATTAATATTTATTAAAGAAGAAGGATCCTATTATTTTTCCCATGACTTAATATAGTTGATAAACAGAACAAAAAAACTACTGAAACAACATTACCAAAACGTACCTTTTTATACAATCCTATATTTTGAGTTTCAAAAAAGGAAATAAGAATAAACGATGGGCATTGTCTCTCAGGTATAATAGGGTGTTTGTAGTGATTTTATTGGACGTTCCTTGATATCAATAATGAAGTTTCAGGGCCATCCCCTTAAATAAACCTCAATAAATTTTCTCGCTTTTTCGATGCCGATAAAAGAAACATGTTCATCTATGGTGTTTGTCCTATCTTTTGGTAGGGCGTATTCTTCAAGAAGAAAGTCACTTAATGGCCGAGGCCGTTTTCCCTTGGGAAGTTTTTCATTATATGTTTCTAGGTCTTTAACGTCAATATTACACGAATATCATTTATTACGTTTGGAACCAGCTCCTACATAACAAAACCAGTGATTTATATCAAAATTAAACCAGCATCCCAGCTCCGTTCGGGATAGTACGCGAATGATAGGTATCTACGGACAGTTAACATGACTCTGCCGTTTACCCTCCGTGATTGTTGACTTGAGTAATCCCCAAGTGGTATGTAAAGATTCTTCCTTGAGAGTGTAGCGAAGGGCGTAGAATTTGTAGCATAAGGCCCCCTACGTTATTTTTTTATTCTTTCACGATAAGGGGATAAAAAAAGTCCGGCACACGTCATGCCGGACTATGATAAATCAATAGCCTATAAAAGAAAAATCATCTTCTATTATCTTACCTTTTTGTGTTCCAGCGAATGATAAAAAGATAATCCATCCTTCTCCTTTAAGGTCATTCTTTTATTCACCACATGTTTTTTGACCACATTCCGGGCATCGAATACAACCGGGCATCTTTTCATTGACCAGTTCAACCGGAATTTCTGCCCCACAGTTATAACATTCAATCACAACAAGTTGGCTCATGCTGCTACTCCTTTTTTCACCTGGAAGGTAAAATCCTTCAGGTCGATTTTTATTCGGCAAATCGCAAACGGTCCACTTCATCCGTAAAGCGGATTTCATCAATATGGCCTTCTACCGTTTCATATACCAATCGTTCGTCATACATCGTACCACTCACATCATCATCTAACAAATGCCATTGTATTACAGGTTCATCCTGCACTTTTTCAACATAATCAACATGTCCGATTTCAGCAAGAATTTGATATAAACGATTCATCTTTTTTACCGCTCCTTTGCTTTATCGTTACCTTAATCATAATACGAATCATGAAGAATCCTGAGATTTTCGTAATCGTACGATTATTCTTTAAAGGAATGGGGGCCTTCGTAGGCTTCCATTCCTCCGGTTTATGCACGTTGCTTGTATCTTTAGCCAGCTTGTCTAACACCTCTCCTTTTTTTATTTTCATAACTGATATTATCGAACGTTATCCAATTATCGATTCCCGTCGTAGTGCAGTAAATCCATCTTGAATAGAATTTTTGTTTAATCCAACAAAAATAAAAACAGACCCTAAAATTAGAGTCTGTTTACTGGTTCGCTTATTATAATTTACGTACGTTTTTTGCTTGTGGTCCGCGTTGACCATTTTCGATTTCAAATTCTACTTCTTGACCTTCATCTAATGATTTGTACCCCTCGGCTTGAATAGCGGAGAAGTGAACAAATACATCCTCTCCACCTTCACGCTCAATGAATCCGAAGCCTTTTTCACCATTAAACCATTTTACTTTACCACGTTCCATTTATATTGCCTCCTAGTATGTAAAAAAACACATAAAATTTATAAGCTTTCTTGTTTATTATAGCTATAGTAAATATGTTTTGTAAACGCTTTAAAAATACGAATGTCCAGCTTCACACCATTTTTATTGAACTATCGATTCCCATCAATTCAATAAAAATTTTCAATGAAAAAATTGCTGTCCTCAACAGAACAGCAACGATTATTTAAACTTATAAGCAATTCGATTCCACTGTGTATCATAGGCAACAATTACATAATCGTCATGCCTGTCTGTAACCCTTTTTCCAAATGGTACAGCATCATAATTATCGATGGAAACTTTAGTTAAATCAAAGTGTTCTGAAATCCATGCATGTACTCTTTGCTCACATTCTTCATCGTTCATTCCCTTTGCCTCCACCCGTATGGGTATTCTATATACCCGTACCTCTACCACGTTAAACATATTAATAAACCCTAAAAAATCCGACATTTTTTTACAATTAATAATTAAAATAAAAAAAGGGCAAACATGATTGGTTCACCCTTATTTATGGCAACCTAAAGCAAAAGTACCCCTGCAGTACCCGAAACACCCCGCAGAAAACGAAAGCAATCCGAACCTGATTCGCTTTTTTCTTTACGTACTCCGAGTAAAAGTACAATGGGGTTATCTCTTTCATTTTATGGAGAAATGCTTACAAACGGGACAAAAATAGGCTTCATTTATGCTGGCAACGTACATTGAATAAAAAGCCTTTGCGTTAAGTAAGGCTTCGTCAAGTTAAGCAAATTCATGTTTGTTCAACTATAGATTCCGGTTAGTTCCGTAATTAATGCTACCTCCTCCAATATGGATCTAATGAAAAATACACAATAACATAAAAAATGTATGAAGGACTCTCTAAGTGGTTCTTAAATTAGCTAGATTGTAGTAGCCGATTGCATGCAATACCACACGAACAGCGATGTTTACCAAATAATAAATGATAAGAAGGAGGAAATTCGCGAATAACCCCATCTTGAATATTTGTATTGGAACCGATAAAAAAAGGCGTTCCTTCATCTGCACGAATGCTGGTAGTGGGGGCAATATAAACATTTTCTTTAATGATTACATTCCCTATAACACTTGAAAAAGGACTCACAAATGCTGTTTTACTAATTTTAGGGAAATGCTTTTTTGGATTGAAAGTTGTCTTTGGGTTTGGGCTTATAAAGCGGACGAATAGGTTAAAGGGACCACGAGGAATTTTATTTGAGGAGTTAAACTTAGTACTTTTTGTTGGCAAGTGATGCGACTCTAAATTTGATTTCATTTTCTTTGTCAACATTTTTCCTCCTTTTTATTCATCTTTAAGTATTCTACTCAACCTTAAACAAGACGAAACCGCGGCAATAGTGGATTAAAGTTTGAAAAACATATACGTTTTAAAAAAGTAAATGAGCGGTCTGAAAATAGGGAATTATCTTTTTTTATTTCACCACAGCGGAAAATGCCATTTCTTGTTCAACTATTCTGCCCTTTAGTTGAGTAAATAAAAAATGGCTGCTGAAACAGCGTTATTGAACAATTGATTCCTATTAGCCAATCATGCTGCGGTGCAGCACCACAGATGATGTAAGAAAATTTCGTTCTTACATGGGCGTTAAATAGCAAAAAAGCAAATAAAAACCTGTCTTAGTTAGACGGATTTAAGCTCAATTTTATATAAATTCACAAAAAACTTATAAAAATACATTTAAAATAGTTTCTCGACACTCTGAAAGCCCCCAGTTCACCAGGAACCAGGGGCTTTTGCTCTCTTTATCCTAATTTTACGGTAAAATCTCCAAGCGGTTCGTCTCCCCACAGCAGGGCAACGTGGTCTCCCGATGCCACCGGGCCTACCCCGGCAGGCGTACCGGTGTAGATGATATCTCCTTTACCAACCCAAAATGGCGCGTGGAGAACTCAATAATCGTTTGCAGGTCAAACAGCATATCCTTCACATTCCCTATCTGCACTCTTTCCTCATTCTTCAACAGGGAAAAATCGGTTTCTTGTAAGCTGTCCAGCCCACGAAACGGCTGAAATGCCGTCAGGATGCCGGAATTCGGAAACCCTTTGGCCAGGAGCCACGGGTGGCCTTTCTTTTTCAGCTCGCTTTGCACATCACGAAGCGTAAAATCTATCCCCAGGGCAAAGCCGTCAATGATATCTTCCAACGCCAGTCCTGATTTGTACGGCCGGGCAATATGGACGACAACCTCAAGCTCATGGTGAACCTCGCCTCTGTCACCCGGCAGCTCGATTTCCTGTCCGTTTGCCTCCACGAGGGCATGGGTCGGTTTTGAGAATAGAAACGGCGAGGTGGGAACTGCGTTTCCCAGTTCTTCCGCATGCAGCCTGTAATTTCTTCCTACACAATAAATATTACGAATGGATTCCATTGTTATTTTCTCCTATATCTGAGTCTATTTCTTAAATTGATTTTACCATGCCGCCATCTACCAGGAGAGAGCTTCCTGTTATGTATGTGCTCGCATCGGACACAAGGAAGGTTACAACCTTCGCGAACTCTTCCGGCCTGCCATAGCGATTAAGCGGAATCGACTTCTTCGACTCTTCTTCTATTTGCTCCCTTGTCTTTCCTGTTTTGTTAGCTTTTAAATCATCCAGGAAGGCGACCCGATCCGTAGCGATCCGGCCAGGAGCCACTGTGTTGATGAGGATGTTATACGGACCCAGTTCTTCTGCGAGTGATTTCGTCAGGCCGACAATTCCTGTACGGAATGTATTTGATAGAATGAGCCCCGGGATCGGCTGCTTAATAGAGGAAGAAGCGACGTTGATAATTCTTCCGCCGTCCTGTTTCAAATCCGGCAGCACTTCGCGAATGACCCGAACATAGCTAAGCAAGTTTAATTCAAACGCTTGCTGCCACTGTTCATCGGAGAATTGTTCAAACGTGCCCCCTGGCGGCCCTCCCGCATTGTTAATCAGGATATCAATTTTTCCAAACGTCTCACGGGTAGCCTGCACGAGTGCCTGGATGTCTTCTACATTTGTAATATCGGCGCGGTGGAAGGCTACCTTTCCTTTTCCTAACTGAGCAAGCTCTTCCTGTACCGCTTTTAGCTTTTCCTCATCCCGGCTGGTCAGCATAACAGAGGCGCCTTCCTCTACGAGCTGGGCCGCAATCGCCTTCCCTAATCCCTGGCTTGATGCAACAACGAGAGCTACTTTCCCTTGTAAGTTCAAATCCATCAGTTTTCCCTCTTTTCTATTTTTGTACTTTTACATCCTCTACAGGATTCACGAGTTTTTCAAATCCGTCAATGTGGCATTCTACAATGTCACCATCGCGGATAACGACCGCGCCCGGCGTTCCTGTCGAGATGATGTCGCCTGGCAGCAGCGTCATGACTTTAGAATGGAAAGACACAAGATACCAGGGACGGAATGTCATATTTGAAACGGTATTCTTGCGGTGTATGTTTCCATTGATGACGGTGGAGACGTTCAAATCCAGCACCTCTTCCACCTCGTCCGGCGTTACGAGCTGCGGCCCAAAGCTGAAGAATGTATCAAAGCTTTTGGAGCGGGTAAGGTACCTTGGATTCTTTTCAAGAATATCCTCTGCTGTCATGTCAATAATGGTTGTAAACCCGGCAATGACGCTTTGCGCATCCTCCTCCGATACGTCCTTGCATTCCTTGCCAATGATAATCCCCAGTTCCGCTTCCGCCGTTGTACGGTCGGATTGGTGGGGAATTTTAATCGCATCGTCAGGACCGATAATCGTTGTATCCGGTTTCATGAAACTGGCGGGCTCAGTGCTGGGCGCTTTCTCGTGCAGATCTGCGGCATGCTCGACATAGTTTAATCCAATGCCCCAGATTTTCCGCGGATGGCGGTACAAAGGCGCATACTCCCATTCCCCTTCCCGGAGGACTTCAGCTGAAAGGGATTCAAGCTCGTTTTTCCCGCCATTCTGGTACCACTCTTTCAGTTCATTTAATTGGCCCGATTGGATGAGCTCAAATAAATCTGTGGACCATTCCTGCTTTGTTTTTTCATTAATCGTTTCCAACGGCAAAACACCGAATGGTGCTACAACAGCTGCTGTTTCCTTCCCATTTCTTTTAATGGTAGCCAGACGCATGTAACCCTCTCCTTATTCATTATCATTATTACGTAATCGAAAAATTTGCTCGGACCTTATCTACTCCGTTTACTGCATAATCGGGTGTCTGCCCTTCATCTGCCTTTTTTATATTTTGAAAAGCCATATGCAGGACTTGATCGAGCGTATCTCTCGTACCGGCTCCAATGTGGGGTGTCGCGACTACATTAGCAAGTGTGAGCAAAGGATGCTCCTTATCCGGGGGCTCTGATTGCCATACGTCAATCCCGGCACCTGCAATCCACTCCTGCTTAAGCGCATGGCAGAGGGCGGCCTCCTCAACAATTCCCCCACGGGAAACGTTAATTAGAATCGCATTCGGCTTCATTAACTTAAGCTCTTTTTCTCCAATGAGATTTCTCGTTTCAGGTAATAAAGGGGCATGAATACTAACAATATCAGCCGTTTCAAGCAGTTCCTCTAATTCCAGGTAGATAGCTCCCAGCTCTCTTTCCTTCTCCTCTGGTAAGCGGAATTTATCGTGGTAAACGATTTTTGTTCCAAAAGCCCGGGAACGTTTTGCGGTTTCCCGGCCAATATTTCCAAAACCAATAAATCCATGGGTTTTTCCTTCCATTTGATAAGAGTTGAGGCGCACCTCCCAGCTTAGCCAACGGCCGCTTTTCAGCGATTCATTAAGCAAGGGAAGCTTCCGGTACAGGGATAAAATCAGCAGTACGGTCAGTTCAGCCACACCAGTGGAGTTCCCGCCAGGCGTATTGCAAACCGGCAGCCCCAGCCTCGCTGCTTCTTCAAGATCAATGTTATCTACGCCAATCCCGGTCTTTTGCACAAACCGCGCTCTATGTGCCTGAGATAAAATATCCTTCCCAACCTTGCGGGTAGCGACTAACAGGTAGTCTGATTGCGGAAGCATTTCTGTTCTTTCCTGTTCGGTCATTTCATCCCAATACCATAAATCGAATCCCGGAGGTTTGTGTTCCAAAAGAAGCTGCTTGAATTCCTCGAATACTTTATCAAAGTAGAGGATCGTTTTTGTGGCATTCTCCCTTCCTCCCATCCTGCAATAAAAATATTATCAATTTATTATGGTCAGACCAATTATCGAAACAACAGCACATCCAAATAAATTATAGTTAATTATACGCATAATTTCAATAATTTAATATTTTTAGACTTCATTCTCTTCTGTTGGTTCATTCTCTTTAAAATAGGTCCAGATTTTTTCTTCGTTTTTCGTAAGATGGGCCCTCATTGCCGCAGATGCCTGCTCCGGATTGCGCAGGGATATCGCTTCGATAATTTCCTCATGCTCCTCGTATGCCTGCGCAAACCGGTTCGGAAGAGAAATGGACTGCATCTTACTCACACGAATCCCTTTCTCTACTTTATAGGAAACCGCCTTAAATACATTCCGGTATACGTTGTTATGTGAAGCTATAATAATCGAATAGTGAAACATATAGTCTTCTTTAATCCCAAACTCTCCTGCCTTATTTGCCTCAATCAATACTTCGTGGTTGTGCACGATTCGCTTAATATCCTGCGGTGTCGCCCGCATCGCAGCTAAAGCCGCCGCCTCGATTTCTAATCCTCTGCGGAACTCAAGAATTTCCTGGAGCTCGCTCTTCTTGATCAGGCTCGTCACCAGGCGCTGGCTGACTGTTTCCTCGATTGTATCCTTCAAAAAAATTCCGGCCCCGGATCTTGTTTCAATGACGCCATTTGCGTTTAACACACTCATCGCCTCCCTCACTGCTGTCTTGCTTACATTGAACAGGGCTGCTAATTCGTTTTCGGACGGCAGGCGTTCCCCCGGCTGGATCTTTTCTTCGCGAATATATTTTTCGATCGCAACAATGATTTCTTCGAAGAGACGTTTCTTTTTTATTGGCTTTAAGCTCATTCCCTTCTTCCTTCCCCGCTAAAGTATGAAAAGGTCAGCTTCAAACAGTAAGTCTTTCATGGACATTCACCACTCCCTGTGAAACAAAATGTTCGATTTCTCCGGCGCTGTAACCCAGTTCCGTTAGAATCTCAGCCGTGTGCTCTCCTAGTAAATTGGCAGCCGATTGCACCTTTACTTTGGTCCGGGAATAGTGAACCGGCGCTGCGATAACTGGCAGGGTGCCCAGTTTACTATGTTCGGTGTCAACAATAATATTATGATCCTGAATGACATCGCTATTGACTAATTCACCAATTCCCCACACCGGCCCGTGTAAAATATTTCGTTCTTTAAAAATTTCACACCATTCATCCGTCGTTTTCTTCTTAAATACTTCATTTAACAAACTGTTCAATTCTTCACGGTGAATTACCCGGTCTGTATTTGTGCTGTACTTTTCGATAGAAAGCAGTTGTTCCTGCCCGATCGCCCTGCAAAAAGGTTCCCACGCATGATCGGCCTGTGCCCCGGCCATCATCCAGCCGTCCTGTGTCGGAAAAGCCTGGTAAGGCACAACCTGGGAATGCTGATTGCCCATTGGTTTCGGATTTTCACCTGTAGCGAGATACTGGCCAAACCGGGTAGATAGATTAAGTACCATCATATCGATTAGATTCAACTCGATTTTTTGCCCTTTTCCGCTTTTTTCACGTTCATAAAGCGCCGCACATATGGCTCCAAACGCCATGAATGCCGTAGAATTGTCTGCAATGGGCACTCCGGGAAGCAGTGGTGGAGAGTTCTCATCCGCCGCGGTCATGCTCATGGCCGCTCCCATCCCCTGTATGATCGGATCCATTCCCGGCCTGTTTGCGTATTCCGGCGTATTCCCAAAGGCAGAAACGCTGCAGTAAATGAGCCTGGGATTTAAGCCGGAGACGTCTTCGTATCCTAAACCAAGCTTATTCATGACGCCAGGACGAAAGTTTTCCAGCAGAACATCTGCACCCTGCAGCAGCTCCCTCGCGATTTTCTTTCCTTCTTCTTTTTTCAAGTCCAGAGAAATTCCCCTCTTGCCGTGGTTGTAAGCAAGATAAAGAAAGTTTTCTCCTTCTTTATAGTAGCTCCCCGTCTTTCTTACCTGATCTCCTGAGATAGACTCCACTTTAATCACGCTGGCACCAAGATCAGAAAGAATATTTCCGCAATAGGGGGCTGCGAGCCAATGTGTAAATTCAATTACCTTAACTCCTGTTAACGGTCCCGTGGACATCGTTCCACCTCCAATTCCCTTCCTTATCAAATGCCAGCGGAAACGGTTCGTCTGCGAGGACAATTCCCTGCTCCGCCTTAATGTCCTCGTATATCGCCTCTGTGACCCATACATGGTCGATGTGAAGGGTATTCCTAATCACAACCATGCGTAAATCCTTTATGTCTTTTAATCTCAGCATTTTTAAAGCGCCCTCAAGCAGCGCTCTATCATCCGGAAACGTCATGGGGATGGCCGCACGAACGGCAAAGCCGGCAGTCATACAGTTTAAGTATGTTGCTGTTTTATCCACGGATTGCACTAAGGTTTCCGTTGTTAAATCCGCAAGGCCGATTCCATTGGCATTACCGTGGGAAGCTTCAGACAGGCGCAGCACACCAAGGTACGTAATGTGCGGCTTTTCCGGTTCTTTTATCCCTTCAATCCGCATTCTTCCAATAATGTTTGTATCCATACCGGTGCCGCTATAATTCTTGCCCATCTCCTCTATAATACAAATATCCATCGTATCAACAGGAAGGCGGGGCATAAATTGCTTCGCCTGATTCAACAGTTCTTTCTCCCGTTCCGGTATTTGCTCATAACCCATTCCTTCAATAATGGCCGTCCGTTCATTTGCATTCTCAATGATCCCAATGCCGCCAACAATCGGAGCATGCTGTATGATGCTTCGCCCAATCAAAGGAATCATATCAGCAAGCAGTCCGGCGCCAAAACCGTGGAACATGTCCGCCCCTTTCGCTCGGCCCATGCCGACCGCCATCATCTTAAACAGTCCGCTTTCGTAATCCCCACGGAAAGACGTGTGTGGTTTGATGCGATTAATTACGATAACCCCATCTGCCTCCACCGCTTCTTTCGCACAATACACAGGGATTGAACGGTCAAATGCCTTCAGTGTATCAAGCACAACCAATTCACTTGAACAGGAAACCGGACAATGTACTGCATCCGCTGTAATGCCAAGGCTATCAAGAACTTCCCGCTGGCCGGATGCTTCTCCGCGCCCATGGCTTCCCATTGCTGAGAAGAGAAACGGTTCATATCCTTTTGCTTGAAGGCACTTGACAACAGCTTTCATGATTTCTACGTAGTTTGCGATTCCCCGGCTTCCTGCTGTAATTGCAATTCTTGCCCCGGGCTTAAGCTTCTGCAAACGATCGCTGCTCTGGATGATTTGCTCAACCGCTGTCTCGATCGCGGATGGAATGTGTTCCACAGTCGGAGCCTGTGAACGAATTTGGATAGGATATAACTGGATGGAGCCCGTATTAACCGGCATGATTCTCTTCCCTCCCTAAATCGTGATGTTTCAAAAAAACCCGGTTGCGTGTGCAGCCGGGTTTTTTCATCATTTCTTACGCGGATAACGGCAGCCCGCTCACCTGCTGCTTTTTCTTATAATACTGCCATACGAACACACCAAGGATTCCGATGAATCCGATTCCTGCCGCCAGAATTCCAGGGAACATAATGACGAAGGCACACACCATCAGAACAAGCCGGTTTACCATCGGTACCTTTGTGAAAACATACCCCTCTACAGCGACCGCCAGCGCTGTTACGGAAACAACAAGGACAGCGACGGCCGTAACAATATCAGTAATGCCTGAATGTATAATTAAAATCGCAGGCTTATAAACAAAGACAAACGGAACGACAAATCCCGCCAGAGCCAGCTTCGTGGAAATCCAGCCCGTTCGCTGCGGATCCGATCCGGCGAGGCCCGCCCCGGCAAATGCGGCCAGTGCTACCGGAGGTGTCAGGTTCGCAATAACACCGAAATAGAATACAAACAGATGCGCCACAAGCGGGTCAACCCCGAATTTAGAAAGCGCAGGAGCTGCCATTGTTGCCGTAATAATGTAGCACGGAATCGAAGGCAGTCCCAATCCGAGGATAATGGAAGCAACCATCGTTAATAAAAGTGTGAGGAATAGGTTTCCCTGCCCTAACTCAAGAATAATGTTCGCGAACTTCAAGCCTAATCCTGTTAAACTAAATACCCCTACCGTGATACCTACTGCGGCACAGGCGACAGCTACGCTTAACGTCTCCCGTACCCCCGCCTCCAGCGCTGCAAGGATATCCCGGAAACCCATCCGGCTTTCTTTACGCAGAGCAGCGATAAGAACCGTGGCAATAATCGTATAAAATCCGGTGAGTGTTGGAGAATACCCTGCCATAAGAAGGCCGATAAGCAGAAGGAGCGGAATCAAAAGGTGTCCGCGCTGCTTTAAGACATCGATTACTTTAGGAAGCTGGTCCTTCCTCAGACCCTCGAGGTTATCTTTATCCGCGCGTAAATGAACCTGGGCAAGCAATCCATAGTAATACATTAGAGCCGGAATGGTGGCCGCTAGTGCGATCGTTGCATATGAAACGCCAAGCGTCTCGGCCATGATAAAGGCGGCCGCTCCCATTACAGGCGGCAGGATTTGTCCCCCTACAGCGGCTGTCGCTTCGACTGCCCCTGCAAACTCCGGTTTGTATCCTACCCTTTTCATCAATGGGATCGTAAAGGATCCGGTCGTTACTACACTTGCTACAGCAGAACCGTTGATAGAACCATGCACCGCACTGGCTATAACACCAACTTTAGCGGGTCCACCCTTACTGCTTCCCGCAATGGCAAGAGACAAATCATTAAACAATGTACCCATCCCTGTTCTTGACAGAAAGGCGCCGAAAAGAATGAACAGAATGATAAAGGTTGACGATACAGCAACAGCATCGCCATAAATTCCTTCTGTCGTTACGTAGAAATAGCTGAAGATATCCCCCAGCGTGTAGCCGCGATGGCCAAAATCACCAGGGAGATAGGGTCCTAAATAAGCATAAGCGATAAAGATCCCCGCCATGGCAGCTAATTCCCAGCCTGCCACACGCCTTGAAGCTTCTAAAACGAGGATACATGTAATCGTCGCAAATGTAACGTCCATAGCGGAGGGAATTCCGCCCCGGCTTACAATGTCCGCATAAAAAATAAAAATATAGCCGGCGGTAAATAAGGAGACAAGGGCAAGAAACGCATCAAACAGGGAAAGCTTCTTACGGGAGCTTTTTTTCAATCCGGGATATAGCAGGAAGATAAGGCAAAGGATAACAGCGACGTGAAGAGAACGGTGCATTAAAGTGATAATCGGGCCGGCATAGGCTGTGTATAAGTGAAATAAGGCTAAACTAACCGCAATAACAGAAACGAGGACACTAATCCATTTTTTATCGAATTTCCGGTAGCCCGCTTCCGGATCATATTCTTCAAGAAGAGCCTGCATCTTTTCTAAATTTTCTGCCGGTATAATTTCTTCCGAAGCCTGTATTTTCTCCGTGTTACTCATGTTTTCACTTCCTCTTCTATCAGTTTATTAATAGGTCCCACCACCATAAACGCCAGGCAGCCGTTATTTCCAGAGAGGTATACCGAGGAACTAATTTTGTTAAAACAATGGTTTTCGGTCCGATGATTAACTTATAATCCTTCCTTGAAATCAAATAAATAACCTGTTCCCTTTGTTCTGAAAGCTCTGCTGTAATCCAGCCATTAACTACCTTCGTTTCTACACCCGTGTCGGCCGGTACCCCTGCACCATAGGAGCGAAACGATGTTTCAATTAATTTAACCCCATGCGGCCATCCCGCTACATACGTTTCCCTCCACGGTGTTTTCTCTACAGAGTGAGTCCATTCCACAGTAAAGCGGGTATCTCTCTCAATAGGGATTTGCGCATAAGAAGTCTGTGATTTGAAGTCTTTTAGAATTAAGAAAGGGCGCGGGATAACGAGCAGGAGCAGTGCTGCAAAAATCAGGAAGCGTTTTGCCATCCTCCTCGTTATCCTCATCCCTCCTTTATCACCCAATAATTATAGTCCTCCTACTTCTTTAAAGTACTTCTCTGCACCAGGGTGAAGCGGGATTACAAGATCCTTTCCGGCCTGTTTCGCATCGATTTCTTTTGCCGTCTTATGAGCGGTCGCCAGCTCATTCAGGCTCTCAAAGAATGCTTTTGTCATCTTGTATACCTGCTCTTCGGAGAAGTCATCACGTACAATCAGGATGTTTTTCATAGCGACTGTAGTAACAGGCTTGTCATTCTTGTACGTTCCAGCCGGGATGTCGCTCTGGATAACGGCTTTGTTCGCTTTCTTCATTTCTTCGATTTTGGCGGGCTCAATTGGCACAAGTCCTACGGTTCCTGCAGTTTGCAAATCGATAACCGCGGAAGTACCCAGCCCTGACGTCATGAATGCGGCATCAATCGTTCCATTCTTCAGCTGTTCCACACATTCCGCAAACGATAAGTAGTCAGGCTTAACGTCCTTATAGCTCATTCCGTATCCGGCCAGCACCATCCGGGCATTTACTTCTGTTCCACTGTTTGGAGCTCCCACACCGATTCTCTTGCCCTTCAAGTCAGCAATCGACTTAATGTCAGGGTTGTTCAGCGTGATAACGTGAACGTAGTTCATATACAGGCCGCCCATGGCCTTGATGTTTTTCACAGGGCCGTTCTTTTCAAAATTCCCCTTGCCTGTATCAGCTTCTACTGTAACGTCAGACATAACGAATGCCATATCTACTTTCTTGCTTGATACGAGATTTATATTTTCTACAGAAGAGCCGGTAGATTGCGCTGAAGCATTATACCCCAGTTTGTCTTTATAAAGCTTAGCGAGCGCCCCGCCAAGTGTGTAATAAACACCGGAGCTTCCGCCTGTCGCGATCGTTACGTAATTCTGCTCCTTGGCCGACGGCTCTGTCTTGCCTGCAGTAGCAGCCGTGCCGCCACCAGCACTGCCCGTGCTCCCGCATCCTGTTAATAGTGTAGTTAACGATAATGTCGCTGCCATGATTCCAACTAAAACCTTGTTCATTTCCAGACCCCCAATTAATAATTAATAGACTGCCAAGATAAAAATACAAACAGGTGAGCAAATTAAACTATTTCATCTCCCCTGTAAGCGCTTTAAAATATTTCATCATTTCATTAATGGTTTCCGGCTAGGGCAATCTCGTGACACAGAATTGTTCATCATGTCCCAATATTTCTGCCTTAGCGAGCTTCCCTGAAGCAACTTCCAGAATCTCCTGGTAAATCTGTTCACCGATTTCGTCTAAACTCTTCCCATCGGTTATCACGGTTCCCGCATTGATATCAATATTTTCTTTCATTTTTTCATATGTTTTCGGATTCCCTGTTATTTTTATGACAGGAACCCCTGGAAAACCGGTTGGCGTTCCCCTGCCTGTGGGAAACAAAATAATCTGGGCGCCCGCGGCTACCTGCCCCGTTGTCACTTCACCGTCGTGTCCTGGCGAGTCCATTAAGAACAAGCCTGTTGTTAGCGGCTTTTCCGCGTACCGAATCACTCCGCTAAAGGGGGCATTGCCCGATTTTTTCATGCTGCCCAGAGACTTCTCTACCACACTGGATAATCCGCCATCATAGTTCCCTTTAGAAATAAGGTGTTTTCGATTCTCGTTGCTTGAATTCATCGTTTGTCTCTCCAGCTTCCTTTCCGTACGGTAAATCGTATCCATAATATCCTGTGCCACTTGTTCATTGCTGGCTCTCCTGGCAAGAATATGTTCCGTTCCTATTAATTCTGTAATTTCACTTAAAATCGATGTACCGCCCTGTGCCACAATCCGATCGGAAGCGATGCCGAGCGCCGGATTGGCGATGAGGCCTGAAGTCGTATCTGACCCCCCGCAGTTTAACCCGATAATTAATTCGCTTACATCCGCTTCTTCGCGCTGCTGCCGGGAAGCTGCCTGCTGCATCTCCCTTGCAAACCTTGCCCCCTGTTGGATGGCGGCCAGCGAATCGCCTTCTTCCTGAATGACGACTGTCTCCAGCATTTTATTTACCGAGGCAATCCCATCTGCCAGTTCATACGGGGAGAATCGCTCACACCCCAGGCCAACTACGACTACACCTGCGAAATTGGGATTTTTGCCAATTTGGATTAATGTCCGTGCGGTTACTTCCAGGTCTTCACCAACCTGGCTGCAGCCTACCGGATGCCGAAAGTAGACGGAACCGGGTACCTGATAGGCAATTCTCTCTGCAACCTTACCGGAACAGAAGACAGACGGGATAATCGCAATAAGGTTTCTAACGCCTACGGTGCCATCCTTCCGGCGATATCCTAAAAACTTATCCCCCATCCTTCATCCCCCTTTCACAGTACATGTTGTGAGAATGTATCCATTCCCCTCTGTCTACAGGAGTGTTTAGTTTCCCGATTTCCTCACCGTATTTATATACGCTTTCATCCTTTTTGAGAGGGAAAAGCGCAATTTTGTGGCCAAAATCGATATTGTGTTTGACTGTTATTTTTTCTGTCCGATTTTCTATCCGTACCGTACACACATCTCCTTCTTTCATGTCAGACAGCGCAACGGCCACATTGTCGGACCTGTCAATCACAAGAGCAACTTTTTCCTCGTTATTCACCATTAATTTCAAGTCACTCAAAAGCATCACCCCAGGCAGCTATCATTTTGTTGCCAAATACAAAGTTACCAAATTAGTATGGTCTGACCACATTCACTCCTTTCTTTTTTTTTTGCACAACTATGCAGGCGATTTATCATCATTTTTTGAGAAAACACGTTATTTTTATATACAGATTTCCGAATATACTAAAATATAAATAATCTTTAAAGATATGTCAATCGAATATTTTATATTTTCTAAAAAATATAATTGCACTTTTCTCCTGGGTAGCTATAGTATTGGACTATACCCGCTAAAAACATTTACAGGAGTTGTTGTATACGATGAATAAAAATTATCACGTCCGGGCCATTCCGAGAATGTTTGAACAAGTGACAAGGCAAATTGTCGACTTTATTACGTTTGGAAAACTCAGCCCAAATTCAAAACTTCCTACCGAAAGGCAATTGAGCGAATCACTTCAGGTAAGCCGCTCTTCAATAAGAGAAGGATTGCGGATTCTTGAGCTGCTTGGATATTTGAGTTCCAGGCAGGGTGAAGGAACTTTTGTATCCTCTCCTCCTTCGTTTCTCATCCCTGGCCATGTTTTAAACCATAAAATCGAAGCCGTCGAGTTGGATAGGTACTTTGAGATTGCGCTCATGTGCGTTGAGAAAATTGTGTTCCTGTCTTTAGAAAAGATGAAAACCGGCTGTATAACTTTTCCTATGCCCAATGATGGGGAAACGGATCCTTTTTGGAACAAATTTATGGTGTTGATTACGAGTCTGGGTGAACAGCTTTCGAATCCGTACTATGTTAGTTTGTTCTCCCATACCTTTGAGCTATTAAATGAAAACGGTTACTTCTTGGCCAAAGAAAAGCCATTTGATTTTTCGGTGTTCAGGGATGCCCTTTTGGCAGGGAATCGGGGAAAAACAGCAGACTTTCTTATGCTTTTATCCGCGGCATGAGGGCAGCGAGACTTCAAGTTATCTGCTGCCCCATTCCTTGCCGGCATTTCGTTTATCTTTAAAACTTTTAAAGTTTATACTTCAACTGGTTCTTCTTCAAAAGGCCACGCCGGCAGCATTTTGCGCAGCGTTCTATCCTGGCGGTAGCCAAGCGCATATTCAGCCTGCATAACGGTATGGATTTCTCTTGTTCCCTCATAAATAACCGGCGCCTTCGCATTACGCATAAAGCGCTCTGCGGGATACTCATTGGAATAGCCATAGGCCCCATGAATTTGAACAGTATCACACGCAGCCTCAAATGCAGCATCGCATGCCTGCCATTTAGCCAGGGATGTTTCCTTTGTATTGCGTTTTCCCTGATTTTTCAGCCAGCCTGCACGGTAGACGAGCAGCCGTGACGTTTCCAATCCCGCTGCCATCTTCGCAATCATTTGCTGAACAAGCTGGTGCTTTCCGATTTCCTTGCCGAATGTACTCCGTTCGTGGCAGTACTTGAGGCTTTCTTCCAGGCAGGCGTTAATCAGGCCGCACGCTCCTGCCGCAACGGTAAAACGTCCGTTATCGAGGGCTGCCATCGCAATTTTAAACCCTTCCCCTTCTTCACCAAGCAAATTCTCCGCAGGAATACGAACATCATCGAAGAAGATTTCGCCTGTATTTCCGGCGCGTATTCCCAGTTTTCCTTTAATCGCTTTGGAAGAAAATCCTTCAAACGTACGCTCTACAATAAAGCAACTGATTCCTTTATGCTTCTTCTCTTTGTCCGTATAGGCAAATACGAGGAAATGGTCGGCTACATCACAAAGGGAAATCCATGTTTTTTGCCCGTTTAAAATATAAGAATCTCCATCGCGGACAGCTGTCGTCTGCATCGCCGCGACATCGGAACCTGCATTCGGTTCGGTAAGGCCGAATGCTCCGATTTTCTCTCCTGTCGCCTGCGGCACCAAATACTTTTGCTTCTGCTCTTCATTGCCCCACTGCAGAAGGGTCATGCTGTTTAATCCTGTATGAACAGATACTGCGGTCCGAAACGCCGTGTCTCCCCGTTCCAGCTCCTCACAAACAATAGCCAGCGTATTGTAATCCATACCGCTTCCGCCATATTCTTCAGGAATACAAACTCCCATCAAATTAAGGTCAGCCAATCGTCTCATGATACCGGTTTCAAAATGGTAGTTTGCATCCCATTCCTGGATAAAAGGGTTAATTTCCTTATCCACAAAACTGCGCACCATCTTTCTTACTGCTTC
Source organism: Aneurinibacillus tyrosinisolvens (assembly GCF_001015055.1). GTDB lineage: Bacteria > Bacillota > Bacilli > Aneurinibacillales > Aneurinibacillaceae > Aneurinibacillus_A > Aneurinibacillus_A tyrosinisolvens. The sequence continues at coordinate 97,713 of NZ_BBWZ01000010.1, read as the reverse complement.
CTGCTCCTCACTCAACCCAAAATTCATCATCGTACATCTCCTCCTACTTTTTTAGTTTCAATGGCTGATAAAGCATCTATTGTTCCTTCTTCTATCCACGTATCAATTTGAGCCTGGGAAAACCCGTGTTCCGTTAAAATTTCGATCGTATGCTCACCGGCGAGCGGCGGGTGCTTCCGAATCGAAACCGGCGTCCGTGATAATTTTAGCGGGCTGCCGACGAGCGGAACCTTTCCTGCTGTTGGATGGTTGATTTCCTCCTTCATTCCACGCGCTTCTACCTGCGGGTCGGCAAACAATTGCTCCATGTTATAAATCGGCGCGCACGGTATGCCGGACTGTTTAAGTGCAAACAGCCAATCCTCTATTACCTGCTTTTGGAATTCTTCCTGTAAAAGGCTGCAAAGCTCCTGGCGGTTTGCCACCCGCATCGGATTGGTCGCAAAGCGTACATCTTCCGGCCATTCCGGCCTGTTCAGAATCGTGCAGAGCTTTGCAAACTGCTGATCATTGCCGACCGCTACCACCATGTCTCCATCCAGTGCCGCAAAGGTTTGGTAAGGAACAATGTTCGGATGCTCATTCCCATATCTTTTAGGAACAACGCCTGATACAAGATAATTGCTTGCAACATTGGCAAGCAGTGAAATTTGAGAATCAAACAGCGCAAGATCAATGGCCTGGCCTATGCCTGATCGCAGTCTCTCCTGCAAGGAGGCCAGAATTCCAATGGCCGTGTACAACCCGGTGGCGATGTCTGTAATTGCAACGCCTACTTTCATCGGCCCTGACTCCTGGCTGCCGGTAATGCTCATCAATCCACCCATAGCCTGTACGATGTAATCGTATCCCGGCTCGTTTTTGTAAGGCCCTGTATGGCCAAAGCCGCTTATGGAAGCATAGATTAAACGGGGGTTAAGCGCGGACAGCACTTCATATCCAAGTCCCCACTTTTCCATTGTGCCGGTTTTAAAATTGTTGATGATGACATCCGCGTCTTTGATAAGTTCCTTCAAAATCTCTTTCCCTGCACTTGTTTTCAGGTTAAGCGTCATCGCTCGTTTGTTTCGGTTTGCACATAAGTAGTAGGCGCTTTCTCCCCCAATATTCGGCGGTCCCCAGCCCCTTGTTTCATCGCTTCCTCCTGGCCCTTCGATTTTAATTACTTCCGCACCTAAATCACCGAGAATCATCGTGCAGTAAGGGCCGGCGAGTACGCGTGTCAAGTCAATCACTTTAATTCCTTCCAATGCTTTGCTCACGGCCTGCCTCCTTTCTTACACATAAAAAAACCAGTTCCCCTTCACGACACAAAGTAAAAAGCCTTCATGCGGTTAGGACAAACTGGTTTCTAATCTGCGTGTAACACTAACGGTAAGAAAGTGTGGCAGACTTTACAGTTCTACACCCGATTTATTTTTATGTTACTACTACCATATCAAACGAATTGAAGCTTGTAAATACAATTATTAAAATATTTTAAACAGTTATTCAATTATTTTTTTTATTATGATAAAGTAAGAAAAAGATTTTGTCTGCTTTCTTTATGATTGGTCTGACCATACTAAATTAATTTAGCTGTATTGCCTATTGTTCCGCAATTAAAATGATCGGGAGGAATTATGTTGTCGAATCAGGGAAAAAACCTTACTTCATATGGCGATGCTGGCTTTAGCATATTTATACGGAGAGCTTTCAACCGCCATCTCGGTTTTGATGAGGCAGATTTCAACAAGCCTATTATCGGTATTTGTAATACAGAAAGTGAAATTAATCGCTGCCACACCCACTTCGGCCCTATTGTCGAAGCGATTAAACGAGGCGTCTTAATGGCCGGAGGCATTCCGCTTGAATTCCCGACGATATCCCTGGGCGAAATCTTTACGAGCCCTACTACGATGCTCTATCGAAACCTTGCAGCAATGGATACGGAAGAAATGATTAAAGCCCAGCCGCTGGATGGGGTCGTATTAATCGGCGGATGCGACAAGATGACGCCTGCGCAGCTTATGGGTGCAGCAAGCGCCGACATCCCGGCCATTATGTTTACAGGCGGCCCGATGGCCAACGGGGAATACGAGGGGAAAACCCTTGGTGCCTGCTCCGACTGCCGGTACTACTGGCAGGAATACCGGGCAGGGAAAATTAGCGAAGAAGAGTTGTCAAAAATCAACGCAGAACTTGCCCCTACTGCAGGCCATTGTATGGTGATGGGCAGTGCAAGTACGATTGCAGTATGTGCAGAAGCGATGGGGATGATGCTCCCGGGAGCCGCCGCTGTTCCTGCTACACATAACCGGCGCCTTCAACTTGCACAGGAAACCGGGAAGAAAATGGTTGAACTCGTAGAAAAAGAATTAACCCCTTCAAAAATCATGACAAAAAACGCGTTTGAAAATGCGATCCGGGCTTTAATGGCTGTTGGCGGTTCTACCAATGCGGTGATTCACCTTATCGCAATCGCAAGGCGTTTAAAAATCGATCTTCCTCTAGAATGGTTTGACGAGTTAGGAAGAACAACTCCATTCATCGGTAATCTTCGCCCTGCCGGAAAATACCAGATGGAGGATTTTTCCCGTGCCGGCGGAACCCCTGCTCTGCTAAAAGAACTTGAATCCCTGCTCCACCTTAACGAGATGACGGTGACAGGGAAAACCATAGGGGAAAATATTAAAGATATAAAAATCTCCGAAGTATACCGGGATATTATAAAACCTTTTGATGATCCTTTACATAAAGATGGCGGGATTGCTGTCCTGCGGGGAAACCTGGCTCCGGACGGCGCTATCATTAAGCCAAAAGCTGCTTCTCCTGCGCTCCTTAAGCACCGGGGAAGAGCTGTCGTATTTACCTCGACTCAGGATTTGGAAGCTAGAATCCATGATCCTCACCTTGAAGTCAGCGCTGAGGATATTCTTGTCCTGCAAAATGCAGGCCCGGTTGGAGCGCCCGGAATGCCGGAAGCCGGGATGCTGCCGATACCGGAAAAGCTTCTGCGGGAAGGTGTCCGTGATATGGTTCGAATTTCCGATGCGAGAATGAGCGGAACTGCGTTTGGCACTGTCGTTCTCCATGTTGCTCCTGAAGCTGTTATCGGAGGGCCGCTTGGACTCGTTCGAAACGGTGATATGATCGACTTGGATGTCGAGAACCGGAAGCTCGAACTGCTTGTAGACGAAGAAGAACTGGAGAAAAGGCGGGCTGAATGGAAGCCGCCTGTCATCGCAAGCCGCGGTTATACCCGCCTCTATCAAAACCATGTTCTGCAAGCGAACGAAGGCTGTGACTTTGATTTTCTTGTTCCGGACATGGAAGCAGACGAATCTTAATAAGAGTTTATAGAGAAAGAAGGCGCTTGCAATGATAAACTATGATCCGTTATTTTACCCTTATGCATCCAGAAGAAATGCCGTCTATTCCAGCAAAGGCATGGTCGGTACGTCCCAGCCGCTTGCTGCACAAGCAGGATTGGAAATTCTTAAAAAAGGAGGGAATGCAATCGATGCAGCGATCGCGACAGCTGCCTGTTTAACCGTTGTCGAGCCAACCTCTAACGGGATTGGCGGAGATGCCTTCGCCCTCGTTTGGACAGAAGGAACGCTGCACGGCCTAAATGCCAGCGGTCCCGCCCCAAAAAGCATTTCCGTCGAAGCTTTGCAAAAAGCCGGCTACACAGACATGCCAAAATACGGCCTTATTCCTGTAACCGTTCCCGGTGCTCCCTCAGCGTGGGCTGCCTTATCCGAACGCTTTGGCAAGCTTCCTCTTACTGAAGTTTTACGCCCTGCTATCCAATATGCCGAAGAGGGATTCCCTCTCTCTCCTACGCTTGGACAGTACTGGAAATCCGCCTTTCATACATTTAAATCGAATGTAAAAGGCGAGGAATTTGCCAACTGGTTTAACGTTTTTGCCCCTGGTGACAAGCCGCCGGAAATCGGCCAGATGTGGCGTTCACCTGCCCATGCCGAAACGCTGCATTCCATCGCAGAGACAAAGGGGGAGTCTTTCTATCGCGGTCAGCTGGCTGAAAAGATAATTGACTTTTTCAAAAAGTATGATGGATTTTTATCAGCAGAGGATTTAGCCGATTACTATCCGCAATGGGTGGAACCTATTAAGGTAAATTACCGTGGATACGATGTTTGGGAAATTCCGCCGAATGGACAGGGCCTCGTCGCCCTTATCGCCTTAAACATATTAAAAGGGTTTGATTTTGCCGACAAAGACAGCGTGGAAACCTATCACAAACAAATAGAAGCGATGAAGCTGGCCTTTGCCGATGGGGTAACGTATATTACCGATTCGGACAGAATGAGCATGTCTGTGGAACAGCTGCTCTCCGAATCTTATGCAAAGCAAAGAAGAGGGCTTATCACACAGGAAGCACTGCAGCCAGAAGCGGGCAACCCGGCCGCAGGCGGAACCGTGTATTTAGCAACGGCTGATGGTGATGGCAACATGGTTTCTTTTATCCAGAGCAATTACAACGGATTCGGTTCCGGGCTTGTTGTTCCCGGAACAGGCATCAGCCTGCATAATCGGGGAAAGGATTTCTCCCTGAATCCAAAACATGAGAATGCGCTGCAGCCAGGAAAGAAAACGTATCATACGATTATCCCGGGATTTGTAACAAAAGATAATCAGCCTGTTGGACCGTTCGGAGTGATGGGAGCTTACATGCAGCCCCAGGGGCATGTACAGGTCATTATGAATACGATTGATTTTCTGTTAAATCCGCAAGCTGCTCTCGACCGCCCAAGATGGCGATGGTTGAAGGACAAAGTAATCGAAGTGGAACCCGCTTTCCCTGATTATATTGCCCAGGCTCTTTCCCGCAAGGGCCATCATATAAAAAGAGCACAGGATTCCAATGGTTTTGGGAGAGGACAAATTATATGGAGAAACCCTGAAACCGGTGTGTTAACAGGAGGCACCGAACCAAGAACGGATGGACAAATGGCGGCTTGGTAGCCACCTATGAAAAATCTGATTTCCTGCTATAAAGGATAAAGGCATATATTCGAAAAATCAGCATTATGGTATAGAAACGGTATGTGTAGCGAGAACTTTCTGGAGGTGAAAATGACATGCAAACAACACCTGAGATGGCACCTATAGGTCAGCAAGAAAATGTGTCCCTTGCAAGGAAAATGGCATGGTGGGTTTTGATCCTACCGGCACTTATGGCTGCCGCATTGCTTGGCCACAATCTTTCGCTGCTTAATTTTACGCATGTTTTATCCGGTGTACTTTGGACAGGGGCAGATATTTTTATGGGCTTTTTTCTAGGTCCAATTATGGGAAAGCGGCTGTCACCCGAGCAGCGAGGAGCTGTGATTAAATGGCTCACACCCCATAGCCATCAAGTTAAGAACATGATATAAAAAGACAAAAAAATGACCATCCTTATTCAGTGTGAAGCTGAAAATGAAAGGATGGTCTTTGCTTTGTCTTGCCCTACATTATCTCCTCAAAAGATAGATTGGATACCTTTTGTTCATACGTTCAAACAAATTTTTTCTGCCGAATATGTAAATGAAATCGCCGTACGGCACGGTTTTAAAAAGCGAAATCGAAAAATGAAACCAGAGGACTTTATCGCCTTATGTGCTCTTTATAACGAAGAAACAGGCGTGAAGCCGTTAAGCCAGTTATGTGCTACTTTGTATGATGTCAAAAAGGTAAATATCACAGGAGAAGCCTTGAATCAACGGTTTAATAAACAAGCCGTAGCTTTTCTTAAGGCGATGTTTCAGTCCCTTTTTCAGAAACAGCTTTCAGACTCCCTGTTCCCCATAGAAAGTCTACCGTTTCATCGGATTCGAATTCTCGATTCCACCGGCTTTAAAACGCCAACGGATGATCCGGATACAGGGTATCAAGGTTGTGCGCAGCCTTCATTAAAAGTTCAGGTGGAGTATGAAATGAAACAAGGTGAATTTCTCCATCTTGATATTCGAAACGGGAAAGAACACGATGCCATGTATGCTGCGGCCTTACTAAACACCGTACAACCAGGAGATTTACTTCTCCGTGATTTAGGATATTTCTCGTTAGAAGGGCTCGAAGCCATTCATCAACAAGGCGGATATTATATTTCCAGAGTCAAGCATAACGTCAAAATATATCGTACCAAAGACCGAACAGAAGAACCGAAATGTGCGGAGGATTTCATGAAAGAGCTGGCACCTGGAGAAACCATGGAAGTACGTAATGTATATATCAGCCAAAAAAGAATGCCGCAACCCCGTCTCATTCTGTATCGTTTAACCGAACAACAGGAAAGAGCCAGAGAGGAAAAGTGGGAGCAGCGGCAAAAAAAGATGAAACATACCTCCAAACATCGCCAAACGCACCCGATTTACGCTTATATCACCAACACATCCGCAGAAGACATAGGGAAAGAAGCTGTCTATCCACTGTATTCGTTGCATGGCAAATTGAAATTCTGTTTAAAGTATGGAAGTCGATTTTTCGGATTCACCGGGTTAAAAAAATGAAAAAAGAGCGATTGGATTGCCATTTATACGGTACCCTCATTTCGATTCTGATTTCATCGACGATTACGTTTAAAATACGAAATCTCCTTTATCAAAAAGAGAGAAAGGAGATCAGTGAATATAAAACCATGTACATCGTGAAAGAAGCGTTACCCACGATTTATCTCCACTTGTTTGAAACACATGAAAAAATTACGGCCTTTTTTGATGGTCTGTATGATCTCATTAGAAAAAATGGAAAAAAATCAAAGAGAGATAAAAAGAGCAGTCCCCTTGATATTCTAGAAACTTTGCCATGTTGATTCACGATAGGTTGGTTGATCGCGAATTATAAAAATGGTAAGAACAGAGGTTTCTTTGGCATGGAAAAAAATAATGATTATAGATAAAGAATGGATAAAAGGCTCAAAAACTTTTCGTTTTTGAGCCTTAACTTGATGGCTATGGGCTCACACCCAAAACGATGCTTTATTTCCCTGTCCTGGCCATCACAACAGGCACCTCCGGATGGTATATGGCTAACTGGCTTGGTATGCTTTCACCGGAAAGCGCGGCACGTTCCTGGATCGTGGCGGCACTGGTTATCATTACGTTTCTTGCGATTACCGGAATGGGTATCCTATTACCTAATTCCATTCGAACGTATTTGGAGCTTCAAAAAGCAAAACCTGACATCCAGAAAATATTTCATTTAAATCAAAGAAACAATATCCTCGCCGCTGTTCAAGGTACGTTTCAAATTATTATTATCATCGTCATGTCGCACTTGGTCATGGGGTAGTTCAATAAGCATACCAAAAGACCTTCAAAGCTGAAGGTCTTCGGTTTTACATCTCTATGATAAGTATTGTTACGATACTCGGCTCAATTGCTTATATTCTTGAATTTTCGGGAAGCACACAGACACTATGCTTGCAATTATCAATAAGATAAAAGATATTTCAAATGAAATTTGATAGCTGTTTGTTTTGTCAAATAATATTCCAGGAAGATAGGAACCTAATGCAGATCCCAGTTGATGGCTCATATAGAGTAATCCTGTAACCATGCCAATGGCCCCTGTTGGAAAATAACTAGATAATAGCTTAAGAGTAGGAGCTACTACTGAAAAATCAACCAGGCCAAAGGAAATGGAAAATAGCACAAGTAACCATGAATGCTCCAAAAAGATGCTCATAAGTCCATGATTGCTTGTCATGATCACTAAGAAGGCAAGCGTAAAAGCCCGAACCAGATAAATGATAGCCAGCAATCTGCTATTGTTCCAACGATCAGCTAAAATCCCTGCTACAAGCGTTCCTGCTGTATTAAATACCGCTAATAAACTTACAGCAGCACTCGTAGTAGAGACAGAGAACCCACAATGCTGGGCAAAAGGAATAAGATGGGTATCCATTAATCCAGTGGTTGTAAATCCACAAACAAAGAATGGAATGATGAGAAACCAAAATCCACGATTAAACAAAAGAACTCGTCCTGTTATTTTTTCTAGTGGTAGTTCCTTTGTTTCTATTTTATTTTTCTTTTGCTCCTCCCCCCAGCAAAAGAACTGTCATTCTCCAGCCAAATTGGCTTATTAAAAGAAGGGAGCTGGGAACCAACACCATTTGTCCTGCCCCAAATCCAGCCTCAACAATACCTAACGCCAATCCCTGCCTTTTATGAAACCACTTTGTTACAGCAACAGAGGCTGTTACGCCTGAGGCTCCTCCGAATCCTAATGAAGAAATAATGCCATATAAAAAAAACAATTGCCAAATCGAGGTTGCGAAAAAGCTGAGAATAGTTGCTACACCTAAAATAATCATACTGGACAAAAATATTAATCTAATTCCAAACCGATCAATTAACTTCCCGACAATAGGCTGTGATAGTGCAAATACAATGAAACTTAAAAATGAAATGGCTGAAACTGTACCTCTGGAGGAAGCAAAATCCTGCTCCCACGGATCCATAAAGGCACCAAAAGAGTATCGCACTCCTTGGGCAGCTAAAACACCGATAAAGGAGACAGCTAATATAACCCAGGCATAATGTATTCTTCTACTCATTTTCTCACCAATAAAATTATCCTTTCTATTCTTTCCGTTTCTTTTACGATATCTCAATATCATGTATTAGTAAAATTGAAATTCGTGTCTGAAGAAAGCCGGCTCCTGGAGGGGCCGGCTTTTCTACGTGATACGATTAATCATCTTATAACTTATTTAACGCATCCCGCAGCAGCTCGTTTACAACACCCGGATTGGCCTTTCCTTTTGTCGCCTTCATCAACTGGCCGACAAGGAACCCAATGGCCTTATCCTTCCCTGCTTTAAAATCAGCAACAGACTGCGGATTGGCTGCAATGACCTCATCTACGATCCTCTTCAGCTCGCCCTCATCGCTAATCTGCACGAGCCCCTTCTCTTCCACGATTTTATCCGGTGATTTCCCGGTTTCAATCATTTCCTTAAAGACGGTTTTCGCGATTTTGATGCTGATCGTGCCTTTATCGATTAATTTAATCAACTCACCAAGACCCTGCGGCGTAACTTTAACATCTTTTAATTCAATCTGATTCGCATTGAGATAACCCGTCAGTTCACCCATCACCCAGTTGGACACTGCCTTCGGATCCGCACCCGTTTGCACGGCTTCATCGAAGAAGTCGGATGTATCCTTGGACATTGTAATAACGCCGGCATCATATTCCGACAGACCGAAGTCAGAAACATAGCGTGCCTTGCGGGCATCCGGAAGCTCCGGAATCGTCGAGCGAATTTCCTCGATCCATTCCTGGTTAATTTTCAGCTTGATTAGATCCGGATCCGGGAAATACCGGTAATCATGTGCTTCTTCTTTGCCGCGCATAGATACCGTGCGCCCGTTGGCATCGTCCCAGCGGCGCGTTTCCTGGACAACCTGTCCGCCGCCGCGCAGAATTTCCGCCTGGCGGACTTCTTCGTATTCCAACCCGCGCTGAACATTGCGGAAGGAGTTCATGTTTTTCAGCTCGGCACGAATGCCGAACTCCTGCTGGCCAGCGGGGCGAAGGCTGACGTTCGCATCGCAGCGCAGGGACCCTTCTTCCATTTTCACATCTGAAACTTCGCAGTACTGCAGAATCGCTTTCAGCTTCTCCAGATAGGCGCGCGCTTCCTCTGGTGAACGAAGATCCGGCTCAGAGACGATTTCGACGAGCGGCGTCCCGACCCGGTTGTAATCAGCGAGTGTGGCATATCCTCCCGGTGCATGGATTAGCTTGCCCGCATCCTCTTCCAGGTGAAGGCGCGTAATGCCGATTCGCTTTGTCTGTCCGTTCACTTCAATATCAATCCAGCCGTTCTCGCCGATCGGCTTGTCATACTGGGAAATCTGGTATGCCTTCGGAAGATCGGGATAGAAGTAATTCTTCCGGTCGAATTTGCTCTCTTCCCCGATCGTGCAGTTTAACGCAAGCGCCGCTTTCATGGCAAACTCAACGGCCCGCTTGTTTAAAACCGGGAGCACGCCCGGGTGCCCAAGGCAAATCGGGCATGTATGTGTATTCGGCGGCGCTCCGAATTCAGTGGAACAGCCGCAGAAAATTTTCGATTCGGTTGATAGTTCTGAGTGAACCTCAAGCCCAATGACGGTTTCAAATTCCATTGCTTCGTGTCCCCCCTCTACAGCTCAGGCCGAGCTTTATGATGCTCGGTGCTTTGTTCGTACGCATGCGCAACGCGCAGAATGGTTGATTCATCAAATGCTTTTCCCATAATCTGCAGCCCTACCGGCAGCCCGTTAGACGCAAAGCCGCACGGCACGCTGATGGCAGGAATGCCGGCCAGATTCACAGGAATCGTACAAATATCCTCCAGGTACATCGTGAGCGGATCGTTCACTTTTTCGCCGATTTTAAAAGCTGTCGTCGGCGCGGTCGGTGAAATGAGCACATCGTATTTCGCGAACGCTTCATCGAAGTCACGCTTAATGAGCGTGCGGACCTGCTGCGCTTTTTTATAATAGGCATCATAGTAGCCAGAACTGAGCGCGTACGTTCCCAGCATGATCCGGCGCTTTACTTCCGGCCCGAATCCCTGGCTGCGCGTTTCACGGTACATCTCAATTAGGTTTTCTGCATTGTCGGCACGCACACCGTAACGCACGCCGTCGTAACGTGCAAGGTTAGAGGAAGCTTCCGATGGAGCAATGATGTAATAGGACGGCACCGCATATTCCGTGTGCGGAAGGGTTACCTCTTCTACAATCGCACCCATTCCTTCGAGTAGTTTTAACGCTGCCGTCACTTTCTCTTTCACTTCCGGATGGATTCCTTCACCCATCATTTCTTTCGGCACGCCAATCCGCAGTCCCTGCACGTCTCCCGTTAATGCAGAGAGGTAATCGGGAATGTCCACTTCTGCGGAAGTCGAGTCAAACGGATCGTGCGCGGCAATCGTCTGCAGCACATAAGCAGAATCCTCAACGTTCTTCGTAATGGGCCCGATTTGGTCAAGAGAAGATGCAAAGGCTACCAGGCCGAAACGGGACACAAGCCCGTATGTCGCTTCAGGCCAACAACCCCGCAGAATGCGGCAGGCTGGCGGATCGATCCGCCCGTATCGGAGCCCAGCGCATAATATACTTCACCGGCTGCTACAGCCGCCGCAGAACCGCCGCTGGAACCGCCTGGAACATAGTCAAGATTCCATGGATTGTATGTATTGTGGAAACCGGAGTTCTCATTAGAGCCTCCCATCGCGAATTCATCCATGTTTGCTTTTCCGACCATAACAGACTGCGCGGCACGCAAGCGGTCCATAACAGACGCGTTATAAATCGGCTTGTAATTCGCCAGAAGCTTGCTTGCGCATGTTGTTGTTACGTTCTGTGTCACGATGTTATCTTTAATTCCGGCGGGCAGGCCGAAGAGAAGCCCTTTCTCCTCCCCTCTCGATTGCTGCTCGTCCAATTCTTTCGCCCGGCGGCGGGCATTTTCTTCATCCAGCGAAATGAACGCCTTCACCTTCTCTTCCACCTGGCCAATCCGCTCGAAAGAAGCCTGTACCAGATCAGATACGGCAAGGCTGCCGCTGTCAATCTCGCTGTGTATCTCCATTAAACGCTTGTGAAATAACGACACGTATACTCCTCCTCTCTACTCCATAACAGCCGGTACTTTGAACTGTCCGTCTTCCTCATCCGGCGCGTTGCGCAGAACGTCTTCCCGCTTCGCCGATGGACGGGCTTCGTCTTCCCGCATGACATTGTACACATCCAATACGTGGCTCGTAGGGGGGACATCGCTTGTATCCAATTCATTCAGCTTTCCGGCGAATTCAAGAATTCCGTTCAACTGTTCCGTATATTTTACCGCCTCCTCCTCCGTGAGGTTCAGGCGGGCTAATTTTGCTACATATTCAACTTCATTACGTGAGATTGCACTCATGTTTTCCACCTCCCGTTCTTCTATAAATCTACGTACGATAATAACAGAGAAGGCGAGGAGTCGCAACTAATCCCAGGCCAGAAGCGGCAGGCGGATGGTGACCGTTGTCCCTTCATGCGGCGTGCTGTTCAGTTCGATTTCTCCCCCGTGCTGCTGTACGATTTGCTGGGAGATGGCAAGCCCGAGGCCGGAGCCGCTCTCCCGCATGCCGGTGCGCTCATCATTCAGCGCTGTATCCTCAAAGCGTGAACTCCACCATTCAAGCTGCTTCCCCATATCGCTTTTCCCTCCGCAAAATTCGTAACACTTGTTTTTACCCGGTACGAATCTCCTATAAAAGCACCGTAGCATTAGAAATCAAACATTTCAATCAATTTTTTTATTGAAATGTTTTGGAGGGAAGGAGCTACATAGTAAGGAACAGCAATACAATGGCAATCATAGAAAAAATAATACTAATCGCATAAACAACCCATACCGTCTGGCGTTGGGTTAGTCCGCTGGCCAGCAGCCGGTGGTGAACATGCCTGCGGTCTGCCTTATAGACCGGGCTGCCTTCCTTAATCCGGCGAATCATAACCTGGATCGTGTCGAGAACAGGGAAGCCGAGCGCAAGCAATGTTACCCCGATTGTCACAAGGGTCGCCCCTTTCATCGCGCCTGCCAGCGAAATGACCGCCAGCATATACCCGAGAACCATCGATCCTGTATCACCTAAAAACACGGTAGCCGGGTGGAAGTTATGGCGCAAAAAAGCAACGCTCGCTCCGACAAGAACGGCGATCGGCAGCAGGATGTCCGCCTGCCCTCTGACGAATCCGATAAAAAACAGCGTAATCCCCGAGATCGTGCTTACGCCGCTGGCAAGCCCGTCCACACCGTCGATAAAGTTAAACATATTAATGAAGCTAACAATCCATAGAATGGTGGCCGGAAGTGAGATCCATTCCGGAAACACGATAAATCCGTCGATATGCATGGGGTTTGTAATTCCGTATAATTCGATGCCGCTCTGGTAGACGAACAATGCAGTGAGAATCTGGGCCGCAAGCTTGGGCCATGCAGGAAAATCTTTTCCTTTGGCTTTGTATGCATCGTCGATTAACCCGGCAATCCCAAGGGCAAGTGCACCGACAAGCAGAATAGGGGTCATATAACTCTGGGGGATAAAGAGAAGAAGCGTGACGGCAATCCCGATAAATACTGCCGGACCACCGGAGAGAGGGATGGGCTGGTTGTGGATTTTACGGCCGCCCGGTTTATCAACAAGCCGGAATTGCAGGGCAACCCTGCGGGTAAACGGCATGAGAAACTGAACGATAAAAAAGCTGAAAAGAAAGGAAAAGAGCACGATTAGCATAGAACAACCGCCTTCAATTTAGCATGTTAGGCTTAGCATGCCGTAAAAGAATAAGATTTATCACGCATGCCAATGAGGAACAAAAGCTTCCCCTGTAATAGGAGAAGCTTCTGCAATGATTATGCTTTTGTCCAGTCAATAAAAGTCTGCTCATCAATAACCTGGATGCCGAGCTCATTGGCTTTTTCCAGCTTGGAGCCGGCGCTCTCTCCCGCTACAACAAGATCCGTTTTCTTGCTCACGCTGCCTGATACTTTTCCGCCCTTCCCCTCAATGAGTTGCTGGGCCTCTTTGCGGGTTACTTGCTCAAGCGTTCCGGTTAAAACAACGGTTTTACCGGAAAACGGTGAATCCTGATCGACTTCCTCGGGGCGCAGCCCTTTGTACGTCATATTTACCCCTGCAGCCCGCAAACGGTTCAACGTCTCCGTTACTTCCGGCTTGGAGAAGTATAAAGCAATGCTCTCGGCTATTTTCGTGCCGATTTCATGGATAGAGAGAATTTCCTCTTCAGACGCTTCCTGCAGCGCTTCCATCGTTCCGAAATGCCGGGCCAGCAGGCGGGCCGCTTTCTCCCCGACAAACCGGATGCCCAGGCCAAAAAGAAGGCGCTCCAGCGAATTGTTTTTGCTCTTCTCGATGGCAGCCAGCATATTATCCACTGATTTCTCGCCCATTCTTTCAAGTGAAATCAGTTCGTCACGCTTCAAGTAATACAGGTCCGCCACATCCCGAATAAGCTGGTGCTCATACAGCTGTGTAACGACCTTCTCCCCAAGCCCTTCAATATTCATGGCGTTGCGGGAAACAAAGTGAATGATTCCCTCCCGGATTTGCGCCGGGCACTGCGGATTAATGCAGCGCAGGGCCACTTCTTCGTCCAGGCGAACGAGTCCGCTGCCGCAGGCCGGGCAGTGGGTCGGCATATGGTATGGCTGCTCTTCACCCGTCCGCTGCTCCGTTTTTACTTCCACCACTTCCGGAATGATGTCGCCCGCTTTTTTCACAACAACATGGTCGCCGATCATAATGCCTTTTTCGCGAATCATATCCTCATTATGCAGGGAGGCGCGTTTTACGGTTGTCCCGGCAAGGCTAACAGGATCGAGGATCGCCGTCGGCGTGACAGCGCCCGTGCGCCCCACCGTTATTTCAATGCCGCGCAGGACGGTCACCGCTTCTTCAGCTGGAAACTTATACGCAATCGCCCAGCGCGGGCTTTTGGCCGTAAATCCGAGCTCTTCCTGGTAGGCAAAGCTGTCCACCTTCACAACCATGCCGTCGATATCGTACGGGAGTTGGCTCCGTTTCTCTATCCAGCCGGCAATAAACTCAATCACCCCGTCAATGCCGACAAACGTCCGGCGTTCCGGGTTTACCTTAAATCCGAGCTCCTCCAGAAGGGCCAGGGCTTCGCTGTGCGAATCCGCAGGAAGCGCTTCTTCTCCGACCATGGAGTAAAGGAAAATATCAAGCGAGCGCTCAGCTGCGATTTTCGGATCCAACTGGCGCAGGGAACCGGCCGCCGCATTCCGCGGGTTCGCAAACAGCGGTTCCCCCCTCTCTGCCCGCTCTTTGTTCACCCTCTCGAAAACGCGGCGCGGCATATACGCTTCCCCGCGAACCTCGAAGCTCATCGGCTTATTAAAGGCGAGCGGGATCGAACGGATCGTCCGGAGGTTTTGCGTAATGTCTTCGCCCGTGCGGCCGTCTCCCCTTGTCGCTCCCCGGACAAAACGCCCATTTTCGTAGCGGAGAGAAACCGCCAGCCCGTCGATTTTGAGCTCACATACGTAGGCAATCGGGGCATCCGTTCCGATGCCCTGCTGTACGCGCCGGTCAAAATCACGCAAATCCTGTTCATCAAAGGCATTGGCCAGGCTGAGCATCGGAATGGTGTGCTCCACCTTCTCAAAAAACGCAAGCGGCGTAGCGCCTACCCGCTGCGTCGGAGAGTCCGGCGTGAGAAGCTCGGGGAATTCTCCTTCGAGCTGAATGAGCTCCCGCATGAGCTGGTCCCACTCATAATCTGAGATTTGCGGGTCGTCTTTTACATAGTACAAATAATTGTGCTGTTCAATAATCCGGCGCAGCTCTTCCACGCGCGCAGTCGCTTCCGTTCGATCCATCCCTGGTTCCGCTCCTTTTCCTACGCTTTCTCAATCGGGGCAAACTTGGCCAGCAGTTTCTTTACGCCGACCGGATTCGGGAAGGCAATCGTAAGCTCCAAGTCCTGCCCGCTTCCCTTTGTCGTAACAATTGTACCGGTTCCCCACTTGCCATGCTTCACCTTATCGCCAGTGCTCCACGATTCGGAGAGATCCGCTCCTTTGACGGATTGCGGTTCTACCCGTGGCGTCTCCCTGCGGAAGGAAACAACTCTGTCTGCAGCGCCGGCTCTTCCGCTGTCCATTCCCATCCAGCTGCTGTTGCGCGCGGCGAGTCTTTCCTGGACCGTTCCTTCCGGCTGCAGCAGGTGCTCCGGAATTTCATCAATAAAGCGGGACGGCGGGTTCATTTTCGTCTGACCATATAACGTGCGCATCATCGCGCGCGTTAAAAACAGCTGCTGCTCCGCTCGCGTAATGCCCACGTAAGCAAGGCGCCGCTCTTCCTCCATCTCCACTTCTTCAAATAGCGCACGGGAATGCGGGAATATCCCTTCCTCCATCCCGATAAGGAAGACGACAGGAAACTCTAGCCCTTTAGCGCTGTGCAGGGTCATAAGCACAACGGAATTGCCCTTATCCTCTTCAGACTCGTCCAGCTTATCGATATCAGCAACAAGCGCCAGGTCAGTGAGGAACGCGACGAGCGATTTGTCCTCGTTCGTACGCTCGAACTCCATCGTTACAGTAATAAATTCGTCGATGTTTTCCAGGCGGCTGCGCGCTTCAATCGTCCCTTCTCTGCGAAGCTCATCCTTATAGCCGGTCCGCTTCAAGATTTCTTCCGTTAGTTCCGTGACGCTCAAGTATTCCTGCATCGCTTCCATATCGCGGATGAGCCTGGCAAAATCGGCCACAAAGCCGGACAGCCTTGCACTCAATCCGATTTGCTCGATTTCCTGAATCGCGTGGTACATGGAAATACCCTGCTGTGCGGCATAGGCAGCAATCTTCTCCACGGTGCTGGCACCGATGCCGCGCTTCGGCACATTAATGATGCGCGTCAGGCTTAAATCATCATCCGGGTTGGAAATAAGGCGCAGGTACGCCAGCATGTCCTTAATTTCTTTCCTGTCATAGAATTTCGTGCCGCCGACGATGTTATACGGAATGTTCGATTTAACGAACACTTCCTCTATCACACGGGACTGGGCATTTGTGCGGTAAAGGATGGCGACATCGCGGTAGTTTCTTCCTTCCTCGCGGATCGAATGCTGAATTTCATTCACGATAAAGTACGCCTCTGAATGCTCGCTGTCCGCCGTATAATACCGGATCGGAATCCCGTCATCGTTCTCCGTCCACAGGTTTTTCGGCTTACGTCCTATATTGTTGCCGATTACTTTATTGGCTGCTTCGAGAATTTTTTTCGTCGAGCGATAGTTTTGCTCTAACAAAATGGCCCTGGCAGCGGGGTAGTCCTTCTCAAAATTGAGGATGTTCGTAATATCAGCGCCACGCCAGCTGTAAATCGACTGATCCGAATCACCGACGACGCAGATGTTCTGGAAACGCTCGGCCAGCATCTTTACGAGTATGTACTGCGCCCGGTTCGTATCCTGGTACTCGTCCACGTGCACATACTGGAACTTCTTCTGGTAGAACCCCAGCACTTCCGGAACTTCTTTAAAGAGCTGGATCGTTTTCATAATGAGATCATCAAAGTCGAGCGAGTTGTTGCTCTTCAGCTTTTTCTGGTACAGCGCATACACCTTATATGCCATCTGTTCGATCGGGCCTGCGGGCACCTGGGTAAGCTGTTCCGGGCTCTTCAATTCATTCTTCGCTGTGCTGATAATGCCGAGTACGGCGCGGGGGTCATATTTTTTCGGATCAATGTTTAATTCTTTCTCACACTGCTTCACGACAGAAAGCTGATCTCCGGCATCCAGAATCGTAAAATTCCGGTTGTAGCCGATCCGGTCGATGTCGCGGCGCAAGATCCGCACGCACATCGAGTGAAACGTGGAAATCCAGATGTCTTCCGCTTCAGGGCCGACAATAGCTGCAACACGGTCTTTCATCTCGCGCGCGGCTTTATTTGTAAATGTAAGGGCTAGTATATTCCACGGTGTGATTCTTTTTTCTTTCAGCAGATAAGCGATCCTCTGTGTCAGCACCCGCGTCTTTCCGCTTCCCGCCCCGGCGAGAAGCAGCAGAGGTCCGTCCGTGGCCAGCACGGCTTCTCTCTGCTGCGGGTTTAAGCCTTTTAATGCATCTTCACTATTTATAAACAAGGGAATTTACTCCTTTCAAAAGCAAACATCTCCCTGCCATTATACCAAACATCTATTCTTCTTTTCGATGGTTTTTCTTCGCTTCAAGCAAACGATTGAACGTAGCACCGCGTGCCGCGGGATTATCCCCGCTGTTTGCCGCTTTTTTCTGCTTCGCTATCAGCGGCTCTCTCAGTTTTACCGGTGCCGGCCGTGTCTGGGGGGCAGGCGCTTTTTCTTTGTATTGCTCTTTTTTTGCCGCCAGTGTACCGAGCGCGGCTGCCCTCTCCGAGGAAGGTGCCTGTTCTCTCGCGGAGAAGGGCAGCTTTGCTTTCATTCGCTGAATCCAGGAAGCGGGAACTTGCACTCTGCGCAGTGCGATATCGAGCGGCCAGAGGAGCGCCGCCACCATCAAAAGCAAATCGCTGATGTCCTGCCTATCCCACTTGCCGGGCAAATCCCCCGCGAAAGACGCTTTCGGTTTTTCCAGAAGCTTGCCGCCTCCCGCCTTCACCATCGCGGCTGCCTTCTGCTCCCCGCCCGACCTGATTCCGTACTCCGGGGAATACGAAAGGGTCAATCCCTCTGTCTGGCTGGCGGTGATTTTATCTCCCTCTTTCTGCACGATTTGCAGCATATACGTGCCGGGCCTGTCGGCGGCAAACTCCCCCTGCAGCTTTCCGGGGGCTGTCGGCTGCAGCCGGATAACCTGCCTTTTCAGCTCATTGTCCAGGATGACCGCCTCCATGCTCTGCGGCAGCGGGCTGTTCGGCGGAAGCTGCACTTTTACCGTCGCCCGCGTGCCATCCACCCCGGTTTCCGTTTCCCATCCCGCATGGGAAATCTGCGGAAACGTCCAGCTTATAATGTCGCTCCACAGGCGGCTGCTCATATTCCATGCCGCCCAACCCGGCGCCCACTTCCCTTCCAGGTCACTCGTCCAGGCCACCGTTCGCCCGAGCCCATACTGCCACCTGGCCAGAACCGGATCCGAGTCAGCGCTGACAAGCGCAAGCTCCGCCGTCTGCTTCGGAGTCGTTGCGATGTACGTATGCAGCAGCGGGATCGGCTGATTAAGCACGGACCAGTCATGCGCTGCCGGGTGTTTAGGAACGTGTGGTTTTTCCACGATAAATGTCCGCGTCGACAGCGCGGTCTCTTTACTAAATATTTTCGGGATGCTGCTCGCATCATTGCTTTGGTAGTAGCGGCCTTTTCCAAACTGTGCGATTTGCTCCAGAAGGGCTGTGTCCGCATCCCCTCCGACGGCCACTGTTGAAACGGTAATGTTCTTTTGCTTCATCTCTTCAAGCAGGCTTTCGTAATCGCTCTGCTGGCTTGATTGGCCGTCGGTCAGTAAAATCACGTGCTTGCGCTGCGTTTTCATCTCCTGGGCTTTCTCGTAGGCGACCTCGAGGGCGGAGAAAATTTCGGTTCCGCCGTCTGCATAGATGCTGCCGATTTTTTCCTGAATGTCCGAAAGCTTCGTGACCGGCGTCGGTTCAACGACCGTCCACGGCGTACTGTCGAAGGCGACCACGCTTACCTGGTCCTTGCTGTTCAGCATTTCCGTTGCGCGGTTGGCCGCTTCTTTGGCAAGCTCCATTTTGTTCGGACCGCCCATGCCGGACGCCATGCTTCCTGACTTATCGATTACAAGCGTAAGCCCGAGCGAAGGAAGCTCTTCTTTTCCCTTCAAATCCATCTCAACCGGCAGCGCTTCCTCAATCGGCGTCTTAAACCACCCGCCCATCCCGAAGCTGTCCGGCCCGCCTGTCATGACAAAGCCCATCCCGAGATCGCGAACCGCCGTCCGAATTCGCCCCATATCAATGTCGCTTATCTGCGTGGCCTGGACATGAGCAAAAACGAGGCTGGCGTATCCTTTGTAATCATTCAATTCCCTCGGAAGCATCGCCGGGTTTTTCAATTCGACGTTCAGCCCGCCCGCCTGCAAAGCATGAACGAGGTTATCCGCCGCTCCATCATGTCCCTGCACAATCAATATCTTCGGCGATCCGCTCACCCGCGTGAACGCGTACGCCTCGTTGTTTACCCGGATCGTATCTTTATCCGCCGTTAACTCCGCCCGGTACCGATGGAATCCTTCTGCAGCCGCTTTGCCGTCGAAAACGAAACGATTTTCTCCTTTTTCGATTGCAACAGACTGCTGGCCCGCTTCCCGGTTTCCTTCATAGAAACGAAGCATTCCTCTGGTTGCGGTCGTGCTGTTTACCGTAACTTTCCCCTGAAACGCTTCTCCAATAAAGAGCCGGTCGGGGAGCTGGAGGGAAGTAATCATCACTTCATCGCCCGCACGCTGGGGAAGATACACCGCATCGGTGACAATGCCCCGCTCTTTGGCGAGGCGAGCTTCTGCCGCCGCATCCCCGCGCGTTTCCAGCCCGTCAGTCAGCACAACAATCCGTCCTCTCGCCTGGCTTGGAATCATGCCGGTTGCCAGGCGGATACCTTCCGCGAGATTCGTCGCATGCGGGTTCACCGGGACACCGAGAGTGGTCAGCTGCCTGCTGTCCTTCACCGGCTGCTCAACCCCCGCCTCGCCGCCGACGGAAACAATCCCGAAGCTGTCCTCCGGTTTCTTCGCCTGGACGGCATCCCGCAGAAACGGCACGATTCGCCCGTCATCATTCATCGATGCCGAACGGTCCACGACAAATACAACCGTTTCTCCCCGTACAGGAAACAAAAGCAGAATGCCTGAAAGGGAAAGAATGAGACAGCTGAAAAAAAGCAGGCGGATTCCCGCAATCCAGTGCCGCTTGCTGCCGCCTGCGCCTGCCTTATGCCGGCTTCTCCACCACCACAGAATGAGTGCGACCGCGGGTATGAATAGAAAAAGGAAAAGAGGCTGTTGGAAACTAATAGCCACGCTGATACACCACCCATTCCATGAAAGCGACGAGAAGCGCAAGGGCCGCAAGCCAGAAGGTCAGTTCCATCTGTCCTCCCCCTCCTTTTCCGGGCGTTTTCTTCTCACCGTCACCGGATTGTTCTTCTTTACTATCCGGCTGTACCGCAGCCACCTGAATGGCCCGCGGCGTAATCCGGGATTCTTCTTCTCTCATTTCCGCCGTAAAAAAGCGGACCGTCTTCCGGCCCCCTTCCACTTCCTCCAGCTGGTACAAGCCTGTCTGCTCAGGGATACGGTAAAGCAAAGCGGTCCCCCGGGTCTGCAGTTCTTCCCTCGTTCCATCCGGCCTAATCATCGTCCGGCTTTCCGCACCCGGCGCAAAGGAGAGCGTCATCGTTTCACCGGGGTAGGCGGCTCCTGCAGAAGTGGCCTGTGCAGGCGACAGCCAGGACAGCGCATTCTGGATGAAGATCGGAAATGCGGGACGGAGCGCAAAATCAGACGCATGGATGTCAAATCCGAGAATGACAACTCTGCTAGCGCCAATGTTTCCTGCGGCAACGAGCGTTTTCCCACCGGAGACAACAAGGGGTTCGATGCCATTCATTTCACCGAAGGAAGCAGCGCTTGCAATATGTACGTTCTTCCAATCGACATGCTTTAGGAGGGGGTGGTCCTGCTTTTTTACTTCGATCGCTTTCGTTATCTCCCCTTCCGTCTTATACGGAAGCCAGTCGGTGCTCTTACCGGGAGCAAGCAGTAGAACATCCCCTTCCGGCAGCCGCTCCGGAACATACCTGTCTAACACCCAGACGTTAACAGGCTCTTTTTTCCCATCCGGCATGCGCTCCGCCTTCTCTACCTCCACCCGCGGATCGAGCGATAAGGCCTGGCTTACAAAGCGGTTCCCTTGCGGTGAGACAAGCATCACTTTTGCTTTTTCCTGTGAGAAAGGAACGCTCCACCGCTCGTTATCCTCCGCCAGCGCGTCCCCGTCGATTTTTAGTACGGCATGATAAGCCGGGCGCTGAGGCAGGTTAGAAAAGGTAACGGAACGGCTGCTGTTCCCGTCCACTTCAAAACCGGACACGTCAAGCATACGGTTATCTGCCCCGTACACGATGACGCTTCCTTTTTGCTTGCGTGTTCCGTAATTATCAATGCGGAGCAGCGCTTCCACCGCCTTCTCCCTTCTTTGCGCCGCAAAGACGGCAATGGCTGTATTCTCTCTACTGCTGCCGATTTGAATGTGGCGGAAACTTCCTGCCGGCAAATGATCAGACGAGGCAAGCAGGCCTTCCTGTGCTCCGTCCCCCAGCCAGATGATTTCGCTGCCCCGATCTGAAAGTGCAATCGCTTTCGCAAGTGAAAACGCAGCATGGTAGTCGGCTGTCCCTGGCCGGGCGTAAATGGAGGCAAGCGCTCCGCGAAGCGCCTTTGTATCCGAACTTCTGGTAAGGACAACTCTCGGCTGAATGCCCGCCTCCAGCAGAGTCACGGTTTGTTTTCCGCTGAGGTGTTCAATGACCGTCTCCGCTTCCTTCTGTGCCAGTTGGAACCTTGTGCCCTCCCCTTCCTTTGCAAGCATGCTTCCCGAGGAGTCAACGACAAGAATCGTGTGTGCCGCCGAAGCGCCTTCTATGGGCACTGCCGGCTTCAGAAGGGCGAGGATAAGCAGAGCTGCCGCAGCCAGCTGCAGGAGGAGAAGCAAATTCCGCTTCAGCTTCTGCCAGGGCCGATTCGCCTCGCGGTCGCGAAGCAGGCGCTGCCAGAGGAAGGTGCTCGATATTTCCTGTTCCTCGTATTTCCGCTTCAGAAGATAGAGAGCAAGAATGGCGGGAATCATAAGTAAAAATCCAAGATTATAAAGCGCAAGCCACTGCATTGTTTTCCTCCCTTCTAGCGGACGAGCCCTGCCTGCTGAAATACTTGAAAGATGATTTCTTCAATGCTTGCTTCGGGACGAACATCGATGTACGTTAAGCCCCGCCTGTGCGCATAATCGGCCATTCCCTGCCTGAATTCACGCAGCGATCGCTCGTATGTATGCAGAAGGGCCTGCGACACGGCGACCTCTGTTTTGCTCTGTGTCTCGCTGTCCACCAGGCGCAGATCCCCCTGCATGGCCGGTGTACGTTCCTCCTCAGCGAGAAGATGGACGAGAGAGACCTCCTGCCGCGCTGCCTGAATATAATTCACGCCTTTTTCATAGCCATTCTCATAGAGGAAGTCAGAAAAAATGAGCGAAATCCCGGGTTTCCCGTGCACGGCACGCCCGCCGAAGAGCGCTTCGTTCAGATTTCCCGTCCCCTCCGGTTTGAGCGAAGCGAGAAATGGAAAGAGCCGGTGTGTTTTCCCCTTTCCGAGCAATGAGGGCAGCGCCGCCCGAATCCCGCTATCAAATGCATAGACGGAGATTCTATCAAAATGGTGCAAGGATAAATAGCCGAGCGCTGCCACAAGCTGCACTGCCCGGTGAAACTTCGAAGGCGATCCGAAAGCCATGGACTTGCTGCAGTCAATGTAAAATGAAACATGTACTTCCTGTTCATCAAGGTACGTTTTTAAGAATAGTTTTCCGAGCCGGGCGTAGGCGTTCCAGTCCAGCTGCCTCAGGTCGTCCCCGGGTGTGTAGGAGCGGTAATCGGCGAACTCGATCGAACTGCCGAGGTTCCGGGAACGCCGTTTCCCCGCCTGCGTGCCCCGCATCGCCTGCTTACCTGCGACACACATTCTTTCCAGCCTTCGCAAAAAATCCGGTTCAAGCAGTGGCTGTTCCGTACTCATTTTTCATTCCCCGCTGCCTGCAGAATATCACGGATAATCTCATCGGTGCGAATGCCGTTCGCTTCTCCCTCGAAGTTAAGGAAAATACGGTGGCGGAGCGCGGGCAGGATAACGGCTGTAATATCTTCGAACGCAACATTGTAACGGCCGTCACACAGGGCACGCACCTTGGCCAGCGTCACCATGGCCTGCACGCCGCGCGGCCCCGCCCCCGCGCGCACGTATTTCCGGACAGATTCTGCCGCATTGTCTCCAGGATGGGTGGCGAGCAGCAGCTTTACCGCATATTCAATCACCCGGTCGGCGATGAGGATGTCGCGGGCCGCCCGCTGAATTTCCTGAATGACGGATCCGTCTGCTACTTTTTCTACATTGTTGGAAGGAGCGGACGTAGTGCGGCTTACAATTTGCTGTAATTCCGATTCTGTGGGGAAGGGAACGTCGATTTTAATCATGAAGCGGTCGAGCTGCGCTTCTGGCAGCGGATACGTCCCTTCATTCTCAAGCGGGTTCTGGGTGGCCAGCACAAAGAAAGGCTCGGGCAGCGGGCGGGTTACGCCGCCAACCGATACGGTGTGCTCCTGCATCGCTTCAAGCATGGCGCTCTGTGTTTTCGGTGTGGCCCGGTTAATCTCATCGGCGAGCACCACATGGGCAAAAATTGGGCCCTGCTGGAAGGAGAAGTGCTGCCTCCCTTCTTCGTCCACCTGCAATATGTTCGTTCCGAGGATGTCCGCAGGCATTAAATCCGGCGTAAATTGAATTCTGCGAAACGACAGTTCAAAAGCCTCCGCCAGCGTGCGGACGAGCAGCGTTTTCCCAAGGCCCGGCACGCCTTCAAGCAGCGCGTGCCCTCCGGCGAAAACCGCCCACAGCATTTGGTCGATGACGTCACGCTGTCCGATCATAACTTTGGCAATTTCATTTCGAACCTTGTCTATGTGATTCCGGTATTCTATCAATCGGTTTTCACCGCTTACAGATGGCATGGCCACACCTCTATTCTCATTTTCATTCCGGTTTTCCTTACGGTTCAATATTGCTGAAATAGTCTTTTACGATTTTCTCGTAGTCTGCGGGAATCTCGTTTCGATCCATGCTTTCCCGCGCAAACTTCTCATACTGCTGATACACCTCTTCGTAAGGCCGCGAGACACCGGGAGAGACCTGGCTTTTACCGCTTTGTCTCGATTCAGCCGGTCCCTGCCCGAGCGGCCCGCCGACCGTACCTTCAGGACCCGGGCCGTTTAGGCGTTCGGATGGAATGTTTACCATCTCATGCGTTCCCGCTCCCGTTCCTGCTCCGTTGCCCTGGCCGCCGGCTGAACCACCCGTGCCTGTTCCACTGCCTGTGCCGCCGGTCCCAGTGCCTGAACCGGAGCCGCTGCCCGAGCCGGAACCGTTACCTGAGCCGGCTCCGGTCCCCTGTCCACCTGCTCCCTGACCGCTTTGGCTGGAATTGGGCGGTGCACTACTGTCTCCGGACTGCCCGGGTGCGCCTGTCCCCGCTGTTCCACCCGTACTGCTGCCAGGAGATGCCGCGCTCCCCGGCTGTCCTGCTCCGCCTGCGGCCAGCGTCATTTGCGATTGCTGCAGGGAAGCCATCGCCTGCGCCAGCTGCCGGTTCATCTGTTCCGCCTGCCCGCTTTCCTGCAGCGCCTGCAGCATCGCTTCTCTCATATCCTCATAAGATTGCGGCAGGTTCCCGCTGCGAATATTTTCCGCGGCTTTTCTTAAATTTTCGGCAAGCTGTCCCGCCTGCGGCTCACCGGCTTTGCCAGCCGATTCCTGCCACTTCCTGGCCACTTCCTCCATTAGCCTTGCCATCTCTTCTCTTTCTTTTTGCGGGAGGGAAGCCAGTTGGTTTCTTACCTGCTCCATGGCGCGAAGCAGCGCTTCTTTGTCTTTCTTCTCAAGAGCAGCGGCCGCTTCCTTCATCATTTTATTTTCGGCCAGCTTTTTGTTCATGTCAGCCAGCGCGCTTTGCTTCTGATTTGCTTTTTCCTGAAGCTTATCCAGCCTTTTCCCGGCTGTTTCCAGCGCATTTAGTTTATCTGTCATCGTCCGGGACTCTTTCAAATCCTTTTTTAAATCATCGAGCACTTTTGCCGCTTCTTTCTTCTGCTGATCAGCCAGGCGGTTATTCTCCTGGATTTTCTTCGCCGTCTCTTCCACTTTCTTCTCAACAGTGGAAACCGCCTTTCGCTCCAGTGCCTTCTGCCGCAGGATGCTGTCCATGGAATTCGGGCTGAGAAGCAGTACGAACCAGAAAGTGAAGAGAAAGCCGCCAATGTATACTTCTTTCCTGGAGAAAGGCCATACGTTTATTGCTTTGAGAATGGATGGAAGCGCCTTTTGCAGCCGCTTGACCGCATCTTCCCGTTGCGCAGCGGAAAAAGGAGAGACCGCGCCAACATTGTCAAGCGCGGTCGTTACTCTTTCCTGTAAACCGTTCCGGTCGGCAACGGCTGCGGCCTGACGGTTATCCGGCCCCCAAAGCCAGGCGAGAACAAAGCCGGATATGGTAGAAACGCTGACAAGCAGCACGGCTGCTTCCCTCACAGAAGGAAACGGAAGGAAGTAGGAGATGAGCAAAAGCACCATCCCTGTGCATACCGCATAAAAAGAAAAACGCCCGATGTGGCTGTACATTTTCCGGTACAGCAGCTGCCTGCGTATCGGCTGCAGCAATTCCAGCAAACGGTTTCCTTGCCTCTCCTCCATGCAAATCCTCCTCTACTTTTTAAACAACCTGCGCCTTACAGGCCTAACGAAGTAAATGGCCAGTGAAATACATACAATGGCAATGACTATATAGAATATCATAAACACCCAGTATGGACTGATCGGAAGCTTCCACAATTGAGTGATAACCGGACCAAAGAAGGCATCCTCACCGAAAATGGAAAAGAGCCCGACTGCCGGATGGAAACTGACGAGAAGCTGATCCCATACAGGAAGCTGCTTCGGCGGGCCATATCCTTGATTGGGTGTACGCATAAGCATTTGCTGGATCGCGATAATGAGAACGGTAATTCCGGCCGTATAGCCGAAAATAATCGCATAGGTGACGACCGTGGCCACTCCCGTGCGCTTAATGAGTGTCGAAACGAGCACCCCCACCGCTCCAATCGCAAGCATCGTAACGATGTAAACACCAAACACCTGCACCAGCTGGCCCGGGGAAATCCCGCCAAACAGAAAAACAATGCTGTAGAGCGGAATGGAGGAAAGGACAAGCAAAATCATAAAGCTAAGGGAAGAGAGCCATTTGCCGAAAATGATTTTGGCCGGCGAAAGGTTCGTCGTCAGCAGGATGTTTAATGTCTGCCGCTCCCGCTCTCCGCTGATGACGCCCGCCGTAAGCCCCGGTGTCACGAAAGCGACAAGCGCGAACTGCAGAATGCACAGCATAATAAAAATCGTACGGGCGCTGGAAGGACTGTAGTAGCCCCGCCCCTGTGTCTCCATAAAAATAAAGGTGAAGGCAATTCCGCCCAGGGCGGCAAGATAAAACACAATGGCCCAGGGCGTCCGCTTCGAGCGCATGCGCAGGCGGAGTTCTTTGGATAATACCGGATTTGCCATACGCTGTATCATGTTCCAACCCCCTTCGTGACCTCAAGGAAGATTTCTTCCAGGTTTCCTTCCGTTTCACCGAACGATGCGAGCGGATAGCCCGCCTGGATAAGCTGTGCAAGAAGAGCAGCCTGTTCTTCGTCCGCTCCGGTGAAGCCAGCGAACAGCGTCTGCTGCTGGCGGGACACCGTCGTCACGAGCGGGTGCTCTTTTAAGCTGTCCTCGGCTTCCTCCAGGCGCCCCAGCAGGCGGATTTTAAGCAGCTTCTGCCCCTGCATCCTCGCATGAATTTCATCCACGTTACCGAATGCAATCAACTCTCCTGCCTCGATAATCCCGATTACATCACACATCTCCGCCAGTTCGGGAAGAATATGCGAGCTAATCAGAATAGTCTTCCCCATATTCCGAAGCTCCTTTAGTATTTCACGCAGCTCAATGCGGGCACGTGGGTCCAGGCCGGATGCCGGCTCATCGAGAAGGAGCACCTCCGGATCGTGTACAAGGCAGCGCGCAAGCCCTAAGCGCTGCTTCATCCCGCGCGAAAGCGAATCCACATAGGCGTCTCTTTTCTGCGTTAGGTTTACAAGCTCAAGCAGCTGGGGAATAATTTGCTGGCGCTCCGCCTGTGCGATTCCGTAGCTTGCTCCGTAGAAATCGAGGTACTCATACGCCGTTAAATTATCGTACACGCCAAAAAAGTCGGGCATATATCCAATGAGCCTGCGCACTTCCTTCGGATGTTTGGTTACTTCGTATCCGCCCACGTAGGCCGTGCCGCTCGTTGGGGCCAGCAGTGTAGCCAGAATAGACATGGTCGTCGATTTCCCGGCGCCGTTGGGTCCGACAAATCCGAACACTGTCCCTTTCTCGATTTCAAGGGTAAGGTTTTTTAACGCGTGCATCTTCCCATAGCTCTTGCTTAAATCTTGAATTCCGATCATTTACTTCACCACCTTGCCTTCTACACTAATCGCCGGCTGCCCGATGTGCCGGTTGCCCCCCTGGAACGAGTGGGACAGTTTTACCCGCAGGCGCTTATCAGGAGAAAGATATGCGTTTACCTTATCGCCTGTCAGTTTACTTCCGGTGAACACCTTTTCATACGGTTCGTACGCATTCGTTTTCCAGTTGTATACCTGTTTATCGGCGCGCGTTCCGTCATTTGACCACGTATACAACTGGATGCTGCTCACGTTAAACTTCATGCCCGGTTTTTCAAGCGGAAACTCGAATGTGATGTCGCCTGCAGGCATGAAGTACCCGTCGCCTGTAAAATCAGCCTGCACCGAACTTTCTGTCATTTCCGGCTCAAACGTCCCGGCCGGGAAGTACATATACCCGTCTTTCGAAGGCTTCACATCGACTGTTCCCCTTACGAGCGTTAGGTTGAACGCATCGAACGTGTGGTCCGCAATTTCATTTGTGATGACGGTCTCTCCCGTCCATCCGATGACGGTAACAGGAGTGGACCACATGGCAGGCCCCGGTCCGGGCTGTGTAGCCATATCATTCATCATTTGAAGCATCATTTCTTCCCGGGATGAGCCCGGCGTTCCCATATTGGTATTCCTGAGGCGGGCAGGCATCAGCTGGCGAATCGGGTAGATGCCTCCATTATTATTTGGCTGGATCGCCGCATCCATCTTCAGGTGAACCTGTGCAGAAGCTCCCGCAGCTAAATCAGGCAAGTCCTGTACGTGCCGGCCTTGCATAATGCGTACATCTTTCAGTGCATATTTTGTTTTATTTGTAACCGTACCGATGAGCTGCCCGTCTTTATACATGAGATCGGAAGCAAATCGGCCAGCGTCATCTACCTTTTTCTGCACAGTTGCTTTTCGAAGCGACCAGAATTCTACATTTTTAAACTGGACGTCCGCACGGTCCGCATTCATAGAGATTTGCGTATTTTTTACTCGTTCTGCATTCATGGGGAATGGATCCGTTTGCAAAGGCAACGCGAGACTTCGATCCTTAAATGTAAGTGTATAATCTCCGCCGCTTGGAACGAAAAGGGCCGAAGCACCGTTTAATTCCGCCTGTCCGGAACCCTGTACATCCAGGTACGCTACGTTATGCACCATTACGCGGTCTCCGCGCTTTGCCGCACCGTATTCATAGACGGCAAATGCCGTAAGAAACGCAAGCACAGGAACGGCAACCCAATTCCACTCCCGCTTATCTCTTCGTTTAAGCACGAAATATAGAATCGGTCCAACGATAAGTATGTATCCTCCGAAAACGAGCACAAGGGACGATGTATCGGGCAGTTGAAGGGAAGGAATCCGCTCTGATGCGCTTCCCAGTTGATAGCTGCCGTTCATCAATCCCATATCGCCTTTCATTAACCGGGTTCCCACCGCCTTGTACAGCAGGTTTCCCCACAGCTCGCTGTTTCCGGACCAGCTGGCAACCGGCTCTTCGACTAAATCATACGCTGCGTACAGCACCTCGCCTGATCTGGCCTTTCCCATCGCAAAAATAGGCAGGCCGTTTTCGGAGAACAGTACATTCCCCTGCTTTAAAGTGCCGCTGCTGACCGTGAACGGCTGCTGCAGCTGCAGCGGTTTATTTGCAGCTTTCTCCAGGCTCGCCAGGCGGTTTACCTGTGCCGTTCCATTCACCTGTACGGGAGATAGAGAGGCAAGTTCCCCCGCGGTTTTCGTAAACTGCGCCCCGCCGCCGAGAATGAGCAGCCCGCCTGATTCCGTCCACTCTTTAACCGCTTGCACCTGCTGCTTAGTTAACCGGTCAAGCGGAAAATTATTAAGCACGAGAACATCGAGCCCCTTCAAGGGAGCTGCAAACGCAGGGATGTCTTCGGCTTTTAAATCGACAATCCGCACGGGGGCGGAGAACTTATTTTTAGGCAGAGCCGCCAGGAAGTTCCCTGTATCCGGATCGGCAGCCAGCATACCGACAAACAGCGTTTCCGGTGAGATGCCCGTGCCTCCAAGCTTCGCCTTTGCCAGCTCTGTGTTTTCTTTCATAAACTTCACCTGAAGGTTGGCGTGCAGTCCCTGCCCCGGCACAAGCAGCGTCACCTGCTTCTCCGCTCCTCTAGCAATGCTGACAGGCTGATAATACGTTCCGGAGAACTGATCACTGCCTATGATTTCAAGCGCGATTTTCCCTTCAACATCTTCTCCGTTATTCGTTACTGTAACCCGGACAGGCGTCCAACTGGATGTTTTATATTCTCCGTTTAGCCCGGGGCTTACCTTGATTCCGATCTCTCCTGCCGCCATTCCAGGCGCTGCCCGCAGCAAAAACAGGCATGCGGTAAATAGCAGAACCGCCATTATTTTTCTCATAGGTGAACCTGACCTCTCTTTGTAATTGGAATCCCTCTCTTTATATACTTAAATTTAGGAGAATTTGTTTCAGCTACAAGAAAGTTTTTTTCTATTTTTTTACTGCTGATACAGTAGCAAGCGCCTGCTCAATATCTTCATATACAATGTTGCCGACAATAATCGTATCAGCCCATTCCGCCATTTCCGCCGCCTGCTCCGGTCCGCTGATGCCGCCGCCGTAAAAAATTCTACTGTTATGTATGACCTTGTGAGCAGCCTGCACCTTCCTCACATCTCCGTATATACCGCTGTATTCAATATAAAAAATCGGCAGCTTCAGCATTTGATCCGCAAGGCGGGCGTACGCTTTTATTTTGTCTTCATCGAGGTCAGCCCGGCTTTCCGTAAGCCGGGCCACTGACGAGTTCTCGTTGCAGACAACATACCCTTCTACGTAAACATCTTTCCAGTTAATAAACGGCCCATGTTCTTCCAATCCTTTCACGTGCGCATTCAGAATCCATTCCGGGTTTTGCGCGTTGAGAACAAGAGGAATGAAATAAACATCAAAGCCGGGAACAATCGCATCGACATTGGATACTTCAAGCGCACAAGGAACGGCGTGGCGCCTGATGCGGGCCAGCAAATCAATCGTATTGTCGAAGGTAACGTTCGTTGTCCCTCCGACAATGATGGCGTCCGTCCTCGATTCACACAATCCTTCGAGCGCCTCCTCACCTATCTCCTTATCTGGATCTAATTTAAATACGTGCCGCCATTTTTCCATTTCCAAGGTAAATATCCTCCTCTATTTGCATCTGCCTACATTATACAGAATATTTTCGTTCTCCAAAAAGAAAGGTGTGAACCCCACCGGCAGTGAGATTCACACCTTCCTTGATTCCTATGCTTTTTCCGGTTCGCCCACCCGATCAAGCGCCATGGTGTAGCCGCCGTTTCCGTAATTCAGGCAGCGCTTTACCCGCGATATCGTTGCGGTGCTCGCGCCCGTTTCTTCTTCAATCTGGCTGTATGTTTGTTTTTCACGCAGCATTCGTGCTACTTCCAGGCGCTGCGCCATCGACTTCATTTCATTTACCGTGCATAAATCATCAAAGAACAGATAGCACTCTTCCATCGTATTCAATTTCAGAACGGCTTCAAACAACTGCTCCAGTTCTTTCCCTTTGATTTTATCTAATTGCATGAACCTATTCCTCCGTCCCGTGCACATTATACTTTATCTCAGCATTACTTTAAAATTTTTAAGAACTAAAGTGTTTGCTATTTTTATAATATGCAATAAAAGGAACTTTGACAAGGAAAACGTTTTCTTTTGCCGGAAAACTTCTAGCGGAAGCTCACATGGCTGGCAAGGGACGGCGCTGTAGGGACGACATTGATCCAGGTTGTTCCCGGATATAACAGCATCTCCGTTCCGTTGCGATAAGCCCGAATGGCGCCGTCTTTTCGTTCCCACCTAATTCGTATTGCTTTTCCGTGCTGGAAGAGGTAGCCGTCTCCCGGTCCATTGCTGTCGATTTCCAGGCGCCCTTCACGGTCAATGGTGCGATGGCGTGCACCAATGACAAGAACGTTGGTGGCGGTTAACTGCTTGCCCGTTTCTTTATCCATGTGAGGCTTCTCCGCTGTAAAACGCTTATATTGCTTGGATACTTCATCATATTCGTAGCCCGCCGTATTCCGCTTTGAATACGTAACATGGATGCTTGTTCCGGGCTCTCCCTGCACCTGATCTGACTCCTTCATGAAGTGAAAGGAAGGGATTGTCCCTTCCGCCGCGTACCCTTTTTCCTCTGCCCCTTTGCGCAGTTTGTCAATGCTTGTATACAAGTTGTGCGGGGCCTTGCGCGTTTTCACCCGCCAGTATGCTTTGCTGTAGGAGTAGATTTCGTCCATGTCGGCGTAGCTTCCTGCCCGCAGCATGCTCAGCGCGGTTACGCTTCCGCCGGCGTGGGAGATGATGGAATCAAATCCTTCACTGATGTCTACATTGTAAGGCCGGATGCTGCGCACCGGTCCGACGACTTCAGGGGACTGGCTCTGGTAGAATGCCATAAATCGTGTAATCAGGCCTTCTTCGAGAAGCTCGTAGACGATGTCGGCTTTATCGAGCCCGGATTGCGGCCGGGCTTTGGAATGATTATTAACCATGACGAGCACTACCCGTTTTTTACTCTCTTCCTTTATGGGAAGCCCGGTCAGTGGAGCGGTGAATACAGGGCTCGGTGCATCGGCCGGTGCAGCCGGTACTGGCTGTGTCTGTGGCGGGTTCGCTCCCCCGTTTAGCGCAGCCGTTTGGTGGCTGCATGCCGCAGTGAGTGTTACTGCCAGCGTGAGCAAAGCGGTCGTTATCCGTTTATATTTCATTTATGTACCTCTTTTCTGTTCTGCCAAAAATTAGCCTTCCCCATTTGTATCGGCAATATAATGGGAAACCTCATACTCTATTTTATTAGCCTGTACGGAAAAAATCCCCACTTTCCAGAAAAAGACCGGGAAAGTGGGGATGATTTGAAGTTTTGTTATACCGTGTTTCGGCCTTAGTGCCCGCCGAGATACGCCATCTTAATCTGGTCGCTGGCGTTAAGCTCTTCAGCAGTACCTGACAGAACAACGCGGCCTGTTTCAATTACGTAGGCACGGCTTGCGATAGAGAGGGCCATATGGGCATTCTGCTCAACGAGCAAAACCGTTGTGCCGCTCTCGTTAATTTCTTTAATAATATTAAAAATCGTTTTAACGAGCAGAGGGGCCAGTCCCATTGATGGCTCATCCAGCAATAAAAGCTTCGGCCGGGCCATCAGGGCTCTTCCCATGGCGAGCATTTGCTGTTCCCCGCCGGAGAGCGTGCCGGACAATTGCTTGCGGCGCTCATTTAAACGAGGGAACAAGTCATACACCCGCTGAAAATCTTTTTTAATGCCGTCCGCATCTTTACGCAGAAACGCGCCCAGCTCCAGATTTTCTTCTACCGTCATATTTGCAAACACGCGCCGTCCTTCCGGCACGTGCGAGATTCCGCCTTTAACGATGACCTGGGCGGCTTTGCCGCCGATTGATTGCCCAAGGTACGAGATGGTTCCTGCTTTCGGTTTCAAAAGCCCCGAAATTGCTTTAAGCAGTGTGCTCTTTCCCGCTCCGTTCGCGCCGATAAGGGTCACAATCTCTCCTTCGTTTACCTCAAGCGACACGCCTCGCAATGCCTGGATATTTCCATAGTAAACATCGATTCCTTCTACTTTTAACATTAGGAGACCTCCTCGCCGAGATAAGCTTCAATTACCTTCGGATTGTTGCGAATCTCCGATGGTGAACCATGAGCAATTAACTGGCCGTGGTCCAGAACGTAGATACGTTCGCATACGCCCATGACGAGCGGCATGTCATGCTCAATTAATAAAATCGTTAAATTGAACTCTTTGCGGATAAAAGCAATAAGCTCCATCAGTTGATGTGTTTCCTGCGGGTTCATCCCTGCCGCCGGCTCATCAAGCAACAGCAGCTTCGGCCCCGCGGCCAGCGCGCGGGCAATTTCGAGGCGGCGCTGCTGCCCGTAAGGAAGATTTTTCGCCTGCTCATCCTTCGCCTGATCCAGGTTAAAGATTTTTAGGAATTGAAGTGCTTTTTCTTCCATTTCCCTCTCTCCTGCAAAATGCCCCGGCAGGCGGAAGATAGAACTGAAAATCGTATGCTTGGATAAAGAATGGTAGGCTACTTTTACATTATCAAGCACAGAAAGTTCACTGAACAACCGGATGTTCTGGAATGTCCGGCTGATTCCTCTGCGGGTAATCTGGTATGGCGGCAATCCGTTCAGTTTAGCCCCATTAAAGCTAATTTCTCCTTCTGTAGGTACATAAACACCTGTCAGCAGGTTAAAGAACGTTGTTTTACCGGCACCGTTCGGCCCGATTAATCCGATAAGCTCGCCCTCGTGCAATTCAACGTTCACGTCGGAGACAGCCTTTAGCCCGCCGAATTGTATTCCGACCTTGTCAACCTTAAGCAGCGGTGTGTTTGCCATCAGACTTACCTCCTTCCGTACGGGAACGTTTTGTAAACAGCTGCGTAATTTCCTTTGTTCCCATTAAGCCCTGTGGACGGTACAGCATCGTAACAATCAGCACGAGACTGTAGAAAATCATCCGTGTTTCCGGATAATCCTGGAGGAACGTAGAAATAATCGTTAATAGAATCGCGGCAATGACTGCGCCGGACATGCTGCCAAGCCCGCCCAATACAACAAAAATCAGGATATCAAATGATTTAAGAAAGCCGAAATTCGTCGGCTGGATAATATAGAAGTTATGTGCATACAGTCCGCCGGCAATACCGGCGAAGAAAGAACCGATTGCAAAAGCAATAACCTTGTAGTAGGTTGTGTTAATTCCCATTGCATCGGAGGCAATTTCATTTTCGCGGATAGAAATACAAGCCCGGCCGTGCGTTGAGTTGGTGAAATTCGTGATAACGATAATCGTTGCAAGCAGACTAAAAAACACCCAGGACCAGGTTGCCAGGTGGGATACCTGCATCCCGCTGGCTCCTCCAACGTACTGGAAATTCAGGAAAACAATCCGGACAATTTCCCCGAATCCGAGTGTCGCAATCGCAAGGTAGTCCCCTTTTAAGCGCAAGCTTGGGATTCCGATGATAAGCCCGGCAGCCGCTGCAGCGATCCCACCGGCCAGCAGCCCAACTCCGAAAGGAAGGTGAAGCTTCATTGTGAAAATAGCCGACGCATACGCGCCCACCGCCAGGAAACCGGCATGCCCAATCGAAAACTGGCCTGTAATTCCAATAATAAGGTGCAAACTAACAGCCAAAATAATGTTTATTCCCATAAAGAAAAGAGTATTAACATAAAACGGATTCAATGCGGAAGAAGAAATAAGAAACTCAATAATTCCGTAACCGATAAGCGCAAGGACAATGGAAAACCAAAATCCTTTGGATTGCATGCGTTTCACTTGTCCCACCTACACTTTCTCCCTGATATTTTTACCGAAGAGACCCGACGGTTTGAAGATAAGGATAAGAATCAGTACGACGAAAGCAACTCCGTCTCTCCAGAGTGAATATCCTACTGCGCTTACCAGGGATTCTACTACGCCAAGCACCAGTCCGCCGACCATCGCACCCGGGATAATGCCGATGCCTCCGAGAACAGCGGCAACGAAGGCTTTAAGCCCTGGAATGATGCCCATTAAAGGTTCAATCTTAATATAGTAAATCCCGAAAATAACGCCTGCCGCTCCTGCAAGAGCAGAACCGATAGCAAACGTGGCAGAGATTGTATTATCTACGTTAATTCCCATCAGGCGGGCTGCTTCTGCGTCAAACGACACCGCTCTCATCGCTTTTCCGATTTTTGTGCGGTGAACAATAAATTGAAGCAAAATCATTAAGCCGAGGGATACACCAAGAATAAGCAGGGATTGGCTGTTTACCGTTGCTCCAAAAATCTCAAATGTTTTTGTCGGTACCGCATCACCCGGATACGCTTCCGGCTGCGGACCACGAATATAAATCGTCCCGTACTCAATGAGGAGGGAAACACCGATAGCGGTTATTAATGCTGCGATTCTTGTTGCGTTTCGGAGCGGCTTATAAGCGATCCGCTCGATTAACATGCCGAAAATAGCGCAAACAACCATGGCGATTAATAATGCCGGCACAAATCCGAGCCCAAGGCCGGTAATGGCGTAAAACCCTACAAACGCCCCTACCATAAACACGTCACCGTGCGCGAAGTTAATTAGTTTAATAATCCCGTATACCATCGTATAACCAAGGGCGATGAGGGCATAAATGCTTCCGAGCGAAATGCCATTGATAAGCTGCTGTACAAATTCCATAACACGCACTCCTCTTGAGTCATACTTTCGCGCAATAACGCGCTGCTGTACTCTATAAAATTATGAATGGGGGGCAAGCCCCCCACTCATTTGGTCTAACTATTTTCTATGGATTTACCGTTGAGTTATATGTTTGCTCTCCATTTTTGTATTCAAGGATGGCAGCCGATTTAATCGGGTTGTGGCTCGCATCTAATGTTACTTTTCCAGATACAAGCTCAAGGTCTTTCGTTTGCTCAAGAGCGGCTTTAATCTTATCCGGCTCTGCACTTCCAGCACGTTTGATCGCATCAGCCAGGAAGTAAGCAGCGTCATAGCCCAGAGCGGCAAACGCATCAGGTTTGGCATTGTTTTTTGCCTGGAAGGCTTTTACAAAATCTTGAACTTTCGGGCTCTTATCTTCAGGTGAATAGTGGTTTGTGATGAACGTATTGTTAAGCGCGTCTTTACCCGCGATTTCAACAAGTTTTGGAGAATCCCAGCCGTCTCCGCCCATGATTGGAGCTTTAATTCCCATTTCACGCGCCTGCTTTACAATAAGGCCTACTTCTTCATAATAGCCTGGCACGAAAATAAATTCTGGATTTTTCGCTTTAAGACGAGTGAGGGTCGCACGGAAATCCGTATCTTTGGCAACATACGCTTCTTCCCCCACGATTTTTCCGCCGTTCTTGCCGAATGATTCTTTAAAAGCATCCGCAAGGCCTTTTGCGTAGTCACTGGAGCTGTCGATGAACACAGCCGCATTCTTTACTTTCAGTGTAGTGCTGGCGAAGTTAGCCGCTACCGTTCCCTGGAAAGGATCGATGAAGCATGCACGGAATACATAATCCTTTGCCGTCTTGCCGTCATCCTGTACTGTAATTTTCGGGTTGGTTCCGGTTGGCGTTAATAAAATAACTTTATTGTCCTGCGCAATCTGGGTCTGGGCCAGTGTGTTTGTACTTGTAGCCGAACCGAGAATCGCCACTACTTTATCCTGGCTCACTAATTTAATCGCACCGCTTGTCGCTTCTGCGGCGTCAGACTTGTTGTCCACTTTTATAACTTCCAGCTTCTTGCCGTTAATTCCCTCTTTGTTAATTTCCTCTAACGCAAGGTCAAGGCCTTTTGCGATGGATGATCCAAAGGATGCAGTCCCCCCGGACAGTTCAAGGTTAGCCCCAATTTTAATTGTGTCACCGCCACCGCCTGCTCCGCCTCCGCTATTTGCGGTTCCGGCTGATTCTTTCGCTCCGCTGCAACCAGCGAGCATTCCTGCTACAAGAAGAAAAACAAGTAAAAATACCGGCAGTTTTCTCTTCATCTTCTGACCCCCTATTGATCTAATGTTTAAAACAGATTAATTGTTCTGAAAACTATTTTAACTGATTCCTACCTGCCCGTCTAGCTAAAAAACATTAACTTTTTAAAAATGTCAAACTTTACACTATTTATCTTTTTATTTGAATTATCAAATATGTGGAAGGGATAATTTTGATGTAAATATAAGGGGTTTATTACTTTATCAACCCTAATAAATTAGGCGTATATTCTCTTCTATTTTTCACATCCTAACTACGAACTGGCCCTTCATTATGCCGTACTTTTGCAGGGAGGTAACCAATGAAAAAAAATGTAGGCACAAT
The DNA here is from genome assembly GCF_001015055.1 of Aneurinibacillus tyrosinisolvens. Taxonomy (GTDB): domain Bacteria; phylum Bacillota; class Bacilli; order Aneurinibacillales; family Aneurinibacillaceae; genus Aneurinibacillus_A; species Aneurinibacillus_A tyrosinisolvens. The sequence continues at coordinate 60,003 of NZ_BBWZ01000010.1, read as the reverse complement.
TGACGCCCTTCTTCGTATTATGCTCGGCTTAATCGGCCTGTCCTGGAGTACCGCCAGGATGGCAAGGTACCCATACAAGACGTCGCCTTTTATTATTGCCATTTTATCCGCCATGAAAGTAGCGGAGGGGATTACCCGTTTTTGCCCGATGCTTGCCTTGATGAGAACCAACACGAGAGGGAATGTGGATAAGAAACCGTACCAGATTGCCGATTATCCCCGCAGCATGAAATAAAAAGACAACAAGCGGCATACTCAATGGCTGAGTATGCCGCTTGTTTAAAAAAGAGGTGTACATATGAACCGTTTCACCTGGGAAATGTTGAGCGATAACACTTATGTGATTGTTACTGTACTCGCTTCACTTGCCATTGTTGTTTATGTTTGGCTGACTTACAATAGCAAGAAAAACAGCCGCTATAAGTCATAGGATGGGGATTTTATGCTCTTCCCCTGTCCTCCGCCTGCCGAAGCGCTTTGTTCCCGATATCTTTTCTGTAGTGTGCCCCTTCAAAAGAAATGGACCGGGCCGCTTCGTATGCCTTGTCCTGCGCTTCATACAAATCTTTTCCGAGCGCCGTTACGCCAAGGACGCGTCCGCCATTCGTAACAATCCGGCCGTTCGTTTCCGCCGTGCCGGCGTGAAATACAATGAGTTCTTCTGTATTCTCAGGCAAGCCGGTGATTTCTTCTCCTTTTGTATAGGGACCAGGATACCCTCCCGCTGCCATAATGACACAGACCGCCGCATTGTTTTTCCATTCAACTTTACAGCCCGCCAGCCTTCCCTCAACAGCCGCAAGAAAAATGTCAACAAGGTCGCTTTGAAGGCGCGGCAGGATAACCTGGGTTTCTGGATCGCCGAAACGCGCATTGTATTCAATGACTTTCGGTCCTTCCTGCGTCATGATTAAACCCGTATACAGAATGCCGCGAAACGGGCGCCCCTCCGCAACCATCGCCTTAGCGGTCGGAACGATAATCGTATCAATCGCCTGCCGGACAATGGATTCATCGATATGAGGCACCGGGGAATACGTGCCCATCCCACCTGTATTCGGCCCTTTGTCGCCATCATAGACAGGTTTATGATCCTGAGAAGGAACCATAGGAATCACCGTTTCTCCGTCAACAAAGGAAAGGATCGTCATTTCTTCACCGGCCAGATATTCTTCCACGACAACGGTGGAGCCTGCTTCCGCAAACACCCCATCAAGCATCATGGCCGCCAGCGCCTCTTCTGCTTCTGAGAGCGCATGGGCAACGGTTACGCCTTTGCCTGCGGCCAGCCCGTCGGCCTTGATTACAATGGGAGCACCCTGCTCGCGAACGTAAGCAAGCGCCTCATTGTGAGCCGTAAAGGAGCGGTAGGCGCCTGTAGGGATTTCGTATTTCTTCATGATATCTTTCGCAAACGTTTTGCTTCCTTCAAGGAGAGCCGCCTCTTTTGCCGGGCCAAATACGGCAAGGCCGCGCTCTTCAAAATAATCAACAATGCCGCCCAACAACGGGTCTTCCGGACCGATAACCGTTAAATCGACCTGTTCCTTCTGTGCGAATTCAGCCAGCGACGCGAAGTCATTAACGCCAATCGCAACGCATGTGGCTAGAGAAGCGATGCCCGCATTTCCCGGCGCGCAAAAAACTTGAGAAACTTTAGGACTTTGAGCAAGCTTCCACACGAGAGCATGCTCCCGTCCGCCGCTGCCAACAACAAGCACTTTCATTCCCCGTCCTCCTTAGTGTTTAAAGTGGCGAACACCTGTGAAAACCATGGCAATGCCATGTTCATTCGCCACTTTGATTGAGTCCTCGTCACGAATCGAGCCGCCCGGCTGAATCACGGCTGTAACCCCCGCTTTTACCGCTTCCTCCAGCGTGTCCGGCATCGGGAAGAACGCATCAGAAGCCATTACGCTTCGGAACGCTTTCTCTCCTGCCTGCTCGATGGCAATGCGTGCGGAGCCTACCCGGTTCATCTGCCCTGCGCCGATGCCGACCGTCATGCTGTCTTTGGCAAGAACGATCGCATTCGATTTCACATGCTTGACGACCTTCCATGCAAAGAGCAGCTGCTCGATTTCTTCTTTTGTCGGTTTCCGATCCGTTACAACCTCCAGATCCGCTTCCGTTACCTGTTTGGCGTCTTCTTGCTGGACAAGCAGCCCTCCCTCGACAGAAGCGAGCTTCCAGTCCGCTTTTTCTCCTCTGCTTATATCGCCCAATTGCAGAAGCCGTAAGTTCTTCTTCTCACGCAGGATTTCCAGTGCCTCTTCCGTGAAGCCAGGAGCCATAATGATTTCGAGGAATATCTCTTTCAGGAGCAGCGCTGTTTCTTTGTCAATCGTACGGTTTGCAGCAATAATTCCGCCAAAAATCGAAACCGGATCGGACGCGTACGCCTTGTGGTATGCTTCAAGGATGGTCGCTCCTGTGCCTACTCCGCACGGATTCGTATGTTTCACCGCTACAACGGCCGGCTGTGTAAATTCCTTTACAATGTTAAGCGCGGCGTTCCCATCGTTAATATTATTGTAGGAAAGCTCTTTGCCATGGATCTGTTTTGCCGTCGCGATATTTCCGGTCCCAGCCAGAGGCTCCCGGTAGAAAGCAGCAGCCTGGTGGGGATTCTCTCCATAGCGGAGGTCCTGGACTTTTTCATACGTTACTGTATACGTATCCGGCAGCTCTTCCCCTACCTGTGCAGTAAGGTACTGGGAAATCAGCGCATCATAAGCTGCGGTATGACGGAATACTTTGGCCGCCAGCTTGCGCTTGGTCTCAGCCTCAACGGAACCTGTTTCTCGAAGCTCAGCCAGCACCACATCATAATCCGCCGCATCTACCACGACCGTTACATACGCATGGTTTTTAGCCGCCGAGCGAAGCATCGTCGGCCCGCCGATGTCGATATTTTCAATTGCCTCGGCAAACGGTACATCCGGCTTGCTTATCGTTTCTTTAAACGGATAAAGATTAACGACAACAAGATCAATCGGTGTGATATTATGTTCCGCAATTTGCTGGCGATGCTTTTCATCATCGCGAACGGCCAATAACCCGCCGTGAATGTGCGGATCGAGCGTTTTTAAACGCCCATCGAGAATTTCCGGGAAGCCGGTTACTTCTGAAATTCCGATAACATTCACACCCGCTTCTTTAAGCAAGGCTGCCGTTCCGCCCGTTGAAATGATTTCCACGCCGAGTTTTTCAAGTTCTTTAGCAAATTCTAACACGCCTGTTTTATCCGATACGCTGAGTAACGCTCGCTTCACTTTAACTGTGCTCACGCTTTTTCCACTCCTCTGCTATGTTCAGGATTTCTCCATTCAACGGTAACTTTTCTGCCGTCCAGCCGAACCTGCCCGTTTACAATAAGCTGTACTACCTGGGGCAGCAATCGGTGTTCCTCTTCCTGGACTCTCGCCACCAGTGTTTCCTTCGTATCATCCTGATATACCGGAATCATACGCTGGGCGATAATCGGTCCTGTATCCATTCCTTCGTCTACAAAATGGACCGTAATGCCGGTAACTTTCACTCCGTACCGCAATGCCTGGCCGACCGCATCTTTTCCGGCAAAGGAAGGCAGCAGCGACGGGTGCAGGTTAATCATGCGGCCGCCGTATGATGCAAGGAGAGTATCTCCAATGAGCCGCATATAGCCCGCAAGAACGATAAACTCTGCTCCCGCTTCTTCCAAACGATGAACAATTTCCGCTTCAACCGCCGCTTTGGACGAATATTCATTTGCGCGAAAAGCAAATGTTGGAACACTGTATTCAGCGGCCCGTTTCAGCACGTAAGCCTCCGGTTTGTCGCACACGAGCAGCACAACTTCAGCACCGGTCAGGCTGCCTTCTGCAATGGCCTGCATAATCGCACCGAAGTTGGATCCGCTCCCCGAAGCAAATACGGCGATTTTCATTCCCAGCTCACCCCGCCGAACTGTACGTCCTTGCTTCCGGAGGTGACCCGCCCGATCAGAAACGCCGATTCTCCAGCTTCCTCCAGTGCATGAATCGCTTTAACTGCATTTTCGTTTTTAACAATGGCAATCATGCCGATCCCCATATTGAACGTCCGGAACATATCTTTCTTAGAGATAGCGCCTTTCTCCTCAATGAGGGTGAATATCGGAGGAACCGGCCATGAACCGTATTCAATCTGGGCCGCCGTCCCTTCCGGCAGGATCCGGGGAATGTTGTCATAGAACCCGCCGCCGGTTACGTGAACAAACCCTTTTACTTCCATCTTCTCAATAAGTGCCAGGCAGGATTTCACATAAATGCGGGTTGGCGTAAGCAGATTACTGCCGAGCGTTCCACCCAGTTCAGCCACTTCGTCATCGAGTTTCAGTCCGGCTTGTTCAAGCAAAACTTTGCGGACAAGGGAAAATCCGTTGCTGTGAACGCCGCTTGAACGCATACCGATAATCGCGTCTCCAGGTGCGATGCTTCGTCCGTCAATAATCCGATCAGCATCAACAACGCCTACGCTAAAGCCGGCAATATCATATTCCGCTTCCTCATACATGCCGGGCATCTCGCTGTTTCGCCCCCGATGAGCGCGCAGCCGGCCTGTTCGCATCCGTCAGCGATTCCCTTCACGATCGCTTCAATGCGTTCCGGAACGACCTTCCCGCAGGCAAGATAGTCGAGGAAAAAGAGCGGCTCCGCGCCCTGTACAACAATGTCATTGACACACATCGCTACGGCATCGATTCCGATAGTGTCGTGCCGGTCCGCGCCAAATGCAACCTTCAGTTTGGTGCCTACCCCGTCTGTACCGGAGACAAGCACGGGTTTTTTATATTTCTCTATATTAAGGCCGAACAGAGCACCAAAACCGCCAAGCCCCGTCAGAACTTCCGGGCGAAAGGTACGCTTCACGTGCTTTTTCATTCGTTCGACCGCTTCATTGCCGGCATCAATATCGACACCCGCCTGCTTGTAAGCCTCACTCATTTTTTTCCCCGCCTTTCCCTATTTTTCCGTACAGTTTTTCGTGTCTTCATAAATCTCTGTCGGATAACATCCGTTAAAGCACGCGAGGCAATGGCCCCGATTCGGTGCATCATCATCACGCCCGATCGCGTCAACCAACCCTTCCGGTGAAAGAAAATACAGGGAGTCGGCGCCAATTATCTCGCGAATCTCCTCCAGCGACTTCTCCGAAGCAATTAATTCCTCCCGGCTGGACGTGTCGATTCCATAGAAACAAGGGTTTTTGACAGGCGGAGAACTGATCCGCACATGCACTTCTTTCGCACCGGCTTCACGAAGCATCGTTACGATCCGGCCGCTCGTCGTGCCGCGGACAATCGAATCATCGATCATGACCACACGCTTGCCTTCCACTACTTTGCGGACAGCGCTAAGCTTCATCCGAACCCCGCGGGCCCGCAGTTCCTGGTTAGGCTGGATAAACGTGCGGCCCACATACCTGTTTTTAATGAGGCCCAGCTCATAAGGAATGCCGGCGGCCTCCGCATAGCCGATAGCTGCTGAAATGCTCGAATCCGGCACCCCTGTCACAACATCCGCTTCAACAGCAGCTTCTCTCTGCAGCTGCCTTCCCAGCTCTTTGCGGGCGAGGTGGACGTTAATCCCGTCAATATCGCTGTCAGGGCGGGCAAAATAAATATATTCAAACGAACAAATCGCACGCTGGGTTTGCCCGGCGAACCGTTCAGCCCGAAGCCCGTCCTCGTCAATGATAATCATCTCTCCCGGGGCAACATCGCGCACATACTGCGCGCCTACAACTTCGAAGGCGCACGTTTCTGATGCGACGACATATGAATCACCGATCATGCCCAGCACGAGCGGGCGAAGCCCGTTCGGATCGAGCGCGACGATGAGCTTCTTTTCCGTCATGACAAGCAGGGCATAAGCGCCTTTAATCATGCGCAGCGATTCCCTTACAGCCTCCTCGATTTCATAACCGGAACGGGCGATTAAATGCGCGATGACTTCCGTATCGCTTGTCGTTTGAAAAATGGAACCCTGTCTCTCTAGCTGGTGGCGAATCTGGTTTGCATTCACAAGGTTTCCGTTATGGGCAAGGGCGAGGTTTCCCCCGGTATATTTGAAAATAAGCGGCTGGGCGTTCTCAATTTTGCTTTCCCCCGCCGTCGTATATCGAACATGGCCGATCGCCGACCGGCCATGGATTTTGCCAAGTTCATTATTGCTAAACGCTTCGGTTACAAGGCCCATTCCTCTGTGATAGGAAAAGCTCTCCCCGTTCGATGCGCAAATTCCCGCGCTCTCCTGGCCCCTATGCTGGAGCGCGTGGATTCCATAATAGGTGAGCTGCGGCGCGTCAGGGTGATTATACACCCCGAAAACACCGCACTCCTCGTTCAGCTTATCCCACAAATCGTCATGTTCCATCATTAACCCATCAGACATGGGATCGCATCCTTCCAGGCTGTTTTTAGTTCAGACAGCGCCTCACTCACTACATTGCGGCCGTTCACTGTTATCTTTATCTCATCACCGGTTACTATTCCTAATTCCGTACATGCAATCCCGTTCGCCTCCACGATTCCCCTTACTTCTGCCGCATTTTCCGGCTTCACGCTGAGCAATACGCGGGATTGCGACTCACTGAACAGCGCAATGTCAGGGCGCAGGGCAGTCTCCCAGTTCACTACAGCTCCAAGCCCCGGTGCCGCCGATTCCACAAGCGCTACAGCCAGACCGCCTTCCGCCAAATCGTGTGCGGAAGCAACCCACCCCTGTTGAATCGCGGACAGGACCGTCTTCTGGAGCCTACGCTCCACAGCCAAATCTAAGACAGGTGGCCGTCCGCTGATAGAACCTTGCATTTGTTTTTGATACTCGGAACCGCCGATTTCCGCCTTTGTTTCCCCAAGCAAGAAGATAATATCCCCATCGTTTTTAAAAGTCTGGGTTGTAATATGCGCCGTATCATGAATCAAGCCAACCATACCGACAACCGGTGTCGGATACACGGCTTCACCGTTCGTTTCATTGTAAAGGCTGACGTTTCCGCCAATGACAGGGGTGCCAAGCTCCCGGCACGCCTCGCTCATTCCGTCCACCGCTTTTTCGAACTGCCAGAAAATATCCGGTTTTTCCGGGTTGCCGAAATTCAGGCAATCCGTCAGCCCAAGCGGCTCCGCACCGGAGCATACAACATTGCGCGCGGATTCAGCGACAGCAATGGCGCCTCCGATTTGCGGATCGAGATATACATAGCGGCCGTTGCAGTCAATGCTCATGGCAAGCGCCTTTTTCGTGCCGCGAATCGCCACCACAGCGGCATCTGAACCGGGAACAACAGCAGTGTTTGTCCGAACCATGTAATCATACTGGCTGTACACCCACTCTTTGCTGGCCACGGTTGGAGCGGAAAGAACCTTTTTCAAGGCTTCCCCATAATTGGAAGGTTCACTAATGGCCAGCATATCAACATTCGAAAACTCTCTATAGTACGCCGGCTCTGCGGACGGCTTGTAATAAACGGGCGCATCCTCCGCCAGACTGTCTACCGGAACTTCTGCCGCAACTTCCCCTTTATGAAGCAGGCGAAGCATTCCGTCGTCGGTCACACGGCCAATGACAACAGAATGCAGGCCCCATTTTTCAAAAATCTTCTCGACTTCTGGTTCTCTGCCCTTCTCAACGACAACAAGCATTCTCTCCTGTGATTCGGAGAGCATCATTTCATACGGTGTCATTCCTTTTTCACGCTGAGGAAGAAGATCAAGATTTAATTCAATTCCGTTCCCTGCTTTACTCGCCATCTCCGCGCTGGAAGAAGTGAGCCCCGCCGCACCCATATCCTGAATGCCGGCAACCGCCCCTGAATCAATCAGTTCAAGGCAGGCTTCCAGCAGCAGCTTTTCCATAAACGGGTCACCAACCTGGACAGCGGGACGCTTCGCTTCCGATGCTTCGCTCAGCTCCTCAGAAGCGAAGGTGGCACCGTGAATTCCATCACGCCCGGTCGCAGCACCAACATACATAACCGGATTTCCGATCCCCTTGGCTACACCCTTTTGAATTTTGTCATGATCGATAAGCCCGACACACATCGCATTTACGAGCGGGTTCCCGTCGTAGCACGGATCAAAAACAACTTCTCCGCCAACCGTCGGAATCCCCATGCAGTTTCCATAGCCGGCAATGCCTGCCACTACATTTTCAAACAGGTATTTCATGCGGGGCGTTTCCAGTTCGCCGAAACGGAGCGAGTTCAGCATCGCAATAGGGCGCGCGCCCATCGAAAATACATCACGAATAATGCCGCCAACACCGGTTGCTGCTCCCTGATATGGCTCTATCGCTGAAGGGTGATTATGGCTTTCGACTTTAAATACAACCGCCTGATTATCCCCAATATCTATAATTCCCGCGCCTTCTCCCGGGCCTTGCAGGACACGCGGCCCGTCTGTCGGGAAGCGGCGCAGCACCGGCTTCGAGTTCTTATAGCTGCAGTGCTCAGACCACATTACGCTGAACAATCCGGTTTCCGTATAATTCGGTTTTCTTCCAATTATTTCGACAACTCGGGCAAACTCTTCATCAGTTAAACCCATTTCACGGTAAACTTTTTCCTCGGCAATTTGCTGTGGACTAGGCTCTCTGTGCTGCACCGTTCTTCCCCCTCCAACTCTGTAAAATCGAAGTAAACATACGCTTGCCGTCCTGTGAGCCGAGCCATTCATGAACAGCCCGCTCCGGATGAGGCATCATACCAAGTACATTTCCTTCCTTATTTATAACGCCCGCGATGTTGTCAATCGAGCCGTTCGGATTGTCCCCTTCGTAACGGAAAACAATCTGGCCATTGGCTTCCATTTCTGCAAGTGTACTTTCATCGCAATAGTAATTACCGTCACCATGTGCAATGGGGATTTGAATGATTTCATTCTTTTCGTAGTCAGAAGTAAACGCTGTTTTATTGTTTTCCACCCGCAGCGCCGCCATCCCGCAGCGGAACTTCAGCTGGCTGTTGCGGCGCAGAGCACCGGGGAGAAGGCAGGCTTCCGTTAGCACCTGGAAACCATTGCATACGCCCATCACAAGTTTTCCGGCCTCAGCAGCCGCTTTTACAGCCTGCAGCACGGGAGCCATGCTCGCCATCGCACCGGGGCGAAGATAGTCTCCATAAGAAAATCCGCCAGGGAGAAGAATACAATCAAATTCATCAAGGTTGGGCCGGGTATACCATACATACTCAACAGGTTCACCCAGGCAGTCCTCTACAGCCTTGTACATGTCAATATCACAGTTTGATCCGGGGAAAACGATAACCGCGTATTTCATGGCCTACGCCTCCGCCAGTTCGAAACGGTAGTCTTCAATAACGGTATTCGCAAGCAGCTTCTCACACATTTCAGTCAGCCGTTCCTCGGCTGCCTCCCGGCTGTTCACGTCCAATTCCAGCTCCATGTATTTGCCGATGCGAACGTCCTTTACTTCATCAAAGCCGAGGGAGTGCAGTGAACCTTGAACGGCATTTCCCTGCGGATCCAGAACAGATTCCCTGAGCGTGACATATACAACAGCTTTAAACATTCGCTTCTCCTCCAATGCGCTTTAGAATTTCTTTATAAGCATCCTCCACCCGACCAAGGTCACGGCGGAAGCGGTCTTTGTCCAGCTTTTCTTTCGTATTCGCATCCCAGAAACGGCACGTATCGGGAGAGATTTCATCGGCAAGCAGCAAAGCACCGCCTTCTATTCGGCCAAACTCAAGTTTAAAATCAACAAGGATAATGTCGCGTTCCTTCATATATTGCAAGAGAACCTCGTTAACCTGAAGCGCCATCTCACGCAGCCGGTCACGTTCCTCTGCTGTCGCAATACCCAAAACATCAATATGGGAATCGTTAATGAGCGGGTCACCGAGCGCATCGTCTTTATAATAAAGCTCGACAACAGGCTGTGAAAGAGCCGTACCCTCCTCAAAACCGAGGCGTTTCGCCAGGGAACCGGCAGCGACGTTGCGGACAACAACTTCAAGCGGCACAATTTCCACCTTCCTCACAAGCTGCTCTGTGGCGGATATCTCTTCGATGAAGTGGTTGTCGATGCCCTTCTCTTTCAGCATGCGGAAGAAAATCGAGGTAATGCGATTGTTGAGTTCCCCTTTGCCCATAATCGTCGCGCGCTTTTCTCCGTTAAAAGCCGTGGCGTCATCCTTGTACTCAACCTGGTATACATCCGGATTGTCCGTGCGGTATATTCGTTTGGCTTTCCCTTCATACAGCTGTTCTAGCTTGACCACCATGCATCTCCCCTTTGTATTTATGTGCCTGCTATTTTTTATAAACCGAGTCTGTCGAAAATGGTATCTACGTGCTTAAGGTGCCAGTTATAGTCAAAGCAATCTGCAATCTCTTCCTGAGAGAGCATTTGCTTTACTTTTTCATCGGCTTCAATAATGTCACGGAATGAACGCTGCTCTTCCCATGCCTGCATGGCGCGGGGCTGCACTGTGTCATAAGCGGCTTCACGGCTCATTCCTTTGTCAATCAACTTCAACAGGACACGCTGTGAATAGATTAAGCCAAAGGTGCGGTCCATGTTGCGCTTCATATTTTCCGGGAATACTGTCAGGTTTTTTACGATGTTGCCGAAACGGTTCAGCATATAATTAATCAGTTGTGTGGCATCCGGTAAAATCACGCGCTCTACGGAAGAGTGGGAAATGTCCCTTTCGTGCCAGAGCGGCACGTTCTCATATGCCGAAATCATATGTCCGCGAATGACACGGGCAAGGCCCGACATGTTCTCGCTTCCGATTGGGTTGCGCTTGTGCGGCATTGCGGAAGACCCTTTCTGCCCTTTCGCGAACGCTTCCTCTACTTCTCTTGTTTCGCTCTTCTGCAGGCCGCGGACTTCTACGGCGAATTTGTCAATTGACGTTGCAATGAGCGCGAGTGTTGCCATATATTCAGCGTGGCGGTCCCGCTGCAGCGTCTGGGTCGAAACCGGAGCCGCCTGCAGGCCGAGCTTCTTACATACATACGCCTCAACGAATGGGTCGATGTTAGCGTACGTTCCAACCGCCCCGGAAATCTTCCCGAAAGCAAGATTCTGCTTCGCGTGATGAAACCTTTCCAGGTTACGCTTCATCTCTTCGTACCAGAGGGCCATTTTCAAGCCGAACGTCGTTGGTTCTGCGTGGACACCGTGCGTACGTCCCATCATTACCGTGTATTTATGTTCCTGGGCTTTTTCTTTTAAAATGTCGATAAACCGGACAAGGTCCTGTTCAATAATTTCATTTGCCTGGAGCAGCAAGTACGAAAGCGCCGTATCTACTACATCTGTTGAAGTGAGCCCGTAATGGATCCATTTCTTCTCATCGCCTTCAATCGTTTCGGAAACGGCACGTGTAAAAGCGACGACATCGTGCCGGGTCTCCTGCTCAATCTCGTAAATGCGCTGTACATCAAAGCTTGCGTTTTCCCACAGCTTCCGGACGTCCTCTTTAGGAATAACCCCAAGCTCAGCCCATGCTTCACAGGCAAGAATCTCAACCTTTAGCCATGCTTTAAACTTATTTTCCTCTGTCCAAATGGCCGCCATTTCCGGGCGTGTATACCGTTCTATCATTTAACGCTCCTCGCTTTCATTCCAGATTCCGATATCCTGTACCGTTTGCAATGCTTGTTCTATCGATTCAGACACAATATTAATATGCCCCATCTTTCTTTTCGGTTTGCTATCCTTTTTCCCATACAAGTGAAGCTTCGCATTTCGAGGAAGCTCCTCTATCTTATCAAGCACCGGTGGAGGTGCTCACCGAGGAGGTTCACCATAACAACCGGTGAGAGCAGCCTGGCAGATCCAAGCGGAAGATCACATATGGCACGTATATGCTGTTCGAATTGGGAAGTCACACAGGCATCCATCGTATAATGCCCCGAGTTGTGCGGGCGAGGCGCAAGCTCGTTCACAACCAGCTCTCCGCTTTCTTTTACAAACATTTCTACGGCGATAAGCCTACCACATCAAGCTTTTCTGCAATGTCGGCTGCCAATTTCTCCGCATGCCCGGCAGCGTCCGCTTCTACCCGGGCCGGGACGATGGAGAGGTGGAGGATATTGTCGCGATGGATATTTTCAGCGACAGGAAACGTTTGAATCTCGCCTGAAACACTGCGGGCAGCAATCACCGAGATTTCTTTTGTAAAAGGAATAAATTGTTCAACAATGATTTCCGCTCCGGATTGCTCCAGCGCTTCGTATCCGGCGGCAATCTCATCGATCCTGCGGATGACACGCTGCCCTTTTCCATCGTATCCTCCGGTTGCGGTTTTCATCACCAGCGGAAGTCCAAGTTCCTCTGCTGCCTGTCCGGCTTCTGCTGCGCTTGCAATCACACGAAACGGGGCAACCGGAATGCCGAAGGAAGCAAGCGTTGATTTCTCATGAATCCGGTTTTGCGTAGTGCGCAGCAGCCTGCTTCCCTGCGGAACGTACGACTGCTCCTCTAAAATATCCGCTACCTTCGCATCCACATTCTCAAACTCATATGTAATGACATCGCTTGAAGCGGCCAATTCCATTGCCCCTTCTACGTCATCATATGAGGCGGTAATCTGCCTGTCCGACACCTGCGCACCCGGACAATCCTCTGTGGGATCGAGTGTAATAAACCGGTATCCGCAGGCTCGTCCCGCAAGTGCCATCATTCTCCCAAGCTGTCCCCCGCCGAGCACTCCGATCGTTGCTCCCGGCTTAATCACATGCTTGTGCTCTGCCGTCTTTTTCATAGGAGCGGATCCGCCTCCAAAACATTTTTTTTCACCGTTTCTCTGCGGGTTATAAATTTTTCCCGGACTTCAGGGTATTTGTTTCCGATAATTTGTGCGGCCAGCAAACCTGCGTTCACTGCTCCCGCTTTTCCGATAGCGACCGTTGCCACAGGAACACCGCCTGGCATTTGTACGATCGAAAGCAGCGAATCGAGGCCATTTAACGTAGAGCTTTTAACAGGCACCCCAATGACAGGCAAAGCGGTTTTGGCGGCTACCATGCCCGGAAGATGAGCAGCACCGCCGGCTCCGGCAATAATAACTTCAAGCCCGCGCGTTTGCGCCTGCTCAGCATACTCAAACATTAAATCAGGCGTACGGTGCGCGGAAACGACCTTCTTCTCGTATGGAACCCCTAGCTCTTCCAAAATTGCACACGATTCCTTCATTGTATCCCAGTCTGAGCTGCTTCCCATAATAACGCCAACAAGCGGTTGACTCATCGTTTTATATCCCCTTTCCCTGCTTCTTCCTAACAAAAACAAAAAGCCCAAACGGTAGATTTCTCCTGTAGCTGTGAGAAACCTACCGCCTGGGCTTTTATCCCTTCGGTGTAGTGCGCCGTGCGCACCTGAATCGCTCGGACCGTGCAGCAGCTTCCCTGCTACGGAACCCTAGATTCACTTTCCACTCAATTCATCTATAGTGTAACAAGCAGCATTTCTTTGTGTCAACCTTATTTCCGAACATTTTACACATTAATTACTATATCATTCGTTTTACCCACATGAAAGGCTGGCGGCGGGTTGCCGTCAGCCTTTCTTTACAGGAAGATTCCTGCTATTAGTCACAAGCACAAGCGATGATAACAAGCAGGATGAAAAGCACAAGAATTACGCCGATTGCCTCTTCTCCACCAAAAAAGCTCATGTAATGTTCCCTCCTCCGTTGTTCCTTGCAAAACATCAGGTGATATCACCTGTGGTATACGATATGCCACGAGTGATATCATGGTTTGGACGAATGCCCATCTTCCGCATTTTTATCTCTTTTCTGCAGAGAAGCCCTCGGAAGCCTTTATATTAGTCACAGGAGCAAGCAATTACTACGAGCAAGATGAAGAGGACTAAAATCACCCCAATTTCATCGTTACCGCCAAAAAAACTCATTTCGTCTCACTCCTTTCTACTTTGAAGCTTTTTGACATGCTACAGTCTATGCGGAGATGCTTCAGGCGGTATGGACGTTTGCCCATTTTTAGGCATAAAAAAAGAGCCCTTGCAAAAAGGCTCTCTTTCCCCTAATCCTGATATTTATTTTGAATGTATAAAATCTCGGGGAGATTTTCAAAGAATACATCGACAATGTGCGGATCGAAATGGTTTCCTCTGCCTTTCCGAATGATATCGTAGGCAACTTCATTCGAAAACGCTTCCTTATACGGTCTGCGGCTGGTAAGGGCGTCAAATACATCAACAACAGCCACAATCCGGCCGCTAAGGGGGATTTCCTCTCCTGACACCCCATATGGATAGCCTGTCCCATCATATTTTTCGTGGTGGGAAATCGCAATCTCACTGGCCAGCTTTAGCAGAGGAGATTCGGAATCATTCAGGATTTTGTACCCGATCAGCGTATGCTCCTTCATTTTCTCATACTCTTCAGCGGTGAGCTTGCCCGGCTTGAGCAGAATATGGTCCGGTACCCCGATTTTACCTATGTCGTGCATCGGGCTTGCCTGAATAAGCAAATCCGCCTCCTCTTCATCCATTTCAATTCCGCGGGCCAGTACCCCGCAGTAATAACTGATGCGCTGTATATGAGCGGCTGTTTCCGGGTCTTTAAACTCCGCAGCAGATGAAAGATGCTCCACAATTTCGCGGTGGCTGGCGGCTAGCTTCTCATTTAGCCGCCGCAGTTCCTGCAGTGCTCTCTGCAGTTCGATTGTTCGGTTCTGTACCTCTATCTCTAACCGCTGGTTTGCAGAAATAAGCTGTTTATAATAATGCTTTGTGCGCAGAAGCGTCTGGACACGGGCATACAATTCATATTTATCAATTGGCTTAGTAAGAAAATCATCACTTCCGCCCTCAAGCGCTCGAATCCTGTCCTCTCTCCCATCAAGCGCTGTAACTATAATAACAGGAAGAAACTGACGGGGAGACTTTTTTATTTCCCGCAGTACCTCGTATCCGTTCATGCCCGGCATCATGACATCTAACAGAACAAGATCAATTTCTTCATTCTGGATTATCTCCAGAGCTTCCATTCCCGAACTGGCACATCTTATTCGGTAATTCTTAACGGAGAGGAGCTGTACGAGAATATCGAGGTTGTACTCTTCGTCATCAACAAGCAGGATCGTTGATTGCTCGATTTCAAGCTTTTCCTCCACAGGATTTGACGGCACAGAGAAAACGCTCATTTTTGTTATGCCCCCTCTCGATCCTTGTTCTTTGCTGGTACTCCGGCTGTTTCGATCGCTATAGGTAATTCCACGATAAAGGATGAGCCCTCGCCAATTTCACTCTCTACCCGGATCGTTCCGCCAAGTAAATGAACAAGCCGCTGCACGATGGGAAGCCCAAGGCCGGTCCCATTATACCTGCGGGATAAGCTCCCGTCGATTTGTTTAAATGGCTCGAAAATTAACAACTGATTTTCCAAAGAAATGCCGATCCCCGTATCCTGAATTCGCAAAAGGAGCGAATCTGCGCGGTCTAAAATATGAATGGTTACCTCACCTTTTTCAGTAAACTTAATCGCGTTGGACAATAAATTCATAATAATTTGCTTGAGCTTTTGCTCATCGCTAAACAGCCATACATCATCATTCCCTATAACGCGAAGGGCAACCGGCTTGTTTTCGATTAATCCCGATGCATTGTGAATACAGAATTGAAGCAGCGATCGCAGGCTTACCCTCTGGCAGTTCGTTTTCATGTACCCGGATTCCATCTTGGATAAGTCCAGAATATCGTTAATAAGTGCCAGGAGATGCTTTCCGCTTTCTTTAATGCGCTCAATGTTCGTCATCTGTTTTTCCGGGATCGAACCTTTAAGTACATCTATTACTATATCGGAATAACCGATGATAGCATTTAGCGGTGTCCGCAATTCGTGGCTCATAGTGGAGAGAATTTGGCTTTTTAGCGCTGCCGCTTCCTGCGCTGCCTTTCTCTCTTCTTTTAATTCCTCAACATACCTGCAATTCTGGATGGCTATAGCAAGGGAACGGCTGAAGTCAACGACCATTTCCTCATCTTCCTTCGTAAACCGTAAAGCCCCTCTCTTCTCTGTAAGGTAAAAACTCCCTATAATTACATCATTAACAATGATAGGAACGCCGAGGAACGATTCCATTGCCGGATGGCCTTCAGGAAATCCGGCAGAAGCAGGATGATTGGAAATGCTGGATGTACGCATGGGCTTTTTTTCATGGCGGAGATATCCTAGCAATCCTTTGCCTTCCGGATAATGAATCCCTGGTGCACCATCCCAGCCAACCGGGATAAACCTCTCTATCTTTTTCTCTTCTGTGAAAAGAGCTAACGCCGCATACTTTGCACCGATAACCTTCTTCACGGTTAAAACAATATCGCGCAGAAATTCATCCGTAATCTCTAGCGTCCCATACAATTTCTCAGATAATTCATGAAAGGAACGGAGTTGATGCTGCTTTTGTTTCAACTGCTGAAAATAAAAACGCCGGATCATAAGAATGAGCATCGTAAGCGGAACTCCTACAATGACACTGACAATAAGAGCCCTTTGAAATACATCGTATAAAGTAATTGCCGTTCCAAACGTTTTTGAAATGGTGTAGACAAACAAAGTGGTCGTCATAAAAGTACCGGATAATGCAAACAGGACCGATATTGCCGTACTGCGGGACCATGTATTTAAATCTTTGTATGCGGAAAAACCGTTTCGGTATAAATAGTGGTGAACCTGTACGAGAATCCCAAAGTAAAAAGGAGAATAGGCAGTCATAACGACACCGAGGCAGATAAGAAATGTAAAGATCGTTTCTGTCTGTTTATCAAACATCCGGTAAGAAAGAAAAAAAGAAAAAAGAATAAAAAAGAATGTACTCCAAACAATAAGCTGGCCGGAAAGCTTTTTTATTTCTTTTCGAATGTCGGCCGCGTCTCTTTTGCGGTTTACTTCTTTAAATGATTTATTAACACGTAAAACGACTAACGAGAAAAAAAACAGCGGAAGCAGGATAACTATACATAAATTAAAAGGAGAAGAGACCAATTGATATAACTGTCCGGGATGCAGCAAGTTAGCTGACAGCACAAACAGAAGGCTTAATAGAATGGGTGTGATGAAACTTGCAAATAACCAGACCAACAATTTTTTCTTCATTCGGATCCCCTTTTATCTGTACCCTTATGTTTCTATTATGTATGCTTTGTATAATTATACATTTAAATTCGTTGATTGTGTTATAAAAAATTTGTCGATTTCTAAAACAAAGGAGGGGCTCCTTTTTTGCAGGAGCCCCTCTCTTCGTTATGCGTTAATATCGATGAATAAGAAACGCGCGATAATAAGAATCGCCAGTACCCACATAAGCCAGTGTATTTTATTTTTGCCGCCCGCCACATTGTTAGCGGAAGCAAGCAGGACATAAAATACGATTCCCGCCGAGATTCCATTGGCGATTGAATACGTAAGAGGCATCAAAACGATGGTTAAGAAGGAAGGAATCGCATACACCATGTCATCCCATTCTACTCCACGAACCGCTCCCATCATTAACACCCCTACAATGATTAGAGCCGGTGCTGTCGCCTGGCCCGGTACGAGAAGAGCAAGCGGTGCAAGGAACAGAGCAAGGATAAAAAGCACACCGGTCGTAACGGATGTTAAGCCGGTGCGGCCTCCCTGCCCTACGCCTGCGGCGCTCTCTACAAAAGCGGTAATCGTACTTGTTCCAAGCAGGGCTCCCAGACTTACGCCACCCGCATCTACGAGCATCGCACGGCCAATTTTCTTCTTCGCATCCGGTTTATCCAGCAGGCCGGCTTTCGCGGCCGTTCCTGTGAGTGTACCAAATGTATCAAACAATTCAACGAAGGTAAAAGTAAATACGATGGTTAACAAACCTGCATTCAAAGCTCCTGCGAAGTCAAGCTGGCCGATTGCCAGGTTACTAAAGTTCGGAATCCAGTGTGCATTACTCAGGGAGGCAAGGTTGGTTACGCCCAACGGAATCCCAATGAGTGTCGTTACGATAATTCCAATCAAAATACCAGCCTGCACACGCATCGCCATAAGAATGCTCGTAATCAGCAAGCCGATAACCGTAAGAAGAACCCCTTTATCCTCCACAAAATTCCCCAGCTGCATTAACCAATCATTACTGCCCAGCGCTGTAAACGGAGCTGCGGGATTCTTGCCGATGTAAAAAGCGGTAAGAAGGCCGCTGTTCTTAAATCCAATGATTGTAATAAACAGCCCAATTCCGACCGTAATGGCGGCCCGAAGGGAATCAGGAACAGCATCGAGCAGTATCTGACGCACCTTGGTTAGCGTTAAAATGATAAAAATAATACCGGAAATAAACACGGAGGCGAGCCCAATCTGCCATGTAATATGACCACCTGAACTCATAACAACAGCAGCAAAGTAAGCATTTAATCCCATACCGGGGGCTAGCGCAATCGGATAATTAACAAAAAGCCCCATTGCGATCGTTACCAGCCCGGCGCCAAGCGCTGTCGCCACGAACACGGCATTGAAGTCCATTCCAGTGGCGCCTCCCGCCGTCAGTGTCAGCGGGTTTACTATTAGAATGTATGCCATTGTAATAAATGTCGTCAAACCGGCAATGATTTCCGTTCTGACATTCGTATTGTTTTCTCTTAACTTGAAGAACTTATCCATCTTCTTCTCACCCTCTTGTTATTCAGTATCCTGCCTTTATTCCCATTCAATCGTAGCCGGCGGCTTTGAAGTGATATCATACACAACACGATTAATATGCGGTACTTCATTTACAATGCGGACAGATATTTTCTCCAGTACATCAAACGGAATGCGCGCCCAGTCTGCTGTCATTCCATCGATGGAGGTAACGGCACGGATACCGATCGTATAATCATACGTTCTGTAGTCACCCATAACACCTACGCTTCGCACATCAGGAAGGACGGTGAAGTACTGCCATATATCTTTCTCAAGGTCCGCCTTTTTAATCTCATCACGCAGGACATAATCCGATTCCCGAACAATCTCCAGTTTTTCTTCCGTTACTTCCCCAAGCACCCGAATGCCAAGGCCAGGTCCCGGAAATGGCTGGCGCCAAACAATTTCATGCGGCATCCCAAGTTCTTCACCGACCTTGCGCACTTCATCTTTAAACAGCTTATTCAGCGGCTCAATCAGGCTTAATTTCATATCTTCCGGCAAACCGCCCACGTTGTGGTGTGATTTAATCGTCTGGGCTGTCGCTGTTCCGCTCTCCACGATGTCCGTATAAAGGGTTCCCTGTGCGAGGAAGTCCATGCCTTCCAGCTTGCTCGCTTCTTCCTCAAATACGTAAATAAACTCATTTCCGATAATTTTTCTTTTTTTCTCAGGGTCAGCCACGCCCTTCAACTTGTCCAGGAAACGCTGGCGGGCATCGATTTTAATGACGTTGATATGGAAGCCTTCTTTGAACGTTTTCATTACACTCTCCGCTTCGCCTTTGCGGAGCAGGCCGTGATCGACGAACATACAAGTCAGTTGATCTCCGATTGCTTTGTGGATGAGAACCGCAACAACGGAAGAATCCACCCCGCCGCTCAATGCGCAAAGAACCTTCTTGTCGCCAACCTGCGTGCGAATTTCTTCCACCATCATCTCGATGTAATTTTCCATCGACCAATTTCCTTCGCACTTGCAAATATTGAAGAGGAAGTTTTTCAGCATATCGTTGCCGCGTACAGAATGGCGAACTTCCGGATGGAACTGCACGCCGTAGAAGTTTTTGCCCGGATGGCTGATGGCTGCCACAGGACACGCTTCATTGCTTGCGTCAACCTGGAACCCCTCCGGCACCTCAATAACCTTATCCGTATGGCTCATCAATACCGTTTCGCTCTTATCCAATCCTTTAAAAAACGGTGTCTCATTATGAATCGCGATGTCTGCTTTGCCGTATTCCCGTACTTTCGCAGATTCTACTTTGCCTTTCAAATGGTGTGACATGAGCTGCATGCCATAGCAAATCCCAAGAATTGGCACGCCCATATCGTAAATACGCTCATCGGAGTGTGGAGCTCCTTCTTCGTATACACTGGATGGGCCACCCGAGAAAATAATTCCTTTTGGGTTTAGCTCTTTCAGCTTTTCAACCGGTGTATTGTATGGCATTAGCTCACTAAAAACCCCTAAATCGCGAACGCGGCGGGCGATAAGCTGATTGTACTGCCCTCCGAAGTCCAGCACCACGATTAACTCATTTGGTTTGTCCATCTTCTAGAAGATCCCCCTCTTGTGCTTGTGTTTCGTTTTCTTTCCTTACTCTACATTCTTCCTCTTTTCACAATAAAAAAACCAGGATTCCCCTTATTGTGCATACGGAGATAGAACCCTGGTGTTGGTTTCCATCCTCATAGTCGAATGTTTTACGGTCATTCGGTAGAAACTTTCAGGCCATATTCCTGATATTATACGAGGTAAGTCGAATTTTGTTCGGTTTTGACGAAATTAGTTTACCAGAGTAACAGAAAAAGTCAAGACTCAAATTCAATTTATGTTCCCTTCCGCAGGCAAAAAAAGACCTGGCAAAATAGCCAGGTCTTTTCATGTTATTTCCGCATCGTGTTTGTTAAGGTGCCGAGTTTTTCAATTTCGATCGTAACTTCATCTCCATCCTTGAGCCAAACTCTTTCTTGCTCAGGCAACCCTAAAATAACTCCCTCGGGTGTTCCGGTAAAAATTAAGTCCCCAGGATAAAGTGTCATATGTTCGGAAACATAACTAACAATTTCATCGCAGTAGAATATCATATCAGATGTATTGGAATCCTGTCTCACTTCTCCGTTCACAATCGTGCGAAGACGTAAATTGTTCGGATCTCCTACTTCATCTGCGGTTACGAGATACGGTCCAATCGGACTGAATCCATCGCAAGTTTTTCCTAACAGCCATTGCGAACTTTTAAATTGCAAATCCCGTGCGGATAAATCATTTGCGTTGCAGTATCCGTACACGTAGGAAAGCGCCTCTTCTTTTGTTACGTTTTTTGCTTCCTTGCCTATAACAATTGCCAATTCTACTTCGTAATCGACCTGTGAGGATTTTTCCGGCAGTTTTACATCAACTTTATGGCCTGTCAGCGTGTTATTAAACTTACTGAATAGAAGCGGCGCTTCAGGTGGTGCCATCTTCGATTCTTCCGCGTGCCTTTTGTAATTGAGGCCCACACAAATGATTTTTTGCGGTGCGGGTACACACGGGCCAAAGGTAAGTGAATCCTCTGAAGGGAAAACGTCCCTTTCACTTTCCAAAGCCTTAGAAACGAGCTGGCTCAGCGCCTGTTTACCGCTTTCTCCCTGCTGAATCACTTCCGTTACAGAAACAGGAATGCTTTGAGCATCTTCTAATGCAAGAAACGCTTCTACATCAAGGATTCCTTTCTCTGTTTTTACGCCTAATCCCCATTTTCCGTCTTTTTCAAAAGTCACCGTGATCATATCTATGCCTTTACAAATACAGTTTTAATAGAAGTAAAGAACTCGATAGCCGCCTGGCCCTGCTCGCGTGAATGGGAGCTTGACTGCTTCATTCCGCCAAACGGAGCCTGAAGTTCGACGCCGGCTGTTTCTGCGTTAACCCTAACCAGTCCGGCTTCCATTTCATTAATGAAGGAAAGCATGCTGCCGATGTCCTTCGTGTAGATCGATGCGCTTAAGCCGAATTCAACATCATTTGCCATCTGTAACGCTTCCTCAATTGCATCAAACGTAATTAACGCAAGCACAGGCCCGAAGATTTCTTCTTGTGCGATAATCATGTCATTTGTTACATCCTCAAATAGAGCAGGCTGGACATAGAAGCCATCTTCCGTACCGTTTTCTGCAGGTCTTTCACCACCATATAGGAGAGTGGCTCCTTCTTCTTTTCCTTTTTGGATGTAAGACAGGACTGTGTTTAACTGATTTTCGCTGGCGCAAGGACCCATCCATGTCTCTCCCTGCATTCCATTTCCAATTTTCAATTCTTTCACTTTTGCAAGCAGCTTTTCCTTAAATTCTTCATATATATCAGCCTGCACGAAAACACGGCTTGTTGCTGTGCATTTCTGTCCAGTAGAGCGCAGTCCGCCGCTAATTGTGCCATCAACCGCGAGATCAAGGTCTGCGTCATTTGCAATAATAATTGGGTTTTTGCCCCCCATCTCCAGCTGATATTTGGCACCGCGGGCAAGTGCTCCCTGTCCGACCCTCTTCCCTACTGCATTGGAACCTGTAAACGTAATACCATTAATATCCGGATGTTCAATGATTCCCTGTCCGATCACACTGCCAGGCCCTGTTACCAGATTGACTACACCTGCCGGCAGCCCTGCTTCAGCGAAGCACTCAATTACTTTAGCTGCCGTAACGGCTGTTTCCTGTGCCGGCTTTAATACAACTGTGTTTCCATAGATAAGCGCGGGTGCCATTTTCCAAATTGGAATGGCCACAGGGAAGTTCCATGGTGAAATAACACCAACAACACCTAATGGAACACGCGTTGTAAACATAAGCGCTTCATTATCTGTAGACGGAATAACATCCCCGATTTTGCGCATTCCTTCACCGGCAAAATAACGAAGGATGGCAACTCCGCGAGCTGTTTCTCCTTTCGATTCCGGAAATGTTTTTCCCATTTCTCTTGTCATGGCTTCCGCAATATCATCAAGACGGCTCTCTATAATGTTCGCTACTTTGTATAAATAGTCGCCTCTGGCTGCTCCCGAAAGCTTTCGCCACGCTTTCTGCGCTTCTTTAGCTGCAGCCACGGCAGCATCTAAATCTTCCTTAGAAGAGGACTGGACATACCCGACGATTTCATTCTTGTTTGCCGGGTTAATGCTTTTGTCTACTTTGTTTGCAGAGCAGGCAGCCCATTCACCATTGATATAGTTTAAATATGTTTTCACCTGTACTTGTGTAGTCATTTGCTATACACCTCTCCTTTATAAAACATATTTTAATGAGTTAGAACGTCGGTCCGATACGCCAAATACCAAAATCATGCTGCTTCAAAATCTCTGCTTTCGTGAGCTTGCCGGAGCTGACCCGGGCGATTTCATCGAAGATTCGCTGTCCTACAGACTGTATTGATTCATTACCATCAATAATCGTCCCGGCATTCATATCCATGTTATCCTGCATGTTCTCAAACATTGATGTGTTAGTAGAAATTTTAATAACAGGAGCAATGGGTGAACCGGTAGGAGTTCCCCGGCCGCTTGTAAACAGTACTACCTGTGCGCCGCCAGCAACCATTCCCGTCAACTGTTCAATATCGTGCCCCGGTGTATCCATCCACACAAGTCCTTTTTTCGCCGGGGCCTGTGCGTAATCAATTAACTCCTGCAGAGGCCTGCTGCCTGACTTGTTCGCCGCTCCAAGCGATTTCTCCTCCAACGAACTAAGCCCGCCCTTAATATTTCCCGGACTCGGGTTGCCTGTTCGAATATCGACACCCATCATAATGGCCCGGCTTTCCATTTGTTCAATGACCTCATATACGCGCCTGGCTACTTTTTCGTCCACCGCCCGCTTGGCCAGTAAATGCTCCGCTCCAATTAGTTCCGTCGTTTCCGCGAGGATTGCTGTCCCTCCCGCATCAACAAGCATATCGCTTACAACTCCCACGGCAGGGTTGGCGGAAAGGCCGGAGCATGCGTCCGAACCGCCGCATTCTGTTCCGACGATAAGTTCACTAAAGTCAAAAGGCTCACGCATAAGTGCAGAAGCATCCTGTACCATTTTTGCCGCAGCCCTGGCTCCCTGGGCAATCGCCATTAACGTACCACCATGATCTTGTATTGAAACAACTTCAACCGGTTTGCCGCTTTTTGCAATTTCTCCGGCTACGCTTCTCGCCTGGTGGGTTTCACAGCCAAGCCCGAGCACGACTACACCGTAAACATTCGGATTTAACCCCATACCTACATACGTACGGAACGTTTGGTCATAATCCACCCCAACCTGGGCACAGCCATGCTGGTGGATGAAGCTCACAGTCCCCTGCACCAGCTGTGTAATTTGGTGGGCTGCCTGGGTAGCGCACGTAATTGTTGGCAGGATGAGCACGTGATTTCGCACGCCGACTCTCCCATCATGCCGCCTGTATCCCCAGAATGCTGGTTTATTGTCCGGCACCAATTTTGTCACCCCTTCCCCGTTTTCCTTCTAGATTGTGTACATGGACATGCTCCCCCACCGCAATATCCTGGCAAGCCATGCCAATTACTTCACCGTATTTTAAAATGTCTTCTCCTTTACCAATCGGTACGACGGCAAATTTATGGCCAAAGTCAATTTCGTCGACGAGTTTAATGATATATGTTTTATCAAGGCACGTTACCTCGATAACCGTTCCTGCAGGAATTGTCATCAGGGCCACTGCGACCTTGTCGTACGGTTTCATCATTACGGTTTTATAAGCTGTCTCCATAAAAGCCTTTTTCCTCCCCGTAAATACCGATATATTATCGAACGGTAAGACCCCCATCAGCTACATAGTTGCTTCCTGTAATAAAAGAAGCTTCCTCACTCGCCAGGAAATGGACAAGGTTTGCCACTTCTTCCGGTGTCCCCATACGGCCAATTGGCTGGCGCTGCTGCATTTGGGTTCTCGCATTTACCGGATCGGGATTATCAGATAGAATTTTCTGAATCCACGGTGACTCAATTGTTCCTGGGGAGATAGAATTAACCCGAATTCCTTTCTCTGCAAAATCAGAAGCAACCGATTTTGTAAGCCCAACAATAGCTGCTTTAGAGGCGCAGTAGCCCGCCCGGTTCAAGACGCCGACCATACCGGCCACCGAAGCGATGTTCACAATACTTCCCCCGCTCTCCTGGGTAAGCATCTGCTTTACTGCATACTTACAACCAAAGAAGGCTCCCTTGGCATTTACATTCATCATGGCATCCCAGTCGGCTTCTGTTTGTTCGATAACCGTTCCGGCTTTTCCGATTCCCGCATTGTTAACCATAATATCTAGCTTTCCGAACTGTTGAACAGCCTGTTCTACTACCCTCTCCACCTGGAGTGCTTGTGTAACATTAAGCAGATAAAACTCGGCCTGATTTCCTTCAGCGTTGATTTCTTCAGCAACTCTTCTTCCGCCTGTTTCATCGATATCGCACACCGCTACAATGGCACCATTCCTGCCTAGTTTTTTGGCAATCGCTTCACCGATTCCCG
Organism: Aneurinibacillus tyrosinisolvens; assembly: GCF_001015055.1. Classification (GTDB taxonomy): domain Bacteria; phylum Bacillota; class Bacilli; order Aneurinibacillales; family Aneurinibacillaceae; genus Aneurinibacillus_A; species Aneurinibacillus_A tyrosinisolvens. The sequence continues at coordinate 34,830 of NZ_BBWZ01000010.1, read as the reverse complement.
ATCCCGCTCCTGTTACAAGAGCGATTTTACCTGCGACACTCATCGATCCCGCCCCTTTTTTCGAAAGAATCAAACATTACTTCCGATGTTTTTGTTAGGCTGTTGTGCTTTGACAGGATTATTAAGGATACCAAGATCGGAAATTTCAATTTCAATCCTATCATTATCCTGCAGGGTAAATTCATTCGGTGGTACAATGCATGTACCTGTTAATAATACTGTACCATCAAAAATTTCATTGTCTCTCACAAGATAAGAGATGAGTTCATCAAATCTCCGTTTTAGCTGACCAGTGCTGGCTGTTCCTTCCACTACCTTTTCTTCATTTCGATAGATGCGGCATGTAATCTGGAACGTGTAAGGATCCTCTACTGTCTCTGCCAGGCGGATGACCGGACCAATCGAGCAGGAATGCTTCCAAACCTTTGCCTGCGGCAGGTACAGCGGGTTTTCTCCTTCAATATCGCGGGAACTCATATCGTTTCCAATTGTATAGCCAAGGATTTTCCCTTCTCTGTCAATGACCAGCCCAAGTTCGGGCTCTGGAATCTGCCAGTTAGAATCGCTGCGTATATATACAGGCTGATTTGGCCCGACAGTACGGGCAGCTGTTGACTTAAAAAAAAATCTCCGGGCGCTCTGCATCATATACCTTATCATAAAACGTTGCAGCATCTAGCTTGCCGCCTGTTGCTTCGTAATTTCTTGCATCGCGGCTTTTCTCATATGTTACACCGGCAGCCCATACTTCGGGTGCTTCGATTGGAACAAGTAACGTTAAATTAGAGAGTGGAACTTTTAACGGATCTGCTCCTTCAATCTCCTTATTTATAAGAGCAAGGGCCGTCATCCCTTCTCCATCCGCTGCGTTTACCAACTGCATAAAATCGCTGTATGGAAGAGAATAAACGAGATCATCGTCTGTAACAGCTGCAAGAGTAGAACCTAAATTTTCATTTGTATATCGAATAATCCGCATAATAAAACCTCCGATTGTTTTATATTATAAAACCGAGTTTCATTTTTTGTTTGTAGTATTTTGATCGCTGCCCTACCCGGTAACAGTATGTACGCCATATCCGAGCCGAGCCGAAATTTCATCTGCAGCCTGTTTTAAAATCGCAATGGTTTCATCCATACGTTTCTTATCAAGACGTGTAACCGGTTGTGACATACTCATAGCAGCCACTACCCCTCCGGAATGATTATAAATCGGAACAGCTACGCAGGCCACGCCCGGTTCGTTCTCTTCGTTATCCATTGCATAGCCGCATTCCCGTACTCTCTCCAATTCAGACATAAAATCAGTTTCATTAATAATCGTTTTTGAAGTATGTTGTTTATAAACATAGCCATCGAGGATATCTTTTAGCTCTTTCTTACCTTTAAAGGCGACAAGAACCTTTCCTACTGCACTGCAATGAACAGGAACCCTTCGCCCGATTCGAGAGTATAAAACAGTAGCAGCCGGACCCTCCACCTTGTCAATGTATACCCCTTCTTTTCCATCAAGAATAACAATGTGAACCGTATTTCCTGTCTTCATTGAAAGCTCAAGCAGGTAGGTTTTTGCAATAGAGCGGATGTCCAGACTGCTGATAACAAAATTCCCTCTCTCAAACAACTTCATTCCAAGTCTATATTTTCCGTTTTCCGGATTTTGGTCGATATAATTATGAATCTGTAGTGTTTTTAAAAGCGAATGAACGGTGCTCTTATGTAGATTCATCCGCGAACTGATGTCCGTAATTTTCAATTCTGTTTCGTACTCATCAAACAGGTCCAGAATGCGCAGTGCCCGATCTACCGATTGAATAATTGGCATGTAAACCACCCTTTAATAAAATTATCTAATATAAAATGATTCTGTTTTATATTAGCATACAAGGCCAACGGAATTTACATTAGCCCTGATAAGTTTAGCAAAACCTTAGAAGAGAGTGGCACGTGCCCGTTTAATTGCCTCTACATATCTAGCAGCTGTTTCTCTAATTTGTATGAAGTCTTCTGGTTCTACTGCCTTTGCATTTACAAGATTTCCACCGATTCCAACAGCGGCTACTTCAGCTTCGAAAAAGGAAGCGATATTATCTAAATTTATGCCTCCTGTTGGGATAATAGGAATATGGGGGAATGGCGCTTTCACATCTTTGATGTACTTCACGCCAAGACCGGCTGCCGGAAACACTTTAACCATATCCGCGCCCCATTCAATCGCGGTAATCATTTCGGTCGGTGTAAAAACCCCCGGCACGGCAACCTTTCCGTATCTCAGTGCTGTTCGAATGACTCCCTCATGAAGGCTGGGACTTAAAATAAACTCCGCACCGCTGTTAATGGCCAGCCGGGCTGATTCACTGTCAATAACCGTTCCTGCTCCAACAACCGCCCGCCCTTGAAGCTTCTCTGAAAGAAGCCGAATCGCTTCAAAAGCTCCAGGAGTGTCGACCGTTACTTCCAGTGCTGTTACCCCTCCTTCCACTAAATTTTCTGCGATTTTTTCAATAGATTCTTGTGGGACACGCCGAATGACAGCAATAACGCCGCTTTCCGTCATCTTTTGCAGTAGCTTTACTTTAGGAAGCATTCAGGTATCCACCTCCTCTTCTAATTTAACGTAGTACTTCTTTATCTCCTTGCTCCGGACAGACCTGCGACCAGAATGGGTATCCTTCCACATCGCCGACTACTGTTAATGCATAAGCCCCGATTTTATTTCCAAGTGTTACGGCTTCTCTTATCGTCCAGCCTCTAATTAGACCGGACAGGAATCCTGCCGCAAACCCATCCCCTGCTCCGATTGAGTCTACAATCTGTTCCACTTTAGATCCGGCAACATACTCTTCTTCCGTCGCAGTCGCATAATACGCACCCTGAGCGCCAAGTTTAACGACAACAAGAGACACTCCATCCTCTATGAAATAGTTAGCTATGTCTTCCGGCGTGTTTTTTTCCGTTAGCATTTCGCCTTCTTCAAACCCCGGCAGAACAATATCACACTGCCTTGCGATCGACATAAGCGTTTGCCTGGCCTCTTCTTTTGACCAGATCTTCAATCGAATATTCGGATCAAAAACGACTTTTACCCCGTTCTTCTTGGCCAGGGCAATTGCGTGCAGCACTGTCTCTTTGCATGTCTCGCTTAGTGCCGGGGTAATGCCCGTGACATGCAGATACTTTGCCCTTGCGATATCCTCTTCCTTTATATCGTTTGGCGTCATGCGGCTCGCTGCCGATCCGCTCCGATAATAAAAAACTTTTGACTCCTGTGCGGCTCGCCGCTCTTTAAAAAACACAGCGGTCGGGTGGGTTTCATCAAATACAACACCCGATGTATCCACGCCTTCCCCACGAATAAAATTGCGAACGTAGACGCCGAATTCATCTTCTCCCAGACGGCTAATCCAGCTGACCTGGTGGCCCAGCCTTGCCAGGCCAATCGCAACATTCGATTCCGCACCGCCAATCGTTTTCTCAAATTGTCCTGCATACCGCAGCGGACCCGTAGAGAGGGGATTAAAAAGCACCATCGTTTCGCCGAATGTTACTACGTCCATACTTCGGCACCTTTCACCGGGACAGCCAGGCCTTCTGCTCCTTTCTCGGATGTTTTCAGATGAGGGGCGTACCGTTTGATCATATCAAGTCCAAGTTTAGCGCGGCGTACTCTTTCCCGTGACAGAGCAATGGATGTGGGTTCTAAATGTGTACCGGACGGATAAATATTTGGCGCATTCCGCAAGCCGAACTTAATGTAAACAGGGGCTGCGACCCGGATAATTTCAGGAATTTCATAATGGCGAATAAAGCCTCCCACATCATCGGGCACTTCTACATAAATATCGATAGGAATATCGACTGCCTGCCGGATGGCGGCAAGGCGGGCAAGCGTCAAATCAGTTGGCACATTATACGTACCGGCACCCATCTGTTCCACGATTTTGATAGACACCGGATTAGACTGCGCCATCTGCACAGAAATCTTCACAACCAAATCGTGCGGAAGCTCTCCCTGTTTCTTAAACTCATTTACCAACCAGAGCAACCCTTCGTCAGCTACAAGAATGCTGCGGATTCCTCTGTTGCATGCCCGCTTAATATCTTCAATCGAATAAACAAGTTGATCCATTCCCTGTACCCGCAGACCGGCAATCTTTCCCGCGCTCGCCCAGGGCATTGCTGTAACATCCCATGTACCGCGCGGTCCGACGAACAAGCTTACCTCAAGATTTTCACGCTCTCCAATAGAAACCATTTCATCCAGTTCTTCATCAGTAAGGAGCATGATTCCGCTGCCCTGGGATACACGGTGAATGTTCACTTGATACTGTTCACATGCTTCAATTACTGCTTCAAATGAAGCCGGGCCTTCTACGCTTGGAATTTCAACACGATACTGGGCACCGTCTGGAAATGTTTTTGTTGATGTGGGCAAATCATTACAATCGGTTGCAGGAAAGCCAAGCCCCTTAATTACCTCACGTGTTTTGTCCAAAATCCTCGCCGCCTTTCTCAATTTTATTGTTATATTTATATATTTTTTGTTAGATTTTTTGTTTCAGGCAGAAGGACATCGCTACGGTAATCAAGTGTGGCATCTTCGGCAACTGCCAGTGGAACCACACCATTTGCCGCATCCGTATGCCCAATCATGCGATTGCTTGCAGCAACTTGCCGCTGGCGCTGGCGAATCATTACTAACCTTTCTTCACCAAGACTCTGCCTTGCTTCTCTTGTCGACTTAAATTCGAAAGAAAGAGAACCATTCTGGAATGCACTTTCGTCAAGAAACTGGATTTGCCGTTCCCGAAAATTTAGGTAAAGAAGGTCACCCGTCTTAAGGTAAAGGATTCCGCCACCTTCTTTTGCTTCCGGTGTCATATGGCCAATCGCTGCACCATACGTTACTCCAGAATAGCGGCCATCACTAATGAGCGTAGCTACGCGTTTTAGGTTACGGCTTGCATTAATATGCTGCATCGGTGTAAACATTTCCGGCATTCCAAATGCTATCGGTCCCTGCCCTGAAACAACAACAGCAATTTTCAGGATCCCCTTCTCAACCATTGTGTCAAAAAGTTCTTCATATCTACTGTCCTTATATTCATCGAACAGTTCAGGTCCATTCTGCTTTAACATAGCCACAAGATTTTCATGCTTGAAACTGTGCTGCTGCTTCAGTTCATCAAGAAGGCTAGAATTAAGCAAGCCACGGTTTGCATCATCTTCATTTTCATAATAAAGAACAAAAGCGGCCTTTTTATCGAACTCATCAAGCTGTCGTGTCGTCATTCCGCTAATTTTGACAACAGCACTTTCAAAGAAGTTGCCTGTCAGTACATCAACACCGCTAAAGGGGCGGCGTGGGGCGGAAAGGATAACGGGATTTTCTTCTACAAGATCTGCGGACAATCCATCTTCTTTTGAAAGACGCTCCCGCCATGTGGTTCCCGTTACTGTAGGTGCATCAATATCCATAGGGACGCCATTTTGAATTAATTCATGGAACAGCGTTTCCATTCCCCGGCTCTTTCCATCACAGCACTGCATAGCGAGCGCGAATATGTCACGGCCCTGTGTCAAACTGTAATCAAATAAATCCGGAATCGGAACTTCGTGATGAATTTCATCAAGATCCCAAAGACTGAATTTATAGCCCCCGTACAGCATCCCTGCCACAATATGCATCATAAGATTTGTTGAACCGCCAGAAGCACTGTGAATTCGAATGGCATTTTTAATGTTAGCCGCCATTATGTTTGAAGTGCCAAAGATTGGATTGTTTATCATAGCAGCCAGGCTGTCCAATGACTGGTTAATCTGTTCCTGTGATGGCGGATCTGTTAAAAGCTCAAGGGTCGGGTGAATAAGCCCCATACCAGCTACTAAATGGCGGGAGCTGTTTCCTGTCCCGTTGAATGCGCATACCCCGCCCTGTCCGTCACATGTATTAATAGCCAGTTCTTTTTCATAATGATCATGGGCCGCTTTCGTAATAATGCCCCGTTCTCTTGCTCTTTCTAATACCCCCTGGAAAGCGGTGTTGGAAGAGCACTGTAAGATATAAGCCAGCGCATCACGCAAATCATAAGCGATATCCTCCGCATTTTGCGCTTCTGCACGCTTAGCTACTTCTTCAAGTTCTGCAAATAAATCCACAGGAATGGTTCCGCCCTGTAAAACATGTGCGGGTGCAAATGTTGCGAAGAAAGGGGCCTCCCCGCGCTCTCTTCGGACCCGGTCCACGTGGGTTAGTGCGCTGACAACGCCAAGCGGCTGCTTGTCGCATCCCTGAATCACAAAAGCACCATGATAACTATGGGCCTCCAGCTGATTCACCACCATTTGGGCTACTGCATTACGGCTTTGGAGAGAATAGCTCATCCCCTGGTTACTCTGTGCTGTTCCATCACACATGACAGGGGTTGAAAATTGGAAAGGAACACCTCCGTTTTGCCAGATCCGAATCGCTGCCCGTGCTGATGTTTGGAAATCCATAATATGAGCCGGATGGTCCGGCGAACCTCCGATAATGGCAACGCGCGGTGCGTTATCATGCAGCCGGTTATAAATTTCCTCAAGCGTCCAATCAGGCTGTGGCCCTTTATAAGTAGAACCGAGAACTTGTTTCGCTCGATCAAGCAAACCGGCTACACAAATCGGTTCATTTGCTTTTCCCTGGACATTATCACGGTAAGGGTTTATCGCACTGTCAATGTAAGGGTAGTTTACTGCCATTGAAACATTCCTCCTTTCCTTTTCCTTGTTACCATTCAGCTACACTTCCATCTTCATAGCGCCAAATCGGGTTGCGCCAGTTATGGCCTCTCTGTGCCGCCTCTTTCACTATTTCTTCATTCACCTCAATCCCAAGCCCAGGGCCCTGTGGGATTTCAACAAACCCATCTATATATTTAAATACAGTTGGGTCAACCAGGTAATCGAGCAAATCACTTCCCTGATTGTAGTGAATACCGAGACTTTGTTCCTGGATAATCACATTTGGCGTACATGCATCCAATTGCAGTGAAGAAGCCAGCGCAATGGGTCCAAGCGGACAGTGCGGTGCGACTGCCACGTCAAACGCCTCTGCCATCGCCGCAATTTTTTTACACTCTAAAATCCCACCGGCATGGGAGAGATCCGGCTGAATGATGTCAACATAACCGTCAATGAGCAGCTGCTTAAAGCCCCAGCGTGTATATTGCCTTTCTCCTGTGGCAATTGGAGAACTTGTATAACGGGCAATTTCCCTTAACGCTTCATTGTTTTCAGGCAGTACAGGTTCTTCAATGAACATCGGGCGATACGGCTCCAGTTCTTTGACGAGTGTCTTTGCCATCGTCTTATGAACCCTTCCATGAAAGTCCATGCCAATACCAATGTCCTTTCCTACAGCCTCTCTAACAGCGGCGATGCGGTTTATTACTTCCTCCACGCGGGATGTTGTATCAATGTAATTCATCTCTTCCGTCGCATTCATTTTAATTGCAGTAAATCCGGCTTCCGCTTTTTCCCTCGCTGCCGCCGCTACATCATTTGGCCTGTCACCGCCAATCCAGGAGTAAACACGGATTTTATTGCGGGCTGCCCCACCAAGCATCTGGTACACAGGCGCCTGGTAGAACTTACCCTTAATATCCCAAAGCGCTTGCTCAATCCCAGAAATGGCACTCATGAGAATAGGGCCGCCGCGGTAAAATCCACCACGGTATAATACCTGCCAGTGATCCTCAATCATAAGCGGATCCTTGCCTATCAAATAGTCGCTCATTTCCCGAACGCATGCTTCAACCGTATCCGCTTTCCCTTCAACAATAGGCTCCCCCCACCCACTGATTCCCTCATCCGTTTCTACCTTTAAAAACAGCCAGCGCGGAGGCACCTTGTAAAGTATGAGATTCGTAATTTTCATATGTATCTCTCCTGACATCTTTATAGAGAAAAGTCCATCTCAAAAGGTTCAGATAAAATCTCGACATCTTCGATCTGCTTTGCCTCCTCCAGCAGACTCTCCGATATCCAAATTTCTTTAATATCCAGCGTATTTTTTATACGGACAAGCCGTACGTTGTTTAAATTAAATGCATTGCATGTTTTTACTGCCGCTTTTACTGCCTGTTCTTCCGTTTCCAGAACCATAGGGATCTTTATAACGGATACAACCGTACTCGTTAACGCATTAGCATAGCCTTTCTCCCAGGCAATTTCATTAAATACCGTGCGCGTTGTCATATCAGCTGTTCCAAGTCCATTTGCATTCCCATGTGTTTTTTCGGTTAATCCCAGAACGACAATGCGGGAAACTTCCGGCCCGCCACTCGCATAAGGAGTTGCGTAGCGTCCCGTGATATTCGGATCCATACCGTCCCCGGAGATATCCTTGCCGATTTCATTAACAACAAGTACGTCAATTGGACTGAACATAATACGCGGCATTAGCGCCTTTGCTTCCAGCAATAGCTGCGGCTCCATTTCCTGCATCTTTTCAGCAGGGACAGCCACGATTTTAGCGGGACGATCATACGCGTTTTCTAGCGTACCAAGCCCAAAAATAATAGGCATCTTACCGAGTACTATCTTTGCCATCTCGGGGACATGTTCCGCCATATATTTAAAGCTGTAAGCATGGGCGGCTTCTGCCCCCTTTTGCTTACCAAGGCCGATCGTAATCATCTTCATCAGTCCGCTCTCTACAGGGCCACGGAACGCTGTATGGGGTTTGATCCTATTAATTACAATGACTTTGTCCGCTTCGGATGCGTATTTGTCAGTGTAAATAGGAAGGCCGTTAGGCAGCCTTCCTACTTCTACAACATCCATACTTGAAAGGATCGGAGCACCGATGGACTCTTCCGTAACACCCAACTGCTCAAGAACTTCAATCTGGCCTTCCGCAGTTGCTCCTCCATGACTCCCCATTGCCGGAACAATAAACGGAGACCCACCCGCTGATCTAACTGCATTCACTACTTCACGGGTAAGAATTGAAATATCAGCCACACCACGGCTTCCCACAGCAATAGCGACCCGATCTCCTGATGAAATTCTGTGCAGCACATCAGCCTCTTTAATCGCCTGGTGTACAGCTTCTGCCACATCAGCTATTTCAGGTGCATGGAATTTTTGGCGCACTTTAACCATGCGAGGCAGCGGTATCTCTTTTAGTAATTGCTGAATAATCTCCATCAGTGCTCCTCCTTACCGGGATATAATCTCTATTTCTGCTGGCGGGCTTTTTCTACTTCTGTATTCATTTCCTTCACTAAATCTTCGCCAATTTCTTTTGCAAATTTATCAACTACTGGCTTGATAACTTCCTGCATTTTCTTTCTGTTTTCGTCGCTTACTTCATTCACTTTCATACCAGCTGCTTTCAGTTCTTCTACTGCTTTTTGGTTCGCTTCACGGTTCACATCACGCTGGTATTTTCCAGCCTCAATCGCTGACTCTTTTAAGATCTTCTGCTCGTCAGGAGACAATTGATCCCAGAATTTCTTGCTTACAAGGAAAACAAACGGAGTGTATACATGCTTTGTTATGCTTAAATAATCCTGAACTTCGTTAAACTTGTTTGATTTAATTGTTGCAAGCGGGTTTTCCTGGCCATCTACTGTTTTGCTTTCAAGCGCCGAGAATACTTCAGAGAAAGCCATTGGCGTTGGATTTGCACCTAAGCTTTTAAAAGCTTCCAGGTGTATGGAATTCTGCATCGTTCTAATTTTCAATCCCTGGAAGTCCTGCGGTGTATTTACAGGATGCTTGCTGTTTGTCAGGTTACGGAATCCGTTTTCCCAGTAAGCTAATCCAACAAGCCCATGCTCAGGCAGTTTGTCCAATAGCTTTTGGCCGAGTGGGCCATCTAACACTGCATCAGCTTCCTTCTCGTTATTAAACATGAAAGGAAAATCATAAATGCCATATTCTTTAATTGTACTGACAAGCGGTGAGGTCGAAGGAACAGTAATCTCCTGGAGTCCTCCCTGGAGTGCCTCCGTCATTTTCTTGTCATCCCCGAGTGTGGCACTGAAGAAATTCTGTACCTTCATCTTTCCGCCGCTCTTCTGCTCAACAAGCTCTTTAAACTTGTTCATTCCCTGGCCTTCCGGATGATCTTCATTTAAACCGATTCCCGCTTTAATAATGCGTGTTTTACCCTCGCTGGCAGCTTCCGTTTTTTCCTTTGAAGCCGGGGCTCCTGCCCCTGCACTGCTGCTGCCGCCACTCGTCCCACAGGCACTCATCAGAAGAAGCCCGGGCAGAGCTAAACTAATAGCAAGATTTTTAACCCACTTTTTCATTATTAAATCCCCCTTTATTTTTTTATGTAAGCGCAGCGTACCGTTCTTCTGGCTCGCTTTGCTCAAGACTTATACGCTCTTTTACTTGTGCATTTACCAGGTATTTCGGGTATTCGTTGTGAATAAGCACATCGACTACCCCCATGGCGGCTTTCGATCTCATCTCCTCTGCAGCCTCTTCCGAGTACCAGGCTACATGTGGGGTGAGGATGATATTGTCCATGGAAAGAAGAGGATGATCAGCTGCAATCGGTTCTTCTTCCACAACATCCAGAGCGGCGCCAGCTATTTTCTTTTCCTGTAACGCTTCAATTAAAGCGGCTTCATTAATAACAGGTCCGCGGGATGTATTAATAATCAAAGCATCTCTTTTCATTACATTGAATTGCTCTTTCCCAACCATCCCTTCGGTTGACTTGGTCAGCGGCGCGTGAACGGAAATAATATCGGACTGTCCGCATAGTTCATTCAGGGATGTGAGTACTACACCCTTTTCTGCAGCTGCTTCAGCAGGAAAGAATGGGTCATAAGCTATTACATTGAGCCCAAGCGGCTTGACTTTTTCAGCCAATGCCTGAGGGATTTTGCCGAAACCAACCAGGCCCAGGGTCCGGCCGCGCAGGCGATAAATCGGCTGGGTGACTTTATAATCCCACAGTCTGCCCTTCACGTGCTGATTGGCCAGCGTTACTTTGCGCGTCCAGGAGAGAAGAAGTGCCAGCGCATGGTCAGCTACTTCATCCATACAGTAATCAGGGACATTGGCGACACAGATTCCTTTCTCTGTGGCTGCTTCCAAATCAATCGTATTCACACCGACTCCATAGCGGGTGATCACTTTGCATTTTTCAAGTGAGCGGATGACTTTCTCTCCAAGCGGAGCGTACTGGTTAATAATTGCGTCCGCATCGCGGCAGGCTGCAATAACATCTTCCTCGGTGCGGCATTGTGCCGGCACTAATTCGATATTTTCATAAGGGGCAAATACTTGTTCTTCAAAACGGAGGTCTTCGTACTCCCAATCTGTTACGACAACTTTTAGCTTATTCATTGTCTAGTCTCCTCTCTCATTAGGTGAGCCAGTGTAGTGGTACTAATACAATAGACGGGAACAAAATTAATAGAATTAATATAATAAGTTCGGCCAGCAGAAACGGCCAGACCCCTTTCATAATGTCTTCCATACTGATTTTGCTTACCCCGCATACAACGTTCAGCACAGTTCCTACAGGCGGGGTTAATAACCCAATGGCATTATTGATAATAAACAGGACGCCGAAATACACAGGGTCGATGCCTGCCGCCTTCACCAGCGGCATGAGGACAGGCGTCAAAATAAGAATGGTTGGTGTCATATCCATCGCCGTTCCCACAATGACGACAAGCAAGTTAATCATCAGCAGGATGAGCAGCGGGTGGTCCATAAACGGCTCGAGCAGCCCAATCACTTCCTGCGGCAGATTCGCAACCGTAATCAGCCAGGAGGAAACGAGAGCGGCAGCGACGAGAAACATAACCACACTTGTCATCTTCGCAGCGTTAATGAAAACCTGATATAAGTCTTTCACGGTCAGCTGGCGGTAGATAAACAACCCCACAACCAGAGCATATACAGCTGCCACAACCGCGGCTTCCGTTGGCGTAAACACACCGAAACGCAGGCCGAAAATAATGATAGCCGGAAGGAACAGGGCCCAAATCCCCTCCCTGAATGCTTTGAGAATTTCCCTGGCTGATTTACGCGGCTGTACCGTAACATTATCTCTGCGTGATACAATCGCCCAGGCAACGATAAGACTGACGCCAAGCAAAATCCCTGGCACAATTCCCGCCATAAAAAGCTTGGTAATGGAGACGCCGCTCGTTACACCAAAGAGAATAAATCCGATGCTTGGAGGAATGACCGGCGCAATAATGCCGCCCGCTGCAACGAGTCCACTGGAGCGGTTGATATCATAGCCGCTTTTGACCATCATCGGGATTAAAATCGCGCCAATCGCAGCGGTATCCGCTACCGCCGAACCCGACAAACTCGCAAATAAAACGCTTGCCATAATCGCAACATACCCGAGTCCGCCTCGAATATGCCCGACCAAACTCATCGACATGGATACGATGCGCTGAGAGAGACCGCCGGCATTCATCAATTCCCCTGCAAGCAGGAAAAAAGGGATGGCCATCAGCGGAAAGTTATCGGCACCATTAATTAAGTTCTGGGCAATAATTTGACTGTCAAAAATATCGAGATACAACATGAGAGCCACGCCGCTGAACAAGAGGGCAAAAGCAATCGGCATCCCCAGCGCCATTGTTCCAAGCAGAGAACCGAGAAATACACTAATCATCATGCCTGTTTTTCCCCCTCTTTAAATTCATGTTCATAAGTAAAGGCTGATTCTTCGGTGTCTTTGATTAAGATGAGGTCTTCGTCTTTTACTTTGTTAAAAACAACGCGATACAGATTGAAGAGGGTAATGAATCCCATGGCAATACTGATGACAATTCCGGTTCCATAGACAGCCGCCAGCGGTAATCCTGTAGCCGGCGCTGTGCTGTCCATATTAATGATGGTCATTTTCCAGCTTCCCTCGAGCACAAGGCTCAGCACCCAGAGGATGAGTAAATCACTAAGAATGACGGCGGCCTTTTGCAGCTTTATAGGAAACCGGCGTACAAGCGTATCCACCCCAAGATGTTCGTGTTCTTTTAACGCGGCAATGGCCCCAAGAAAAGACAACCAGACAAATAAATAGCGGGACATTTCCTCCGACCATGTAATCCCGGAATTAAAGGCATAACGCAGGACAACATTGCCGAAGACGAGGATGACCATAAAAGCAAGGGCAGCGACCATAAAGACATTGAGAACTTGCTCTAACATCTTCGATATTTTTCTCATTCTCGTTCCCACCTTTCTTAGTTGAGGACTGGAGTAAATCCCTTTACCCCAGTCCTTCTTAACTTTTGTTTACTATTTTGCTTCGGCCTTAATTTTTTCTACCAATTCTTTAGACCAGGGGTATTTTTTATAGATTTCGTCATATAAAGGCTGTGCTGCTTTTTCCATGTCAGCTGCAAACTCAGGGGTTGGAGTTGTAAACTTGATTTTATGTTCCTGCAAGAATTTCTTATCACTTTCGTAGCCCTTCTCCAGAAGATCAAACTCATAGCCAGCAGCTGTCTTTGATGCTTCTTCAATAACTTTTTGCTGTTCAGGTGTCAAACCTTTCCAGAACTTACTGTTGATAATATAAATATTAGGGCTAAACATATGCTTTGATTCAAGCACATCACTTTGCACCTCATACCATCCTGAAGCACGAAGTGTTGCTATCGGATTATCCTGTCCATCGACTACCTTTTGTTCAAGAGCACTAAAAACTTCCGAAATTGGCATTGGTGTTACATTTGCTCCTAGTAGCTGCCCTAACTTTATATAGTTAGGAATGTTTGGCATCCTTACACGCAATCCTTTGAAATCCTGTAAACTGTTAATTGTTTTGTTGGAGGAAAACATTCTAAAACCGTTTGCGCTCCAGGCAAGCGGGTGAACCCCATGTTTGCTTTCAAGGTCTGCGGTTAATTCTTGTCCAATCGGCCCATTCAACACTTTTTTCACATGGTTGAAGTCTTTGAACAAAAATGGCCATTCCGGAACCTGCATTTTTTCTACATCAGCCTGCATAATAAGACCGGGGATACCCATCTCAATCGTTCCGTTACGAACACCATCATAAAATTCTTTTTCTGCACCCAGGGTGCTATTGTCAAAAATCTGGACTTTCAGCGTGCCGCCTGATTTTTCTTCGACCATTGGCTTAAACTTTTCCCGCAGGGCAATATTTTGCGGATGGTCTTTTGCAAAGTAATTTGCTATTTTAATGGTTTTGGTTTCTTTTCCCGCCGAACCGGAACCGGCAGTTGTTCCTGCTTTCTCCGCCCCGCCACATCCTGCTAACAGAACCGATGTTGCTAAGAAGAGACTTGAAAAAATAGTTAGTCCTTTTTTTGCTTTCATGTAGATTCCACCCTTTTATTTGTATTAGAAGAATAACAATCTCAACTACTATGTAACCCCTTTCAGAAAACGCTATCATTTTTGGTAATAACTTTTCTTTTTGTCTTTGGAAAAAACTTTGAATATAAATTGTTTTATATTATAAAACTAAGTTTTGTTAATAGTTTAAAAGACAAAAGCCTTTACATGCTAAAAACTGGCTTTTATGATTCTTAAACTTATATAGTTTTATATTATAAAACTACGTATGACAATTGCTAACTATTTCTGTTTCTAATAATATTATAAATAAGCTGAATTTGTCAAATTTTTTTATAATTTTTAATTGAATATTTTGTGGTGAAATTTCATGCAAAAAAGGAAAAAAGGGAGTTCATTCCACTTGCCTTTCCCTTCCGCGAGGAAGGAAGAACTGTCCGCTCCACCTCCCTGCGAGCAGATCCCGCAAAACATCTGGGTAGTTCGAGGATGGAGACAATTGCGGGCTTTTTCTCTACTACTTTAAAGCAACATATGCTTTCTTATCCAGTAAAAAAGAGTGTTTTAGAAGTAAAATTCTAAAACACTCTCCGAACTTTTTTATTGAAGTTCTACTTTTATTTGAGCTGGGCTTACATCATTCCCATGCCGCCCATTCCACCCATGCCGCCCATATCAGGCATTCCAGGTGCATCCTTCTCAGGTTTATCCGCAACAACCGCTTCTGTTGTCAGGAACATAGCCGCAACAGATGCAGCGTTCTGCAGTGCATAACGAGTTACTTTTGCCGGGTCAACGATACCGGCATCAATCATGTTTACCCACTGCTCAGTAGCAGCATTGAAACCGATTCCGAGTTCTTCTTTCTTGAGGCGCTCAGCAATAACAGATCCTTCAAGGCCTGCGTTAGCAGCGATTTGACGTACAGGCTCTTCCAGTGCACGGAGAACAATGCGCACCCCTGTTGCTTCATCGCCTTCAGCTTGAACAGCAGCCACAGCGTTATAGATAGATACGAGCGCAGTACCACCACCGGCTACGATACCTTCTTCAACAGCAGCACGAGTTGCGTTCAGTGCATCCTCAATGCGAAGCTTCTTCTCTTTCAATTCTGTTTCTGTAGCGGCACCTACTTTAACAACTGCTACACCGCCAGCTAATTTAGCAAGGCGCTCTTGTAACTTCTCTTTATCGAAATCAGAAGTTGTTGTTTCGATGTTTGCACGGATTTGGTTGATGCGGGCTTGGATGTTTGCTCTGTCTCCCGCACCTTCAACGATGGTTGTGTTTTCTTTTGTTACAACCACTTTGCCTGCCTGGCCAAGCTGCTGCAAGCTAGCGGATTTCATGTCAAGACCAAGGTCTTCTGTAATCACCTGGCCACCTGTTAATGCAGCGATATCTTCCAGCATTGCTTTGCGGCGGTCACCGAATCCAGGAGCCTTAACAGCTACTGCATTGAATGTTCCGCGAAGTTTGTTTACAACGAGAGTAGCAAGCGCTTCGCCTTCCACATCTTCAGCGATGATAAGAAGCGGTTTGCCCTGTTGAACAACCTTTTCAAGAACAGGCAGCATTTCTTGAATGCTGGAGATTTTTTTATCAGTGATAAGAATGAACGGATTGTCAAGAACCGCTTCCATCTTATCTGTATCTGTAATCATGTAAGGAGATGCATATCCGCGATCGAACTGCATACCTTCTACCACGTCAAGCTCAGTAGAAAAGCCTTTGGATTCTTCAACCGTGATAACCCCGTCTTTCCCTACTTTTTCCATTGCTTCTGCAATCAATTGGCCGATTTCATCATCAGCAGCAGAGATAGCCGCTACTTGGGCGATGGACTCTTTGCTTTCGATTGGCTTAGAAATCGATTGGATTTCTTCAACCGCACGGCGAACCGCTTTATCGATACCTTTGCGGATACCCATTGGATTAGCGCCGGCTGTTACATTCTTTAAGCCTTCGCGAATCATCGCTTGAGCAAGAACAGTCGCAGTTGTTGTACCGTCACCGGCTACATCGTTTGTTTTCGTTGCTACTTCTTTAACAAGCTGTGCACCCATATTTTCGAAAGCGTCTTCGAGCTCGATTTCTTTCGCAATGGTAACACCGTCATTTGTGATAAGCGGAGATCCGAATTTCTTCTCCAGAACAACGTTGCGGCCTTTCGGTCCAAGGGTTACTTTTACTGCATCTGCCAGAGTGTCAACACCACGGAGCATGGCGCGACGTGCTTCTTCGCTAAAACGAATATCTTTAGCCATTAAAATTCCGCCCTCCTTGAATATGTAGGTTTATTATTTTTACCTTACCGGTTTAATTGTCTTATTATTAAAATGCAGTTCTCAGTGATTAGTCTACAATCGCGAGGATATCGCTCTCACGCATAATCAGAAGTTCTTTTTCGCCAAATTTCACTTCAGTACCAGCATACTTAGAGTAGATTACTTTGTTGCCTTCCTGAACTTCAAGAGCAATGCGCTCTCCGTTCTCGATGCGACCGCTGCCTACAGCAACAATTTTACCTTCTTGCGGCTTTTCTTTCGCGGTTTCCGGTAGTACGATTCCGCTAGCAGTCGTTTCTTCTTTTGCGATAGGTTCAATAATTACACGATCACCTAATGGCTTTAACACTGAAAACAACCTCCCTAGTACTTTTTAATTGTTAGCACTCAACCATGATGAGTGCTAACACAATTATTATAATAGCTATTTTGTTTCCATTTTGCAAGACCCGGGATGCAAAAAAAATTTCCTTCCTCATTCTTTCCGCCCCGGGGGAAGTTTATTCAAAGTAAAAAGCAAAAAGAGAGCCGAAAGTTCGGGCTCTCTCACTTATTATCTTCTTCTACATCCAAAACAGGATCATCTTCCTCATCCGCATAAAATTCCTTTTCCCACTTCTCGTCCTGCCTCAGCTGCTTGCGGTAAACAATCCGGGAGAGGACAACACTGAATTCGTATAAAACAACAAGCGGCACAAAAACGCTCAGATGACTGACAAAATCAGGCGGTGAAATTAAAGAGGCCACAATAATCAGCGCGAGATAAGCATAACCGCGAATCTTTGTGAGGCGCACCGGATTTAAAATGCGAAGCCGTGTCAAGAACATCACAACGATGGGCAATTCAAACAGAAGCGCGAGCGGCAATACAATGTTGAACATAAAACCGAAGTACTGGGCAATCCCATACATCGGCTTCCCGCCAAGCTCCGTTCCTATTTTAATCATGAAGTGGACAATCATCGGAAAAACAACATAATACCCAACGAGCAGGCCAAGCAAAAAAAGCAGAAAAGCAGGAATGATGAAAATCCCGGCTGCTTTTCGTTCCTCCGGGCGCAGACCCGGTGATACAAAGCGCCATACATGATACAAAATAAGGGGAAGCGTAGCTACCAGCGCAATAACAAAAGCAAACTGCATGTACACCCGCAAGCCGTCGGCCGGGCTGAGTAAACTCCATTGAAAGTCTATATCTTTCTGAAAATACTTCACAACAGGTCCGGCGTATATGAAGCCGACAATAAAAGCTGCAATAAAAACAACGAGAATCCAAATGATGCGTTTTCTAAGTTCCGTTAGGTGCTCTACCACGCGCATGTCTTGATCCTGATTGCTCATTTGCTGTCAAAATCCTCTCTATAGCAACGGGCTCCATTACTTCGTGTTTACATTTTCATTTGCTCCCTGGATAAGAGAAAGAGCGGCCGGGATTTGATCGACAATCGCGAGGAAACACCATTCCATAAAGGGAATGCTTCCCGGCAAATTAATAACAAGTGCGTTTCCTCTTGTTCCTACCGTGGCTCTGGTTAACAGTGATCTTCGAGAGTTCTGCATCGCACAGCGGCGCATTTCTTCCGCTAAACCCGGAACGTGACGATCGATTACAAGTTCGGTGGCCTCCGGGGTCACATCTTCCGGGCTGAGCCCCGTTCCCCCAATTGTAAGAAGCAAATCGACTCTCTCCCTGTCAACCAGCTCAATCATACTTTCTTTAAGAAGCTCCATATTATCAGGACAAACACGATAATGCATAACAGAAGAGTCCAGACTACTCTGCAGCAATGCTTCCAGTCTTGGCAGGCAATCATTCTCCCTTACGCCACGATAAATCGAGTTGCTCGATGTGATGACCCCAATTTTCCACATTCAGGTAACCCTCCATTATATCTCATAAAAATTTCAATAGCATTATCATTTTATTGTACAATAACCTGTCCCGATTGTGTGGTTTTTTTATCCCACTATGTCGTGTCTAAATTATGAACAAATGTAGACCTCCTTCTCGGTGATAATCCGATTTACCTTTTGGTCGTGTTTCTCCACAGGGAGACTGGAAACAACTTGCATATCAAAACAGGGGGCGAACAAGGGGGGAAGCTGCTCTATTCCCCCTAAAAAGCGATCATAGAACCCGCCTCCGTACCCAAGGCGCTCACCGACTGGTGTAAAGGCAACACCGGGAACAAGGATGACGTCGAATTTCTCCCCATTCCATTGCTCCGCTTGCCCGGCAAGAGGCTCTCTTATTCCGTATACACCTTTCTTAAGGCTATCCCACCCTTCGAACCGATATGGCGTCATTACTTTTTGAGCGACATCCGTTTTTGGCACATATATTTTTTTTCCCTCTTGATAGCATGCATTGATAAAAACATCCAGGTTTACCTCGTCCCCAAAAGACAGGAAGGAAAAAAGCAGCCTTGCTTCCTGAATTTCCGGCAGGGAGAGCAGCTTTTCCGCTACCGTACGAGACCATTTGGCACGCTCCTCTAGTTCTGCCGCCCCCCTCATCGCCAATATCTGTTTTCTTATCTGCTTCTTTTGTTCTGCAATCAATTCCTCCATGCGGTGTTTCCCCTCTCTTCTGTTTATTATCCGCCGTATTTACGATACACTGAGAATGGAATGAATACTGAGGTGAATAAACGATGATTTTATTGCAAGCAGTGAATATAGGCAAATCATTCAGCGCCACCCCGGTTCTCTCCGGCATTAATATGGTTTTGCAAAACGGAGAGAGAGTCGGGCTTGTTGGCGTGAACGGAGCAGGCAAGTCTACTCTCCTAAAAATAGTTACCGGGCAAATCCTGCCAGATGAAGGAGAAATCCAAAAGGCAAAGGAAACAACCCTGGGTTACCTGGCGCAGGACAGCGGCCTTGATACAGAGCGCTCAATCTGGGAAGAAATGATGACGGTATTCGAACACTTCAAAGAGAAGGAAGCAGAGCTTCGAGCGCTGGAACAGCAGATGGGCAATCCCGAGGTCATAGCCAATGAAACACTTCACGAACGGCTGATGAACAACTATTCGCACCTTGTTGATAATTTTAGAACAAGCGGGGGCTACCAGTACGAGGCTGCGACCCGTTCCGTTCTCCATGGAATGCGTTTTTTCCCCGCTGATTATGATACACCTATTAATCAATTAAGCGGAGGCCAGAAGACGAGGCTGGCACTTGCCCGCCTGCTGTTAATGCAGCCGGATGTCCTTATTCTCGACGAGCCGACCAACTATTTAGACATTGAAACGCTGGGCTGGCTTGAGAAGTACCTGCAAAGCTATCCCGGTGCCCTTCTCGTTGTTTCTCACGACCGCTTTTTCCTCGATGCCCTCGTTAATATTGTATACGAAATCGAGCGGACGAAAATCACCCGGTATGCCGGTAACTATTCAAATTATCTTTTACAAAAAGGCGAACGGCTTCAGCAGCAGCTCAGGCAATTCGAAAAGCAGCAGTCCGAAATCTCGAAATTGGAAGAGTTTATCCAGCGTAATATCGCCCGTGCTTCCACAACAAAGCGGGCCCAGAGCCGGCGTAAAATGCTCGATAAAATGGACGTCATGGATCGCCCCCCAGGCGAATTGAAAAAAGCGCAATTTCATTTTGATATTACCAGAGTCAGCGGAAGTCAAGTGCTTACCCTTCAGGATGTCGCGGTGGGGTACGAAAATAAACCGCTCGCACGGGATCTTACATTCCAGCTTACACGTGGAGAACGGGTGGCTTTGCTCGGACCGAACGGTCTCGGTAAGTCTACCCTGCTCAAAACCGTGGTGAAACAAATTCAGGCACTCGGCGGAAGCATACAATATGGAAGCAACGTCACGGTTGGTTTCTATGATCAGGAGCAGGAAAACCTGAGCGGGAACAAGCAGGTGCTTCATGAGCTGTGGGACGAATACCCTACAATGCAGGAGAAGGACGTGCGCACCGTGCTCGGCAGCTTTCTGTTCAGCGGGGACGATGTAACGAAAAAAATCAGCGAGCTTAGCGGCGGCGAGCGTGCCCGCGTTTCCCTTGCCAAACTGATGCTGCAGAAAGCAAACCTTCTTATCCTTGATGAACCGACAAACCACCTTGACCTGTTCAGCAAAGAGATTCTGGAGGAAGCGCTGGAAGACTACCCGGGGACGATTTTATTTGTTTCACACGATCGCTATTTTCTAAATAAAATTGCGACGCGCATCATCGAGATGACACCAAACGGGGTCATCTCTTATCTCGGAAATTATGATTACTACACAGCCAAGAAAGATGAGCTGCAGGAACTGAATTCTCCCGTCCTGGCCCCCCTCACCCAGACGAAAGAAAAAGAGCAAATGGCTGATCCAGGGCTGTCGAATAAAGATAAATTCCGCCAGGACAAAGAAGCAAAGAAAGCGGAACGGCAAAAGCAGCGGAGAATTGAAGAACTGGAAAAGCAAATCGAACAGCTGGAGACTGAAATTGCCGTACTTGAAGCCGAATTATGCAAGCCGGAAATATTTCAAAATCATGAACAAGCGCTTATGTTAAATGAAAAATTGGAAGAAACAAAAGCCGCATTAGACACCTGCCTTGAAGAATGGACGGACTTGCAGGAAGATGGAGAATAAATCTAAACTTTACTTGCGGCAAAAAACATGCCCTGCTGATCACTGCCGATCGGCAGGGCTTTTCGTCTGGTGGCACAGCAGCTTATACAACAACGGGAGAAGCCCATAGAGCACCGCAAGTGCGGCTGCGATAATCCCCGAATCGTTTACCAAAAGCGCCGCTGCCGCCCCGACTGCAATGCCTTTGATTCCCTTCATAAAATAAAGATGTTCCTCAAGCAGCGGCCTGACTTGGTTCCAATGAAACGAGAGAAGAAATCCGCTTATGAGCAGGCTTACAATAAAAAGCCTGCTCCAGGCTGAAGAAAGAAGAAGCCGTCCGTTCATCGCCAGCTTCCTGTGCACCATTCGTCCAATCTCCTCCCAATCCCCCAGCAGCAGTTCGTGCACAGCCCGCCCAATATGCGATTGTTTCGGGTCCGCGATCCAATCATTCATCCAGAAAAGCCCGCATGCAGCCAGGAGCGCAAGGAAAAAGGCAGGAAGCGTATACCGCCCCTTTACCGGAATTCCTGTAAAGAGCAGAAATACGCAGGAAAAGGCGGCAAGAAAAACAAAAACCCCGCCCGCCTTGCTCCCCCATCCGGGCCAAGCCATATAAAAAATAATAAAGGCAAAAAGAAAAGCACACAGAGAAACAAACGCCTTTCTCCGCCGTTTCCCCCATTTTTCTCCTAACAGTGAGAGACTTAATAAAGAACTTCCGAGCACAACGCCCATGTACTCATTTCCAATTCCATAATACCTGGCACCGATTACCGGATCGAAGCCAAGATATGATCGTTCGATTAACACTCCCCCGGTCATCCCATCAAGCAGAACGGGAATCCAGTTTAGAAAGCCGATCGAGAGAAAACAAGTGGCAAATCCCCACCGCTGAAGAATGCCGGCCAGAGCCCCTCCCGCCAGAGTGAGCAGCAGGAGAAGCAGCGGCGGAGCCATCAGCAAAGGAAAGAATGAGAAAACAAGCAACAGGAACGGAACAAGCAGAATGGAAGGCAAAGCAAGGCAAAGGAGGACAGAAAGGATTCGTCTGATGCTGCTTCCTCTTCCTATGGAAGTTAGCAGCACGGTGGCTAATAGAAGAACCGCCACAACCGCGAGCACATACGGGTACAGAACAGCCGGGCGTGAAGAATAAATATAATTGATTCGTTCCACCGTCTGCCAGAAGGTTTTGTTATCCACAGAAGCATCAGTACGAATCGGCATGCCCTTCATTGTACGGGGGACAGGAAGACCGAGCCAGGAAAGAATGCTGGGGGCAATATCGATATTCGCTATAATTCCCGGCTGCCTTGTTGTATTCGATGTAACAGCTCCTCCGGTCCCGCCCCTGCCCTCCCACAAAAGGGCAGGGGCCATTCCTTTTTTCTCTTTCCCTATTTGAGCGGGAAGCGAAGGAGAGAGAACGAGTAATTTGTCATCGTTATCCATGTTATCCACAACCCAGCCAATGAAATCCGCCATTCGTGCGAGCGATTCCTCGCGCAGCTGTCCATATCTCGCAGACTCAAGGACTTCGCGGGAACGGCTAAGGCGGGCAAGGTCCCCGAGTTCCACCACGACAAGGTTCACCCCCTGTGCTTTCCACTTCCTTATCTGCTGCCTGACAAACGCATCGTTCGTTCGCATTCCCCCTGGAAAAAGCGGGTCTTCCATCAGCGTTTCATCCCCGACACGGCCCAATGGGCTTACCCCTTTTTCATTCATCGTAAGTAAAGGGGCCAGCCGGTTCCGCTTGTCTTCCATATCGCTATTCCCGATAACAGCCCGCCCTATTTTCTCTTTGTCCAGTATGTTTCCAACAATCCCGGGAACGGCTCCGGTGTTCTTATCCTTGTTTATTTTATGCAGCACCGCATAGTACGGCAAAATAACTGAATCTCTACTTTCCCCGGCGTTTCCGGTGTACTGCCGGTATATGTTTTTCCCCTCTTGCTCTCCGCTTTCATATGCCTGCCGCGCCCACTCAGATCCTGCGCTCCGCACTCCGGTGCCTATTGTAAGGTAACTGTGTATATCTTTCATTCCAGTTGCTGTCCGCATGTTCATTTCTCCAATTGCAGCTTTCGAAAACCACGGATAACGGGCATTCCCACACAGCTTGTGGATATCATCTAAGGAAACTTGATTAAGAAACAGAAGAAATACGTCAGATCGGTTTTGAGCAACGACAAAGTGGGGAAAAAGAATAAACAAAGCACTTATCCAGGCAAAAAGAAGAACACCGACGTGTTTTTGTTTCATTTCTCAGCCTCCCTTTTTCCACACATCCACAATTTTATCCACATATAAAACCTTATTAAAGCAGGTTATCCACCGTTTTATCCACATTATCCACAGGTTGTTGATAACTTTATTCAGCATGTGTCCACATATAACGACAACAAAGGTAAAAAAAAGACAACCCTATTGGATAGGGTTGCCGATTTATGAAAGAGGTAATCCGGGAATGCCGTTCAACGATAGATCCGCGAAGTTGCCTTTTTGATATTGAATATAGCCGGCGCCTGCTATCATCGCGGCATTGTCCGTACATAAAGACAGGGGGGGAATCACCAGCTCGATCCCTTCCCTATGCGCCCTGTCGGTCAGAGTGCTCCGCAGCCCCTGGTTGGCTGCAACCCCGCCGGCGAGCAGCAGTTGTTTTACCGGCCTTTCCTTAATAAGACGAAATGATTTTTCCACAAGCACTTCGATAACGGATTCCTGAAAGCTCGCCGCCAGATTCGCAGGCTCAATTGTTTCTCCTCGCTGCCCGGCATTATGCAGCACATTGAGTACGGCAGACTTCAGGCCGCTGAAGCTGAAATCATAGGATCCTTCCTCTAGCCATGCGCGAGGCAGGCGGATGGAAGCCTGTCCTTCCTGTGCCAGCCTGTCGATATGCGGGCCGCCGGGATATGGAAGGTGCAACGAGCGGGCCACTTTATCATAAGCTTCTCCCACCGCGTCATCCCTCGTTTGCCCGATAACCTCAAACTCTCCATGCCCTTTCATATAGACAAGCTCCGTATGGCCGCCTGATACGACAAGGGCCAGAAGAGGAAATTCCATTTCTTTTACAAACCGATTTGCGTAAATATGGCCGGCAATATGGTGGACGCCAATGAGCGGAATTCCGCTTGCAAAAGCGATTGCCTTTGCCGCTGCCACGCCCACTAGCAGCGCTCCCACAAGACCGGGTCCATACGTTACCGCAATGGCATTCATATCATCGAGCGTACATTCCGCTTTTTTTAATGCTTCTTCAATAATGATGGTAATGTTTTCAACATGATGGCGGGAAGCAACTTCCGGCACAACACCGCCGAAACGTTTATGGCTCTCAATCTGCGACGAAATGGCGTTCGAGCGAATGATGCGGCCATCTTCGATTACGGCGGCCGAGGTTTCATCGCAGCTCGTTTCAATTCCGAGAATGCGAACAGGCCCGCCCGATGCCCTGTCCTCTTCCCAGCGCTTGCGGGCTTTTTGACTCCAATTGTTTATCGTCATGTCGTGTCTCCTACAACTTTATAGAAAAATATTTTTATTTAGCTTCATATTTTCCGTCCGCCAGTGCCGCCCACATAATAATGGCGTCTTCTCCATTATCCGTATAATACCCCCGGCGGATTCCTTCCTCTACAAAGCCGAACTTACGGTATAAATTTTTTGCAATTTCGTTGCTTTTCCGCACCTCAAGCGTCATGCTTGCCGCACCCGAACTCCAGGCCGTGCCCATTAATTCTCTCATTAATTTCTCGCCAAGACGCTGGCCGCGAAACTCCGGATGGACAGCGATGTTTGTAATGTGCGCTTCATCCAGCACGATCCACATCCCGCCGTACCCGATCACCTTCTTATCATGCTCTATGACGAGATACCGGGCGAACAGGTTTGTTTTCAATTCGCTAATAAAAGATTCGCGTGACCACGGTATTGAGAAGGAGAGCTTCTCCACCTCGCCAATATCATCAAGGTCCTTCATTTCCATCCTGCGTATTGTAAACCGTTCTTCTTCCATTGAATTTCCTCCTACTGCTGGCGGCTGGCCAGCCACTTGGCCTCCGCTTCCGCCAGTTGAAGATAAATAGGAGTAAATGTTTCAACGTTCTCCGTGCGCCCATTATCGAGGGCTTTCTTTCCGGCAGCAGCCAGGTGCGCAGCGTGCGGAAGCTGATAAGAAACCGGGAGAAACACAGCTCTTTCTCCGAGAATGTCTACAATCATTTCCCTGTGAAGGGATACATCGTCTCCAAGAAATAAAATCGGTTCTTGGTCTTCCCCCTGCTTCCAGGTTTCAACGGCCTCTTTGAGGAGAATGATTCTTTCCTCACCGGCAAGCTCAATTCCCCCTCTTCCCCATCTGTATGTCCCTGTGTATACCCGCCCGCGCCGCGCGTCAAACAGTGGAACAATGAGACCTGGAAAGAACGCTCCATTCCATGCGAGCACTTCAAGACTTGAAATTCCAACAAGAGGAATACCCAGTGACCATGCCAGGCTTTTCGCCGTGGCAACTCCGATCCTCACTCCCGTATAGGAGCCTGGCCCGCGGGCGACGGCAACGGCCGAAAGCTCCGAAGGATCAACCTCTACTTCTTCAAGGAGCCGGCTCACCATCGGCATGAGGCCAATACTATGGTTTTTCTTCAAATTTGTCGTAAATTCACCCAGCACCTTATCTTCTGTACAAACGGAAACAGCCAGGACAAGGGTAGATGTATCAATTGCCAGGATTTTCATTTTTTATCTCCTCGCACAATAATTTATAGCGGCTGCCCCGGGGGGTAAACAGAAACATTCGGCTATCGTTATCACCGCGTGTAATTACGATGTCACACCTCTCTGGCGGCAGCTGTTCGTCAATCATTTCCGGCCACTCCACTACTGTTACTCCGTCACCGTAGAAATACTCATCAAATCCAAGATCCTCTCCTGATTCTTCCATCCGGTACACGTCCATATGGTAAAGCGGCATCTGTCCTTTATACTCTTTTATAATTGTAAAAGTAGGGCTATTGACGACACCTTCTACTCCGATTCCCCGGGCCAGCCCCTGCGTAAACGTTGTCTTGCCTGCTCCGAGATCACCAGACATCGTAAGAACATCACCCGGCCTGACAAGCCTTCCTACCGCCTCGGCAAGACCCCATGTTTCTTCTACGGAATGCGTATGAAAGCGGTATGCTGTTGTTTCTTCCATCCCATCACGTCCTTGTTTACTTACAATTCATTAAAATGATTATACCCTTTTTTGTGAAGCGGTATTTTATCGCCGTTTGGCTGTCTTAAGAACACCGCGGCCTCTCCTTCCACTGCCTGGCCAACCCAGTACAGCGGCAGGCCCGCTCTCTTAAACTGTTCTGCCAGCTCTTCCTGTGCTTCCGGAGGGGCACAGCCAATAAGCTGATAATCCTCGCCGCCATACCATACCCAGGGCCACGGTTCCCTGCCCGTATGGCCGGCGTATCTTTTCATTTCCTCACTAAGCGGAACGCTTTGCTCATCAAGGACAAGGGACACACCACTTGCCTGGGCAATTTCCCAGGCTTCACTCGCCACCCCGTCGCTAATATCGTCCAGTGCAATCCGGTGCCCGCTTTGCGAGAGGATTCTGCCGGCGGCTACCTGGGGCTCGGGCAGGCAGTGCCTCTCAATGAGAGGCAGCCACTGTTCCTCTATTTTCGCTTCGTCCTTTATGCTTTGCTTTCCCTGCAACAGCAAGTCGAGCCCTGCCCCTGAATCCCCTACCGTTCCGGTTAGAAAGACAAGATCCCCCGGCTTTGCCGCAGAGCGCAGAAGCGGCTTGTTCCGTTCAACTTCTCCCAGGACGGTTACAGTTATGGTTAGTGGGCCTGGCACGGCAACCGTATCCCCGCCAATGAGCGCCATTCCATACCGGGAAGCAAGCCGTTCCATTCCCTGGTAAATGCCAGCAAGCTCTTCCTCGCACCATTCCGGTGAGACCCCAAGAGAAATAAGATAGAATAGAGGAATACCTCCCATGGCCGCAATATCACTCACGTTGGAGGCAAGCGCTTTGTGCCCGATTTCATGCGGCTGCATCGTCTTCCGCTTAAAATGAACTTCTTCTACCATGGTGTCACAGCAGGCGACCCAGTCATATCCGCTCTTTCCCGTTACAACCGCGGCATCATCGCCATTACCGACGACAATGCGGGATTGTACCGCTTCCGGAATGCTGCGCCCTGCTGTAAGATATGAAATTAAGGCGAATTCATCACGCCGTTTCTCACTCATTTTCTTCCTCCAGTTGATAAAGTACAAGCTTTCCCCTGCATCTGCCGCAAACGTACTTTTTTGTATCCATGCGCCTTTTCCGCAAATATCTCATATCACAGGAATGGCATACGAGCGCGTACTGGTTTTGTTTCTTTACCACAGGCTTTACCGACTGGCAGTAGCGTGAGCCTCCCACTTTACCCAGAAGCACTTTAAAATCCGCATCCCGGTGCTTGTACCCTCTTCCTGTAATGTGAAGGTGATAGTGACAAAGCTCATGTTTGATGATTCCATCAAGCTCTTCCATCCCAAACATCTCGTAATGTTTTGGATTCAGTTCAATATTATGTGTCCGCAGGACATAGCGTCCGCCTGTTGTGCGCAGGCGAACGTTAAAATAAGCTTTGTGCAGGAAGGGCCTGTTGAAAAAAGCGGAGGAAATTTCCTCTACCCGCTTTTGCAGCTCTGTATCTGTCATTCTCTCCATCTCCCTATCCCATTTTCTTTGAAATAGACATTGAAATAACAAACAAACATGCGTTACACTGTGAACGTACATACGGACAAGGAGGAACCTATGCTATGCGCTATTGTATTTTAACCGCTGAGAACCGGCTGGAGTTTGTCGCCATGCCGGAAAGCTATATGTACCAGCTCGTCGCTCTGCTCCACCGCTTACATAAAGAAATCGATAAGCTTACTGCGGCTGAACGCCCTGCGCTTCCGGCAGTTATCGGTGAATGTTCAGAGCTCGAACTGCTCGATCCTCACTCTTCTATTGTCGAAGGAATCGATTACCTGGACACACTGGAGAAGCAGTTTGCCTCTTTGAATGAGGAAAACTATCCGCTTATCTCCCTTCTGACCGAAATCCGTGCCCTCCACGCACAACTGGAGTACTTAAAAGAAGAAGGAGAATACGAGTAACATTGCCCTTTCTGTCACATATAGTAAAGTGAAGCAGCTAAAACGTATGTGACAGGAGGGAATCACGTTGCCCCACTGGCTCAGACGCCAACTAATGAGAGCGTTTCATACAAAAAACAGGCGGCAGATTCTGCTGCTGAATGATTGCTGGTTCTCATACCGGGAAAAACAGGGTGATCGAATATAACCGCATTCGATCCCCCTTTTCATGTTTCTCTTTTTTACCGCACTGCATCAGCACCCAGCATGGTCAAACCAACCCTGCCCTTGTTTACATCGATTTCCTTTACCCATACGGTTACAATATCCCCTACAGAAACGACATCAAGCGGATGCCTTACAAATTGGCGGCGCATCTGGGAAATATGGACCAGTCCGTCATTTTTTAATCCAATATCTACAAAAGCCCCGAAATCGACCACATTGCGCACGGTTCCCTGCAATTCCATCCCCTGCGCTAAATCTTTAATATCAAGTACATCCTTCTTCAGCAGCGGTTTGCTAATTTCATCCCGCGGGTCCCGGCCCGGTCTCAGCAGGCTAGACACGATGTCCTGTAAAGTCGGCATACCCATGCCTAATTGTGCAGCCATCTCCTCGATATCGACCTGTTTCAGCTTCTCTTTTGCCTCCTCGCTCGTAATTGCATCCGGCTGGATGGCGAGACGGTCAAGCAGGGCTGCTACCCCTCTATAGGACTCGGGATGGATCGGCGTATTGTCTAGCGGGTTCTCCCCTTCAGCAATGCGCAAAAATCCAATACACTGCTCGTACGTTTTTACGCCAAGGCGCGGAATGTCTTTTAGCTGCTTTCTTACTGTATACTTTCCCAGTTCTTCCCTGCGTGCCACGATATTTTTTGCGACCTGCTTCGATACACCCGACACGTATTGCAGAAGAGAGGGAGAAGCGGTGTTTACATCGACCCCCACGTAGTTAACCGCAGACTCCACCACGAACTGCAGGCTGTCCGATAGTTTTCCCTGGGATACGTCATGCTGATACTGCCCTACTCCGATAGACTTCGGATCGATTTTGACAAGCTCAGCCAGCGGATCCTGCAGGCGGCGTGCAATGGACACCGCGCTTCGCTCTGCGACATCGAGCTCAGGGAACTCCTCCCCGGCCAGCTTCGATGCTGAATATACGCTGGCGCCCGCTTCGTTCACAATCATATAGGAGATGTCACGATCCATCCCTTTCAGCAGTTCGGCGATGAACTGTTCCGATTCCCTTGACGCTGTCCCATTTCCAATCGCAACAATGGTAACGCTATAGTTCTCAATTAGGCTTCTGACCTTTTCTTTTGCTTCTTTTACTTTATTTTGCGGCGGTGTCGGATAGACAACCGCAACTTCAAGCAATTTTCCGGTTTCATCAACGACGGCCAGCTTGCACCCTGTACGGTAGGCCGGGTCAACAGCAAGAACGATATGATTTCGAAAGGGAGACTGTAGGAGGAGCTGGCGTAAATTCTCGGAAAAGATATGGATCGCCTGTTCTTCTGCTTTCTCGGTAAGGAGGCTGCGCACTTCCCGGTCTACTGCCGGAGCGATGAGCCGCTTATAGCTGTCTTCAAGCGCCGCTTTCAGTATGTCAACGGCTGTGCTCTCCCTTTGAATCCATTTTCGCTCTAAAAATGGAAGGATAGGTTCCGGATCGACCTCAATTTTCACTTTAAGAATGCCTTCTCTTTCCGCCCGGTTCACTGCCAGCGTCCGGTGCGGCGCCACACGCTGTACAGGCTCGCTATATTCGTAGTACATCTCGTAGACTTTTTTCTCGGACGGCTCTTCTTCCTTCTTCACTGTAACGAGCTTGCCGCGTTTTAACGTATGTTCCCGAATCCATGTTCGAACCTGCGGATCGTCCGCAACCTGCTCCGCAATAATATCGGAGGCACCCTGGATCGCTTCTTCGGCGGAGGCTACCCCATTCTCCTCATTGATATATTTCTGTGCCTCTGCCAGAGCGCTGCCTTTTCTGACGGTAAGGATAAACTGGGCAAGCGGCTCTAAGCCCTTTTCTTTGGCGACCGTTGCTCTTGTCCGGCGCTTTTGCTTAAAGGGGCGGTATAAATCCTCCACCTGCTGGAGCTTCGTTGCGTTCCGGATCGCTGACTCTAATTCGTCAGTCAGCTTCTCCTGTCCGGCGATGCTGCGGATGACTTCTTCTTTTCTCTCCTCAAGCTGGCGGAGATATTGCATCCGTTCCTGAATTTCCCGGATCTGGTTCTCATCAAGCATGCCCGTTGCTTCTTTACGATAGCGGGCAATAAAGGGAACCGTACTTCCCTCATCAAGCAAGTGTATTGTTTGCTCGGTTTGTTTCAAACTGATATTCAATTCAGCTGCAATAAGCGAAATCATTTGTTTCGTATCCATACGTCTGTCTCCCTTCCATGCTGGCTCGCTACCCCCCGGAAAAAGGCAAGAAAAAAAGCTACCGTTTTTCACAGCAGCTTGTGAACTTGTTTATGAAAATAGCTTGATAATTACAATTAAAAATCAATAAGTCCTAAACTAATCTGGAGAGCGTCATTTACCCGTTCCATCATCTCTTCATCAAGATGAGTAATCTTATCGGTCAGTCTCTGTTTATCTATCGTCCTGATTTGTTCCAGAAGAATAACGGAGTCCCGGTCAAATGCATAGGCTTTCGCATCAATCTCCACATGAGTAGGCAACTTGGCCTTCTGTATCTGTGCCGTAATGGCTGCGACGATGACTGTCGGACTAAAACGGTTCCCTATATCATTTTGAATAACCAAAACTGGGCGTACACCGCCCTGTTCCGAGCCTACAACAGGAGATAGGTCCGCAAAGTATACGTCGCCACGCTTCACGATCACACATTACACCCCGCTAACTAAACGTCCCAATGTTAAATCTGCTTCTTCTTCCGCCTGAAATGCTTCCGAAGCAATATGCAAATTAATATTCGCCATTTCCATGTAGCCGCGCTGCATTGTCTCACGGATGTGGCGCTTTTTGCGCTCCTTCAAATACAATCTCATCGCCTGCCTGATAAATTCGCTTCGGTTTGATTTTTCCTTTTCCACTAATCCATCCACTTCCTGTAATAGATGATCCGGCAAACTGATCATGATACGTTTGGTATCCATTTTAGACAAGACCATCGCACCTCCAACAACAACGCTGTACAACCTTTTCCATGTTCAGCTCGAACTACCGCGCCAGTTTATTACCATTATGTCGTAACCTATACAAAAATATACTTTGCATTTGTCTAACGCGCGGGAGAATTCGACTCGCTCTTTTATTATTCGAGTAATAATGGCAAATTCCTGCCTCTCTTCTCTAATTTTAGAAGAGATTTTCATTCTTACTGATTGTAACATGATTCGAAGCAGGTAACAACAAGGGAAGGGATTAAAGTTGATGGCTAATCTTTACATGTATGTGCCGCAAAGCGGTCGGCGACGGAGACTTTCTCCCCTTTTTCATAGTAAATACGTGGAATTCGCTCGCTCACCATGCAGGTTACTTCGTAGTTGATTGTGGAAAGCCAGCCGGCCATTTCATCAACCGAGATTTCTTCGCTGCCCTGGCGGCCGATTAACACGACCTCATCCCCCGCACATACGTCTTCAATGTGAGTAACATCAACCATAAACTGATCCATGCAAACCCGGCCAACGATCGGCGCGCGCTTCCCCTTTACAAGTACGAATCCGCGATTCGACAACAGGCGGTTGTAGCCATCCGCATAGCCAATCGGAATCGTTGCAATAACCGATTCGGCTTTCGTAGCAAAGGTTGCCCCATAACTAATCTTCGAGTTGGACCCCACCCATTTAATATGACTTATCCTTGCCTTCCATTGAAAAGCGGGCTGGAGCCTAATCCCTGTAGTTCTTGCATACGGGGAAGGGTACTGTCCGTATAAAGCAATCCCCAGACGAATCATATGCATGCTTTCGCCCGGATAGAACATAGCCCCCGCACTGTTATTGCAATGTACCAAAGGGATTTTAATATTCTGTTCCTCTAGATGTTCAATAAATTGCTTAAAACCTTGTCTTTGCTCTTCAAGATATCCCGTTTCTTCTTCATCGGCCGTCGCAAAATGGGTGAAAATACCTTCAATTCTAACCCATGGGCTTGTCAAAGCGAGTTGGATAAAAGAGTCCAGCTCTTCAAGCGTACGAATGCCGATGCGCCCCATTCCCGTATCGAGTTTAATGTGAATACGGGCAGTCTTTTGTGAAGCTTTTGCCGCTTTTATGAGGTTATCCAGCATTTCATGCTGGTATACGGTCATCGTAATATCATTGTTAAGAGCAAGCTCAATTCCGCGGGAAGGGAATGAGCTAAGGACGAGAATAGGTGAGGAAATTCCTTTCTCCCGAAGTTCCAGCGCTTCATCAAGAAGTGCTACCCCTAAATAATCGGCTCCCTCCTGAAGCGCTTTTTCCGCAACCGCATAGGCGCCATGCCCATAACCGTCCGCTTTGACAACCGCCATTATTTTTACGTCCTCAGGAAGATGATGCCGAAAT
This sequence comes from Aneurinibacillus tyrosinisolvens, assembly GCF_001015055.1. GTDB lineage: Bacteria > Bacillota > Bacilli > Aneurinibacillales > Aneurinibacillaceae > Aneurinibacillus_A > Aneurinibacillus_A tyrosinisolvens. Next base: position 1,957 of record NZ_BBWZ01000010.1, on the reverse strand, counting down.
GTCCGAACGTTGTCCCCTATTGCATCGAGATTGATTTCAGCCCACGCATCCCGATAGAATTCATCCTGCTGCTTCATACTTTCCCTCTTTTCTGTCTTCGTTCAATTTGCCTGTCTAAATCGGCAAGAAACTCGCGTGATGCCATAACCGTGTATTTCTTACCGTTTGCCCGGTATACCGGCTTCCATATACTATCTCTCTGAAGCTCGTGAAGGGGCAGCTTCGTTTGTTTATTAAACATATGGATAATCAGGTCCGTTCTTGTAATCTGATAGAGCGGATGCAAAATTGCTTTATAAATCGCCGGAGCAAAGCCGACAATGATGATCGCCGCTACAGTCGCAACAAGGATGGCTGCAACCCGGTTGCCTGGTATCCATGTAAGAACACCAAGTACGATGAAAACATAGAGCAGCGTTTCCACGAATTTAAAGATAAATGGCCGGCGCAAGAAAATATCGCGCATCCCGGCTTCTTCTTCTCTTATAATATTGCTCTGATTTTTTTTCATGTGACCCCTTTCTTAGCTGCAGGATTGAAACTTGCAAACAAGCCGGTTATTTCAAGTATATAGGATAAAATACGCTTTGAACAATTGTAAAAGCGGTATTTGTCTAATCTAGGTACATACCCTATCCCTTCTCTTTCCTATCCGTCATACAATGATATATGACTTAGTACGACTAAAGGAGGTGTTCCCTTAATGTCACGAAATAAAAAGAAACGAAAGGCAGGAAAAAGCGATTCAACAAACGAGAGGCTTATTCGAATTGAACATTCGCTTCACGGGGTACAGGATCAGGTATCTCAAACGAAAACAAGCATGTATAGACTTGAAGAAATTCTGAGCGAGCTGCGTGAAATAAAACAACAATTGAATGAACGAAATAGCAGAAGAGGCAATCGTCGGCGGATTTCTTTGTTTGGTGGAGGGCGTAATGGGGAAAGCGAGAACAAGACGCAATCAAGTATATTGCCGTTCGGTAAAAAGCAAAGCGAAAATAAGCCCAAAAGCAGTGACCTGCCTTCTATCGGGGAATTGCTGAAAAACCCTGCTGTTCAGTCTCTTCTTAAGAAAAATGGAGGAGGAAACAGCGGAAGCAAGAATGGAGCTGGAGGGCTTTCAGATATGCTGGGCGGAATTGATATGGCTCAAATTACAAAGCTTCTGCAGAATCCTATGGTCCAATCTATGATGAAGAATATGTTTTAATTTAGAAAAAAACCGTTTTATTATAAGGCAAAAAGCACTTATCCTTTGTCAGGAAAAAGTGCTTATTTTTTAGTAGATAAGGGCAACTAAGGCGATCACCAGCGCCTGCGGCTTGGCCGCTAGCCAAGTTTTCTTTATGTATGGTACCGATGGTCGGGGTCGAACCGACACTCCAGAAGGAACACGATTTTGAGTCGTGCGCGTCTGCCAATTCCGCCACATCGGCACATTATGGCGTGCCCGGAGAGACTCGAACTCCCAACCTTCTGATTCGTAGTCAGACACTCTATCCGATTGAGCTACGGGCACATCTTATTTATTTTTTGGTTAAATAAATGGAGCGGACAACGAGACTCGAACTCGCGACCCCGACCTTGGCAAGGTCGTGCTCTACCAACTGAGCTATGTCCGCATCTTTTGTGTTTTGTTAAGAAAATATGGTGCACCCTCAACGGGTACTACTGATGTCATTCTAGCAGGAAGTAATTCGAGGTAGTTAGAATGACAATTTATGGTGCGGGTGGAGGGACTTGAACCCCCACGCCGAAGCGCTAGATCCTAAGTCTAGTGCGTCTGCCAATTCCGCCACACCCGCACATGGGATAAACATATGGTGAGCCATACTGGACTCCGAAGCGCACGACGCGCGAGGTTCTGCGTTAGGCACTGGATGTGCCTGCTTTTAGCAGAACTTCCTCTCGGGTGAGAGTCCAAAGTGATGAAAGGTACGATTGTTTGCCTTTT